>NZ_JBFTEI010000002.1:0-518363 GCF_041026685.1 Lactococcus sp. AK05
CCTCGTCTCTTGCGACAACTATTATATTCTATCAAACCTAACTAAACTTGTCAAGAATTAACTGTCTCTTTTACGACTTTTTTTATCTTACATCCGGAAAACCCCACGGTTGTCATGTTTTCTGGTCTACAGTTTTTATAACTGATATTCATAATTGGATCAATTTTTTCACTTATTATGATAAATCCATGAACTAAATCTCACTCAAAATTCGAATTAATAATAAAAAAATAAGTACCAGTAGTTACTGACACTTATTTTTTTATTATTATATGAAATTATTTTACTTTTGCTGTTGTTGCAATAACTTCTACTGCTTTTTTCATTGCAATATCATGTTTAAGCATATCAACTGGAAGAAGTTTTTCAACTTGTTCAACAGGCATGTTGTATTGACCAGCAAGATCTTCAATTTCTGCTTTTACTTCTTCATCTGAAGTTGTAAAGTTTTCAGCAGCAGCGATTGCTTCGATTACCAAGTTTGTACGCACGCGTTTGTCAGCGTCTGCTTCATATTGTTTATGAAGATCATCTTCAGAAGTTCCAGTAATTTGGAAGTACATTTCTGGAGAGATTCCTTGTTGTTGCATTCCACCAAGAAATTCGTTCATAGCGCGATGAACTTCTTCGTGAATCATTTCTTCTGGAATTTCTTTGATTTCGGCATTAGCAACAGCAGCTTCGATTGCAGCAGTTTCTACAGCATCATCATAAGCTTCTGCTTTTGATTCTTCAAGTTCTTTACGGAATTTAGCTTTAAGCTCATCCAAAGTTTCAACTTCTTCGTCAATATCTTTAGCAAGTTCATCATCAAGTTCTGGCAATTCTTTTGCTTTTACTTCATTAACAGTTGTAACAAAAAGTGCTTCTTTACCAGCAAGGTCTTCAGCTTGATAGTTTTCTGGGAATGTAACTTTTACTTCTACAGTTTCACCAGCTTTAGTTCCAACAAGTTGTTCTTCAAATCCTGGAATGAATTGACCTGAACCAAGTTCGAGGCTATGGTTAGAACCTTTTCCACCTTCAAATTCAACACCATCAACTGAACCAACGAAGTCAATAACAACGGTATCACCATTTTCAGCAGCAGTTTCTTTTACTACAAGTTCAGCTAAATTGTTTTGAGAGTTAGTCAAGCGTGTTTCAACTTCTTCGTCAGAAACTTCTTTTGTTGCTTCTACTTCAACTGTAAGGTCTTTGTAGTCACCAAGTGAAACTGTTGGTTTTACAACAACTTCTGCAGTCAATTCCCAGTCAGAGCCTTTTTCCATTTTTGCAACATCAATTTTTGGTTGTGCAACTGGTTCGATAGCAGCTTCTTTTACAGCTGCATCATAAGCAGTTGGAAGAACAGCGTTTAAAGCTTCTTCAAAAAGTGCTTCTTCACCGTACATTTTATTAAACATTTGACGGCTGATTTTACCTTTACGGAAACCAGGAACGCTAATGTTAGCTTTTACTTTATTAAAGGCTTTGTCAAGCCCAGTTTTAATTGTTTCTTGGTCAATTGAAAATGAGAGTGTACCTTTAGTATCACTAGTTTTTTCAAAACTTACAGTCATTTTTTTCTCCTTATTTTGAGCCTGAGCTCAGAAATTCATACCTTTCAAGAATAGCATAAAATCCGCTATATTTCAAGAAAGACTAGCTTTTTTGACTTATAAATCGTAATTTTTTAACAAAATAAAAGGCCTGATTCTTCCGAATCAAGTCTTTTATTATTTTGCAGGACTAAGTTTATCCATAACTTCTTTCCATAAATTATGGTTGAAAACGTTGGAAGGATTTCCTCCACCTAGAAAACCATAACCAACCATAAGTCCTAAAACGGCGGCAAGAACTAGTAGAACTATAACAAAAATAATAATAGAGAGTCTTAGTCCTAAAAATTTTATGGTTTTCTTAAACATTAGCCTTCTCCGTCTTCGTCTTCTACACGAATAATATCAGCTCCCAGAGCTTTTAATTTTTCATGGAATTTATAGTAGCCTCGGTCTAAATGACTTAATCTTCTAACAGTTGTTTGCCCTTTGGCAACCAATCCCAAAAGAATCAATGCAGCACTTGCCCGTAAATCTGTTGATTTTACCGCAGCACCTTGTAAATTTGAATTTCCTTGAATAAGGGCTGTATTTCTAGTAATATCAACTTCCAAACCCATACGACGCATTTCTTCCAAATGTTGGAAACGATTTTCAAATACTGTCTCTACCATCACTGATTCTCCCACGGCAACGGCTTGAGCAGCTGTCATTTGTGATTGCATATCTGTAGGAAATCCTGGGTGCGGTAAAGTCTTAACGCTTGTTGCTTTTAGTTTTTCAGGCCCAACAACTCGAAGACCAGATTCTTCTTGCCTAAAATTAACACCCATTTCGCTAAGTTTTGAAATCAATGGACGGTTATGTTCAGCAATCGCATCTTTGATTAAAACATCACCTTGTGTCATTGCGGCCGCAACCATGAAAGTTCCTGCTTCAATTCGATCTTGAACAACTGAATGGTTTGCCCCATGCATTTTTTCAACACCTTTAATAATAATTGTATCTGTTCCGGCCCCCTTAACATTTGCTCCCATTTTATTTAGGAGGTTTGCTAAGTCAACAATTTCTGGTTCACGTGCTGCATTTTCAAGTGTCGTTGTCCCGTCAGCTAGTGTCGCAGCAAGAATAAGATTTTGAGTAGCTCCTACTGATGGAAAGTCAAGATAAATATGAGCTCCTTTTAATTTATCAGCCTTAGCTTCAATATAACCAGCATTTTGAGTGATTGTTGCTCCCATTTGTTCAAAACCGCGTAAATGTAAATCAATTGGTCGAGATCCAATGGAACATCCACCTGGCATTGATACGCGTGCTTGTCCGTTGCGGGCTAAGATTGGTCCCATAACAACGATTGAGGCACGCATTTTGCTGACATACTCATATGGTGCTGTTGTTTTTATTTCCGAATTTGATTTAGCAATAATTTTCTTTGCTTCTTGGTCAAAGCTAATCGCAGTCCCAAGATGATTTACCAAATTATTCATCATAAAAACGTCACTTAAAATAGGGACATTAGTAAGTACAACTTCACCCTCACTAGCGAGTAATGTCGCTGCAAGAAGAGGAAGAACGGCGTTCTTCGCTCCTTCAATTTCAACTTCACCTTGAAGTTTTGTTTGCCCACCTTTTACAATTATTTTATCCATCATTTAAATCCTATTTTTCCTCTAAATTTTATTTTATATTTTTAGATTATAACACAAAAGTACCTTCCATTTTTCTGAAATATTTCACTCTGTTTATTTTTTGATGTATTTTTGTATTTCAGAAACTAAGTATGAGGGAGCAGTGAATACTCGCTCTCTACAGTTAAAATGGGGACTTTCACCCGAAATAGTCAATGTAACATAGCCAATTCTTTCAGCAATAATACTTCCAGCTGCATAATCCCAAGGTTGAAGACTACTGAAATAACCAATTATCTTTCCTTCCAGAAGCTGACCATAGCTGATACCTGCACTACCAATGATACGAACCCCTAAAGTTTGTTGGCTTAAATCTAACAAGCCTCCACTATTAGACCTATACATATAACTATTCACTCCAAGCAAACTTTGAGCCAAAGGTCTTTCTTTGAGTTCCAATTCTTTTTGATTACAAAAGGCTTTGTGGCTATCACACCAATAAAGTCTATCCTTCATGACATCTAGTATCAGACCAAATTTACCTACACCATACTCATAATAAGCAAGCATCACGGCAAAATTATCTTTTTGAACAATAAAATTTGTTGTTCCATCAATTGGGTCTAAGACCCAGAGATGCGGAATTTCTGAATCGAACTTTATTTTTTCTTCGTCTTCTTCGGCTAAAATTTTATCTTCCGGGAAATGATGGAGAATATTGGCTACTATTTGTTCTTGGACTTCTTTGTCAAAATTTGTCACTAAGTCATCATAGCGAGTCTTTTCAGTAATTTCCAACGGAGCAGCTATATTTTCTTTTAAGAAATTTCCAGCATCTCTTACCCAATCTTTAGCTAATTCAAGCCTTGTCAGCACTGACAAATCGTTTTCCACTAGCTTTTACCTCCTTGACTGCATGATAAAGTGAGTAACCACTGCTTAGTTCAAAATCACGCCCAAGCTGTTTTTCTTGCATTTTTGAGGGAACAATCTTTTTGAAAGCATTATAGGATTCTAAAAAAACTTCTTTTTCAACTTTGCTTTCATAAAATTTTTCAACTTGATTGAAAAAAGAGAGCACTTCTGTCATTTCAGTAGTACTCCAACTTAAATCAAGAGGATAATTATAATTTTCTTTCATGTTTCTCCTGCCCGTTCAGGCTAAAAAATCTATAAAATTCAGCAAAAATTTACTGACAGAATTGTTGTCAGTAAATTTTGCTGCCTAAATCTTAATCTATTGTACTTAACATTTCTGCTCGACGATATTCACGTGGCAAAAATGCACGAATTTCATCCTCGTTAAAGCCAATTTGTAGGTGTTTTGAGTCAGTAATAATTGGACGTCTTAATAGATTTGGAAATTCTGTTACCAAGTCTAATAATTCATTAATAGTCAAATTATCAACATCCACAGCCAATTTTTGAAAAACTTTTGACCGTGTCGAAATAATATCTTCTGTTCCATTTTCCGTTTTCGTCAAGATATGACGCAAATCGTTTGTTGTCATCGGTTGTGTCAAAATGTTGTGCTCTACAAAGGGAACCTTATGGCTTTGCAACCAAGCGCGCGCTTTACGGCAACTGGTACATGATGGCGACAAATATAAATCAATCACAGTCCTATTTCCCATCCTTTTAAAATTATCAGTAAGTTTATTTTTCTCCTCATTGGATAAAAACTAATTTACATCTGCTAAGTATTATATCAAAATTAATATCGCAAAAAAAGTAACGTTATGATTTTTAGCAATTATTTTCTTCTAAAAATTACAAATCACTCATTCATTTCTTCAAAAGTTTCTTGTAAATCTTCAAAATCAAGCAAATAAACTTCATAATTAGTGTTTTGTTTCATTTTTTCAACCATATATTTTAATTTTGTCTCATTTTCTTCATCGTAAAAAACAAAAGCTCCTTCGGTGTTTTCCAGTATAAAATCATTGTACTGGCGGAATTGGCTTGGACTTTCATAAGTTTCAAAAGCATATTTCACAAAATCTACTTGCTTGAAAGCTGCCAACTTAACTTGATTACTTTCGTTCCAATTTTGGCCATGTGTTTCAAAAGAAAAAATTGTCCCAATTTGAAAGTCATAATCTGTCTGAAGTTCCTTTGCTACTTCCAACGCCCAGTATTCAAAACCCAAATTACCTGTAAAAATAATCCAACGAAGGCCTTCCTCCAAAAAATTAATTAATTTTCTTCTGATTGTTTTTTTTATTATTGATACTTTTATGTCTTTTTCATTGAAAATACCTAGGTCAAAACTTGTATAACCCATGATTAGTAGTGAATTCATAAATATTTTCCCCTTGTAAAATTTATGTTATAATAGACATTATATAACTAACTGAGAATTTTATAAAGGTAGAAGACAGAATGGTTAATTATCCTAATGGAAGGTCGCGAGCTTACAGCACTGTTCCTAAGAAAAAAAAATCACTGACAGAGCTGTCAGTAACTAAAAAAAGCACCTCAAAAACCAAAGGGATGGTTGACTTCGGGAAGCGGGGAATGAATTTTGAAGCTGAAATTAATGCAACAAATGAGTATTATCTTTCTCGTGGACTTGCAGTTATCCACAAAAAGCCAACTCCAATTCAAATCGTTAAAGTAGATTATCCACAAAGGAGTCGTGCAAAAATTACAGAAGCCTACTTCAGGCAAGCATCAACCACTGACTATTCTGGAGTCTATAAAGGTCACTACATCGACTTTGAAGCAAAAGAAACACAGCAAAAAACTGTTTTCCCTCTAAAGAATTTCCATGAGCATCAAATTGTTCACATGAATAATGTTCTCGCTCAAGGGGGAATTGCTTTTGTCCTCTTGCACTTTGCAAGGCTAAATGAAACATATCTTCTTCCATCTTCGTGTTTGATTACCTTTTATTACGAAAAAGGCGGTTTAAAGTCAATTCCGCTTTCTCATATTCGCGAAAATGGCTATAAAATTGAAACGAACCACATTCCTAGAATTCCTTATCTAGAAATTGTGAATAAACTTTGTGAGGTACAGTAAAATTTCTACTAAATCTAAGAAAAATAAACAAAAAAAACGTACAAAACGCGGTTCCGCCAAATCTAAAATGTGGACGGCAGTAAAATTATTTTTAATTGCTTTCTTTTCTTTAATTATCCTAGCCCTAGCCGCTGGGGGCGCCGTTTTCGTTTATTATGCTAAGGATGCACCTGCACTCACTTTGGACAAACTTGAATCTAAACCTTCTTCTAAAGTTTATGACTCTAGCGAAAAAGTGGTGGCAACTTTAGGAGCTGAACAAAGAAATCTAGTTAAAACTGATAATATTCCAGTAATGTTGGTCAATGCGGTTACTTCTATTGAAGACCATCGTTTCTTCAATACTCGTGGAATTGACCCCATTCGTATTGCTGGAGCTTTTGTTAATAATTTAAAAGGTGGTTCTTTAAACGGTGGTTCTACACTTGATATGCAGCTCATTAAGCTTTCATTCTTCTCAACTGATGAATCAGACCAAACTTTGAGTGTTAAAATTCAAGAAGCTTGGATGGCCTTAAAATTAGACCAAAAATGGACCAAGGAGCAAATTTTTACAGCTTATGTTAATAAGGTTAATATGGCAAATGGTTATTATGGAATGGGAACTGCTTCCCAAGCCTATTATGGTAAAGATTTAACTCAGCTTTCAATCGCTCAACTTGCCCTACTTGCAGGAATGCCTCAAGCTCCTAATACTTACAATCCATATACTAATCCTACTTCTGCTAAATGGCGCCGTGACATGGTTATCCGTGCAATGCGTCGTTATGACAAGATTACACCGGAAGAAGAAAAGAAAGCTCTGGCTACCCCAATTGATGATGGGCTTCAAACTTTAAAACCAAGTGTAACTATTCCAAGTTATGCTGATAATTTCCTCAAACAGGCAATTGCTCAAGCTAAAACTTTGGCTGGAGATGATATTTTGACTGAGGGAGCTAAAATTTATACTACTCTTGATACAACAGCCCAACAAAATTTATATAACATTGTTAACACTGGTAACTATATCACTTATCCAGATGATACAATGCAAGTTGCTTCAACTGTTACCGATGTCAAAACAGGTGCTGTAATTGCACAAATTGGTGGTCGCAATCAACCAAGCAATGTTACTTTTGGCTTTAACCAAGCCGTGCAAACAGACCGAGATTGGGGTTCGACCATGAAGCCAATTGTTGACTATGGTCCAGCTTTTGAAAACAATATTTATACTTCAACTAATGATTATGTTTCTGATTCCCCAACTACTTATCCAGGTGGAACACCTTTAAAAAACTGGGATAATACTTATTTTGGTTCAATGACTGTCAAAAGTGCTCTGGCACTTTCAAGAAATATCCCAGCTGTAAAAACTTTAATAAATGTTGGACTAGATAATTCTAGTAAATTTGTTAACGGTTTAGGGATTAATTTGGATCCAATGCAATATTCTAATGCTATTTCTAGTAATACTAGCACGAAAAACGGTGGAGCAAGTTCCGAACAAATGGCTGCTGCATATGCTGCCTTCTCAAATGGAGGAATTTACACCAAGCCTTATTATGTTTCCAAAGTTGTTTTCCCTGATGGTCGAACAGTTGAGTACAAACCAGCTCGTTCACGGGCAATGCAAGCTTCAACAGCCTATATCATGACCAATATGCTCCAAAGTGTTTTAACTTTACCACTTTCTCAATCTGTAGGTTCTTATGCAGCTGTTCCTGGCTTAGCAGCTGCTGGGAAAACTGGTACATCTAACTATACAGATAGTGAAATGACTCAAATTAATGAAAAATATGGTTCTGTTCCAGGTTTTGCTGGCTCAATGGTTTCTCCAGACGAAAACTTTGTTGGTTATACTCCTCAGTATTCAATGGCTGTTTGGACCGGTTATTCAAATCGAATGACGCCAATTTATGGTACAAGTACTCAGATTGCAACCAAAGTTTTCTCATCTATGATGACTCAACTTACTCCTGATCCTTCATCTGTTGCGACATGGACAATGCCTGAGGGTGTTAGTCAAGAAGGAACTGCTCTTGTTAAGACAGATAGTTCTGGTCAAACAATAAGTCAATCCTCCGCTAATGATAACTAAATGAAAATTGAAAAAATTGTTAATAAAATTGCTCAGGAGAATACATATCTCCTGAGCAATTCTACTTCACATCTCATTATTGATCCTGGAAGTGATTCGTCAGCACTTCTTGAACGTCTTAAAATTACTGACAAAACAATCTCCGCTATTTTACTGACACACGCTCATTTCGACCACATTATCGGACTGAATGAACTAAGGAAACATTTTCCTGATGTTCCTATCTACCTTCATTCAGATGAAAAAGAATGGATGAAAAATCCTAAATTAAATGCATCACTCTTTTTCCTAGGAACTGCTGTGACTGGCCCTGAAGCTGATTATTTTTATGAAATTAATCAGTTTTACGATATTGGTGCTTTCAAGTTTCAAGTGCTCGAAACGCCGGGACATTCTATTGGTGGAGTAAGTCTGCTTTTTACATTGGAAAATGAGTCTTTTGTATTTAGTGGAGATGCACTTTTTAAGAATGCTATAGGACGCTGGGATTTACCTACTGGAAATCAAGCGCAACTTTTAAAATCAATTCGTGAACAGCTCTTCACACTTGATGAAAATACTCAAGTCTTTCCTGGTCATGGTCCAAAAACAAGTATTGGTACTGAAAAACAAAATAATCCTTTTTTCCAATAAAAAAAAGTTACTGATTCTATTGTCAGTAACTTTTTTATTTAAATTCTAATTGTTTGTCCTGGATGAATCATGTCATTAATTCCAAATCCATTGAGGGCTGCTAATTGGTCAGCTGTCATACCATTTGCTGTGGCAATTGAATAAATGCTGTCACCATTTTGAATTGTATAACTGTTTGAAGTCATTGTGTTTGAAGTTGTTGCACTAGTACTTACAGTTACTTGCAATACTTGTCCTACTTGAAGCATTGAATTAACATCATAAATTCCATTGGCTGACATCAGTGATGAAACCGTCATTCCATATTGTTCCGCAATCGAATATAAACTATCTCCCGATTTGACGGTATAAGTAGAACTTGACGATACATTGGAAGTTGTATTGGTACTTGTTGTAGTTGTAGTTGTGCTAGCACCAGCAACTTGCAAAACTTCTCCTACATGAATATCGTTCGCATTTTCTAAACTATTTGCTGACACAAGTGCATCAACAGTTGTACCATATTGAGCAGCGATTGCTGATAATGAATCTCCCTCTTGTACTTTGTATGTGCCAGCTGAATTTGTTGAGGCTGATGAACTAGTTGTAACAGCAGTTCCTCCTGATATTTCTCCTCCTTGGTCATAAACACTTAAACCAAGTTCAGAAATCACGCTATTCAATTTAGAAGCATAAGTTGGATCTGTGGCATAACGTCCTTCAAGCCAAGCTGTCGCATCTAAGTAAGAACTTGTATTTTCACGCCAAGCCCCAGAATAATATGATGAAGCACGTAACATTTTAGCTTGGGCAACACATGCGTCATAAACTGAGCTATAAGCTTGGAAGGGTTCAACAACATTTGTCATTGTTCCATTCAAATACTCTTGTGTTGGTAGATAAACAGGTGTGCCAGAAGTGTATTTAACTCCAAAAATATTATTATAATTGCTTGCTAAGGCACTTTGTCCACCACTTGATTCTAAAATTCCTTGGGCAATCATTACTGATGGATAAAGTCCGTAGTCATTTGCCACTGGTACCGCAGCGTTAATAATTTCTTGAACGGATGCAGCTTGTGCTTTAATCCCACCAAGACTTGCCAAAGCAACAATTGACGCACCAAGCGCTAATTTATGTTTCTGTTTCATCGAGTCTCCTCTTTAATATTAGATAATTTTTTGACTAAAATATGCCAATTGTATTTTTATTGTTACTTACTAGTATAAAAATTTTCTGGCGATTTGTAAAGTCTTTTCTTTATTATTTTTTAAATTTCACATCATAAATTTTTTTTAGAGCCATGATTATAATATTAGGAGGCAAATTTTTTTATTTGAGCTATAATAAAGTAAAAGGAGCGAAAAAATGACTAAAATTTATGATAACATTACTGAATTAATCGGACAAACTCCAATTGTTAAACTTCAACATGTTCCAGCAGAGAGTGCTGATGTCTATGTCAAACTTGAAGCTTTCAATCCTGGTGGTTCTGTGAAAGACCGGATTGCCCTTGCAATGATTCGGGCGGCTGAGGCCGACGGACGTTTAAAACCTGGTGGAACAATCGTTGAACCGACTTCTGGAAATACAGGAATTGGACTCGCCTTCGTTGGTTCTGCTTTGGGTTACAAAGTTGTCATTGTCATGCCAGAGTCATTCTCACTTGAACGTCGCAAATTGATTCAAGCTTACGGGGCTCAATTAGTTTTAACACCAGCTAGTGGTGGAATGAAAGCAGCAATTGCTAAGGCAAAAGAACTCTCAGAAACAGAAGGTTATTTTCTTGCCATGCAATTTGAAAATCCCGCAAATCCTGAAATTCATGAAAAAACAACAGGAGCTGAAATTATTGATGCTTTTGGGCCAACTGGACTTGATGCCTTTGTGGCAGGTGCAGGGACTGGTGGAACGATAACAGGAGTTTCGCATGCCCTCAAAAAAGCAAATCCAACTATCAAAACTTATGTTGTCGAAGCTGATGAATCTGCTATTCTCTCGGGTGAGGCTGCTGGTCCACATAAAATCCAAGGTATTTCTGCTGGTTTTATTCCTGGGAATCTTGACACTAAATCTTATGATGAAATCATTCGGGTCAAAGGAGATGATGCCATTTTAACGGCTCGTCATCTTGGAGGAAAAGAAGGATTTTTAGTTGGAATTTCTTCGGGCGCAGCCATTTATGCTGCCCTTGAAGTAGCTAAAAAATTAGGTAAGGGTAAAAAAGTGTTAGCGATTGCTCCTGATAATGGAGAACGCTACTTATCAACGGCTCTTTATGATTTTGAGTCTGAAAAATAAATAATTTTCACTGACAGAAAGTAAAAAAGTTACTGACAGAAATTTGAGAAGATAAATCAGCTAAAAAGGTTGACAAAATTTTCTGATTTTCCTGTCAGTATTTTTTATCTAAAATCCAAACAACATATTTTTATATTTCACTATTTTAGGGTAAAGTTATTTTGGGAGCGCTTTGCTCTTGGAAAATTTTAATAAGGAAAAAAACAATTTCATGAATAAATCAAAAATTTTTGCTTTCTCTGTAATTTCACTTTCTGCTGCCCTTTTACTGACAGCCTGTGGAAATTCTGTCAGTAAATCTGAAGATTCCGCTCAAGAAGCCAAATACAGCTTTGCAAGCAATATTTTAACCCTTGACACTAGCATGGCTGCTGACGTCAATTCCATTGATGTTCTTCTCAATGTTGATGCTGGACTTGTCCGTTGGAATCCCAAAGCGCAAGTTGTCAACGATTTGGCAAAATCAATTGACATTTCAAAAGATGGCAAAACTTATAATGTAACTTTGCGTGACGGTTTAAAGTGGTCAAACGGTGCTAAATTAAGGGCTGCTGATTTTGTTTATGGTTGGCAAAGAACCGTTGACCCAAAAACTGGTTCGCAATACGCATATGCCTTAACACCTGTTGCTAATGCCAGCGAAATAATGACTGGTAAAAAACCAGTTGATACTCTTGGAATTAAAGCTGAATCTGATACGAAATTAGTCATCACTTTAGCAACACCTACTCCTTACTTCAATAAATTGCTGACACTTCCAGCTTATTATCCTGTCAATGAAGCTTTCGTTAAAAAGATGGGAAATAAATACGGAACAAGTTCAGACACCAGTCTTTATAATGGTGCTTTCAAATTTGTCAAAGGAAAAAATAATTGGACTGGTTCAAATGAAACTTTTTCAATTGTAAAAAATGATCAATTCTATGACGCCAAAAATGTTAAGCTTTCTGGAGCAACTTATCAAATTGTAAATAATCCTAACACCGCTGTTAATCTTTTCAAATCTGGAAAACTTGACGTCGCTAATTTGGCCACTCCGGAATTAGTTTCTGCAAATAAGAAAAATAAAGATTATAAAGCACTAACTTCACCAAGAATTGATGTTTTAGAATACAATCAATCTGGTAAAGTTCCCGAACTTTCAAACTTAAAAATTCGTCAAGCTTTAAACTTAGCGACAAATAGAAAAAACTTGTTAGAAATTGCGGCGCCAAGTTTTTCAATTACGAATACAGTGACTCCTAAAAAATTAGATCAAGCACCAAATGGAGAAGATTTCGCAACTTACGCTGCCCAACCTTATAAATATGATGCCAAAAAAGCCGCTGAACTTTTTAATGAAGGTTTAAAAGAATTAGGAAAAACATCAATTACTCTTGAACTTGAAGGAGCAAATGACAATTCCTTTGCCAAGGCAGCGGTTGACTATCTTAAAGGCAATCTCGAAAAAGATTTACCAGGTTTAACCATTAATGAGAAACTCGTTTCTTCAGCTCAACGTCAAAAAGATGCTCAAAATAATAATTTCCAAATTCTACTGACAAGTTGGGGTGCAGATTACAATGAACCCTCTGATTTCTTGATGAATTTTGTATCAGGAAGTACAATGAATCATGGATTAGTCAAAAACCCTAACTTTGATAAAGCCTATCAAGCAGCGACTACAGCTCCTGACGTTCTGTCAGCTGATAAACGTTATGCTCATTATAAAGATGCTGAGAATGCACTATATGAGGCCGCTAATGTCAATCCCTTAGCCACTGAATCTGTTTCTTTATTATTAAATCCAAAACTTAAAGGAATTTCAACTTATAACTCAGCCATGATTTTTGATTTACGTCATGCTGAAATCACTAAATAATAAAAAAATTTACTGACAGATTTTTGTCAGTAAATTTTTTTATTCTGTCAGTAAATTTTAAACTTCACGACGAACATGTCCTGGCTCAAAAAGTTGTCCCCAAGTCATTGTCCCTAAAACTTTCTTATTGATGACCTGATTTAAACGACTAATGCTCACTCCATCAGTACTTGTTGAGTCATGTAGAATAAATCCTCCGCCAAGATAGATAGCCGCATGTTGCTCATCCTCACTTGCATCGTCAGCTGTAATTAATAAATCACCACGCGCCTTATCTGACCAATCTTCAGCCTCGCCAGTTTGAGCTAGCAAAGAGGTTGAAGCCGCAAATTGATAAACCAAAGATTGCCCGCCCAACCGGAACATTTGAGCAATAAAACTCGAACAATCAAATTCATTGGCAGCTACCGAAGCATCAGTGCGCCCTCCACCATAAACATATGGACTTTTTCCAACCAGTTTCATTCCTGATGAAATTGTTTTTTCAATCACTGAATTATCAGATTTCAATTGGCTGGCCACCGCTTCATAAGCTTTAACCACATCATCTTTACCCGTCTTTTTTGTGAAATAGTAATAATAACCATTATTTTTTTGTAATCCATAAACCATTTTTCCCGTTTGTGGACTGAAATAAACCGTTCCACCATCCAAAGTCATCAAACCTGTCTTCATCACACCTGTTGTTGAATCAAAATAATAATTATTCCCATTAATTTTTTGAAGACCAGTTAATTTTTTTGACCCAGAGTAAGCATAAGTCTCATTTGATTTATTAACCAATTTAATTGTTGAAGCCTGAACATCTTTACTATGATATATTTTAAAGCCAACAAAGAAAATTAGAAATGCTAATAAAGCTAGAATAAGTACTTTCCCTTGTTTACTCATTTTTTTAGAGCCATTTTTTTTATAATCTCTTGTTCTTTTTTCCATATCTAGTTATACCACTTCAAGTTTAATGATAACTTAATAAGAACAATTTAAGATTTGGGTAAGAAAAGTGATTTGAAATTATCTTCAAATCACTTTTATAAAATATTTAACCACTTACTTTTTCTAATTCTTGATAAATTTGTCGAAAAACAGTCAAAAATTGTTCAACTTCAGCCATATTATTCGTTGAATCAAGAGATATTCTGACCGCACTTGTTGCTAATTTTGAAGGGACATTCATCGCAACTAAAGTTCCAGCCGCCGCATTTTTCTTTGAAGAACAAGCTGAGGTTGTCGAAATATAGATTTCATGTTGTTCAAAAGCGTGAACAACGACCTCACCTCTAACCCCACGAATCCCAAAGGTCAAAATGTTAGGAGCAAAATTCTCCACTTTACTAAAAACATGAACTTTTCGATGCTTTTCTAACTCTTCTAAAATCACCTGCTTCATTGCTCGTACTTTTTGACGTTTAAAGTCATCATCATCTAAAGCTAAACGAAGGGCTTTAGAAGTCGCAGCAATTCCAGCTAAATTTTCTGTAGTCGAACGCCAATTATGCTCTTGACCTCCCCCATGTAAAAGTGGAGTCAATCTTTTCCCTTTTTTTGCAACAACAATTCCCACACCACGTGGCCCATGAAATTTATGAGCAGATAAAACCGCGAAATCTACCCGCTCTGTCAACCAAGCCTCTAATGGAATTTTACCAATGGCCTGTACTGCATCTACATGAAAAGAAATTGTTGGCTTATCAGCAAGTAGGTCAGAAATTTCGCCAATCGGTTGAATGGTTCCGACCTCATTATTGACTGCCATGATTGAAACTAAAATCGTTTCATCTCTAATCAATTTTTCAAGCTCAGAAACAATAACAAAACCATCCCCATCAACAGGTGCAAAATCAACTTCAAAACCTTGCGTTTTTAACCATTCTGCTGTATTTTTTACAGCTGGATGCTCTACATTAGAAACAATGATGTGATTACCATAAGGACGCTTTTCAAAAGCGACACCTTTTAAAATCCAATTATCTCCTTCAGTCCCTCCACTTGTAAAAAATATTTCTCGTGAATCGACTCCCAACAGTTCAGCAATTTGTCGTCTAGAAGCCTCTAATAATCTCGTCGCTGTTGTCCCCAAACCATGTAGACTTGACGGATTTCCCATAATTTTTGTTGCAACATCTGTATAAGTTCGTAAAACCATTGGATTAACTGCTGTTGTAGCAGAATTATCAAAATATATCATTTTTTATCCTTAATATTTAAAAATCAATCTTATTTTAACACAAAAAATACCGAAAAGTTTGACTAAAATATAAGAATGATGATTAAATTACCATAAAAAACTTTTGACATTCGCTATTTCTGTCTATTAAATCTTTTGACAATTCGCCGATTTCTGACGATTGAATAAAGATATACCAAAATAAAAATGAGCAACCAAGTAATAGTAAAACTCCAAATATGATGTTGCCACGAACTGTCGAGAATCCAAGCATTAACTAATAAGTAAACCCAGGCCAGCAAATAACTCGCTAAAACTTGACTAATAAATTCAAGCAAGGCAATTGTGACATATTCATCTATCAATTTAGACATGGCCCCCTGAACAAAACCATAAACAAGAATTAGAGTCATTGATTCAAAATCAATTTCTCCACCAAAATACAAAGTAAGCAAGACTCCACATACTATAGCAATGAAGGCACCTTTGAGTCCCGAAATTACATATTTCATTTTTTAGCTCCTTCTTCTAACTTCTTGTTGATATTTGCCAAGTATCTACGACTGACAGGCAACTTTTCATCTCCGATATAAAGCAATACTCCGTAAACAAAGTCTGTTTCCAAGCGCCTTATTTGTTCAAAATTAACCAGAGTATTTCTTGATATTTTAATAAAATTCAAAGCCAATTTTTTCTCATAAAAATAGAGAGGAGATCTTACTCTTATCACTCCATCCGTCATATGGAAATCTAGATAATTTTTTTCTGATTTTAAATATAAAATCTCTCTGATATTAACAATCTCAAAACCTTTATTTGTTGCCAAATAGAGTTTTTCGTTATCTATAGAAGACAAATCTTCTAAATGATATTCTTTTACAATAGCCGAAAATTCTTCTTGCCTTCGAGCAACAATGACAATTTCCGCTTCTTCTATATTAGGGTCAATTTGTTTTTTTAATTTCACTTTTTCATTATATAAATAAATACTCACTTAAACAATTATTTAACTGACAAAAGCTAAAGTATTTAGGCCTTTCTTCGATAAACTAATAGGGCTAAGAGACAAATCAATCCGACACTTAAAGATATTCTTGACCAATTTGGAACGACTGTATAGTTGGAAGTTAATGTATGGTTTAAATCAGAAAGTAGCTGAGTGAGGAAAAAATTGTCAGCAATCTTACGAATTCCTCCTGAAAGTTGTGCTAACGGAATCATCATTCCTGAAAAGAAGAAGGAAAGAAACATCAGAGGCATAGCAATCGCACTTGCTGTTGCCGTATTTTTAGCAAGAAGTCCAATAATCATTGCTAATAAACAAAATGGAATTGAATATAAATAAAGTTTTAGATAAAAAAGAATTAATAAACTCAACTTAGGAAACTCATAATCATAAGCATAATGAGCAACTACTAGAATAACAAGCGTTGAGCAAAAGATAATAATCATAAAACTAACAATTTGTGCAATAATATAAAATAATTTTTTTATTCCTCTTTGGACAAATAATTGATAAATTTTTCCAGACTGATAATCAGCAATTTGTACTGACAGTGAAGTCAAACTAGCTGATAGAACACTGTATAATAATATTGATGCAATATTATTTTCAATATAATGTGGTATGCTTTTTCCAAAACTTGATGAAAAAGCAAACATTAAAAATAAGGGAAAGATAAATACAAAGAAAATTTGTGAAGGATTCCGATAGCGTAAACGTAGTTCAAATGTAAAATATTTTAGAAATTTCATGATAATAGTTCCTCCAAGTTGATACGGTAAGTCTTTTGATATAAAACAAGTTCTTTATTGAATTCAATGATGGCTTGTTCAGCCAATTCCTTTGGTAATTTGTACTGTTTTTCTTTTAGTTTATAGGCTTCAAATTCTGGAACTTCTACTAAAAATTCAACAAAAGAAAATTCTTCTTGAATTAAATCTGATTTTTGTAAATCTGCAATAATTTTTCCATCTTTAAGAATGATAAATCGGTCGCATAATTGCAATGCTTCTTCTAAATAATGGGTTACCAAAAGTAAAGTTGAATTTTTCACTTTCAAATTTGAAGATAAAAATTTAAAAAGCTCTCCTCTGCTCTCACTGTCAAGACCCGTTGTAATTTCATCCAAAAAGAAATATTCAGGACTATTTTGTAGTGCAGATACTAAAAAGAGTTTTTGTTTTTGACCACCAGATAAATTTGAAAATCTTTGCTTTAAATAGGATTCCATTTTAAATTCTTTGACCAGTTTTAAACCATATTCTTTAGATTGTTCATCATTTGAAAACAAAGCTAAAACTTCACTGACTAAAGCATCAGGAGGTAAGGTCATATTTTGCATGATATAACCAGTATTATTGGAAGTCGGTTTCATTTTGCCATATTCAATTTTTCCTGAAGAAGCCTTGACATTTCCATTAATAATATTCATTAATGTTGATTTTCCCGCACCGTTATTACCTAATAAAGCAACCTTATCGCCAGCTTTTAATTCAAAATTGATATCATTTAGCACTTGATTGTTACCATAGGATTTTTTTATATTTTTTATTTTCATATTGCTATTTTAACTCAATCTATCAAAAGTACTGACCAAAAGTCTGGGATAAATTAGGCAATTTTAGGGATAAAAAAATAAGAGTTTTTTTCTCCTATCTTTTCCACTTTATTTATCTTTCAACTTTTTTAAAATCACTTAAATTAAGGTTGAAATAGTCATTACAATAATATTCAAAATCTCTGTCAGAGATTTTTTGCTTCTTGATGATTCTGGAATTTTCGCTGATGACTAAAAGGTCGTTAGCAATGGTAATTTGTCCACTGTCAGTAAATATAGATAACTGTGGTTCTTGTCTAAAAGGTGAATCTGGATGTTTTTCACAATAGAATGCTGCCATGATTAAATCTTTTTCAAACTCTACTTTCTCATGAAAGGCAAATACATCTTCCCATTCATGATTATTCCGCTTATACTGCATTATCCAGCCTTGAGAAGGTGCTGCCAGATATCTAAAATCAGAATAACCATCATTTTGAATTGTATTTTCTTCAAGAAGAAGGGCTTTGCGAGAAAGAGCAATTCTGATTCCAACGTCTGTAATATAAGCAGAATCCCCAAAATCTACCCGAATAATCCTATGTCGATTTAATTGTTCTTCTTTAGGTAAACCAATTAATCGAGTGTGATAAGAACTCACTTTATAGCCAAGAGCTTTTAGTAACCACTGATAAAGTGCATTCGTTTCAAAACAAAAGCCTCCATGTTTTCTTACAATAATTTTTTCATATAAATCTTGACCATTCAATGAAATTGCTTGTCCAAATAAAATATTTAAGTTTTCATAGGGAATATATTTTAAATGATTAAATTGTAAGGCATGTAAATTTTCTATAGTGGGTTCAATTGGATAAGACATATGCAATCTTTCCAAATACCTTTTTACTTGCTCTTCTGTCAGAACAAAATTTTCTTCTATCATTAATTTATCCTCTACATTTTCTTATGTTCTTTACGGTATTGATTGGGAGCAAGTCCATAGTGCTTTTTAAAAGATTTTATAAAATAAGGAGTATTCATCATTCCAACGGCACGCGCAATTTCAGAGATTGCTTCATTTCCTTTAAGCAATCGTATTCTTGCTTGCTCAAGTCTTATTCTTGTTAGTTCTTGCTGTGGAGTTAACCCTTTTATTTTTTTATAAATATGGCGAAGATAAGACGAAGAACCATGAAGTCTTTGTCCAAGCTCCTCAAGACTCAAGTCCTCATCATAATGATTTTTTAAAAGTAAATCAATCTCTTCTACCCAAACCTCATTTGGTACAATTTTATCCATTGGTCGACATCTTTTGCAAGGACGATAACCTTCTTCTAAGGCTTGCTCGCCTGCTTGAAAAACACTTACATTCTCTCTTTTTGGGAGTCTAGAGACGCAGGAAGGTCGACAAAATATTTTAGTCGTTGCTACGCCATACCATAATTTATTATCAAAGTTTTTATCATTATTTTTAATGATTTCCCAAGTTTCGTCAGTAATTTCCAAATGAAAACTCCAATTATTTTTTTAAATGTGCTTGCTCAAGTGTCAAAAGAGTTTTTTTCTTCTCTAGTCCACCAGCGTATCCTGTCAAGGAACCATCAGTCCCCACAACTCGGTGACAAGGGATAATGATTGAAAGTGGATTATGTCCAACTGCTCCACCAACCGCCTGTGACATATTTCTTTTTTTCTCTTCATTAACCTGAAGAAGATTTGATATTTCTTTATAAGTAATTAGACTACCATAGGGGACATCACTTAATATTTTGAGTACTTTTTTTCTAAATTCCGTTACTTCTGGTTTCAATTTTATTTTTTTAAAATCAGGGTTTTCTCCTTTAAAATAAGCGTCCAACCATTCTATAGCATTAATAATTGGAAGACTCTTATCCTCTTTTGCCTGATTTAAATCATAATTGGCCGCAAAGTATTTTTGCTCTTTAAACCACACTCCTAATAAATAAGTTTCATCACTTAAAAGCGTTATTTCTCCTAAAGGTGACTGATAGTTTTTTTTAGCTAACATTTTCCCCTCCTCTTCGTTCCGACTTTTTTATATTCAATAGTATAACAAAAAAATAAGGCAGAAAACATCACTATTTGGCTTTTTCATTTTTTTGAATATCATTCTTGATAAATGATATAATATAAAAAAAAGATTAAGGGTCTGACAATGAAAGTAATACTAAGAAAAGCACTCCCAGATGATTATGAGCAAATTGCTTTTGTTCACTATAAAGCCTGGTTAGAAACATACACTGAACTTCTCCCAGAAACTTTCTTAAAAAACAGAACGCTTGAATCAAGCATTAATATTTTTAAAAATAATCTTTGTTCAAATACAGTGGTTGCCATTGTTGAAGGCAAAATTATTGGTTTTTGCGGTTGGGGTCCTCTTCGGAATAATTCTTTTGAAGAAAACTTTGGTGAAATTCATGGAATATACTTACTTGACTCCTATAAAAAACATAAAATAGGTCGAAAAATGCTTGAATTCGCCTTAGAAAAACTTTCAACAAAGAATTATCCAAAAGTTGGTCTGTGGGTACTAAGTAGCAATGAAAATGCCATTCACTTTTACAAGAAACTTGGTTTTTCTGACACAGGAATTGTTAAGCAAGAAAATTTAGGGGAAATTATCACTGAATCTTTTTTTACAAAGGAAATCTAAAAAAGCATATCCCGGGATATGTTTTTTATTTTAATGACAGACAAAAAAAAACACCGTAAAATTACGGTGTTTAATGCTTAATAGCTATAATTATTTAACTGCGTCTTTCTGATATAAATATATTTGATTTTCATAAAGTATCCTAAAACATTGATACATAAGCCTTAATAGATTTAGAACATTTTTGAAAAAGCACCAGATTCATATAGAAGTTTAAGACTTATGCCCCTTTTATGCCCCTTTTATTTTATGGTTCTTGCTGGACTCGAACCAGCGACCGAACTGGTGATTCAGAAAGTAAAAAACCAGAATTTTTGCTGGACTTATATATTCAAAACTTTGCTTTATCCACATCAGTTGCTATATTTTGATTTTGAGTAGAAGCGATATATGCAACCCACTTTCCTCCACCTTCTGTTCCTGGCTCAACTGATTGAGCTAAGATTGTACCTTCCGGTAAGTCTGCTCTATACACTGAGTCTGACATTGAAATTACAAACGAGGCATCTTTCATGCTATCTTTAAGTGTATTAGCTTGGTCCATCGTCATTCCAACAAAATTTGGAACAATTTTTGGATCTATTTTTTGATTGAGATCTGCTTTAGGCGTCGCAGCTAACTGTTTTTTTAAATCTGTTTTGGAATCTTTCAAAATGGATTTTGCTGTATTTTCAGATTTTCTAGTTTCATTTTTTTTATCTGAATTAGAACATCCAACAAGAGACAGCAAGCATACACCTAGCAATAACGAATACGCAAGTTTTTTCATAAATATTTCTCCTTTAATTTATTTCATTATATCATATAAAACAAATAAAAAAGCCACTCCGAAGAATGGCTTGTGGCAGGCAGGACGAGCCAACCGTAACTCGCCCAAGCAAAATCTTCAAAACAATTTTTGAAGATTTGTAATGTTTTGTAAGCAATTACATTGTACGATATTATTCTCAGGTTGTCAACATAAAAAAGCGCCTATGGAGTAAGGCGCTTAGGAGTAAATTTATGAAAAAATTTATCATTGGTAATTGTATTATAGATTCAGTTGCTTAACTAGAACAAAAAGCCCTATTTAAGGGCAGACGTCATCTTATATAGGTAAGATGAATTTATTCTACTACTTTTTGCATTCGTTTTCAAATAAAAAACACCGTCACTTAGTCAAAACGATGTTCTCGGAGTTATTTATAACCTTATGTAAAAGGATAGAATTATTATACAATTTACTGTTTCCGTTGTAAAGAAAAACGCCCCGGAGGGCGAGATACTTCAATTCGAAATTTCAGGTTCTAATTCGTGATGCTCAATCAAATCTTCAAAATCTACATCTAATCTTAAAGATTCTCGTTTGGCAAACAAGATTTCTTGCAAAGATTTACCCTCCAAATTTTCAAAATCTGATAAACTAAAATCAAGTATAAAGGCTCCATCTTTTAATGCTATCTTTTTTATCAATCCTTTTGAGTCTCTTTTGCGTTCAGAACCACCAGTTAACCCATTTTTTGAAATAAATATCCCCTGATCTAGCTGGGACACTCTCATAAGACTAGCAAATTTCCCAATATAGGTGACTCCCACAGGTTTTGTGTAATTCTTACACTCTACCAAAAAATCTTCCTCTAAATAGTAATCAGTATTTTCCTTCATAAGAAAACCAACATCGGTCAATCTTAAAAATAAATCTATTTCATTGGTGTTTGTTTTTAAATTCCTCTTAGTATTATAAAGACCGTGTAAATTGAAAATTATGTTTGTTAGATCCTCTAAGGCATCACCAGCCTGCTTCATATTCTCAAAATTTCCTTGTCTTATCTTTGCTATAAGACTATTTATATCGTTGGACTGCTCTTTTGTATATATAAACTCTTTTTTTACTAAGCTTGCTTTACTTTGTAACAAGCTAACAAGCCCTATTATATCATCACTCATAATTATTTACTCTAAAAAATACAAATACATTTTTTTCCTTATCTATTATTAAATCTTCATATAATTCATCATTATATACAGAACTAGGAATATCTTTTAATTGTTTATATTCCTCAGGATAAAGGGTATCATCTATTTTAATCTGGTAACGCATTCCAACAATATTTAGTTCAATAAGTTTCTCAATCACATCCAGTGAGTCTTGTTCTCTTAGTTTTAACAAGCGTTGAACAGCAGATACATATAATTTACCATTTTTGATATTATCTAACTTTTGTAGAAAATTTTCAACGTCATGCTGGGGTAGCTTCTTCAGCTGTGTGATTTCCAATAGTGCTGTATTCTTTAAGCATGGATTTAACGACATCATTCATTCCCTGCCTTCCATTTCTATGGGTATAGTAATTTAACAAAGTATAGTCTCTAGTATGCTCCAAAACAAACTTTACAGTAACCCTTTTCGTCTTTATTATATTATCCCACATCAGTGTTACCCATGGGAAATAAGACATTTGTTCAGTGTCTTGTATGAATTCATTAAGGATTTGCGTGATTTGAGGAGAATTCTCGAATAAATCGCTATTTTCATCAATCAATTGTTTTAAATCACCTAGTATAGGTAAGATAATCTCTTCTGTTTTATTAGAATCCAATGTTGCTTCAGCTCCCGATGGCATTATCATTTTTTGAGCTGATGTTTGAGGCATATCTTCTTCGTGTATGTCTTTAATATTATATACTACCTCTGAAAAATCAATTGGTGTCAACGAAATAAGATAATTGCTTTGGAATTTACGAATAATTTCATCAATCTGGTTGGTAAAGAAATCGGTCATTCCCTGTCTAAAAGGGACCCCAACATTCTCAACATCTACTTCAACAAATTTTTCTCCATTTTCAATTTCCCAAAATTTTACTACAGTTGAATACGTTGTTTTAAAATATTCTAGAGTATTATTTCCTATCCCAATTGATCTCATTCCATCTAAAAATGAAGTATAGACCACGATATTTTCTGCTTCTATAACTTCTGTATTATCTTCATTTTTTTCTTGAATTGATTTTAAAATTTCTTGTATTGCTCTTTCATCCTCCAGTTGAAACAGAGCACCGTATTTAAAATTTTTTTCAAGTATAAATATTTTTTTAGATTCTAAATAAAAATCTTCATGAGTGTCTATAATTTTTTTCAAGAGCATATCAATATTTCCTTGTTGACTACTTTCTTGAATTATAGTTTCTACATCTTCTTTTATTGATTGAAATTTATCATCTTTCAAAAGCCTTTTTATAATTTTAAGATAGTAGTTTTTTACCCCTTTGGGCATAACATCAATTTCACCTAAAACGTATTCTTTTTTCATCCAATGTACACATACTTTCTTTAAAAGTTATTATAATTATATCACTAAGTATCACCATGGTAAACCCTAATAGGTTATTTTTTAGTTACAGCTCCTGTTTTTGCATCAATTTTAACATGGAACTCATCCTCAATTTCCGTCATGTACATGGTCGAAGTTGGTAGATTCATTCTAGCACCTTTATTTTGGTACTCCGCAAGCATGCGAGTAGTGTTAACATGGTTTACATCCAATCCGTTAGAAATGAACCAGTGTTTTGGTTTGCGATTTGCGTCTAGTCCTCTGATTAAAAACATTGTAATGTCTCCTTTATCTTCTGTTTTATTTTTATTATTTTGATTTGCATTATCTGAACCAGATAGTTTGGTCCATCCTTCAGTATCAATATAGAATACTGATTTATCAAGAGGCTGAAACCAATAATATCTTTTACTCTTTTTCAGTAAAACTACCTGAGGTCGCATTTTACGACTCTAGTCAATCAGACGATTAAATTTATCATGGGTTTGAACCATAACAAAAACAAATAGGGCATAGCCTTTTGTTTTAGGTCAGCGCACTTTTGTATTATCCTCAACTATCAGAAGTCTAGGAAAGTTCATATCATCCATGAGGGAGTATTTGGAAGTAAAGCCTATGGTATAAATATCTAAACTATTTTAGACAACTCTAAAAATTAACCCTCCCCCGTCATCTCTTTTAGGAGAACCGTATACCAATAGTTCCTCCCTGAGCAAAAAAGTGATTTTTCAAAACTTTTTTTCTGGAACAGAATCGCTCAACCACAACGATTACAAGGATAATTGACCCCTAAAAGTTATGTAGTAGAAAGAAGAAAATAGGCTAAAAACTCTAAAAAAAGGCTAAAAAGGGGAAACTATTCATAGAAAACAACCAAAAAAACCCTTAACCATGCCATTTACCGATTGTACCCCCCCTATGCAAAAATTTTCAAAAATTGAGTTTTTAAACAGGGAGCCACTATTGGTATACGGTATTCCTAAAAGCGATGACGGGGGGGGTATCTAAAAATTATAGAGAAAAAATGATATAATAGGGTTAGGTAAATTATTACTACTTTTCTTTATATCTGTCCGTGAAAATTCACGGGCTTTTTTTATTTTATTGAAAGTTCATTACCTTGTTTTATAATCTCTTTCACTTGTTTAATAGCTGGGTTCGTGTGGTTTCTAACAGTACGTTCGTTTAACAGATAACGGCTTGCAACTTCTGATAGTGTCAAGCGTTCCATGTATCGCAACCGTATCAACTCTATGTCATCATCGCTCAATGAATCAAACAGCTCTGTCATTGCGTTTAATATAAAGCGTTGTGGTATGAGTTGGTCTGTGTTGTCTATCCTATCGGTCCATGACTTCATAACGCCTGTAAGATATAACCTGATATTAAACTCTAGTTCATTCATAATATAATCCTCCAAACAAAAAAGCACCCCCACAATTAGAGATACTTTCCTGAACTTATTATACCACTGCCCATCTCTGGGACTTATGATAGTTCTATTATATCATGCTTTAGATATAATTTCCTTAGCTTTCTTCATGACTTTACCTGTCTTAGCTGTTATCTGATAAGCTGGCAATCCTGTGCGCTTTGTAGTCTCTGCGATACTTAATAACTCAACGTATCTCAAACATAATAGAGCTATGCTGTCAGTATCGACTGTATCAAATATATCATCAAGATCCTCCAATAATTTAAGAAGCCTTGGTAAGTTACCTGGTTCAGCTCCTATCTTTTCAATGTAAGATTTTCTGCTTTGAGCGCTTAGGTATAACGTTCCTCTAAGATACCACCTTATAACATCTTGAGGTCTCCCCCAATAATATCTAACCATCTATTTTTATATCCTTTCGTGCTATATTATAAATTCCTAGCGAGTAGGTGTTTTCGCGGTAACAGAGTAACAGACACCTATAAACGGCTTAACCATAAGGCTAAAGCTGTCACTTCTAACAGTAACGTGTTACCGATTCTCAGTAACACTTTTATTTTTTCTGACATTAACAATAAATACCTAGCCAATAAAGACTAGGTTTTTTTATTATAATCTAATCACTCAATCCGTCAAGATAAGCTCTTACTTTTTCTTTATACTTTCGTGTACGCTCGTCTTCAAATTGTTTGATAGAACGAGTGACATTGATAGAAGTATCATCATAAGCAGGTTTACTTACGACACTTATTTCTCCTAATGTTTGAAGTTGGTTGATTGTTCGGATAGGTTTACTTGCTCCTTGTTGCCATGAATCGCCACCGTCTGCCACGACAAAACCGAAACTCATACCTTTAAGGTTCCCAGCCTTAATATTGTTATAAACGTCATGGCCAACTGTTGTATCTGGCATATCCAAAACAAAATGCAAGCCGACTTTATCAATGCTTAACTTTAAAGTTCCTGCATCAACTCGCCCTAATACATTGGCGTAGTCGTGATTATATAAAGCTAATACATCGCTTAGGTCAACATTATTGAGCGCCGATGAAGAAATATACTCAATAAAAGGTGCATTAGGCACACTTGGCTTATTAAATACAATGGCATACCCTGCAATTTGTCCAATAAACCCTGCTTTTTTATTTGCGTCTCTGATTTCTAGTTTGCTATCAATTCCAAAATTAATTTCTGTTTTTTTAGTCATTTAATCCCCTAATCTAAATCAGTCAGGATTTTTTCAGATTTTAGAAATGCCATCAGTTCTTTTTCATATTGACCTGCCATTGCTCTAACAATTCCAAAGAAAAAGTTATTTTTGTGACTTCTGTTTTTTTGACCGATTAAATTATCTAATGCGCTTCTAGAAAAAACATTTGATTTTTCTAGTAAGTAATTTCCTGATTCCTGAAGGCGATAACGTTGGTCATCAACTTCCTTGTTATATTCCTTTAGTTTTTTCTTCGTATCTTTAGACACGGTACTTTTTAATAAATCTAGCTCAATGTCACTTAAATTATCTGCTTGGCTCAATGCTTCTCTAAGAGTGTCATCAACTTCTTGAGAACTCCAGAAAATATCAAGCTCTTTCTGTTCCTCCGCCAGCCGTTTTTCTAATGTTTCTAGTAATTGCTTAGCGTTATTCAATTCAGATAAGGCTTTGAGTGATTCATCAATATCATCATTTTGAGATTGATTTTCCATTTTTTCAATTTTGTTTTTTAATTCGGAAATTAATTGATTCGTTTTATCAACTTTTTGAGTAAGTTGTTTAGCTTGTTTTTCGAGTTTGTTTTTTGCTTTTTCAATATATTTTACTTGCATGTTATTTCTCCATTTTTCGTTATTTATTATTTATCGCCATTCCAAAGAACGCCCAACTTATCGCCTAATGTCGCGATGGCTTGATAAGTTTCTTGGTCTGATTTAAGTTGGTTATCAAAGTATTCTTTTAATGAGAGAAGATTTTCAACTGCTTTATTTCTCTCATTTTCAGCGATTGGAATTTCTAAGTTTTTTATTTTATCTTTCGCCATTTTATCCTCTATTTTCTATTGGTAAATATATATTATAATCGGAAGTACAGATAAAGCCTGTAACTCCTTGTGTTCATTGCGTTAATTGCTCTTTTTATAACTGAATTAAAACAACTGCTTTTGTTGGAGACCTTGCTCGCATTTTTACTCCTTTCTTATTCTTCTAATTCAAAGCCGATTAATTCTGCAATATTATCCAAAGCGTTGATATTCATATCAGCCAAATCTTTCGCTGTGATGACTGTACCGTCTGTGAACCGTGGCACTTCGTGGATATCCTCTTTAAACATGGAATGATTGAGTGCATGCAAGTCTTGGAGCTGTGCTTTGAGTGCAAGCTCTTTATCAGCGGTTGATGGACTAAAGCCAATTTCAGGAATGCCTAGCAAGTAAGCCAAAACATCTAATTCAACCGCTAGGGTATCAGCTAAGTCGTCTATACTTCCCTGACGCTCAAAGACCGCTTCTTTTGCGTTCATTAACACACGTTTGATGGTGGTGTTAAATTCTTTTGGCTCATTATTTTCTTCTTGTTCATGTAATTTAATTATTCTCATTATTTTCTCCTATTTTTTAGGGGGCATTTGATTTCATGGGGGCATTTATTAATGCCCCCTGAAAAGCTCAATAGTACCAACGTTTAACAAGTTTTGAAAGCGATATTTTCAAAGGGGGCATTTACTTTGAAAACTTTACTATGTGTCCGTGATAAGCAAGCCCTTTTTATAATTAACACTAACTATTATTTTACTAAGATATAAATGCCCTAATGCCCCTTAGTATATCTAAACCCTTATATAATAAGGGGTTTCGAAGGGGGCATTTATGGGGGGCATTTTAATTTTAGGGGCATTTAATTTGCCCCCCTATTTTCTTTTATAACCCCTTGTCCCCTTCCGTTTAGATTTTTGCCAGCCATTCTTATTATTCATCGAGTTCTTGAACTTAGAAACTATTTTTGCACTTCCCTTACCAGTCTCAATCCCCATTGCTTCCCAATAGAAATAAGTAGCCGTCACAAATTCTCTTGGTTTAATTTCCCCTCTAAACTCATGTTTAGGTGTTTCTCCAGATTGAAGAACAAAACCAATATAGGCTCTCCGCTCGTGCATCCTTGTATTATTTCCTTGTACTTTATAGAAATCTGTAGGAATCGGAATTTCAAGATACTGTTCAAGTAATTCTTCTTGTTCATCAAAATATTCATAATCTGACCGTTCCAAATTGAGTTGCTTTTCTTCTTCCTCTGAGAGTTTAAAGCTGAACCCTTTCTTGTAGTAGTGAACCATCTCGCCCCAAACTTGGCGGACTGTGGCATCATCTAAATCAGAAACAGGATGATATTTTTGTAACTCTTTTGAACAATGAACGGGAAGAAATCGCCTTGCCCCTGTTCTGTCTTTCTGATATTCTTCATGGTTGGTTGTCCGAGCAATGACAAAGTTTTTGGCATAATTTTCTACCTTTGTGCCATAGGGCGCCCTGAAAGACAAAACTGTTTGAGTGATAAACTTCTTTAAATCCGCAAAGGGTATTTTGTTACTGATTGCCATTTCATCATCATTCACAATCAAAGCACGTAACATCATGACTAACTGGTCTTTATCATCAAAATTTTTCATTGAATCTGTGTACCACCCTTGCCCCATTTTAGTAAGAAAGGTCGTCTTCCCTGAACCTTGGCCTCCTACCAAATCCAAAACAAAGTCAAACTTATCATACGGACGATAAACCTTGCTGACAGCCCCAACAAAAAACAGTTTGGTCATTCGTTCGGTTAAATCACTTTCTTTCGCCCCCAAATAATCAGGAAATAGACTTCTTGCACGTTTGACCTTATCCCAATTTTTGTAACAATCTTCCATGAAATCTTGAACAGGATTGTATTTATTTTCGTAAGCAATTTTATTAATCACATTGACTAAAAGCCGACTATCAAATAAAACATCATATTTTTCTTCAAAATGTTCAAGAATAGCCGTAATATAAACCTCTTTTAACCCATCATTCTCAATCTCTACTCCTTTCAACTTGAAAGGGGTTCTGATTTCTATTTCTTGTGTAAAAGAATTAAACACAAATTGATTTTTTAAAATGTTGTCATTTTCTATGGCGATTCGTATGTTTTTTAAAGAATTTACTTTGGGTTTACCATACTGATTGACGGCGAAATTTTCAGCTTCAAATTTAACTTTAACGATTTTATCGCTTTGAGGTGGTTTTTGTTCTGACTTCTTACTCTCTGCTTTTGCTTTTTCTTCCTCGTAGCTGTTAATCATATTTTGAAAATCATCATCTACATTAGTCACTCAACACCTCCCTTTCTTTTTCATCAAAATATTCATCCGCAAAACTTATAAAATCAGCCAGTAAGCCTTGTTTCTGAGTCCCGTCACAAGTCGCTTCAATTTCTGAAACAGCCCACATCATGAGATATTTATAGTTATAGCCGTGCTTCTTTCCTAAAATAATAAACTTCATCATGTTCTTACTATTCAAGAAGCCCTGGTGCATCACGATTTCATCTTTGAATTTCTCGAAGGCATTTTGTCGATAAACTGTAGCGACTTTTTCAGATTCGTCACGCTGCAGCTTATTAAGAAATTTCATAAATTTATTTGATGGATGCGCTGGATGTTTATAATGCACTTTTTTATAGCCTAGTTCTTGATACTTTGAGGTTAGAAAGTTGAAAATCTCCCAGTGTTGACTCACGCTGATATCAAGTACTGAATCAAAATGACCACTAAAACTCATATTATTGGGGACAAGATAAACATATTGATAGAAATCTTCTTTTTCTAAAATCAGTGTCTCTCCTGCCCCTTTCATTAGTTTTTTAGCTACTATTTTGTTTAAACGAATCGTTAGAAACTCCATAATGTCTCCTAATCAATCATTTTATCAAGCCATTCCAAATCGGCACGCCTGTAGCCTGAAACAGCATCATGAATCGAAAAGCCCATTTCTTCTTTTTTAGTGATTCCTGCCGTGCGTTCAGCTTCATCAGTTGGGATAAAATAGCCTAATCCGTCAATCGTACCAATGGCACAACGTTTCTTTTGTAAGCTAGAAATTCGACTTTGTAGGGTTCGTAAATCAACATTAAGAGATTGAGCCAATACTTCGCCTTTTACAGCTCGGTCAATTCCTCGATGTTCAGCAAGAAATTTTATAATGTTTTGGTCTAATGTCTGTAATTCTTTAAGTTTCATAGATTCCCCTCCGCTTCGTCATACGTTCCCCACATAGAAATAATGGTCTTGATAAAACTCTCTATATCTGTGCAGCCCCTAGCGTCCGCAATTAATACATTCAGCAAGATACTAACTGCTTCGAGATTTGAAATTTCATCAAACTGGGGTGTAACTGCCAGCAAGTCTTCGCCTTTGTATAAGGCTTCAATTGTAATATTTTTTATTTCAATATCTGGTTGAGCTTTCATCATTTCGTAAGCTTTCCCGCTCTCCATAAATTCAGAAAGTGCTTGTTGTTCATCATCACTCAAATTTTTTAATGTCATTTTTTATTTTCCTTTATCTGTAATTTCATAACAGCCAGCTCTTTACCTAAATTCGGCACTAGTTGCGTGCATAAGTTGCTTTTCACTCCGCTAGGTAAGATATTGCCTGTACTTACTTCAAACTGCTGTATTAAGTCATATTTAACCGCTTGTGCATTGTAAATTATCTTAAATGGATGTTTGCCTATCGGTCTAAAACTATTCCGTCCTTGCCGTTTTATAGCCGTGTAACCTTGGTGGTGTTCAATCATCTCGCCACCTCGTCAAAGAGACTGATTTCTCCACCGTCTTTTTCGCCCTCAAAGCGGACACCGTGCTTATATTTACGAACTTTAAAGCTATAATCAACTGCGCCTGTATTTGCGTTCAATGGGTCTATTTTTTCAATCTGCTTGTCTGTCAGCTCCGTATGATAGGCTTTTAAACTTCGCATGCCTAAGCTATCAATACCAGCCACATAGGGGCAAGCTCTAATAATATTTTTCATTTCTCAATCCTCTTTGCCTTGCCTCCGTCCTTAATTCCAAAATATCGTTCTAACTTGGCTTTAACCTCCGTATCTGAAAGTTCCTCTCTAGCGACAACGATATGTTGATAATCATTTAATAGTGGCTCGGTAGGATAATCAAGGCGAGAGATATGTAGTTCTTTGCCAATATCTAGGTTTTTCTTACCATGTTCAACTCCTGTAAGATACATGGCGTAAGCCACTTGTGAGCTAAAATCTACAGTGCCTACTAATTCATGAGTTTTTTCCTGTGCTAATTTTTGAGCATAAGTATTTTTCATTTTCCAAAAGTTATCAAAACGTGTATCATCTTCCGAAATAATTGGACGTCTTCGAAAATCCTTACGTTCTTTTCTCCCTCGATTGAGTGCAACAGTGTAAATTTGCCATGCAATCTTAAAGAAGTCAATATCTCGAGGTTCTTGTAAAGGTTCAACTCTATCAGAGCATTCACGACTGATTTTTTCTGATTCCATAGCTTCATGGAATAAATCCATAAATTCTTGGCTCATTTTTTCTTTTGATGTTGCTTTGTGCATTTCGTCTAATATTGATAATAAATTCATTTTCTTTCCCCTTAACCTTTCGTCATGTATCTAGCGTATGAAGTTACGTTTCTAAACGTGCGTTCTAATCCTTGTTTAGTCCAAACCGTCCAAGTATGAGTGCTTGGGTCAAACTGCACTTGTGAGCCTGTACGTATGCCGTGGGTTGGGTAAATTACATCAATTGTATTATTCATTTTGTTTTTATTCTCCAATTTGCTATAATTAGAGTAAGAAAAGCTTTGTGAGAGCTTGCCTTACTTATAGTTTAAAGTCGTTTATCTGGGGAGATAGCCGGCTTTTTTTGTTGTAATTGTGGATTTAATAGTTACTGTATCAAGAGGCATATTTCTTCCTATTTTTTGTAACTCTTATAACGAGTTGCTTCTTTCCACTCTACAAACTCTTTGAATATTTCTTTATTGATAAATACAAGTCCGTGAGTTGGATTGAGTACACCTTTTTTAAATTCAGGTCGATCTCTCATTTCAGCAAGCCAGGCTGTTAATGTGCCTTTTGATAAGCCTTGCCAGACTTCCATAAGGTGTTTTTTGTCACACCATTCTGCGTCTTCTGCATTTTCAACAGGTAGGTATGTTATTTTTGCGTATGGCATTGCATCTCCTTTCTTAACGCAATTTGAAATCATCAATTATTTTAAGAATGACTTGATGTGCTTTAGGTGATTGAAGATGGCCTGATAGAATATCAATCATCACATTTTTAGCTACTCCATACTTGGCTGCTAAACTCATTTTTTCAATTCCTGTTTCTTCAATGAATGAATTAACAAGTCTTAGTCCGTTGTCACTTGTTGGCATTTTATACCTCCGTATATATTTTTGTATAAGAAAAAGTTAGCATATTTGAATCTAGCTCTTGACATTTGTTGTTAAATATCCTACAATAAATGCATAGTTAAAACACCTAACAAAAGCTTTATAAAACATTCTTGGCGGAGCGTTTAAAGTGCTTTTTATAGGTCTATTTGCTAACCAAAAGGCTAACTAATCTCTACAAGAAATATTATAGCATATTTTCCTACATTGTCAATGATTTTGTTGGATATTTACCTATTTATTTTTCTTGTACCCTCTGAAAGGTTGATACAAGTGGATTTATATGAAAAAATAAAAGAGCTTGCAGCTCAAAAAAATATTTCAATTAGACAATTAGAAGAAAAACTTGGATTTGCTAACGCTACTCTTCGGCGTTGGAACAAAAATAAGCCAAGCGTAGATAAAATACAAGCAGTTGCAAAATATTTTAATGTAAGTGTGGATTATTTACTTGGAAATGAAGAATTAAAAAAGACCAATAAGCCAGTTGATTTAAAAAAAGTTATTAGTGAAAAAAAGCCTACCTCTTGGGATGACCCTAGAATAGACTGGAATGAGTGGGTTTCTTTTGATGGTGAACCTATCAGTGATGATGTGAAGAAAATGCTATTTGCAATTTACGGCGACAAGCTTACAGACTAATCGGAGGTCTCTATGAATAAACAGGAATTGATAGAGTACCTTCTTTTAGAAATGGAAAAATACAATATTCATATTACTTGTGATGATTGCTTTCCTAAAAATGCTATGGTTAATATCAAAAGAAAGTTGATGATCTATAATCCAACCAAAATATCTGCCTTTAAAATTGCTCATGAGCTTTCCCACGTTATCAATAAAGATATCTGCAGAGGTTCTGAGAATGATACAACAAATCTTCAAGAAGTTAGAGCAAATCGCGAAGCTGTTCTTCTTCTTTGGGAAATATTTGAGGCTAACGGGGGAAGCTACGAATATTTTAATGTGTTTGTAGATATAACAGAATCACCATTTGAACTAGCTGAATCAATCATCAAAAAAGAATATTTAGAGATGCATGAAGCTATCACTGAAATATTTGAAGATGAAATAAAAGTCAGTATTAATAAGCAAGAAATGCACGACTATATTGTAGATTACATTAGTTATTTTGATGTAATTGAATCTGTTAATATTTATCAATTTCTGGATCGTTATCATCTAAGCCATAATTTCTATAATATGGCAGAAAAAGAATTCCGGCTATTATTGGGAACTACTTAAATAAGTAAAACTACGAGCAATGTCTTGAACCTCGTTAAAAACTAGGTAAATCATTAACCCAAAACTTAACTGAATTATTAACCAAACCCTTAACTATTTTCTATATATTCATCTAACTTTCTAGCTAACTTTTATAAGCTTAGAATCTATAAGAACATCTATATAGAGCGATTCATTGTACTTCACATACAAAGTTTCCTATAAAATAAAGTTAGATATTCAGTAAGCTTTTGGGTTGACAAAACTTACAACAAATAATATAATCATAAGTAATCAATTTAAAAGGTGCGCCACAGTACCAGCAAAACCCGATTGCTTAATAGCTTTCGGGTTTTAGTGTTTTATAGGACAAAATATGACAGAAAAGATATTTAAAAGTATAACAGAACAAATTGAACTTCTTACTTCAAAAGGCCTCGATATCATTGATGAACCAGATGCAGCAAAAAAATTAAGTGATTTTGGATATTATGAAATTATAAATGGCTATCGTGAAACTTTTAGAAATGATGATAAAACTTACAAAGACGGTACGACATTTGACGATATATTTGCACTATATTATTTCGATTCCAAAGTTCGCTCAGCAACTATGTTAGCCTTAGAACATGCGGAATCTTTTCTCAAACAAAAACTTGCCTATACTTTGGCAGAGCAACACGGTTTGGAATTCGATAACTACATATCAAAAGATGTTTTTAAAAAAGGAGACCTTTTAAAATATCCTAACAAAAAGAAAAATCTTTATACTGCTCGTGATATATTTTTTAAAGAAATGAGAAAAATAAGGGATGATGATACTCATCCAATTAAGCACTATAGGGATGTACACGGGAACGTACCTCCTTGGATTCTTTTTAAAAAGATGTCTTTTGGTAATTTAAGATATGCCATTTCACTATTAAATTCTAAAGATAAGAAATTACTTATGAGACGAGTTTTTAAAAGTGATGTCCACGCATCTCTTAGTGATCAAGAACTGATAACTTTATTTTCTGAAACTATTGTAATGATACATGAATATCGGAATCGCGCGGCTCATGGGAGTAGAATGTATAATTTTTTCCCTGATTGTTCTTTCACCTACCTCCCCTTATTACATGATTCTGTAAATATATCTAAAACAAGTATTAGAAAGAAAAAATATAAATCATCGGGATTAAATTTACTTTTTTCTTCATTGGGGCTATGGGCGAATCATTATCCGACAGAAGTCTTTAAGATAAATTTAAAACTAGCATTCGAAGGCTATTCTAAAAAGTGGGGAGACCAAGTACCTCTTGTTTTGAAAGAAATGCAATTTCCCTCAGATTATTGTAATTAAAACAAAAAATCCGCCCAAACTTTGGACGGCGAGGACGGATTTAATATCAGATACAGTATAAACACTTCAAATGAAGCTATTTTACTGTACTCAATTTTAGCAAGAAAGTGAGTAAAAATCAAATGTGGATAGAAGATTTAGCGAATGGTAAGTACAAATATTTTGAAAGATATAGAGACCCATTGACAGAAAAATTAAAAAAGGTTTCTGTTACACTTGATAAAAAAACTCCACGAGCACAGAAAGTTGCACAGGCAGAACTCCTTGAAAAAATAGAATCTAAAATTAATAACAGTTCTACTTCCAATGCTAAATTTACAGATATAGCTGAAGAATGGTGGAGCTTTTATAAAAAATCTATAAAACAATCCTCCATTAGTGCTCTTCAAAGTTCTTTTAATTTTATAATTGATTATTTTGACAAGGAAATTAAAATATCAAATGTTACATCTAAAGTTATACAAAAATTTATAAATGATGCAGACTGTCCTCGTAGCAAGTTAGAACGCTCAAAATCAACCCTAAATCTTATATTTGATTATGCTGTTGATTTAGAATACATTGAATATAATCCAGCTCGAAAAGCTAAACTTCCAAAAAAGATTCAGACAGTAAAGGATTTAGAGAAAATACAAAATAAATACCTTGAACAAAACGAATTAAAAGCCCTACTTTCAGAACTGTACAGCAGGCCAAACACTCGTAGATTGGCCTTACTTGCTGAGTTCATGTCATTGAATGGATGTCGAATGGGAGAGGCGATAGCTTTAAAAAAAGAAAATTATAAAAGAAGTGAACGAAAAATAGACATTCACGGTACTTTAGATAAAACGGTTGGTTATTCAAAAGGAGTCAAAACAACTCCTAAAACCGCATCTAGTTTTAGAACAGTAGATTTGAGTGACCGAGAAATAGAGATATTAGACGAAATAATTGAACAAAATAATTTGTCCAAATCTGTAAGAAACGATTATAACGAAATGGGCTATATTTTCGTTTCTAAGCGTGGTATTCCGTTGCAGACAAACTCCTTTAACCTTGCAATTAAAAGAGCAAATTCTCGCCTTAAATCGCCAATAAACAAGAATCTGTCAAGCCATATCTTCCGTCATACATTAATAAGCTATCTGGCGGAAAACAATGTTCCCCTCAAAGCAATTGTCGATAGAGTAGGGCATAAGGATGGCGGTAAAACAACAACTGCTATATACACTCACGTTACCGAAAATATGAAATCTTCGATAATAGATATACTAAATAAAAAGAACTGAGCTTTTGACAGTTCTTTTATTTTATGCCCCTTTTGTGCCCCTTTTTCATTTAAAAAAAAACAAAAAGTACCACGAACTAGCGTGATACTTGATGTTTTATAGCTATAATTATTTAACTGCGTCTTTCAATGCTTTACCAGCTTTGAATGCAGGAACAACTGTAGCAGCGATTTTGATTGCTTCACCAGTTTGTGGGTTACGTCCTTCACGAGCTGCGCGTTCGCGAGTTTCAAAAGTACCAAAACCGATCAATTGAACTTTTTCACCTTTTGCAAGGAATTCAGTTACAACTTCACCAAAAGCATTAACTGCTTTTTCTGAATCTTTTTTAGTCAATCCTGTTTTTGCTGCAACTTCAGCGATAAGATCTTGTTTGTTAGCCATTTTAGAAATGTCCTCCATTTGTTTTTTACCTTAAACATAGGCAATTTTCATTTTAGCAAATCTTAGCCCAGTTTGCAAGTCAAAATGCCATTTTAATGCGTTTTTCAGGCTTTTTTCATGAAATCAAAGACAAAATTCCCTTTGGCTAAATCAATTTGATTTGCTTTAATATAAAGATTACCTGAGACATTTATTTTGGACAAATTAATGACCACTTGATTTTTCTTACTTTCAACTTGAACAAAGTCTGGCAAGTCATATGCCTTAACGATTTGCAGAACTTCCGAAGTTGGTAAACTCAAACTTCCAGCAGAAATATTTTGGACAGATAGACTAATTGAGCCATCTGAGAGTGCCAGAGGTTCAAAATAAATATAAAGTGGAATTTTGGTTCCAAAAAGTTTATAAGATGCTTCAAGAACTGCTTGTTGATTAGAAATATAAAACTTATAAGTCATTTCTTTAGTTTGATAGGTTTCTAAATAACTATTTATCAATTCATTGAGCTGCGAAGTCGTGCTCGTAATTTGAGCAACTTTTTGGTCTGAACGATTAGTTGAGTTTTGATTGAGAACCGTTTGGTCTCTTGGGCTAGTCACGCGAATGGCAATAAACACAACTCCAGCTATATTCAGAGCCAAAAGAATAATAAAGAGCCATTTCCAAATAGGACGTTTTTTAAGACCTTCTTCTTTTTCAGTTTTTGGCTTAGTGGAATTTTTTGTTTTTGATTTTCTTGTTTGATTTTCGTTATTTTCCATTTTGCTTCTCTATTCTACAAGTTTCATTTCTTCTTTTACTTTAATCACTCTTGTGGCTGATTGACTGATTTTTTTAGCAAAGTCTGGGTCTGCTTTTGCCTTTTGCAAAACTTCTGAGATCATTTCTGGAATTTGTGTAGGCTCATTTACTAAAACAAGGTCATTTCCTGCTGACAATGCTAAAACTGCCCTTTGACCAGGCGTCCATGATTGTACTTGGACAGCATTTGATAAATCGTCTGTAATAACCAAACCATCAAAACCTAATTGTTTCCGTAGTAAACCATCAACCATTTTGGATGAAAAAGCACCGGGAAGATTAGGGTCAATTTTATCATAAATAGCTGTTGCGGTCATAATCGAAGGTGTCCCAGAAGAGATTAAATCTTTGAAAATTTGAACAGATTCGCTATTGGAATTCGTTTGGTCATCTCTAACACCTGCACTGATATCTGTATTGCCTGTCACCGCTCCAAGCCCTGGAAAATGTTTAGCAGTTGTCAAAACCTTGGCTGCTTTCATGCCTTCCGTAAATGCTTGAGCATGGCTTATGATACTTGCTTTATCATAAGCATATTGGCGACTCCAATAGCCAATTGGAGCATTTTGTGGAGCAAAGTCGGCAGATAAAACTTGGTCAGCAACTGGTGCTAAGTCAAAATTAACTCCAGCTGCATAAAGTTCACTTCCCCAAGCTTGTGATTCCTTTTGTAATTTATCAGCTGTCCAACTTCCTTGAGTTAATCCATCAGGAATCTGTGAAAAACCCTGACCTTGGAGAACTTGAACATTTCCTCCCTCTTGGTCACAGGATATCAAGAGTTTGCGATTAGCCGGTGCTAAGCCTTGTAGTTTGTCAGTAATATCTTTCATTTCTGGGACACTGAGATTAGAGCGACCAGTCAAAATAATACTACCTACTTGATACTTTTCAATCGCATCAAAAGTTGCCTGATCATAGTTATTTGCTGGCATTCCTGTCATAAATAACTGTCCAACTTTTTGTTCCAAAGTCATCTGCTCAATATTTTTATCCATATTTTTTGAGGAAGTTGAACTCCTTTTAGTTTCTGACAATTGACTTTTCTTTTTTGTTTTAGACGATTCTTGTTCGTTTAAATGTCCCGCCAAACCAAGAACTCCTGACAAAATTAATGCACAACCAAGAACAAGACCTAGAAAAACAACTGGTTTTGCTTTTTTCTTTAAGCGCTTAGTCATTTTTGGTTGACCTCCTTATAACTTGCAAATACTGCATCAGCCATAAGTTGATAACCTACGTTATTTGGGTGAAAATGGTCTTCTGTATAAAGTAAATTATTGGAAACTGCATCAGATGTACTGCCAGATTCAACCGCTTGTTTATCTCCTGAACCCTTATAAAGTAAGTCATTGATTGGAATAAAATAAGTGTTCTTTTCTTGACTTACAACGCCGGCAGTCGCTGTATTCCAGCTATCAATCACATTCTGCATGACTGTAAGCTCAGGAAAATTAAGATAAAAAGGATTGTAAATTCCGAGAACATAAATCTGCGCTTTGGGATTGTCTTCGCGAATTTTATCTAATAATTTTTTCACTCGTGCTTGATAAAGTTTCTCTGGCTTAGTAAAATCTTTTTCTGTCATTGATGATAGTTTGCTGACATTATCACGAATGACTTTTAAGACGTCATTTCCTCCAATGGTAATCGTAATGATATCAGCCTTTTTTAAGCCGTCAGTAATTTTTTTACTTTTCATCATACGATTATAGATTTGAGTACTTGTATCTCCAGCTTTTCCAAAATTTTGACTACTGACAGAGCTATCTGTCTTATTTTCAATATCTTTGGCAAATAAAGGGACAAAACCACCTTGTCCTGTGGCATCTCCAACTCCTTCTGTCAGTGAATCTCCTAAAGCTGCATAAGTCAGATTTTTTGCTGACAGAGTTGAAACTTTTTTGTCAGCTGAAAATCGGTCCCCTGCCTTTGGAAAAACGAGCAAAAAGAAGCCCAAAATTAGCAAAATTGCCAGCAACAAGCCGGCAAATGTACGTATAAAATTTTTCATCATATTTTTAGATTTATCATTCATAATCAATCATAATTGCCCAAGCCCCAGGACCTGTATGAGTAGCAATTGTCGTGTTGGTATCTAAAATTGAAATAGGTTTTTCAACAAATTTTTGCAAAACTTCTTTTGCTTTTTGTGAAAATTCTAAACCTTGAGCATGAGAAATTCCAATTTCACGGATTTTACGTCCAGAACTACTAATAGAATCTGAAAGTTCTTCAAGCCATTTATAAAAAGTTTTACTTCCACGTCCACGTAAAAGAGTATTCAATTCGCGGTCTTTCAAAGTTCCAATGACGCGAACTTGTAAAAGACTTCCAAATAGTCCTGTCATTCGACTGACACGACCACCTTTAACCAAATTTTCTAATGTTGAAAATCCGATAAAAAGCTCTGTATTTTCTCGAATATATTTAATTTTTTCTAAAATTTCTTCTTTAGATGCTCCTGCTTTTGCTAAGCGCGCTGCTTCAACCACTTGGAATTTTTGTGCTTGGTCAGTAAAGTCACTATCAATGACCGTTACGTTACGACCTGAAAGCATTCCCCCTTGGCGTGCTGCTTCTACTGTTCCTGACAATGCTTCTGTTAAATGAATGGAGATAATCTCATCATCCTCAGCAGCAATTTTTTCATAAACTTCGGCAAAAACACCAACTGGTGGCTGACTTGTTTTAGGCAAGTTTTTTGATGCAGCCATTTTGACCATGAAATCTTCAAACTTCAAGTCGTCGTCTGAATACATTGTTCCATCGATCGTTACTGACAACGGAACAATAGTAATGTCAAGTTCACGAGCAATTCCTGGCTCAATCGTAATGGATGAATCTGTCACAATTTTTATTGGCATATTTACTATCTGAACTCCTGTTTTTCTCATAAGAGAAAGTCGGCGGTCCAATTCCTTTTCTATACAATTTGTGCTATCATATATTATAACAAATTTTCAGTTGGAAAGAGCAAAAAAGGTTGATAATATTATTTTTTTGATTCCAAAAATAAATTAAAAATTGCTCAAAAGCTGAATAAATCAATAAATTGGAGAGACCAAATGGAAGAAACACAAGGTTCAAAAACCTATCAGATTCTCAATGAGATTTTCAATGCAGTTACTCATGGAGCAGGAACTGGTCTAGCAATTGCAGCATTAGTTCTTCTTGTCATTAAAGGTGCCGCATCTGGTTCTGCACTTGAAGTGGTTGCTTTTACAATCTATGGAGCTTCGTTAGTCATTCTTTTTCTATGTTCAACTTTAGCGCACAGTTTACATTTTACTAAAGCAGTAAAAGTCTTTCGAGTTTTTGACCACAACGGAATTTTCTTTTTGATTGCTGGAACTTATACCCCTTACTGTTTAGTTGCTTTAAACAATTGGTTAGGTTGGATTGTTCTAGCAGTTATTTGGATATGTTCTATTTTAGGGATTGTTTTAACATCAATCTACTTACCAAAATGGGGTAAAACACCAAAATTATCAACTGTTTTATACGTCGTTCTCGGTTGGATGATTTTAATCGTCATTTATCCTTTATGGAATGCCCTGCATCCCGTAGGTTTTTGGCTTTTAGTCGCTGGTGGCGTTGTTTATTCTGTTGGAGCACTCATCTATCACTTTAAATTTCCTTTTGCCCATGTGGTATGGCACCTCTTTGTTTTACTGGCTGCAATGCTCATGTTCTTTTCTGTTTACCTTTATGTGGGATAAGATAAAAACCGTTCGGATGAACGGTTTTTTTATTTATAAATACCAGCTATAACATACCCTTCCAGCCTTTTTTGTAAAATCTCCGATTCTTCCACATAAATTTTTGTTTGGATTGTTTTTTTCAAATTTGAAAAGTGAAGAATCACTTGATGAGAGCCCGGAAATTCACGCAAAATTTGTGAAATTTTTTGATTATACTTCTCATCTTTTAAATTTAGCCAAAGTTTTCTATCCGTTTCCAAAGCTGGGCTTATTCGGTCAGCAACCATCTGTAATTCATCATTACGTTCTGTTACTTTTCCACTGATGAGATAAAATTTTCCTTGTTCAAGCTCACTTGAAAATTGACGATAAATTTCTGGAAAAAGTGTCACATCAAAATTTTCACGACTATCAGATACTGTTAAGAAGGCCATTGTTTGCCCCGTCTTTGTCCGATGCGTTCTAATGTAATGGATTTCAACCAAGATAGTCATTCGTCTATTTTTCACAAGTTGAACAAGTGGTGTAAAATTACCTTCAAATCTGCGAGCTAGATTTTGCAAAGGATGTGGTGTTACCCCAATTCCTAATAAATTTTTTTCAAAATCGTATTTTTCAGTTTCTGAATAATCTTCTGCCTCATGATAGGCAAAGCCCCCACCAGAACTTGCCATAAAAATATCATCACTATAATAGTTTAATAAATTAGCATGGTCAGCCAAATTATAAGCTAATTTCCCTCGATTTGAATCTGCATAATCAAAGGCTCCAATCTGAATCAAAGGGAGAATGTTTTCTTTTTTATGAAAATTATTAGGTAATTTTTCGACAAAGTCTGCTAAATCTTTATAGGGTTGATTTTCAACAATCCACTTTGCTAAATCACGAGAAATTCCTTGAATGTGAGCCAATCCTAAACGAATCTTTTTATTTTTTACAAAATCGCCAATTTTCATTATATTGATGCTTGGTTTTTCTATTTCAAACCCATTTTCTAACGCATCTAAAATCATTACTTCACGTTTGCGATCACGTAATTGAATTTCATAAAATTCATCAGGAAAATGTGCCTTAAAATAAGCAATTTGAAAAGCAAGTGCCCCATAAGCAAAACCGTGTGAACGGTTAAAACCATAATTAGCAAAACGTTCAATTAAGTCATAGATTTCTTCTGCTTTTTCTTTAGAATGGCCATTATGGCTTGCTGAATCTAAGAAATCTTCACGCAACTTTTCTAACTCAGACCCTTTTTTCTTAGAAATTGCTCGTCTAAGAAGGTCAGCTTTCCCAAGAGAAAAGCCAGCAAAAGCTTGAGCCACCTGCATAATTTGCTCCTGATAAATCATAATTCCATATGTTGGCTTTAAGATTTCACTAATAGAATCATCCACGGTAGGCACAATTTCTTTCCCATGTCGTCGAGCAACAAATTGTGGAATAAACTGTGATGGACCAGGACGGAAAATTGAAGTTGCATCAACAATATCATCAAATTTACTTGGGGCAAGATTTCTTAAAAAACGTCGCATTTGTGGATTTTCAAACTGAAAAATTCCCATGGTATTTCCAGCCCGAAAAAGGGCCAATGTGTCTTCATCTTCCAAATTTATTTTTAGTGGATCAACATCAATTTTTTGACGTCTTTTCACCAAATCACGTAATCTAGAAATTATTGTCAAATTACGTAATCCCAAAAAGTCAATTTTCAAAAGTCCAATTGCTTCAACATCTGGCGCCTCATATTGCGTCAAAGCCAAATCTTCTGACGGTTTTAATGATACATAATTCACCAAAGATTCTTCAGAAAGAACGACACCTGAAGCGTGTGTTGAAGTCTGACGGGGCATTCCCTCAATTCGTCTTGCAACTTCATAAATTCTTTTCAATTTTCCATTTTTTAACACTTCAGCTTTAAAACGTTGATTATTTTCATACTCATCAGCCAAAGTTCCAAAACGACGCACAAGCATCCGAGTCAAATTGGATAATTCAGCTTCAGTCATTCCAAAAGCTTTACCAACATCTCTAAGCGCCTGTCTTTTACCCAAAGTTGAAAAAGTAACAATTTGTGCGACATGGTCTGAACCATATCTGTTTTTCATATAGGCCAATAATTCAGCACGACGGTCATCTGGCATGTCAATGTCAATATCGGGCATGGCCACACGTTCTGGATTCAAAAAACGTTCGAAGAAGAGATTATGTTGAACAGGGTCAACTTGTGTAATTCCTAAAACATAGGCAACTAAAGAACCGGCCGCTGAACCACGCCCCATTCCACAATAAATTTCTTGTTCACGGGCATAACGCAACAAATCCGCGACAATCAAGAAATAGTCATCAAATCCCATTTGATGAATGACTGACAACTCTTTTTCTAAACGTTCTTGATAAACTGACAAATCTTGCAAATTTACTGACGAGACTTCTGTCAGTAAATTTTTTTCTTCAAGTCGAGCTGACAAACCTAAAGTCGCTTCTTCTCGTAAATGTTCAACTGCCTGTCTCTTCTTATCGAATCTAGGAAGCTCCAATTTTTCATCGAACTGATAAGCAATCTTTGCTGTTAATGCTGACAGATTTTTCAAAGCCTGTGGAAAATATTTCTGGAAGTAAGTCTCATAAGCTTCTGGTCTTTGAAGAAGTTCATTAGAACTGATTGTTAAACTTTCATCGAAAGAAACTCCATCACGCACTGCATGCAAAATTGCTAAAATTTCATTATCTGCAAAATTCAAATAGCGAATAGCAGGAAAAGGAAGTGTTGGTAAATTAAATTTAGCCCCTTTATCTGTCAGTTGATCAATCCCAATAAAAGCTTCATCAGCTACTGACGAAAGTTCTGTCAGCTCGCTCAAACTTCCGTAAGTTTCAGGGAGAATCAAGGCGATTCCTGATAAATGATTTTGAATATCAGAAAATTGACGGCGTCCATAGTTATGAAGCGTCGAAATCCGAAGTAAGTTTTTATAACCTTCAGTATCTTTAGCAATAAAAGAAAAAGCAATTGGTAAACCCCGCCATTCAAAATTTAGCTCAATACTAATAATGGGTTGCAAATTGAGTTTTTGAGCTTTTCTGACAAAACGAAAAGCAGCATGAAGATTCCCAACATCGCAAATTCCAACCGTTTGATAACCTAAACGGTGCGCTGTTTCCAAATAGTCATCAACTTTAACGACACTATCTAAAAAACTATATTCAGTTTTTATATTCAAGGGTGCAAACATATTTTCCTCCTTTCTTGCTAAAACGACTGGTATTTCTTAATTAAAAGATATTAATTTTATTATACTATATTTTAGCTTGAACTTGGGATAAGTTTAGACAAACCAAGAACAAAAAAAGCGTCAAATTTTAGTTATTAAACACAAACAAAAGTAATTTATTTTAACCGAAATGATATCAAAAAACAACCTAGCAGCTGAAAACGTCCAACATTTTTGACATTTTTTGATTTTAAAAACTGCTTTCATTCTTATTTTTAATTCGTTTTTATTACAAAAAGCTAAGATGTTTCATTTTTTTATTAATCGTAATAAAAAAATTAAAAAACTAAAAGAATCCTTTAACAACAGCATTTACAGCTTATATATTAGCAATTTGACGAGAACTTTTTTTTGCACTATAATGAGCAAGCCTTGTTTATTTATTACTAATTTTTAATTAAACAATCACTAAAACTAAAAATAGAATGGGAAAGGTGTAATGACAGTGCTAGTATTAGCTGGAACAATCGGAGCAGGAAAAAGCTCTTTAACTGAGATGTTGGCGGAGGAATTGAAAACACAAGCTTTTTATGAGAGTGTTGACGATAATAAAGTTTTGCCATTATTCTATGAGAACCCTCAAAAATATGCCTTCTTATTACAAATATACTTTTTAAATAAGCGATTTGATTCAATCAAAAGAGCCTTGTCTGATAATAATAATGTATTAGACCGCTCGATTTATGAAGATAGTCTGCTTTTTCATTTGAACGCCGATTTAGGACGAGCAGATGAAACGGAAGTCGAGGTTTATGATGACTTACTTAACAATATGTTGGAAGAAATTGATAGTTTATCTTTCAAAAAAAGGCCTGATTTACTCATTCATGTCAAAGTTTCTTTTGATAAAATGCTAGAAAGAATCAAAAAAAGAGGGCGTCAATTTGAACAATTGGAATACGATCCAAGTTTATATGACTACTATAAAGAATTAAATAGCAGATATGATACTTGGTTTGAAGCCTTTGATATTTGTCCCAAAATCCAAATTGATGGCGATAAATATGATTTTGTGGAGGATGAACAATCAAAAATTCATGTTTTGCAACAAATCAAAGAAAAATTAAAAGAAATTGAAGGAGAAAATAATTAATGAATGTCACCGTCTTTCTTTCTTCAAGAGATGGAAAAAATCCAATCTATAAAGATACAAGCGAAAAATTAGGAATATTACTTGCAAAATCAGGCCATACCCTCGTCTATGGTGGTTCCGAAGAAGGATGTATGGGAATGGTCTCAGATGCAGTCATTCGTCATCAAGGTAAAGTTATTGCCGTTTATCCTGATGGAATTCTCCCTTTAGAACCACCTCGTCAAAATGCCAGTCAACTTTATTTAACAAGTGGAATGGATGAGCGCAAACGTAAACTCATTGATTTAGGAGAAGCTTTTGTCATTTTAGCTGGTGGATTTGGGACAATGGAAGAAAGTTTTCAACTTTTAACTGAGATGTCTATCAACCAAACCGCTGTCCGCCCAGTCATTTTTGTTGGTCGAAAATTTTATCAACCTCTTTTTGACCTACTGCGCTTGCAACTTAAGGAAGGGATGATTTCTAAAGAAGTCATAGATGCCATTTCTCTTGTTGATACCGCCGAAGAAACCATAGAATTATTAGGAGATTTGAAACTTGAACAAGTTGTTTAATCAAGCAGTTAACGTTTACCTTGCCGCACCATTTTTTAGTGAAAGTCAAATAAAAAAAGTTGAACTTTTAGAAAATGCACTTTCAAAAAATAAAACAGTAGCAAACTTTTTTAGCCCAATGAGATGTCAACATCCTGAATCTTTACCACAAGAAGTTGAAGCTTTTACCCCTGAATGGGCCAAAGCGACAATGGAAAATGATGTAAATGAGGTAAATAAAGCAGATATCATCGTTGCAATTGTTGATTTCGATCATCAAGATACTGATTCTGGAACAGCTTGGGAGCTTGGCTACGCCATTGCTTTAGAAAAACCAACCTACCTTATTCGTTTTGAAGATACTATTCCAGCAAATATAATGCTCACTGAGCGAAATAGAGCTTTCTTCACCCAGATTGAACAAGTTGAAGAATATGATTTTTTAGAGTCTAAACCAATCCCATATAATGGAAAATACCAGTAGTCAAGAGATAAGTACCTGCTTATTTTTATCTTCTCCTTTATATATAAAATTTGAAATTTGTCATAATTTGTACTATACTATAGGCGGATAGAAAATAATGGAAAGAAGCGTAAATATGAAACTTATTGTCACACTTTTTTGGTCGCTTGCTCTTGGACAAGTTGTAGGTTATGTTGCAACTGCTCTTGCTGGCGTTCCAGACCCTGAACTTTGGACAACGATTATCTCGCTTATCTTTGGTCTTTTTGTATATCTTTTCCAAGCTGTAGCTGTGGAAAAAGAGGCTAAAGCAAACTAAATTACTGATATTTTATCAGGTTCTTTCGCTAAAAAGCGTTTGAAAATAAAAACTCTTGCTCTGCAAGAGTTTTTATTTTGGTCCTGAGGCTTGCAAATTTCTTAAAATACCTTATAATTTAATATGGACATATTTAAACTGTCCTTTAAAAACCTAAATGAAAGGAGAGCGCTCAAGCTTTGAAAGGTCGACCCAAACCCGCAATTATTATGATTACTTATTCTGTCAAATTGACCAAGAGTAGATTGGCGCTCTTCTTGTGCCAACTTTTTGATTTTAATTCAAAAAACTTGACCCATTTCACAAAATAAGAAATTAGATTTTACAAGCTTGAACCATGCTATAAAATGGCTCCAACTCCAATTAATAAAAATAAAGTCGTCTGTCTTGTTAACGGTCGTGTTCATCGCCGGTCAGGAGGAGATTTCCTTGAGAATCTCGACCCTAGCCTTCAAACCGTTATCATGCGCGATTACCCAGAAGCAACCAGTCATGATTTCATCTGTAATGAACATCAGGTTAAATTCCGTTTGGAGGTCTTAGATACCCTTTTTCATCTTGACCTGCAAAAAAACTTTACCGTTAATGATTTACTTAATGAAGAATTAACTAAGGCAAATTTTGAGATTCATGACGTGGAAGAACAACTTCAAACCCAAGAAACTATCGGTGAACGTGTGGCTGATAAAGTTACTGAATTTGTCGGTTCGTGGGCTTTCATTCTAACTTATCTTGGAATTTTAGTCGTTTGGATGTTTGTTAATGTCTCTGGTGTTTTCGGAGTCGAGTGGGATAAATATCCATTCATTCTCCTCAACCTTTTTCTATCGATTACGGCCGCAATGCAAGCCCCTTTGATTATGATGAGTCAAAATCGTGCTGCACACCATGACCGCTTGTCTGCTAAAAATGACTTCCAGGTCAATGTTAAATCAGAAAAAGGGGTAGCTGCCCTCCATGAAAAACTTGACCATTTGATGATGGATGATCAAGCTTCAAATATGCAAATTCAAAAAATTCAAACCGAAATGCTTGGAGATATTCAAATTCTTCTTAATGAAGTTTATCAACAAAACCAAGATATTCGTGAGCGTTTGGATGATGTCGAAGATCAACTTGATGATTTTGAAGAAACCTTTGATAGTTTTGAAGAAACTCTTGACAGTATTGAAGAAAATACTGACGATGAGGAAGAAGAAGGCGAAGGCATGGCTAATGCTGATTAAAAAAGTCTGTTCAAATGAACAGGCTCTTTTTTTAACTAAAATAATCTATTTTTTCCTGAATTTCACAGACTGATTGTTTGAGCTTTACTTCTTCTTCAAAGGTTAAGGGAAGTTTTACAAGGGCCTCTACTCCCTCTTTACCAATCAAAGCAGGGGTAGAAATATAGGATTTAAACTTTTCATCATAATGTGAACAGATAGCAATACTTTTAGCATCAGAAAGCACCAGATTCATCAGAGATACTGTTGCTGCAGCTATGGCAACATTAGTATAACCTTTCGTATTAAAGACAGCAAAGCCTCCTTGACGCGCTTTTTCTTCTAGGTCTTCTAAATCTAGATTTTTTTCTTTAGCAATCTCTAAAAAAGATTGTCCCCCAACTCTGACCGTTGACCAAGCGGTAAATTGTGAGTTTCCATGTTCTCCAAGGACATATCCTTCAATAGCCCGCCCATCAATCTTTAATGCTTTACTTACTTGTGCTTTCATTCTTGCAGTATCTAAATATGTTCCCGTTCCAATAATATGACTTTGCGGGAGGTTCAGTAATTGAGAATAGAGATTGACAATCACATCATTTGGATTAGTTGTTGCAATCAGAATTCCTTTGAAATTAATCCTATTTAATTGCTCAGAAACTTCTTTAATTTCTGGAATATTTGCTTTTAATTCTGTAAAACGGTCTCCGCCAGGTTTAATTAGTTCAATATGGCCTAAGGTCGATAAAATGATATCGGCATTTACTAAATCAGTATATTCTCCAACATAAATTTTGACATAGAACGGCAAAAGAGAAAGGGCATCTAGCAGGTCTAGAACCTCTGCTTCAGCTTTTTCTCTTTTTTTATCAATAATGACCAACTCATCTACAAGACCTCCTTGAACAATATCAAGAGCCACCGTTGCTCCAACATGACCACAACCAATTAGACCTACTTTACGCATCTTTTCACCCCTTTTTCTTCAGATTTAAATTGAATCTATTATAATACAAAAAGTATGGGAAAACAAGCTATATTTTAAATATTCTGATTATTTAAAACAAATAAAAAGCCTCCTAATCTCGGAGGTTTTTTAGCCTATATTATTTACTATTTTCAACCGCTACACGAATAAATTCTGTGTAGAGTTCTTCTGGACGGTTTGGACGTGATTGCAATTCTGGATGATATTGACATGCCACGAAGAATTTTTTATCAGAAAGTTCAACGATTTCAACCAAACGGTTATCTGGTGAAACTCCTGAGAATACGAAACCAGCTTTTTCAAAGTCTTCACGGAATTTGTTATTGAATTCATAACGGTGACGGTGGCGACGTTGAACCACTTCAGCATCATTGTAGGCTGCTTTAGCGCGTGAGCCATTTTTCAATTTAGCTGGGTAAAGTCCAAGGCGTAGTGTTCCACCCATGTCTTCAACATCAACTTGGTCACGCATAATGTCAATGACTGGATATTTTGTTTCAGGGTCTAATTCAAATGAATGAGCTCCTTCAAGTCCAAGAACATTACGAGCGAATTCAACTGCTGTCAATTGCATTCCAAGACAGATTCCAAGCATTGGAACGTCATTTTCACGCGCATATTTAATGGCTGCAATCTTACCTTCTGTGCCACGATGACCAAATCCTCCAGGAACAATAATCCCTGCAGCATCACCAACAAGTTCAGCAACATTTTCATCAGTTACATCATTAGCATTAACCCAGTTAATATCAACTTCGGCATCAGATGAATAACCTGCATGTTTAAGCGCTTCAGTCACTGAAATATAAGCATCTGGTAATTCTACGTATTTACCAACCAAAGCAATTTTTACTTTTTTCTTGAGGTTCATGACATGGTCAACCATTGCTGACCATTCTGTCATATCTGCTTTTGGTGCATCAAGTTTTAAATGGTCACAAACGATTTGGTCCATATTTTGTGCTTGAAGGTTCAATGGAATTTGGTATAAATGTTCAACATCAAGCGATTGAATGACTGCTTCTGGTGCTACGTCACAGAACATCGCAATTTTATCACGCATTTCTGTCGTGATTGGAACTTCACTACGTAATACGAGCATGTTAGCTTGGATACCATATTCACGAAGTGTCTTAGTCGCATTTTGGGCGATTTTAGTTTTCAATTCTCCAGCAGCACGCAAGTGAAGAATTGGAACAGTGTGAATGTACATGACGTTGTCAGCACCAACTTCGGCCTTCATTTGGCGTAAAGCTTCAATAAATGGCAAGCTTTCCATATCGCCAACTGTTCCACCAACTTCTGTGATAATGATATCTGCATCAGTTGTTGTTGCTGCACGTTTAATTTTTTCTTTCAACATGTTAGTCACATGCGGTACCATTTGGACAGTTGCTCCGAGATATTCTCCTTTACGTTCTTTACGAAGAATCTCACTGTAAACTTTACCGGAAGTAACATTTGAATATTTATTTAAATTGATGTCAATGAAACGTTCATAGTGACCAAGGTCAAGGTCAGTTTCAGCACCATCATCAGTAACAAAGACTTCACCATGTTGATAAGGGCTCATTGTCCCTGGGTCGATGTTAAGGTATGGGTCAAATTTTTGGACAGTGACTTTAAGCCCACGATTTTTAAGCAAACGACCGAGCGATGCCGCTACGATCCCTTTACCCATTGACGAAGTACCACCACCAGTGACGAAAATATACTTAGTTGACATCTAAATCTCCTCTAATCTTTTTACAAAACAGAAATAACTGGGAAAAACAAAAACAGCTCCCCAGAGGGGAGCCTACCGTTACTGATTTTTTATAATAAAAAACCAGTGCCCGAAAATAATTATATCTGATTTTTCCTTTTTTGTCAAAAGTCTGTTTTTTAATTTTTCATGAACCATTGTAATATCAGATTTTTTCTTTTTATTTGTATTAGAATCTATAAGCTTCACTTCTTTTTCAATTAAGAGCTTCTAAAAAATCTTCTTGTAAATTATTTTTAAATGCAATACCAAAATCTTCTAATACTTTTTGAAGCGCATATAGACTGTAAGCCACTTTATTTGGTCTCGCATTCTCTCCCATGTGCCCAATTCTTAAAACTTTACCTGCCAAATGATCAAATGATCCTGTGATCATCACTCGATAGTTCTCTCGCATTTTCCTTAAGATTTCTTGATCATTCAGACCTTCTGGCACTTTAATAACAGAAACGGTGTTTGAATAGCCATTCTGCAAATAAAGTTCCAAAGGAGAATTTTCAATTGCTTGTCTTGTCGCATGACCAATCATCGCATGACGTTTCAAAATTTCTTGGTCGGCAAGAAGATTATCTATCGCTTGGTCTAATCCATAGATATCAGAAATTGGCATGGTATATGGAAACCATTTTTTTTCATAATAATCTTTAAAAGTAAGGAGATTACAATAAAAACTTGCGATGGGGCTTTTTCTCTCTGTCATCGCTTGATAAGCTACTGTTGAAATAGATGCAATTGTTAAGCCTGGTGGAGCTGAAATCACTTTTTGAGAACCACCAAGAGCGATGTCAATTTGCCACTTATCAACTTGTAAATCTTCACCACCCATCGCCGCAACCGAATCAACAACGGTTAGAATTCCATATTTTTTTAAGAGAGGACAAATGCTTGAGAGGTCATTTAAGACGCCTGAGGGTGTATCACAATGAACGACTGTTGCATATTTAAAGTCATGGTCTTTTTCTAAAAATTTTTCTAGAATTTCTAAGGAAAATGCTTCTTTTTCTGAACTCTCCAGTAGAATTGCTTCACCCCCGTAAAGCTCAATGAAATCACTAAAGCCATGACCAAAAATACCATTATCAAGCACAAGTACGCGGTCACCTTTTTCGGTTAAAGAAGCACAAGCCGCTTCCAATCCTAAAATTCCTTCACCAGCTAAAACTCTGACATCGTTTTTGGTTTTTAAAAATTGAGCAAGTTTACTACAAGTTTTTTTGTAAAAGTCATAAAAGGCTAAATCAATATCCGGATTCGTTGTTGCCTTTGCTCTTGCTAATCGAACATTTTCAGCCACCTCAGTCGGACCTGGGGTCATGATTAACATCTCTTTCATTTATTTGTACCTCGCACGTTCTCCACCAATGAGTTTAGGACGTGATTTAAGAGCTGTTACATGTGCACCACCAAGTTCTCTTAAAATTGGACGGATGGGAATTTGGACGTGTTTTACGTGCATTCCGATACTAGTATCACCAATATCTAAACCGGCGTTGGCAACAATATGTTCTACCTCAACTGGAGATTTAAAGAGTTGGTAGGCGGCAACTTGACCACTTCCACCAGCGTGGAGTTGCGGAATCACAGAAACGATTTCCCAGTCTTTTTTTTCGGCTAATTCCTCTTCAATGAGTAAGGCACGATTAAGATGTTCACATGCTTGGACCGCCAGATAAATTCCTTTGTCTGACAATGTCTTGTGTATGACAGAAACAATGACCTGACCGATTTCACTAGAACTGGCATGGCCAATTAAACCACCATTTACTTCTGATGAAGATAAACCAAGAACAAAGACTTGACCAGCTTTAATTTCTGTTTGTTTTATGACATCATCGATAATGACTTGCGTGTCTTTTTTAAGCTTTTCTAAATCCATTTAAAATACCTGTCCTTTCAATGAGCGGGCTCAAGACTTTTGCTAAAGCAAAGCCAACCACAACTTGAATAATATTTACCCAAAGTCCCGCAATGGCTGAACCCCAGCCATACATTAATCCACCAACAATAAAATATCCTCCAACCATAAAGACAAGACTGAGCAAAAAGTTAAGCCATTTGTATCTTGTCAATCCTGCGAGATAGCCTTGCCCGCCATGAATAATTAAGCTGAAAAACATGTAGTTACTGTAGCCTGCAGTCAAATCAAGTAGAAAGGCTGCAAAGCCCCCAATTATTGCCGCCTCTCGTTTACCAAACAGAAAGACTGCTGTATAAATTCCGACATCCAAAAGGGTTAATATATTACCGGCTGAACCTGGAATAGGGAAGGTAAATAGGCGACCTAGAACAAAAGTGACTGCTGTCCAAATCGCAAGTAAAGTTAATTTTTTGATATTTCTGTTGTCCATGAGTTTCATCTCCTACTTTTCCTAGAAGTTTGGTTTACTTTTGGAAATTTATTTTTTATTTTGAAAAACACCATATTCATTTGCATTTTGAATGGCTTGATAAACGAAGTCTTTTGCATTCTTGACTGAATCTTTAAAGGGGTGATTATAAGCCATATTGGCCGCAATTGATGAAGCAAAGGTACAACCTGCTCCGTTGTTATTATTTTCTATAATCGGGCTTGATAATTCATAAAAAGCTTTTCCATCATAAGCAAGGTCAATGGCTTGTTTTTGGTCAAAGCGATTTCCTCCTTTGATGACGACATTTTTTGCTCCAAAATCATGCAAAAGTTTGGCTGCTTCTTTCATCTCTGATTTACTTTTTACTGACAGCCCTGTCAGTATTTCTGCTTCTTTGAGATTCGGGGTAATTACAGTCACCAAAGGAAAGAGTTGGCTGATGAAAAGGTCACGCATTTCATTGACCGAATAGTCAGCATTTTCTTTAAAAACAATGACTGGGTCTAATATAATTGGAGTATCAGATTTCACTGACAGAGCTGTCAGCCAGTTTTTGGTCAGTTCAAGTATTTCTTTATTGGGTAATAGTCCTATTTTTATGGCTGAAAAGTCCACATCGCTTAAACTTTCCAACTCTTCTTGAAAGAGTTCTTTTTCTACTGGATGAACAAAAAATTTATCTTCTTTGACAGTTACAATGCTTGTTAAGGCACAAAAGCCATAAAGTCCATTGGCTGCAAAAGTCGCTAAATCAGCTTGCATCCCGCCTCCGGATAGGATATCTGAACCTGCAATTGTTAGAATTTTTTTGCTTTCATTTAAATTCTTTGGCATCTTCTCTCCATTAATTTTACTGACAGTATCTTTTAGATGTCAGTATTTTCCGCATATTTGACTTCTTTCAAATATAAACCTTCAGGTGCTGCTGTTGGTCCTGCAAAATCTCTATTTTTAGAGGTCAATATTTTATCTATTTGGCTGACAGGCATTCGGTCATTACCAATTTTAATGACTGTTCCAACCATGTTTCGCACTTGTTTATACAAAAAGCCATTGCCACGAAAAATAAATTTGAAATTTTCTTCGTCAAGACGGATAATTTCTGCCTGATAAATCGTTCTTACTTTGTCATCAACTGATGAACCCGATGCTGTAAAACCTGTAAAATCATGTTCTCCAACCAACTTTGACATTGCTTCTTGCATCCGCTCAAAATTAAGTGGATAGCGAAAATAGGCTTTAGAACGTCTTTGAAATGGACTTCGTGTAATTGAATTTTCTAGATAATACTCATAGGTTTTTTCATGCTTTTGATATCTTGCATGCCAATCATCTGGGACAAGTTCCACTTTTTTTACTGCAATATCTGCTGGGGTTTGAGTGTCTAAACCAAATCGCAGACGTTCCAAATCACGAACTTTACCCTTTAAATCAAAATGAATGACTTGACCAAAAGCATGAACTCCAGAATCTGTTCGGCCTGAGCCTTGTAAAATAACTGGCTCAAAAGAATTTAACTTCGTCAGTATTTTTTCAATTTCTTTTTGAACTGTTCTTTGATTTGTTTGGCTTTGAAAACCTGCAAAATCTGTGCCATCATAGGCTATTGTGGCTTTGTATCTTGTCATTTTTCTATTATAGCACAATTTTTATTAGGACTTTATTTTCTTTTTTTATAATGGTTTATCCTTTTTTAATATGTATCTTTTAAATTGCTTTTCGTAAAAAAGTATAAAAAAATGCCCCACTACGAAGGTGGGACGAGGTTTGGCACCATGATCCGAGGGGGATTCGAACCCTCGACCGTTCGCTTAGAAGGCGAATGCTCTATCCAGCTGAGCTATCGGACCAAATTGTTTCTGTCAGTAAATTTTTAAGCTAAAATTACTGACAGAAACAAGTTTATCATATTCTCTTATTTTTTTCAATTATTGACTTGTACCGTAGCCATAGTTTCCTGTGTTTGTATCATCTGTTCCATAGCTAGATGTTGTACTATCATTACTATTATTATAGCCATCATTGTAAGTATTATCTTGTTGATAAGTAGAATCAGAACTCGATGTTGCCGTGGAATCGCTTGCTGAGCTAGAGGAGCCTGAACTTGAATCTGATTGAACTGAGCCACCACTTGTCGAAACATAATTCCCTGAATTTTTAGAATTCAAAGAAACAAGATTTCCTTGCGTATCAACACCATAAGTCACCGTTGATTTCCCTTTTTCAGTTACAGTAGCTGACGGAAGATAATAAAAAGGTGTTGTTCCTGAGCCAAAAACTGATTCATAAGTAATCAAACTGCTTGGCAAAGTGGTCACTGTTGATTCATCAAGCGATTTCTTCATGATATTTTGCATCGCGAGATAAATATCTGTTGGCATAAATTGATAAGAAGCACCATCAACCATTTCACCAACGCCTTCATATTGAATAGAAACTACTTTGTTAAAGCAATCTTTATAACCTAGTAATGAAGTAATTGTTGAGGCATTAATTGGGATATTAGTTCTAAAATCTTTTGAGGCTTCATTCAAAAATTGTTCATAGCGAGTGATATTATCTAAGGCTAAAATTTTCTTCATGAGTGCTGCAATGACTTCACGTTGGTGAGCCGCCCGACCATAGTCACCATTTGGTAAATGATGTCGGTCACGGGTATAAACTAAGGCTTGGTCACCATTAATATGTTGTTTTCCAGGTGGAACTTTCGCAGTATATTGCGGCTCTGTATCTGAAATATAGAGGGTTTGACCTGTGGTATTGTTAATATCAATCCCACCAACATTATCAACCATATTGACTAGCCCATCAAAATTGACTGTTGCAAAACTGTCAATATTAATACCAGTCTGAGCACTAATAGTTTTCATGGCATAACTTACAGCATTTTTTAAACCGTCAGAAGATGACCCTGAGTTATAACCTAAGGGATATGCTGCATTCATTTTTTGCTTAGAAACAATGTTTCCGTCAGCATCTAAAATGTTAGTCATCGTATCACGTTCAATTGAAACCATTGTTGTCGTGTGCGTTTTAGGATTAAGCGTCATCAGAATTTGTGAGTCAGAATTCCCATTCCATGAATCGGAAGTTCCACGCCCTTCGCCTCCTGTGTCAACCCCCATAAGTAGGATTGTTAGAGGTTCAGTTGCCTGAATGACTTGTTCTGTCTTTTTATTCCCAGCATTAGTGTAAGTCATTTTAAAGGCTTTTGTTGTACTGTTCAGAACGGTTAATGTATATCCGCCTGCAGCAATTGCCGTTACTAAAATAATACTTCCAAGCATGAGAAGTGTTTTTATCCAAAGCTTCATATTAGCATTATATCAAAATTCTGATTTTTCACAACAAAAAAAGAAAAATTAGATTTTAATTTTTCTTTAATTATATTTAATTTTACTGACAAAAGGGTCAACTATTAGTCAAAAAATAAAACATATTCGCAAACATCAATTAATTGCCCCTTTTCATCTCGGGCGCCCCATTTTTTGACATTTTCTAATTCAAAATCAAACTTTTCATAAAGATGACGTGCTTTTTTATTACGTGCTTGGACAGTTAATTCCAAACGTTTGATTGTTCCAACTTCTTCTACCCACTCAAGTGCATCTTCTAGTAGAATCGTCCCAATGCCATAGCCTTGATAATCTTCTGACACAGCGATAAAAAGTTCCGCAATATGACGTACTCGATAATGATAATCCGCCGTCAAATGCAAAATACCAGCAATTTCATCACCAACGAATGCAAGAAAATAAGCATTATTATCTTTCTCAGCTTGTTGATTTAAAAAGTCCGTCATTTCTGCTTCAGAGATTAAAATTCCTACTTCATCAATGGTCAAAAAATTACTTTCTGTTCCAACCTTATTGAGAAATTCAATGACTCTAGAACTGTCGGCGCCATTTGCTTCTCTAACAATTAGCTCTGTAGTCATAGGTTATTAACGAGCTCCTCATATCTTTTTCCATGTGGTTTCAAAATAATTTCACGCTCTTGATCGTTGACCAAATCTTTAGAATACTTATCAAAAATGACTTCCAGATAATTTTCTGGCAAATCATCGCCTAACATTTCGCCCCATTCAATGACCGAAACCCCATCACCGAATAAATAATCATCTAAATCAAAACTATCTGGGTCATCACCAATGCGATAAACATCCATATGATGGAGTGGCAAACGTCCTTCCAGACTTCTGACAATTGTATAAGTCGGACTTTTAACCATTTGATGAATATCTAAGCCTAAAGCCAAGCCTTTGGTAAAAGTTGTTTTTCCAGCCCCAAGCTCGCCAGTTAAAACAATAACATCTTGAGCCTCTAATTTTCTTCCCAATTTTTGTGCAAATTGTAACATTTCTTCTTCGTTAAATTTCATGATTTTATTATAACACATCCCCTAAGACACTATCTAACGTTTGCAACTGATGAATCTAAAAATAGTCAAACCTTAGAAAATTCCAGTGTTGCCACTTCAAAAAGTTTATCTCCTTCATTATCACAGTCTTTAAAATAAAAGCTGTCAGTAAATTTTACTGACAGTTTTTCAAAAATTTGGGCAAAATAAAAAACCTTAAATGGCTTTTTATCTTCTTCTGCGACGATATTCTTTTTGTTGTTTTTTATGATTTTTGAGCAATTCATCCGCCTGCATATTAATTTGCTGAGTTTCTGTCAGTACTTTTTCTTCATTTGGCGTTTTTTTAGAACTTACTGATGGCTCAGCTGTCATTGAATTTGAAGGAGTTTTCCCATTTTTAGAAACTTGTGCCTTACTGACAGGATTTTTCTTCTTGCCACGGCCACGCAAATGACGCACAAAGGCAATAATTCCCCCAATGATTGTGACTGATGCTGACAAACTGGTCAATGTCATCAAAAGAATATTGTTCCCTTTTGCATTATTGTTGACGGTTTCATTAATAATTGTGGTTGAATTTTTAGTTTCTTTTTGACTGCCAGAATTTTTATCTGTTGAACTGTCTCGATTTTCTACTACCGGAGGCGTTTGATTTTGCCCAACATTATCTGTCTGATTTTGAGCAGTTGTACTTGTTTGTGTTTGATTTTGACTTGTCGAATTCGTTCCTTCAGAGGAACTTGTATTTTGCGAACTACTGCTAGCTGAACTTGCTGAATTTGAGGTACTTGAAGTCCCTGTTGAGCTTTGAGCTGTTGCATCTCCTGAACTTGCTGAAGTCCCGGTTGCCGTTTCTCCATAAGCAATCGTTCCAAAATTAAGCAAGGATATCAGACCTATACTATAAATAATTTTCTTCATAATCAAATTCTATGATAGTTTTCTTAAACGAACTTAAAATTTATTAATGTAATAAATAAACAACGAGGTATTTTGATATTTCTTTCAACCCTTTTTTGGTACAATAAACTTATGAATAAATCAACGTTTTCTTTAAATGATACTGCATGGGTTGATTTTTATCAGCTCCAAAATCCTCGTCAAAACGAAAATTATACTTTTCCTGCTATTATTATCTGCCCTGGTGGTGGTTATCAACATATTTCACAAAGAGAATCTGACCCTCTTGCCTTAGCTTTTCTCGCCCAAGGTTATCAAGTGCTTCTCCTTAATTACACCGTGATGAACAAAGGAACAAACTATAACTTTTTATCACAAAATCTTGAAGAAGTTCAAGCTGTTTTTTCTCTGATTCATCAAAATCATAAAGAATGGCAAATCAATCCTGAGCAAGTTTTCTTACTTGGTTGTTCTGCCGGAGGACATCTGGCCGCTTGGTATGGTAATTCTGAACAAATCCATCGACCAAAAGGAGTTATTCTCTGCTATCCAGTAACTTCCTTCACTTTTGGTTGGCCTAGTGATTTGTCACATTTTAATTTTGAAATTGAAAATATCTCAGAATATAATATTTCGGAAAAAGTCACTTCCTCAACTCCTCCAACCTTTATCTGGCATACGGCTGATGATGAAGGTGTTCCTATCTATAACAGCCTTAAATATTGTGATCGACTCTCAAAACATCAAGTTCCTTTTGAAGCTCACTTTTTTGAATCTGGACCTCATGGTGTCTCTTTGGCTAATCGGACAACCGCTCCTTCTGATGCCTATTGTCTTCCGTCAGTGCATCGCTGGGTTTCTTGGGCTTCTGATTGGTTGGAAAGACAAATCAAAAATTAAAAATACCACTCAAAAGTGGTATTTTTTTATTGGTTTTATCTAATTTATTAATTACGAATCATTTTTGCTTTTGAAGCCAAACTTCTTTCAAAAATTCTAATGTATAGTGTGAAGTATCAGGCACAATGACGATATCATCTCCCAAATCTTCTGGGCGCCCTACACCAATTGGTAAAGCCCCTGAATCTTTGATGGCTTGAATTCCAGCTTGAGAATCCTCTAACCCAATTGATTCAGAGGGTGCAACACCCACTGCATGTGCTGCTGCAATAAAAATATCTGGTGCTGGTTTTGATGCTGCAACTTCAGCCGGATCAGCAATTGCATCAAAATATCCAGTTAAATTCATTCTCTCTAATAAAAATGGACCATTCTTAGAAGCCGACGCTAAAGCAATTTTGATTTTATTTGAACGTAAATCTTTGAGTAATTGTAAAATTCCAGGATAGACATCGGCTGGCGACACATCCTGAATCATTTTCACATAGTTATCATTTTTTCTCTTAGCAAGTTCTTTAAATTCCTCAGCTGATACTTTTTTATCAGCTAAATCTAGAATTTTCTGAAGCGAGTCTTCTCGTGAGACCCCTTTTAATTGCTCATTAAATTGGCGGTCAACACCATTAATGCCAATTTCTTCAGCCAAAGCTTTCCAAGCTCTAAAATGATACTCTGCGGTATCTGTAATTACACCATCTAAATCAAACAATACTGCTTTAAACATCTTTTTACCTTCTTTCTCGTCATTTTAAAAATATATTTTTAAGCAATGACTTTCCAAAATTACTGACAGAAATTCTGTCAGTAACTTTTTTATTAAAAAATAATTGTAAATCCTTGTATCAAAACTTTATTAAGAGTAAAACCATTTATTTTAAATCAAATTTCGTCTGCACTCCGGCTTTTAATTGAACCTCATCATCATAAACTTTGGTCAGTAAATCCGCCGACGCTGTCAGTAATAATTGTCCATTTTCAATCAAAATTTCAACTTTAGTTCCTCTAAAAATTTGACTAAATTTCAATTTTGTCCAGCTTTTTGGTAAATAAGGAGCAATTGCAAATTGGCCATCTCGCAGACTCAGACCAGCAAATTCATTTTGAATCACCTCGAGCGTTTCGCCCATGACCCCAATATGAACCCCTTCGGCCGTTGTTCCCCCTTGAATATCATAATAATCACTGCCAATTGCTGTAATCAAGAAATCCAACGCTTCATCAAAATCCCCTAATATCACATCAATCCCAGCAAAAACCGGACGTGAAGTCGTTGAACCGTGAACAGTCCTAGCAAGATAATAATCACGGTTGACTTTCAACCAATTTTCGGGCAACTCATAAGCCAATTGTTTGACCAACTTAGTCACATGCTCCTGACCCAAATTGTAGATTAACATCAGCGTATCAGCCTGTTTAGCCACTTGATATTCGTCAGGCGAAATGCCTTCGGCCTTCATCAAACGGTCAATGCGATGAATATCCCCATATTTTGCTTCATAAGCTGCAAAGTCGACTTCCTTAAGCTCAAAATATTTAGCATATTGCGCAATCACACCATTTTCATCAATATCTAGATACAGTTTTTTCCGAACTTTTTGAGCTTTTTCAAGTAATTCCTTAGGAATTTCAAATCCTTTTTCTGATAATTCTGTCAGCCAATTTAATTGCCAAGTGAGCATTAAATTAGTATAGGCATTATCACAGATTCCCCCTTCTTGCCCAGGATAGGCCTCATGATATTCATCAGGTCCCATGACCCCATCAATATGATAACGGCCGTCATCTCCTAATTCGGCTTTATTTAACCAAAACTTTGTCGTTTCAATGATTAAATCTAAACCACCGTCAGTCAAAATGCTTTCATCTTCTGTCAGTTGTGAGTAAATCCATAAATTATATACAATGGCTAAACTAACATGCCTTTGACGCCGGCTATTATCTGGTTCCCATTCATTATTTACTGTGTTCAAATGAACAAATTGCGATTGTTCATCACCAATTAAGCCGGACTGCCAAGGAAACATAGCTCCTTTTTCTCCATCAACCTTCGCATTTTCCTGCGCTGCGGTCAATCGATTGATTCGGTACAAGAGCAAATCACGCGCCGTTTCTGGCTCATTAGCCGCATAGTAAGGAAGAACAAAAATTTCATCCCAAAAGATATGGCCTCGATAGCCTTCACCAGTCAAGCCACGTGAACCTACTGATGCATCTAAAAACTGGTTAGCACCATGCTGTGCCGCTTGACGAATATGGAAAATGTTCATTCTGACCATTCTTTGTAAATCTTCATGGTCTGATTCGATAACAATATCGGCATCTGACCAAACTTTTTCCCAATAATTCGCATTATTTTCTTGAATTTTACTGACAGAAGTTGCTGACAGCTCTGTCAGTACAAACTCAACAGGATTTTTACTTTCATAAGAACTTGCAATGACAATCGTTTTGTCAAACTGAACTTCTTGATTCTTTTGTAAGTCAATTTCGATTGCTTCTGCTAAAATCTCATCATTCTCAGAATCTATCTTTTGGAAAGCCAATCCATTCAAAAATGATTTAGAAGCAATTGCAAGTTCAATTTCACTTGTTCTTGTTTTAGCAACCAAAAGTCCTTTGGAAATTTTTGTTACTTCAAATTCTTTACTATCAAAAGCCCGATAACGTTCAACATTTTGATTTAAAACTGAGCCATCAGTAAAAGTTTCAATTCTTAATTTACAAGAGAAGTCAGCAATAATTTCACCAACAAAACCAAAATCATGAAAATTAATCGGATCTACAAACTTTGTTGTTACTAAAGTCAAATTTCCTTTGGCCAATTTCACCTGATAACGTTCAATTTGCAAAGCATTTTTAAAATCAATTGTAGCTTGCTTTTCAACTGCCGCTTCAAAATCAACCAATTCACCATCAATATATACTTTTATTAATTGAGGATTTGGCCAATTTACCATATCTTCATTAATGACATCATGTCCTGCGACTTCTGTACTCGTCCGGTTGAAGACACCAGCTACGTACAAACCAGGATAATGATTGTCAGAACAAGTTGACCATAAAGGCGCACCTCGAAGCCCTAAATAACCATTTCCCAATGACATTAAAGATTCTTGACCATAAGAACGTTTCCCTACTTCTTTTTTATCATATTGGATTATCCAATCTTTTTCAGTCATTTTTCCCCCTCATATAAAACTAAAGGAAGCAGAATTTATCAGCACTGCCTCCAACTGAGTTTATTAATTATTTAACTGCATCTTTAAATGCATTTTTTTGTTCAACGCCTTCTCCCATTACATCTGTATCTTTATAACCAAAGAACCAAACCAATAGGAAAGTTGCAACCGCACATACCGCAGTCGCGATCCAGAAGAGCATCAAGTTACCCGCAGGAGCGTGATGTGTCAAAGGATTAGAAATGAAGTTAGGGAAACCAATCAAAGAACCTGAGAATCCAAACATTTGTAATCCGCCAAATCCAGCAACACCTGCACCAATCGCGGCACCAATTGAAGACATGATAAAGACACGCACATATTTCAAATTAATCCCATACATTGCCGGTTCAGTTACCCCACAAAAGGCTGAAATTGCTGCTGGAGCAGAAAGTCCTTTAAGGTCTGCTTTTTTAGATTTAAAGAAGACAGTCAAGGCACCAACCCCTTGAGCGAGCATTGTGAAAGAAACAATCATATTGAGTGAACTTGCTCCAGTAGCCGCCAATTCTTGTGAAATAAGTGGAACAACCAACCAGTGCAACCCAAAGATAACCAAACATTGATACAAACCACCAACGATGATACTTGCAATTCCTAAATTCAATGACAAGATATGATCAATCACAAATGACAATCCAGAAGAAATTGTAGAAATAACTGGACCTACCAAAAGTAAAACAATTGATGCGGTAATAAAGAAAGTAATCATTGGTTGGAAAATTGGACGCAAGGCAAGTGGTAAAACTTTTTTCAACCAAGCATTCAGTGGTTTAGCAATTGCCACGGCTACAATGATTGGGAAAATGGTATAAGCATAGCTTGGCAAAGCAACGGGGATTCCAAAATAACTTGTATTAAAAGTTACTCCAAGGAAATTTGCAACAGGAGCAGCTGCTTCAACAACAACATTTTTACCTGCCGCATTCGTTCCAACATGCGCATTTACCAAGTTAGTAATCCCTGGATTAATCATAAATCCGCCGACTGCAGCACCAATAAATTGTAAAACAGTATCTTTAGGTGCCAATTGTTTTGCCGCTGAAAAACCAACCAAAACAGGTAAGAAGTAAAAGGGCGTCATTGCCAGTGTTGAAATAATGACATAAGTTGAACTTGCAGGATCAATCACTTCGATTAAGCGATTTCCCTTAACAAAGATACTAAGTAAACCATTAATCATCCCACCAGCTGCAAGTAAACCAATAATAGGAATCATTGACCCAGTAATTGTTCCAATGACCACTTGGAAAGCATGAACAATCGGATTTTGTTTTTTACCATTAGCTGGTGCTGTTGCAGCTACTGCTTGTGCCGTTGCCTCATCATCAACTACCGCATCACCAAGTTGTTCAACAACTTCATCATAAACATCCTCAACCGCTTGTCCAATAACCACTTGATATTGATTCAAGTTTGAATTATAAACGGCACCTGCCACACCAGGTAAGGCTTCAATTGCCGCTGTATCGGCTTTATCTTTGTCCTTTAAAGTGAAACGAAGACGAGTGATACAATGAATAACTTTTGTGACATTTTCAGCGCCACCTACATTTGCGATAATATCAGTCGCAAGTTGTGAATAATTTGCCATAAGTTCTCCTTTTGCTTCATTATCTATGAAGCAGTTCATAATATAAAATAATAATTGACGAGTTTAATAGTCACAAAATCTATATCCAAAGTTCTCGTCATCTTTGCGCTATAAATTTATTGGTTGATATTTTTACTTACTTAACACTTGCCTGACCTAATTCATCACGTGCATTGGCTGAACCATATTTAACCTCAAAGCCAGATAGGACATCTTTAGTATTTGTAAAAATAACCATTGTTGTTTTATCCAAACCAGCAGCTTCAATCTGCCCCCAATCAACAGTTCCTAGCTCATCACCACCATTAACAATATCATCCACTTTAACTTTAATTTTAAATGGTGCTCCTTTAAGAGCTACTGTATCAATACCGAGATGTAAAAGAATATCTAAGCCATCAGCACGTTTAAAACCAATTGCATGTCCCTGAACCAAAGTTACTTTTGCAGAAACTGGAGCAAAAATTTTATTTTCTTTGGGCTCAACTGCAAAACCATCACCCATTATTTTCTTTGAAAATACCGGATCGTTTACTTTTGAAAGTTCAATAACTTCTCCAGAAACTGGATTATATAGCCCTTTATCGTCTTTCAATTCTTTCTTTTTTCCTATTCCAAACATAAGAATCTCCTATCTTTTGAAGTTGTACGTACAAGTTAACAAAATCATTGTATCATATAAAAACGTTTTCAGCAAGCGGTAACAATTATTTTTATGATAAAATATAAAGTATGAAGAAATATGAAGTGATTTTGCAAGATTTAGAAAAAAAGATTTTTAACGATATCTATAAAACGAACGATATTCTTCCGAGTGAAAATGAGCTCTCTGTTAATTACGAGAGCAGTCGTTCAACAGTCAGACAGGCTTTAAAAATTTTAGAAGAGAAAGGGCTTATTCAAAGACGACATGGCTATGGTAGCATTGTCCTCGCTCATGATAGGCTCCTTTTCCCTATCTCTGGCTTAACTTCATACAAAGAACTACAAACCTCTATGGGTTTCCATAGTGAAACTGAGGTCATTCGCTTTGAAAGACTTGAAATTAACCCTAAAATTTCAGAAACAACTGGTTTTGCCGTTGGGGAACACGCCATAAGTATTCTCAGAAGGCGCAAAGTAGATGGCAAGTTTTCAATTTTAGATTGGGATCTATTTTTAGAAAAATATTCCGAAGGTTTAACTCCAGAACATGCTAAAATTTCAACCTATGACTACTTAGAAGATAATTTAGGGCTTGACATTGCCTATGCTCAAAAGGAAGTCACGATTGATTTTGCTTGCGAAGATGACTTTAAATACCTTGACTTAAATCCCAAAGACCATCATGTCGTTTCTGTCAAATCCCATGTTTATCTTGCTGATAATACTCTTTTTCAGTATACTGAATCTCGACATCAAGTCGACCGCTTTCGTTTCACAGAATTCGCTAGACGACAAAAAAGATAAAAAAAGCTCTCCCAATAAGGAGAGTTTTTACTTGATAATAAAAAGCAAGAACAAAATCAGTTCTTGCTTTTTTTCTTTATTTTACACCAATTTCTGCTTCAACAACTTCAACAATGGTATCTACAACATGATTGACCTCTTCATGAGTTGGCGCTTCAGCCATGACACGCAAGAGTGGTTCAGTTCCTGAAGGGCGAACTAAAATACGACCTTTCCCATTCATTGAAGTTTCCATTTCTGAAATTACTTTTTGAATCGCTGGCACATCCATTGCTGATTTTTTAGCTGCATTATCTTTTACCCGAACATTAACTAATTTTTGTGGATAAATCGTAACTTCACTTGCTAATTCAGATAAAGATTTGCCAGTTTCACGCATCACTTTCAACAATTGAATGGCTGAAAGTTGACCATCTCCTGTTGTGTTGTAATCAAGGAAAATCATATGACCCGATTGTTCACCACCGAAGTTGTAATTATTTTTCTTCATTTCTTCAACAACATAACGGTCACCAACGGCTGTAATCACTGAATTAATCCCTGCTTCTTCAAGCGCTAAATGGAATCCAAGATTAGACATCACAGTTGTTACTAGCGTATCTTGAGCCAATTTTCCTTGTCCAAGAAGATATTTCCCAACGATAAACATAATTTTATCGCCATCAACAATTTCTCCATTTTCATCAACGGCAATCAGGCGGTCAGCATCACCGTCAAAGGCAAGTCCGAGGTCACTTCCTGTTTCGACAACTTTTTTAGCCATCGCTTCAGGATGAGTTGAGCCTACTTTTACATTGATATTGAGTCCATCAGGATTTTCACCAATAACTGTCAAATTCGCTTCTAAATCAGCAAAAACGGCACGAGCAGAAGTATAAGCTGCACCATTAGCGGTATCAAGAACAACCTTATAGCCTTCAAAATTACCTTCTGCTGTTGTTTTTAAGAAAGCTTGATATTTACGAACACCTTCGATATAGTCATGCAGCATTCCTAAGCCTTGAGCAGATGGACGTGACAATGTGTCTTCTTCAGCGTCAATCAATGCTTCAATTTCAAGTTCTTTTTCATCCTCTAATTTATAACCATCACCACCAAAGAATTTAATTCCATTATCAAGTGCTGGGTTATGGCTGGCTGAAATCATGACCCCAGCAGAGGCACCATCTTTTTTAACTAAATATGCTACACCTGGTGTTGCAATGACTCCTAAATCATAAACTTCAATCCCAACAGACAAAAGTCCTGAAATCAAACTGCTCGCAAGCATTTGTCCAGAAATTCGTGTATCGCGACCAACATAAACTTTTGGTGTACCTAATTCATGTTGACTAAGGACATAGCCACCAAAACGACCAAGTTTAAAAGCCATCTCCGGCGTTAATTCAACATTTGCTTCCCCGCGAACACCGTCTGTTCCGAAATATTTACCCATTTTTTCTTGTCTCCATTTTTATTATTTTTATTTGACTCTGAAAATTTATCCACTTATTTTTACAGGTGTTAATGTTACTTCAACTTCTTGTGGATCAGCACTTACTCCTGTTGCACGTATAGGAACAGTTACTTTCGTTTCTTTTACAACTCCAGAGATATCCACTAATGCTTCAACCTCGTTGATTGCTTCTAAAGCACTTTTTTCTCCTGAAAGAGTAACTGTTTTATCAGATACTTTTGTCTTAATAGATGATAAAGTCTTATCAAGCGTTCCTTTTTGTGTCACTTTAACCGGCACATCTTTAGTTAATTTATTTACTACAACTTTTAAATGAGTCGTTGAAGGTTCAATTTGTGCTGGAAGAATTTTACCTGTGCTGTCTACGGCATGAAGAGTGACTGTGCCTGAATAATTTTCATTTAAATTAACATCATTTGGTAATGCAGCTTCAATTGCTTGAATTTTTTTGATGCTCTCTTCCCCGGCAGTCACTTTTACCTTTTCATCACTCACTGAAAGTGAATCAATTGTAAAACCTTCTGGCAATTGAGTTGAATCAGCTTTTGGTGTTACTTCAAACTCTTTCTTCACTTTGTCTTCTAAAGTGATATTCATTGTTTTAGGTTCAATCGTTGCCGTTACCCCGCCAGGCAGTTGTTCAATCCGAATTGGTACATCAAATTTTCCTGTTCTTAGTTTGGTCAAATCAACACTTAAAAAGAAATTTCTTGTGTCCGAATTTTCTTCATTAGTGATAGACAAGCGATTATATCCAGAAAGATGAACCGTCGCAGTGCTATTATAACCACTAACGAAATATTTATTAGAATTATATTTTAATTCTACTGGAACGTTATTGATTGTGGCTGTGTAAACTTCTCCAGACTGATTAGTTCCTTGATTACGGATGGATGTTGCATTAGCATTAAAGAAAAGGACAATCGCAAAGAAAACAGAGGCAAGGATATAAAATGTTTTGGAATTAAAAAATTTATTTGCCATCTTTCTTTCCTCCTGCTTTATTTTTTCTATTTTTTCCTGTTCCTTTTTCATTTTTTTCAACTTTAGGAACTAAAATGGCCACTAGAATATCATGAAATTTTTCTTTGGAAATATCCGCGAAAAATTCTCCATTGTGAGCAATTGAAATTCCACCAGTTTCTTCGGAAACCACTAAAATTAAAGCATCTGAGACTTCAGAAAGTCCAATTGCAGCACGGTGTCTAGTCCCAAATTGTTTTGAAATCCCCGATTTTTCGGTCAAAGGAAGATAGGCAGAGGTTACAGCAATTTTGTTTCCCTGAACAATGACCGCGCCATCGTGCAAAGGTGTATTTGGAATGAAAATATTAATAAGTAATTCGCTAGTAATATCCGCATCTAAACGAATCCCTGTACTTACAAATTCATTTAAATTTTGCCCTTGCTCAATCGCAATCAAAGCGCCAATTTTTCGCTCAGACATGTAAGCAAAAGATTTCTCGTAAGCTGAAATATGCCCATCAGGGCTACTTTTTCTCGTTGGTGTAAATAATGTGGTTGTTCTTCCTAAGCTTTCAAGCGCTCGCCTAATTTCAGGCTGAAAAATGATAACTCCGGCGATAACCCCATAGGTAATAACTTGGTTGAGTAACCACTCAACTGTTGTAAGTCCAATAAGTCCGGCAATAATTCTGATAAAAATGAAAATAATCACACCACGAACAAGCGTCATTAATTTTGTTCCTTGTACAAACCTAATCGCTTGATAAAGGAAAAAACTGATAATTGCAATGTCTAATATTGCAATAGCAATTCGCAGAGGTGATTCATTCAATTCAAAAATCTTTTGCCAAAACTCAAGGTTAAAAAATTGATTGAAGTCGGTCAAAAGTCCCCCTCCTTTTATATTGTTAGTCTAATTATACCAAAATTTTAAGTGAACTGCTTTATTCCCAAATAAAGATTTATCATCTTGTTCTTATTCCCTTAATCTATCTGTAATTTTTACATTAGCAAAACTGTAATTTTTAGCTGACGAGAATAAAAAAGTTACTGACAAAAATTCTGTCAGTAACTTTTCATTAGTAAGAATATATTATTTTTTAGCCTCACGTTCTGCTTTACGAGCAGCTCGTCTTGCTTCACGGTCAGGATCAAGTGGACGTTTCTTACGTTCTTTTGGCAGAGTAGCTTCTATAGTCCCCTCTGATTCAGGATTTTTTTTCGCCAGTGCTTTTGCTTCACGTTCTAAAAACTTATCTAAATCTCCTGATGTTCTAGCATAACGCATAAATCGTTTACGAGAATCTTTGGCAGCTTTAGCATACAAACTTTCTGCATGTTCAGCATCAACTTTTAATAGATTACCAAAACGAGATTGTGTCAATAAGAAATCTCTAACTTTACTAAAATCAGGTTTTTTGAAATCAAGAATCATCGGATTTTTACCCAAATCTTCAAGAAGAGGATTATAGCGATAAAGTTGCCAGTAACCAGAATTCACGGCTTCTTTTGCTTCATCAAGTGCTAAATGTATTCCTCCATATAAACCATGTGAAATACATGGAGTATAAGCAATAATGACTGATGGACCTTTAAATTTTTCAGCTTCATCAAAGGCGCGGATTGTTTGCATCATGTTTGCTCCAGAAGCAATCTGAGCCACATAAACATCTCCGTAGGTCATTAGCATCGCTCCTAAATCTTTTTTCGTATTAGATTTACCGCCAGCAGCAAATTGTGCAATTGCTGAAGCTGGAGTTGCTTTAGAAACTTGTCCCCCTGTATTAGCGTAGACTTCGTTGTCCATAACTAAGATATTAACATCAGCACCTGAAGCTACAATATGATCTAAACCGCCAAAACCAATATCATAGGCCCAACCATCTCCACCAAATATCCATTGGGTTGGTTTTACAAATTGATCTTTTTGTTTATATATTTCATCCAACTTAGCTGAGTTGAAGTGTTCAGAAGCAAGCATTCCCTTCATTTTTTCGGCTCTTGCTCGTGTTCCTTCTGAATCTTCTAAGTATTCTACCCAGTCTTTCGCCAATTTTTGCAAATCATCTGACATTTCTGGCAAGGCTTCAAGGACTTGGGCTGCTAATTTTTGACGTCTGGTTTGAGAAGCTAACCACATTCCATATCCGTATTCCGCATTATCCTCAAAGAGTGAGTTTGACCATGCAGGGCCTTGTTCAAACTCATTTGTTGTATATGGTGTTGCTTGTGTTCCACCATAAATGGCTGAACAGCCAGTTGCATTGGAAATCATCATTCGGTCACCAAACATTTGTGTCAATAATTTAATATATGGTGTTTCACCACAGCCTGAGCATGCTCCTGAAAATTCAAAAAGTGGTTTTTCAAATTGACTAGCGGCAATTGTACCTGGACGAGCTAGATTTTCTTTTGTTTTAAGGGTTTGCGCAAAAGCCCAATTGACAGATTCTTTTTCTTGGCCTTCATAAGGAATCATTTTTAAAGCTTCACCCTTTTTAGGACAGGCTTCAACACATAATCCACAACCTGTACAGTCTTCAACAGAAACCTGAATCCGATATTTTAAGCCGTCAGCTCCTTTATAATCCATAACATGGAAACCTTCTGGCGCTTGATTCCATTCGTCTTCGTCGACTAAAAATGGTCTGATGGCAGCATGAGGACAAACAAATGAACATTCATTACATTGAATACAAGCTTGGGCATTCCATTCGGGAATTTCTAAGGCAATTCCCCTTTTTTCAGAAGCACTTGTTCCCAATGGTTCATCCCCAAAAGTCATTTTGTTATCGACTAAGGTTTGTACCGAAAGTTCATCACCCTCAAAGGCATTGGTTTTATTTACAATTTCAAAAACATATTTTTTACGAGAACTTTCTGTCGTAAGAACTTTCGTTCTTTCCTCTTGAATTTCAGCCCAGCTTTCTGGAATCTTTACTTCATGCAAGCCGTTCAAAGCAAGTGCCATTGCATTCAAATTTTGTTCAACAATGGTTGGTGATTTCTTTGCATATTTTTGAGCATCTTTTTTCAGAATCTCATAGGCTTCATCAAAAGGCATAACATGAGCCAATTTGAAAAAGGCGACCTGCATAATCGTATTAATTCTGCGTTCCATTCCGGTTTCATGAGCAATTTTCATGGCATCAATCGTATAAAATCGAATTTGATTTTCGGCAATGAATTTTTTCATTTCATTCGGAAGATTTTTTGAAAGTTGTTCTAGATTCCAACTTGTGTTTAATAGAAATAGGCCTCCAGCTTTCAAGCCTTTGGTCAAGTTATATTTACGTACATAAGTCATGTTGTGACAAGCAACAAAATCAAGTGTAGCTGTCATATATTCAGAAGTAATTGGCGAATCACCAAAACGTAAATGTGAAATGGTTAATCCACCTGATTTTTTTGAATCATATTCAAAAGCGGCTTGAACATATTTATCAGTATGGTCACCAATAATTTTGATTGCTGCTTTATTGGCGCCAACTGTTCCATCTGAACCAAAGCCCCAGAATTTTGCTTGAAATGTATCTGCTGGTGTTAAATCAAGGACTCTTGAATTTGTCAGAGACAAGTTTGTAACATCATCATTAATTCCGATTGTAAACATACGTTTTGGTTGTGCTTTGACTAATTCATCAAAAACACTGACGATGTGTTCTGGACGAGTATCTTTTCCACCAATTCCATAGCGGCCACCAATCACTTGTTTAACATTAGAATTGAAAAGCGCTGATTGAACGTCAAGGAAAAGAGGTTCTCCATTTGAACCCGATTCTTTTGTACGGTCTAAGACCGCTACTGATTTGACTGTCTTTGGTAATTTTTCAAGAAAGTTTTCCAATGGAAATGGACGATATAAGTGAACATTGATAAAACCAACTTTTCGGCCTTGTCCATTTAAATAATCAACTGTTTGCTCAATTGTCCCAGCAACAGAACCCATAGAAACAATGACTTCTGTCGCATCAGGTGCGCCATAATAATTGACTAAATCATAATCTGTCCCACGAAGTTTATTGATTTTTCCCATGTACTTTTGAACGATTTCAGGAAGAGCTTCATAGTAAGAATTGACCGTTTCCCTTTGTTGGAAATAGATATCTGCATTTTGATTTGTCCCTGAAACTGTAGGATGATCAGGGTTCATTGCACGGTCACGAAAATCAGCTAATTTTTCTTGATTAACCATTGGTAATAAATCTTGATAATCAATAACATCAATTTTTTGAATTTCATGAGAAGTTCTAAAACCGTCAAAGAAATTCAAGAAAGGAACTGAACCTTCAAGTGTCGCTAAGTGGGCAACTGCTGACAAGTCCATCACTTCTTGAACAGATGACTCTGCTAACATGGCAAACCCAGTTGTTCTGGCTGACATCACATCAGACTGGTCTCCAAAAATATTAAGCGCCCCAGCCGCTACGGCACGAGCTGCGACATGAATAACTGCTGGCAAAAGTTCACCAGCCATTTTATACATATTTGGAAGCATTAAAAGGAGCCCTTGCGAAGCGGTATAAGTTGTCGCAAGCCCTCCTGCTTTAAGAACACCGTGCATGGCACCTGCTGCACCGGCTTCTGATTGTAGTTCTGTAATTTTTACTGTTGAGCCCCAGATATTTTTACGACCAGCAACTGACCACGCATCAGTATAATCTGCCATTGGTGAACTTGGGGTAATTGGATAAATTACGGCAATTTCTGAAAAGGCGTAAGCAATATGTGCTGCCGCCATGTTTCCGTCCATTGTTTTTTTCATTTTTTTCAAACCTTCTCAGGAGAGCATTTATTCGACATTTTTACGGCATAAAGAGCGGTGTCGGTGTTCTTTATGTGATTTAGTACTAAATCGAAAAAGACGAGAGCTTTCCTAATAATATTATTTTGACTAAGTTAATTTTAGCATTTTAAGCCTGAAAAGTTGAAGCTGCTTAGTGTCAATTATCTTTGACATTATCGTTGAAAAGCCTTTATTTACAAGACCTATCAGTAATTTTTTCACTTACAAACTAAAAAAGATTCTATCAATTAATGACAAAATCTTTAGAGATAAGAGGGCGTAAATTTTAGTCAATGATGCGATGTTCAGTTTGAGCATCAAAGAAATGTGATTTGTTTAGGTTCAAAGCCACTGTAATTTTTTCTCCTGGATTGCGGAAATCACGCGCTTCAACACGAGAAACAAATTCAGTTGAACCAGCTCTAAGATATAGCATAGTTTCTGCTCCAAGAAGTTCAGAAACGACAACTTCAGCTTCAATTGTTTGATTGGGATAGGCTTGTTGTGCCAAATTGCTTGCTTGAATGTCTTCTGGACGAATTCCAAGAATCACTTCTTTTCCTTCATACCCTTGTTCTTTAAGCAATTTTGCTTTTCCTTCTGGAAGGTCCATATTCAAACCTTCATTATTTGTTAATTTTCCAGCAGCAACTTTGACATTAAAGAAGTTCATCGCAGGACTACCGATAAAACCAGCAACAAATTTATTAGCAGGTTCATTATAAAGCTCTTGTGGTGTTCCGATTTGTTCAACACGGCCAACTGTCCCTGTTTTATCAGAGTTTGGTGATGATGACATAATAACAATACGGTCAGCAAGAGTCATCGCTTCAGTTTGGTCATGGGTTACATAGATTGTTGTCGCTCCAATTCGACGGTGAATTTTTGCAATTTCTGTACGCATTGAAACACGAAGTTTAGCATCCAAGTTTGACAAAGGTTCATCCATGAGGAAAACTTTGGCATCACGGACAATCGCACGTCCCATTGCTACCCGTTGACGTTGCCCACCTGATAAGTCAGCAGGTTTACGGTCAAGTAAATCAGAAAGACCAAGAATTGTTCCAGCTTCTTCAACACGACGTTTAATTTCATCTTTTTTGAACTTACGAAGTTTCAAACCAAAGGCCATGTTATCAAAAACGGTCATATGTGGATAAAGCGCATAGTTTTGGAAAACCATGGCAATATCACGATCTTTTGGTGCGACATCATTCATGATTTTACCGTCAATTTTAAATTCACCTTCGGTAATATCTTCAAGACCAGCGACCATTCGCAATGTTGTTGATTTACCACAACCTGAAGGACCAACGAATACAATGAATTCTTTATCTTTGATATCAATGTTGAAATCTTCAACTGCGTATTGCGTCGCATTGGGATATTTTTTGTAGATTTTGTCTAAACTGAGTGTTGTCATTTTTTCTCCTCTAATAACATTTGTTCTTTAATATTATTCTACTGTAAACGTTTTCTATTTTCAATCAGTGATTTGCCTAAATTAATTGTACAAGTTGCACATTTTACTGACAGAATTATTAATGTAGCTGACAATTCTCTTAGCCTCAACTAAAATGCTCCTATTCGTCCCATTTCACTGACAGAAAAAAGTTACTGAGAAATTTGTCAGTAACTTTTTAATCTTCTTCATCTTCGTCTTTAATTTTATTGGCTTCTTCGGCAAATTTTTGCGCAACTGCTTCTAATGCCAAGGTTTCTTCGTCTCCAATGTAATGGTCATCGTTGATTTCATCAAGGTTTACATACATATCCAAATGACCTTTGAGATTATCAAATTGAACTGGAGCATCTCCACCGTATTCTCCATCTAAATTAAGAAGAATTTTTTGACCACCTAAGGCTTCAATTTCTATTTTACTTGTTTTAATGTATTCCAAATTAACATCATCCAAATGTTTTCCATTAGCTACAATCGCAAGTAAAGCAATAAGTTCAAATAGATTATCTGTTTTCACCAAAATCAGTGTGAAAAGTCCATCATCTAATTTAGCATCAGGTGCAATCTTTTCAAAGCCACCAACTGAATTAGTAAGTGCGGCAAAGAACATTGAAATATCACCCTCAAATACGCCTTCATCATGAACAACACGAACCGGTGCTTTACGCACACGGGGTAAAAGTTCTGCACCCTTTGCTAAATAGGCCAAATAACCAAAAGCCGTTTTTAAATGACTGGGAACACTGTAAGTAAGTTCTGTCAAACCGCCCCCAGCAGCGATATTAATAAAATACTGTTCATCTTGTGTTTCTCTGATTACAGCATGACCGACATCAATATTTAGAATTTGATTTTTACCAATAATTTCAATCGCTTCAAGTGGTTTTCCTCTTGGAATTTTTAAAGCCCTAGCAAAGTCGTTTGTTGTTCCCGTTGGAACAATAGCTAATTGAGGACGTTTCTCAAAAGGAGAAATTCCAGCTACAACTTCATTGATAGTCCCATCACCACCCGCCGCAATAATTAAATCAAAGCCAGCTTCTGTTGCTCTTGCCGCCTCTTTTTTTGCAGAATCTTGTTCTGCTGTTGTTTGATAAGCACTGGCCTCATAACCATATTGCTCTAATTTATCCAAAATATCTGCAATATGTTTTTTTATAATTTCTTGACCCGATGTCGGATTGTAAATCAATCTCGCCTTCATCATTTTCTCCGAAACCTTCTCTCATCCATTCTTAAAAAATAATTTACTGACAAACTCCCAAAAGAGTGACACATAAATTGAACCAAGGTTCAAATTTCTGTCAGTAAATTTATGCTCTCACTAAAGTTTGTCAGTAATATTCAATACAAATTAGTTTATAAATCAAGCAAATCTTGCTCTGACCAGATTTCAATTCCTAAGTCTTGAGCTTTTGTCAGTTTGCTACCTGCTTCTTCTCCGGCGACTACCAAATCCGTTTTCTTAGAAACAGAACCAGAAACATTTGCTCCCAACGCTTCCAATTTTTCTTTTGCTTCTGAGCGCTTCAAAGTCGTCAATTTACCTGTTAAGACAACTGTCTTACCTGACAATATTCCTTCAACGTTAACAGCACCTAAATAATCAAAATTTAAACCAGCATTTTCAAGTTCATCCAGTAAAATTTTTGCTCCGTCAGTTTCAAAATAAGAAACAACAGCCGTAGCAATGACTCCACCTAAAGACGGAATTTCAGAAATTTCTTCTTCTGTTGCTTTAGAAAGCACTCGAAGATTAGCAAAACGCTCCATAAGTAATTTAGCCGCTTTACCACCAACATGACGAATTCCTAAACCAAACAATAATTTTTCTGCCGAATTTTCACGACTTTGCGCAATTGCTGACACAATTTTTTGAGCCAAAGTTTCTTTGACCTTATCTAATGTCAGTAAATCTTCAATCGTCAATTGATATAAATCAGCAACATCAGCCACCAATTTTTTATCAAAAAGTTGTGAAATGACTGATGGGCCTAAGCCCACAATATTCATAGCATCGCGACTAGCAAAATGAATTAGTTTTTCTCGAATTTGCGCCGGACACAAGGGGTTAACACAGCGTAAAGCCACTTCATCTTCAAAATGAATTAACTCCGAACCACACTCTGGACATTCCGTTGGAATTTCTAAGCTTTCAAGACCTTCTGGCCGTTTATCCAAAAGTACTTTCCCAACCTTCGGAATAATATCCCCTGCCTTATAAATCAAGACATGATCGCCAATACGGATATCTTTTTCTTCAATATAGTCTACATTGTGCAGAGTTGCTCGAGCAACCGTTGTCTGTGCTAAAAGAACCGGGGTCATATTTGCCGTTGGGGTGACAACTCCTGTCCGACCGACAGTCCAGTCAACAGACAAAATTTCTGTTTCTGCTTGTTCAGCTGGAAATTTATAAGCAATCGCCCAGCGCGGTGCCTTAACCGTAAAACCTAATTCCTCTTGCTCAGCAAGATTATTAACTTTTACAACAACCCCATCAATATCATAGAGGAGTTCGTCACGCAGACGTGTAGCCTCTTCAATAAATTCCCAAATTTCATCCATATTTCGAGCAAATTTACGTTCAGGATTGACTTGGAAACCAAGTTCTTCAAAATATTCTAAGACTTCTTCTTGAGTGTCATTGGTTGCTGGACTTGCTTCTTGATAAAGGAAAGTTGCAAGACCACGTTTGGCAACTATTTTTGTATCAAGTTGACGTAAAGTCCCAGCTGCCGCATTTCTTGGATTAGCAAAAGGAGCTGCTCCTTCAAGTTCACGCTCTTTGTTCAGTTTAGCAAAATTCTTACGTGGAAGATAAGCTTCACCACGTACCACAATATCAATTGCTTCTTTAAGCTTTAAAGGAACATCTTTGATTCGTTTCACATTTTCTGTGATATTTTCACCCGTTGTTCCATCGCCCCGAGTTGCTGCAGTCACAAGCAAACCATTCTCATAATAAAGAGACAATGAAAGACCATCAATTTTTAATTCACAAATATACTCTGGATTAGCAATTTCCTTGCGGACTCGTTCTTCCCAAACTGCTAATTCTTCACGCGAAAAAACATCCCCTAAACTATAGAGATTATAAGGGTGTCTAAATTTAACAAATCCGTCTAAAATAACCCCACCTGTTCGGTGCGTTGGAGAATCCGCTCTAGTTAGTTGTGGATTTTCAGCCTCCAATTTTACCAATTCTTGATAGAGTCGATCGTACTCACTGTCTTCTACCGAAGGCTCATCTAAAGTATAATATTCATAAGCATACTGATTTAATTTTTCCGTAAGCTCTTTAATTTTTGACTCGATATTCATAGCTCCTATTTTAACACAAAAGACCAGTCAGTATGATTACCGAAGCACATCAAAAAGGCAAATTTCTATTAAAAAAATGATGTAATTTAAAACAAAAAAACTTGCTTTTCCAAGCAAGTATCTTTTTTATTAAGGCGACGGTCGGATTTGAACCGACGATTAAGCTTTTGCAGAGCCATGTGTTACCACTTCACTACGCCGCCACAACATTAACTATTATAGCGGAAAAATAAATTTATGGCAAGCATGAGCTCACTCTACTTCCTGTTAAATCATTTAAATCAAGACTGATAGGCTTTAATAATCATTTACTGATATCAAATCAATAAATGACAACTTGAGCTAAGCAATCTCATACCCTTTAATTTCCAATTTTATAATTTGCTTCAGTATCGATAAAGACCAAATCCCGCTGAACATTTTCTCTGCTGACAACATGAAATCTTCCTCCATCTTTTTGAATCAAAAAATCGCCAACCAAAGCCAAATCTCCTGAAATTGACTCAAAATTTAAAACGTTTTTATTCCATTCATTCCAAGAAAGGCGTTCTTGTTCAAAAGCCTGTCTAACCCATATTTCACGAATTGGTCGATGCGAAATTTTCCAGACTTCTACAAGCTGTCCTCGATATTTTGCTTGCATAAAACCCCTTTCTGTCACTCATGAACTTCTCAGTAAAGATATTTTAGCAAAATGAATAAATTTGTCAAAAATTATTTTGAATTTCAATCATTGTTTTTTTCATATTGGAAACGTTTTTTACAGAAAAATAACTTATAATCTGATATTTTTACTTTATTCGACTCTAAAGTTCACTAAAAAATCAATAAAATACACAACCGTATCCTTTATACTACTTTTCCCATTATTGAAGTGTTTTCTTTACATTCCAATAAAAACAAAAAGACACTTTCGTGTCTTTTTGTATTAAAGTTCTTCTCCATTTGTCTCAATAACTTTTTGATACCAAGTGAAAGAATCTTTTTTTGAACGTTTTAATGTTCCATTCCCTTCGTTATCCTTATCTACGTATATGACGCCATAGCGTTTTTTCATCTCACCTGTACCAGCTGAAACAAGGTCAATAAAGCCCCATGGAGTATAACCCATTAAATCAACTCCATCATAATCCACAGCATCTTTCATTGCTTCTATATGTGCTTTTAAATAATCTACTCGATAAGGGTCGTGAATACTTCCATCAGCTTCAACTTCATCTACAGCACCAAAACCATTTTCAACAATGAAGAGTGGTTTTTCATAACGTTCATAGAACCAATTCATTGCATAACGTAATCCTAAAGGATCAATTTGCCAGCCCCATTCAGAAGCTTTCACATATTCATTTTTGACTAAATCTTTATCTTCATTGTAATCAAAAGTAGGAGCTTTACCATGGTCTTTAATTGCAAAACTCATGTAGTAAGAAAAACCAATATAATCTACTTTTCCTTCTTCCAATGCTTTCAAATCATCATCAAGAATATCAAGTTTAAATTCCTTACGGTCAAAATAGGCTTTTAAATAGCTTGGGTAGTGTCCGCGAACATGAACATCTGCAAACCAATAGCGACGTTGCATAGCAACGGTTGAAGCCATCATATCTTCTGGTTTACAAGTTGCAGGATAAATCGGACACATGGCAATCATACATCCAATTTGGAAATCTGGATTAATTTTATGTCCCAGAGCGACAACTTTGGCAGAAGCAACCAACTCATAATGGGCCGCTTGATACATAATTTCTTCACGTTCTTTTTCGCTTGCTCCTTCTGGAAATTTTAAACCAGAGTTAGTAAATGGTGCAAAATCACGCAAATAGTTTGCTTGGTTATTGATTTCATTGAAAGTCATCCAATATTTAACTTTATCTTTATAACGATTCATTACGACTTCTGAAAAATGGACAAAGAAATCAATGAGTTTACGATTACGAAAGCCACCATATTCTGTCACTAAGTGATAAGGAAGTTCAAAGTGAGAAAGAGTAATTACAGGTTCAATCCCATGTTTTAAACACTCATCAAATAAATCATCATAGAATTGCAGCCCTTCTTCATTAGGCTCTGCTTCATCTCCATTTGGAAAAATACGAGTCCATGCAATGGAAGTTCTAAAACAATTTAAACCTAGTTCATCAAAGAGTGCAATATCTTCTTTGTAGCGATGATAAAAATCAATAGCTTCATGATTCGGATAATTTTCTCCCTCAATTACCCCATCTGTGATTTTTCTCTCTACTCCATTGCTCCCTGCTGTCATGACATCAGCAACAGAAACTCCCTTTCCGCCGGCATTCCATCCTCCTTCAAGTTGATGTGCAGCAACTGCTCCTCCCCAGAGGAAGTCTTTTTTTAAAGTCATAATTTCTCCTTTTAATTTTTTAGAATTAACATTTTTAATAAGATAAGCTCAAGAATTCTTGAGCTCATCTAAAATTTGCTATTATTCAGCAGCATTAATTTCAGCTTCTGTTTCAGCTTCTTCTTTAAGAAGAATATTGTCATAAGCTTTGGCAAATGGCCAGTAGAGAAGTGTTGTCAATGCAAGGATAATAACTTGCCAAACCATACCTTGCCAGCCACCTACAAGGTATCCTGAAAGGACTGCAGGTGTTGTCCATGGAACATAAGCTCCGTTAAATGGTGGAATGATTCCTAGATAAATCACTAAGTAAGTCAAGATTCCTGAAATCAATGGTGCTAAGATAAATGGAATTGCAAGAATAGGATTTAAGACAATAGGAAGACCAAAGAGAATTGGTTCATTAATATTGAACACTGCAGGTCCAATTTCCATACGTCCTAAAGTTTTACCTTGAACTGATTTTGCACTTACTAAGAGGAAGATAACCAAACCAATGGTCAAACCAGAACCAGTAACTGTCAAGTATTGGTCCATGAATGATTGTGTAACGATGTGGGCTCCGTTTGAAAGACTGAGATGTCCTGCTTTATAGAGGGCAGCATTGTCAGCAGAGTTGGCTTGAAGCAATGGTCCCATAATCCCACCGATGATTGTCGCTCCGTGAACACCGAACCACCAGATAAATACTGGCATAAAGGCAATAACGAAGACGCCGACAGGACCATCAGTTACGTGTTGTAATGGAGTTTGAATCCATTTATAAACTAATTCAATGAAAGTTGTGTTGAATCCGATTGTTGTAATTCCGTGAACAACTCCAGCTAAGGCAATGATTGCTCCTGCAGGAACAAGTGAAGTGAATGATGCCGCAACGTTTTCTGGAACTTGTTCTGGCATTTTAATTGTGATGTTACGACGCATAAAGCCAGTGTAAATCCAACCGACTAAGAGTCCGACGATGATTGAAAGAACCATCCCTTTCCCACCTAACCAAGCTCGGTCAATTACTCCCCCTACTTGATAAGCAGTTGAAACTTTAGTTGGGTCAGTAACAGATGTTACTTGATGAATTGTGTCTGGTTGCAACAAGATGTGAACGATAATACCAGTTAAACCAGCAGGAACTCCTTCATAACCTGCATCGCGAACCCACGCGTAAGCAATACCGAATACGGCAAGCAAGGCCATAATACCAAATGAAGCATTATTAATTTGTAAAAAGAGTGGGCCCAATTTGATTTTGTTCATGAAGTCTTGGCCTGCTTGGAATGGCAGTTGACCAAGAATCAAGAATACTGAACCAATAATGATAAATGGAATAGGATAAATCATACCATTTTTGATTGCCGTGACTGCACGGGTATTCAAAAATTTCATCATTGGAGGCATGATTTTGTTTTGAATAAAATTGTTCATGGTTGAACAGTCTCCTTTACTTTTTTTGATGAACTGGTTTCACGTTCATCTTTTCTACATTTTCATTATAACACTAAAGAGCAAAAGAAAGAAAGCGGTTTCTTGTTTTTCCAAAACTTTGGTTCTGTACCACTCGTGAAGACTAATGTGCCAAAATTGTCATATAAGTTTCCTTTAAGGTTGCGAAAATTAGCCTTGCAAATTATATTTGTTATCTCAATTTAACTTTTTTTATTTTATCTATCAAACGATTAGGAACGGCTGAGCAGATAAAAAAGCCAATTTGGCTTTTTAATTTGATAATTGATAAACCAAATCTGTTAAACGCTCGGTCAAATAAACTGTTGGTAATTGACTCGTCAAATCATAATGCGTATTGATTCGGTGTTCATTAATTCGATAAGTAAGGACAAAATCGCTCAGTTCAGCAATACTTGAATTCAATTTTGGTGTGATACATGAAATATAGACATCTTTATTAGAGCGCAGACTGGTCAGTACTTCAATGATTTCATTCGTTTCCCCAGAGATGGATAAAGCAATTACTAAAGTGTTGGTTGTATTTTGTAATTTTGAAGCAATTGGATAAGTCACATCACTAAATGAAAAGGTATTAATTCCAACTCCCGCTAATCTTCTGGCTGCATAATCGCAAATTAAACCGCTGGAACCTACTCCTGTAAAAATGATATTGTCACTTTCAATGACTCGATGTGCCAGATTATCCAAACGTTGTTCAATATCGTTAGAGAAAATATCTAGTGAAAAGGGAATTGCCGTATTTGAGCTTCCTTTTTCCAATTCTTTTTTATCAATAATGTACTCTTTAAAATCTGTATATGAATCATAACCCATTTTATGAATGAGACGCATGACGCTAGAAGTTCCAACATGTGCTTCCAGAGCAATGTCACGGACTCGCATATAAGGAATTTTATCAACATTATCTCGTAAATAACTATAACAAGTTCTTTCTGTGTAGGTTAATTTTTGAAAGTCAACATTTCCAAAAAAACTCATCATTCTCTCCTTTCTTCTTTAAACTTTTTGGTTAGAAAAAAGTTGCGTCTCCGCAACTTTTAATCTTGCTTTTCTAATAAGCTAGGAGCTATATTATTTGTTTTCAAGTGCTTGCAGGCGTTGTTCTTGACCGACAACTTCTACAGCAAGGTCTTTAAAGGTAATCGCATTCATTAAGTGGTCTTGAGCATGAACCATGTAAAGATTCCAACCAATTTTTTCGCCTTGAGCTAAACGTGTCAAAAGGTCAGTCTGAACGTCATGTGCTTCACGAAGTTGTTCGCTCGCTTCGTTTAATGAACTTTCAGCTTCGGCAAATTCACCAGCTTTGGCTTGTTGAATGGCTTGGAAGGCTAAACCTTTGGCATTTCCTCCACTCATGATAATGCCCATTACAACACCCATGTAGTCATCACTTGTTGGATTCTCGTATTTATCAGTCATTTCTTATCTTCCCATTTCTCTTTGCTTAGATTTTTACATAGTAAAAGAGCTTTCGCTCTTTCACAAGTTTGAAATTTTCAAACCTTAATTCATCAAGTTTTCAGCTGCTGCAAGAACTTTATCTCCGCGCATCATTCCATAATCTTGCATTTTGATAACGTCCATTGGCACACCAGCGATTTCAGCTTTTTTAGCAACTTCACCTTTCATGAAGGCAACTTGTGGGCCTAAAAGAAGAACGTCAGGTTTTGGTGAGCCTGTTCCGGCAAGCATGTTATCAATATCCGCTGTTGATTTTGCGAAAATTTCGTAATCTTTCCCGTTATCTGCTGCTGCTTTTTGCATTTTTGATACCAAAAGTGATGTTGACATACCGGCTGCACATGCAAGTGCAATAACTTTATCTGCCATAATTATTTCTCCTTATTCTTAACGTTTTATAATTTAACGTTCTTTATAAAAATAATTATAACGTTTTCATTTTCATAATGCAAGCGTTATCTATTTTTTGAAAGTGCTTTATAATTTTTATTAATTAGTTTGTTTTTCGCTTTACAGCAAGCTTTAGACGACTTTTATGTCATAAAATAAAAAAGCTACACTCAAATAGTAGCTTTTTGAAATATTTGTTTCTCTTTTTGGAACAAATTTATTATTTTTTAAGATGATAATCAATCGATTTATGAGCTAAAATTTCTAAAATAGCTAGTACTGGGAGTTGCGTGGTCAGATTTCCTAGAGGATACTGTTTGGACCATTCGTTAACAAGATTGTACGAGAGTTGATAATCAGCAAGTTTAGCAACGGTGCAATCTTCATTATTTGTAATCGAAATAATTTTTGCTCCGCCCGCTTTAAACTCCAATTCTTTATTAACAACTTGTTCTGTTTCACCTGATACAGACATGATTACTGCCACAACATTTCCCATTCCCTGAACTTGAACAGCTTGAAATGGGTCAGAAATAACGAAGCTTCGTAATCCAGTATTTACAAAATATTTAGTAGCATACTCACTTAATGAACCAGATGTTCCTAAGCCTAAAAACACGGTATAATCAGCTTTAGCAATCATTTGTGCAGCATTATTGAGTTTTGCCTGATAATTATCTGTATTCATTCGACGTAAAAACATGTTGAATTCAAGCATATTATCATAATGTTGCTCTTCTGGTGTTTTTTCTTTGAGTTGATTTTTGAGGTAAAATTTTAAATCAGACCAACCTTCAAAACCAAGTTTTGTACATAGTCGGACAATTGTCGAAGTTGAAACATGGGCTTGACTTGCTAAATCACGAATCGTCATTTGTTGGACTTCTTCAGGTGATTTAATGATAAAATCAAAAACTAGCGTTTCAAGCTCGTTAAGTTTACTGATTTGTTCGGGTAGAAACATCATTTTTTACTCTCCGTATTTGGAAATATTTAGCTCCGCCACAAATTCTTTTAAAAATTTACTGACAGAATCATTGTTTGAAAGGATTTGCCAAATTTTAGCAAAACTGTCAGTAAAAATTACTGACAGCTTTTATCCTTATAATAATTGAAATTTTCTTAGCCTTTTCCAAAAACGAAAGCATAGATTAAGCCAAGAATTTCATGACCATAATAATTAGGATAATAAAGAAGATTTTTGACTTTTGTCTTTGCAGCAAAGCCTTCTACTTTTACACCTTCTTGTTTTGCTAGATACAAGGCTCGGTAAAGATGAAAATCGCTAGTGACGATCACAGTTTTTCCGTCAAAATATTTTTTGGAATAAGCGATGTTTTCTGCAGTATCACTCGCCTTATCTTCACTAATAATTCTGTCAGCCCTAATATGATGAGTTATCAGATAATTTTTCATACTAAAAGCTTCACTAACAGGCTCGTCAGCTCCTTTTGCTCCAGACACAATAATTTTGGCTTGCGGATTATTCTTAGCAAGCAAAAGTGCTGCATCTAGCCGCTCTTGAGTAATCTTGGCTGGTTTTTTATTTTGATTTATTCGTGAGCCAAGGACTAAAATTGTTTTAATGTCTGTGGAGTTTTCAGCAGTTCTGTCAGTAAATTTGCTAAAAATCAAAGCAAGACAAATTACTGAAATCAAAAGAATTAGACCGACAAAAGCGCCTATAATCTTAAAAATTTTTTTCATTAATTAGAAGCTTTGTTTACGAGAATCACGTGTTTTACGGGCATTTTTATTACGCTCAGCACGGCGTTTTTTCTTGTTATCTTCTTCAATTTGCCATTTAATTGCTCGTTTATAACCTGGTTTAACGTGTTTTTTACCTTTTTTTAGGGCACCAATGGTTTTTGTTGAAATTTCATCTTGTTTTTTCGTCCGTTTTTCACGACGGTCACGGTCATAAGAATCAACAATTTCACCATCTTTAATAGCTTTTGGTTGGAAAGTAACACCCATTTTTTCAATCTCACGAATACTTGAATCATCAGAAGGACTATAGAGTGTAATGGCTGTTCCTTGTAATCCATTACGGCCAGAACGACCCACTCGGTGAACAAAGAAAGTTAAATCTTTTGGAATTTCATCATTGATAATGTGTGATACACCTTCAATATCAATTCCACGCGCGGCAATATCGGTTGCCACAACATATTGATAATCCAAATTTTTAATTGAATTCATGATACGTTTACGTTCACGTGGCGGGACATCACCATGAATTTTTGCAACTTTAAGTCCGTTACTTGTCAAGAAATGATGAATGTCATCAACACGACCTTTGGTATTGGCAAAAATCATAGCCATGTAAGGATTCGTTGCTTTTGTCAATTGGAGCAAAAGTTGGTTATGTGAACTTCCTTTGGTAGAAACAAGCCAATTTTCGATTGTATCTGAAATTACTGTCTTATTGGCGATTTTTTGCATGACAGGATTATGCAAATATTTTTTCAAAAATGGTTGAAGTTTTTGAGGAATAGTTGCTGAGAAAACAAGCATTTGCACGCGTTTACCAAAGCTTGAAGCAATTTGGTCAACATCTGCCAAAAATCCCATGTCAAGTGTCATATCTGCTTCATCGACAACAAAAGTATTAGCAGTATGCACAATTAAAGCATTAGATTTGATTAAGTCATGGATTCGACCTGGTGTTCCAATTACGACATGTGGTTGTGATGATTCCAATTTTTTGATTTGACGGGCCTTATCAGTCCCACCGACAAAGTTTGAAACACGAAGCTTGTCATTAACTTTTGTAAATTCTTGAGCGGCTTTGTAAATTTGAGTAGCTAATTCACGTGAAGGAGCCGTAATGACTGCTTGCACTTCATCAAGATCAGTATCAATTTTTTGGAAAATTGGGAGTAAAAAAGTGTGTGTTTTTCCTGAACCAGTTTTTGATTCCCCTACCAGGTCACGGCCTGAGAGAACAATTGGAATCAATTTTTCTTGTACTTCAGTTGGTTTTTCAAATTTGATATTCTCTAACGTTTGGTTAATATAATCTTTAAAATTAAAGTCTGTAAATTTCATTTTTTTCTTTCATTTGTTGAGGATTATTCGTTTCATTTAAAAAATGACGAATCTCTGTTTTGCTGATTTATCCATGGAAGGGACTTTTTTCTATTATATCAGAAAAAAAACATTTAAGGAACCTGTCTTTACCCCTGTGACAGACTTATTCTTGATAAACCGCCTTCATTTCTGTCAGTTGTTTTACATAACTTTCTATAAGTTCTTGGGGTTCTTCAATGACCATCTGATTCCCGTAAGAACAGAGATAATGGGTCATATAATCTAACTCGTCAGCATGATAACCACCGATAATATAAGGAATTCCTGCCACTTCTTCTAGTTGCATATTCGGATAATGATGTTTGAGATAAAGCTCTTTACCAAATTCTGTCAGCCTGCAGCGAAATGGAATATTATGATATTCTTTTTCATATATGTCTTGTATTTTTTTTAATTCAGATAATTTTTTCGTTTGACGTCCATCATCAATCATTTCGACATTAAACATATAATCACAACGATAAGTTCCCCATTTTTCATGATTAACATCATAAGCGCTGCAAATCCATAAGCCATTTCGATAAAATATTTCGTAAATTTGAAGCTCAATTTCTTGTATTTTATATTGTGAATAAGTCATTTTGACAATTTTCTCTGACAGAATCGCTGTCATCAGCAATTTTAAATCAGTCACTTTACTGACAGGTGCAATTCCGTAAAAATTGACTACTGTCAGCATTTTGCTGATATATTCTTGTTGACTTTCAGGGAGAGTTGCTGACAATTTTTGCCGAACATGTCGATAAGATTTTTCAAAAGGTGTACTTGATAATAATTTTAGGGCATCTAAGGCAAAGAAAATGGCTTCAATTTCTTCATCATTAAAATACACTGGTGTCCATAAACCTTGATTAATCAGCTTATAGCCACCATATCTCCCGTTTTCAGTGTAAAAAGGCAGACCCATTGCTTCTAATTCTTCAACATCTCGCAGAGCTGTTCTTTTGGAAATTTGAAATTCCTCCATTAAATCTTTGAGCTGAAATCCCTGTTTATTTCCTAAAAAGATAAGTTCTTGATTTAATCGTTCTGCTTTTTTCATCAACATTTTCCTTCATTTTTAAAGGTGCCTTATTTTGGCACCTTTATGCTTTATACTTATTTTATCAAAAGAAATGAGGAATTATCGTTGAAAACTTTATTAATTAATGCCCACCCCGATTTTAACACTCCAAATCACTTTTCTAATCAACTTCAAGAATTATTTTTGGCCAAGTATAAAAGTCAATTTTCTGAGAATGAATTGACCGTTTTTAATCTTTATGACCTTGATACCAACTTACCAAGAATCGAGCAAAATCAACTTTTAAAGATCTGGAATAAAAAAATAGCTGACGAAAAATTATCAGCCGACGAACTTAAAATAGCGCAAGTTTCTGAGCAATTACTGACACAATTTAAAGCACATCATCGCTTGGTCATTGTTTCTCCATTGCATAATTTTAATATTACATCTCGTCTTAAAGATTACATTGACAATATTCTCATTGCTCGTGAAACTTTTAGATACCTTGATTCCCCTGATGACAAAGGAAAATTATCAACTGGACTGATGACTAATGATTACAAAGCACTGCTACTTTTTGCTAGTGGGTCAATTTATAATGACCACGAATTTTATCAAAACCTAGATTTTGCACCACAATATCTCAAAATGATTTTTTCAGAAATCATGGGATTTTCAGATTTTGAAATTGTCCGTGCTGAAGGCACCGCCATTTTACCTGAAAATCAAATTCTTGATTTAGCAAAAGAAAATTTGGACGAAGCTTTAAAAAAATTTTACTAAAAGTTACTGACAGCTAACCTCAAATAAAATGAGAGTAAATTATAAATAAAAAGTTACTGACAGAAATTCTGTCAGTAACTTTTTATTTTCCATTATTCATTAACTTTACTTTTTAAAACCTTATGTTCAAGCTTGCTAGGCCAGAAACTTGAAGTTTCAAAAAGATTTGATTCTTCAAAAAGTTCTTCTGAGCTAAATTTATCACCAACTTCATTTGTTCTTAAAATTTTAGCAACTTTAAAGGCACAGATGACTAATAATACAGCCACACAAAGTAAGAAAATGACTGACAGACTTCCTTGAATCATTGTATTACGCATGGTTGCTTGCGCATTCGTTAATGCTAGACCAGATAATTTACCAGAAGCCACTTGGGCTTTTGCTGCTGAATAAGAAGCAAAGTAACCAATATTGACATCACTTGAAAAGATTTTTTGCCAACTGGCCGCAAAAGTTACACAAACATCCCAAACTAAAGGAAGTGCTGGAATCCAAACCCATTTAAGATAGCCCTTACGGATAACCATGACACAAACAATAGCCAGAGCTACCGCCGCAATTAATTGATTAGAAATCCCAAAGAGCGGATACATGATTTTTATTCCACCATTCGGGTCAGAAACACCCATCAAAAGCAAAGCCCCCCAAACTCCAACAATCACTGCTGTCGTTATAATTTTACTAGGTAACCAATCATCATCACCTAAGCGACCTAATTTTTTGAAGCCACGCAGAGCATCATTAAGTAAATAACGAGTCGATTTTGTTGCCGCTGAAACAGCTGACAGGATAAAGAGCGCCTCAAACATAATCGCAAAATGATACCAGAATCCCATCATATTTGTCCCACCAATAAGTGGGACCTTATGTAGAATATTTGACATTGAAACGGCTAAAGTTGGTGCACCACCAGTCCGTGAAACGATTGATTGCTCACCTACATCTTTTGCCACTTGCTCAAGTGCTTTTTCACCAGTCGTTCCTTCCCAGTCAATACTGAGTTTTGAACCATCAGGCATCATGGCTACATTTGGAATTGCTTTGGCAGCATTATATTCGGCACTTTTATCTGCTTGATAACTTGAAGCTGCGAGTTTTTGAATACTAGCTTGAGGGGTATTCATAGAATAATAAATTCCAGGATTAAGAGAAATCGCAGCGACTAAAGCAATAATAGCAACAAATGATTCAAAGAGCATCCCACCATAACCAATCATTCGCGTTTGTGACTCTTTAGCAATCAAATGAGGCGTTGTTCCAGAAGACATCATTACATGGAAACCAGACAAGGCTCCACAGGCAATCGTAACAAATAAGAAGGGAAAGAGGGAACCAGCAAAAGCAGGACCATCTGTATTATGTGCAAAATTAGTCAGAGCTGGAATCGTAACATCTGGACGCACACCAACTACAGCTATTGCTAAAACAGCAATTGTACCAATTTTCATAAACATGGATAAGTAATCACGAGGCGTAAGTAAAATCCAAGCGGGGATAATGGCTGCAATGAAAGTATAGCCCATGACCCACCAAACTAAAGCAGTTGGCGAAAGCATGAAAATATGCGCAAATGAAGATTCTGAAACCCAACGGCCACCAAAAATAGCAACTAAAAGGAGAATAAAACCAATCGCTGAAATTTCATTCACATGCCCTGGGCGAATATATTTCAAATAAATTCCCATTAACAAGGCAATTGGGATGGTCATCCCAATCGAAAAGACTGCCCAAGCAGAATTTGCCATCGCCGTCACACAAATCAAAGCTAAAACAGCAAGAACAATCATTGTCATGATAAACACAATAAATGAAGTCAAGCCACCAGCAAATCTGCCAACTTCATCATGAGCCATTGCCCCAATAGATTTTGCTCGACGACGATGAGAATACCAGAGAACGAGCATATCTTGTACCCCTCCGGCAAAAATAACTCCGAAAATAATCCAAATTGTCCCTGGTAAGTAACCCATTTGTGCCGCTAAAACTGGTCCAACCAAAGGCCCAGCTCCAGCAATTGAAGCAAAATGGTGACCGAATAAAACAACTCGGTTGGTTGGGTCAAATTCTTTTCCGTCATTATGGCTTTCCGAAGGGGTCGCCCGTAAATCGTTTGGACGCATAATCTTACGTTGAATATATAAAGCATAAAAACGATAGCCAATCAAATAAGAACATACTGCTGCAATAACAAACCAAATCGCATTAATCGTCTCTCCTTGAGCCAGAGCAATCAACGACCAAGCAAGACCGCCTAGTAAAGCGACCGCCACCCAAATGATAATTGATAGAAGACTGGGTTTTGGTAAATGTTTTTTCCAATCTTTCATTGTTTCTTGAAAATTTGCCTGCTTTAAATCTTTAATTCCGACAATTTTTCCTTGTTTATTCCGCAACAAAAATAGCTCTTCTTCTTCGGTAAAGTTTGAAGAGTTTCCAATATCTTTCATAATCCTCTATCCCTATGCACTTATTAATGCATTTGACCTTCCATAATTTTTAGAACTAAATGTAACCGATTACAATAATATTTTAGCACTATTTAATCAAAAATATAAACATTTATGTTTAAAAAAATCTCCTTAAAACATCTTTTTGTAAAAATAAGATAAATTTCCAAAAGAATAGTCTAACATTAAAAAAGGTTTCTGTAAAATAAAAAAAGGCTCTCCTTAAAGGAGAGCCTCATTCATCATTTTATTTTGCTTTAGCATAAAGTTCGTTAACTTTATCCCAGTTTACAAGATTAAAGAATGCTTCAATGTAATCAGGACGTACATTGTGATATTTAAGATAGTAAGCATGTTCCCAAACATCAAGTCCTAAAACTGGTGTCAACCCTTCAGAAATTGGATTATCTTGATTTGCAGTTGATACAACTTTCAATTTTCCAGCTTCATCAACAACTAACCAAGCCCATCCTGAACCAAAACGACCTGTGGCTGCAGCTTTAAATTCTGTTTTGAAAGTTTCAAAACTACCAAATTCTTTCGCAATTGCATCCCCAATTTCGCCGTCAGCATGGTTTTCAGAACCGTCAGTGTTTGGACGAAGCCAAAGCCAGAATTGACTATGGTTCAAATGACCACCACCATTATTACGAACAGCTGTACGAATGTCTTCTGGAATTGCTGACAAATCTGCCAATAATTCTTCAAGGCTAAGGTCATCAAGTTCATTATGTTTTTCAATTGCTGCATTAAGATTATTCACATAAGTTTGATGATGTTTTCCATGATGCAAACGCATTGTTGCTTCATCAAAGAAAGGTTCAAGCGCATTTGGCGCGTATGGAAGTTCAGGTAATGTAAATGCCATAGTAATTTCTCCTTTTAAGATGTGAACCCATTTTGAAGTCTTAATACTTTGGTATTTTGACTAGATTGAGAATGAATTCAGTTAGTTTATTTTTTTAATTCTATTCTCATTATAGTCGTTTTTGAAACCATTGCCAAATGATTTGATTTGTAATTTATTATTTTCTTTGTTGGATAAAATTAAGCATATTAGTCGAGTAAAGGAGCTCAACCTTTCGACATTCTTCAATATTTTTTGAACCAGTTAAAACAAATAATTTATTCAAATCTTGTTTCCATTGTTCAATAACTTCTTCTACTTTTTCAGGCCCTGTTTGCATAAGATTTTTCAAGATAAAACCAGCAGAACTTGACAAATCAGCCCCTAAAATTAAAGATTTAAAAATCTCTTGAGCCGAAGTAATTCCACCTGTTGCAATCAAACTTTTTCTATTATCAGCCATTTTAGCTTCTAAAAGACTCTCAAGCGTTGACAAACCAAATTCATCCAAGTTAAAACCATTTTTACTCCGTTTACGTTCAATCCAAGCAAAATTAGTTCCGCCAGCTCCCCCAATATTTATTCCTGAGACAGCTGTTTTTGCGAGTGCTTTAAAGGTTTTTTGTGAAATTCCAAAACCGACCTCTTTGACAATGACTGGAACTTCTAATTGACTTGCAATTTCATTAATGTTTTCTAACCAATAAAATTCACGGTCTCCTTCATCCATTGGCAATTCTTGCGCTGTATTGACATGGATTTCTAACGCATTTGCCTCAATCATATCCACCGCTCGCTTGGCATTTTCTAGAGAATGACCTGCGCCGATATTGGCAAAAAGAAAACCAGAAGAGTGTATTTTACGAACTTCACTGAAACCAGCAGCTAGTTCTGGAAATTTCAAAGCAATCGATTGAGAACCGACCGCCATAGCTAAATGCTGATTCTTCGCAATTTCTGCTAATTGACGGTTGATTTTATCTGCTCGCTCTGTTCCACCAGTCATAGCTTCAATATAAAAAGGAAATTCAAAATTCTGTCCAAATACTTCTGATGAAAAGTTGATTTTTTCAGTAGATAATTCTGGCAAACTATTAGGAATGATTCGACTATCAGAAAAAGTCAGGCCCGAGGTCTGATTTTTTTCTTCACGCCAATATTTATAAGCTAACGATATGTGTTCATCTTTGCGATGTTGATGGATTTCTTTTTCAGTTTTCATCAGTTATTTCTCAATTCATTAAAATCTAACTCTGCTTTTTTTAGCAGACTTATCTCAGTTATTTTTTTGAGCAACCTTAAATTTTTCAAGATTGATTCCATATTCCGATAATTTATTTTGGACTTCAGCAATAGCTTGGGTATTTTGAGCAAATAAAATAATATTCTCCCCAAAACCAGCCCCAGAGATTTTAGCAGCAAATTCAGGATAGCTATTGAGTAAGTTTAAAGCAATAGCTAATTCTTTAGTCATATAGCCTTCTGGAATATTCTCCAAAAGCAAAAGTTGATTTTCTGATAACTTTTCTTTGAATAAAGCAAAATCTTGAATGTCAATCGCCGTTGCCAATTCAATGACCAGCTCATTTGAAGCTTGATAAAATTCATCAGAAAGCTTTATTTTTATTTTTTCACTCGTTTTTGCCGCTTTTCCTGTTTGAACCACATAAGTTGCCCAAGGAATTTCGAGAGGTATGACTCGCTTATGATTTTGATAAAAAACAGAACCACCATACATAATAGCAGCAATATCGCCCATTGAACCTGAGCCTTGAACTTCAAAATGCGTTTTTGCGGCAATTTCAAAACGTTTTTCAAGTGACAACTGCAAATCAAAAAACTGATTGACTGCATTAACTAGACCACAAACGACTGAAGCACTTGAGCCGTAGCCTTTTTTATTTTCACCAAAGCCTAAATCACTGACAATCTCAAGATAAATTTCTGGAGATGAAGATAAAATTTTACTGACAGATTTTTTTTCAAAGCTGTCAGCAGCTGACAAAGTATTTTTTAAAGCTGTCAGTGCAAAATTCCACGGATTTTCTTTAGTAAATTCAATTTTAGACAAAGAAAATTCAAAATCAGACAGTCCAACATTTGTTTTGAAAATTGATTTCCCTGTAGTAGCTGAAATTCTTACTTCAAAATTTGTTTCAATTGTTGTGATAAGGGCGAGATTTCCTTCTTTTGTGACTGAATATTCCCCCGCAAAAAAAAGTTTTCCTGGCACTTTGATTGTCATTTTCTTCTCAGAGATATTCATAAGCGCCCCCAGCACGTGCGATATCAAAAGTTAATTCTGGAAATTCCGCTTGTAATTTAGCTAAGAGAATTTTTTCAGTCGCGTGGTCAGTAATAATTTTGACGTTTGGACCGGCATCAATAGTCACAAAAGCAAGAAATCCTGATTGATAAGCCTGATTCACAAAGTCAATCACGCGTCTTGTTTCTTGCGTGAAATAATCAAAAGGTTGGTTAGAAAGACGATTTTGTTCATGCATGCCTAATGCATTATCCTGAGCAATTAGACCAACTTTTTCAATATCAGCATTTAAAATGGCCTGCTTCATTTCTTCCAGTTGAATGGCTGATTTTTCGACCCAAGCACTGTAAGTTGGTGCAGTTTGTGCCAATTGCATGCCCTTAGTTGACGACATTTTTTTCTTTTCAGCAGAGATTTCGGCAACAATCATTGAAAGACCAATATCTTCGTTGTAAAAAGATTCCGCAAAGGAAGATTGATGATTTTCTCCTTTATTCCAAACTGAAAAATTTCCAAAAATTGACCGAGAAGCTGACCCTGAACCGCGTCTAGCTATTCGTGACATTTCTGAATCATCTTTTTCTAAATCTAAAAGCCCAAACATAGCAGCTGTCAGAGCAGCAAAACTTGAAGCACTTGAAGCCAAACCAGCAGCTGTTGGCACATGATTTTCTGATTGAATCATTACTTTAGGGAAATTTCCATATTGTCCACGCATCATTTCCAAAAATTGACTGACACGGCTGCTATCTGCCACTTCAGAATTCAAAATCAAGGAATCAGACTCATTGTCAGTAAATTCAACAGAGGTTGTTGTATAAAATGGCTCCAGAGTCATTGACAAAGAAGAGGTTGTTGGAATATTTAGAGCGATATCTGCTTTTCCCCAATATTTAATCAAGGCGATATTTGTATGCGCCCTTGCAGTAACAATATTTTTCATGAAACTATTATATCAAAAATTTGATTCTTTCTTCTCTCCTATCATTTCAATAAGTTATTTTTTACACTAAAAAATACATTTTTTCAGACTAAATGATGAATTTACAGCCAAAAGAGAAACAAAAACTTGATTTTCAAGAGGAAATTTTATAAAATTGTCAGGTACGTTTTTGTATTCATAATTATGATATTGGAAAAAGTTTATCGAATTTTTCCTTCGATAAGACTTTAATTTAACCAAAATATGCTAATTTGCAGTTCACATTTTCAAAATGAGAAACTAATCTAGCAGGAGAATTGTTAATAATGACTATCAATAAAATGGGGACGGGAATTGCCCATTCCAAACTAATCTTAATTGGAGAACATTCCGTTGTATATGGTCAGCCAGCAATTGCCTTACCTGTAACAATTCTTAAAACTACAGTGACAATTACCTCATCAAAATATGGCCAATACATTGAAAATAACGAATTTCGTAGAAGACTTGATTTAATGGGAGATGAATTTGAAGGAATTCGTCAACTCATTATGCGCTTACTCTCTAAATTTCATTCATCAAAAATGCCATTCTCTTTAGAAATTGATTCAAATATTCCTCAAGGACGTGGCTTGGGAGCTTCTGCTTCATTGGCAACTGCCATTATCAGAGCTTTTTATGATTTCTTTGATGCTGAACTTCCGCAAAAAGATTTACTCTTTTATGCCAACTTTTCAGAAAATATTACTCACGGAAAATCTTCTGGAATTGATGTGGCAACTGTAAATTCTGAACACCCTTTGTGGTTTATTAAAGACAGCACAATTGAACCCTTTGAACTCAATCTTCATGGTTTTATCGTGATTGGCGATACTGGTGTTCACGGCTTTACAAGTCAAGCCATCAATATTGTTCGCGAAAAACTTGTTGAAGAAAAAGAAAAAACACAAGATTCAATTAATCATTTAGGTCAATTAGCGACCGATTCAAAAGATTTTTTGATGACAGACAAACTCAAAGAATTTGGTCATGTCATGAATAAAGCTCACGAAAGATTATCTGATTTGGGAGTTTCTCATCCACGTCTAGATAATTTAGTCGAAACTGCTCGTAAAAATGGTGCACTTGGTGCTAAATTAACTGGTTCAGGGCTAGGTGGTGTCATGGTTGCTCTTGCTGAAAATGAAAAAGATGCTATTCGTATCAGTCAACGTCTTCTAAAAAATGGCGCTAAAAATACTTGGATTTACTCTTTTTAAGATGGTTGATGACCATCTTTTTTTGTTATAATGAATCTATCAATTTGCACTAAGGATAACTTATGGAAAATCAATACGAAATTCTTCAATCACTCATCGAAAAAATGGAAATTGTTACTGTTGGCTCGGCTGTCAGTAAAACAAAGCTAAATCGTAAAGAAATCATTGATTTTGTACGTTCACAACATTCTTTAAGAATTTTTGATGAGGAAAATCAAAAATGGATTAACGAAAATGTTGACGGACACTGTTAAATTTTACTGACAGAAATTTTAATCAATCAAAAATATAAAAAAGTTACTGACAGACTGCCTGTCAGTAACTTTTTACTTATAAGTCATGAAATTCTGCATATAATTCTTGACGATTTAGACCTCGTTCTTTAGCAATTTGTTTAATGGCAACATTGGGTTTTATATTTTGTTCAACTAAAACTTTAACTGCTTCGAGCGCTGTCAATTCTGGCTCTTGAACTTCTTGAGCCACTTCATCCGCTCCTGAAATAATAATTAGACATTCCCCTTTTATTGGTTGGTCCGTTAAAGATTCTAAAACCTCTGAAATCTTACCACGACGATATTCTTCATAAATCTTCGTTAATTCGCGAACTAAAACAACTTCTCTATCCCCATAAATTTCCTGCATGTTAGCCAAAGTATCCCCAACTCTAAAAGGACTTTCATAGAAAATTTGTGTTTCTGGATAAGAAAGCTTGCTTTTCAAGAACTTTTGCTGCTCCCCTTTTTTTCTAGGAAGGAAACCATAAAAAATATGAGGTTGAGGAACTAATCCTGAGGCAATCAAGGCAGTAATTCCTGCTGAGGCACCAGGAAGAGCGATAACATCAATTCCTTCATCAATTGCAGCTAAAACTAAATCATGACCTGGGTCAGAAATTGAAGGCATTCCAGCATCAGAAACCTGTGCAATAGATTGTCCTTTTTTCAAAAAATCAATTAATTTAGGAATTTTTTCTTGGGAATTATGTTCATGAAACGACTCTTGCGAAACTTTAATTTCAAAATGATTTAAAAGACGCAAAGTATTTCGCGTATCTTCTGAACAAATCAAATCTACAGTTTTCAAAGTTTCAAGAGAACGTAGAGTCATATCTTGCATATTGCCAATTGGTGTTGGAACCAAATAAAGACTTCCAGCAGTTTTTAGGCCTTTAAATGACCGTTGAATACTAAATTTATTTTCCATCAGCGATACAAAAGCTCCAAACAATCTAAACAAGATTCCCCTTCAGCCAATCGTTCTGCATAATGCAGATGACAAACATGGAAACCTTCATTAAAAATTTGAATCAAGTTAGGATTTGGCTGGTCTTTAGGCGTTTCTTTTTTAACTTCTTTTTTCTCAAATTCTGCCAAACGGTCACGCAATTTTTCTAATTCCATGCGTAAGGTTGCATTTTCAGTCATTGATGATTCAAGCACTTGGCGAATTCCTGAAATTTGCGTTAATGTGGTATTTAATGTATTTTCAAGTTCGCCCAGTTGGTCGAAAACATCATATTTATCAGCCATGATTCACCTCAATTTCTGCAAGTTCAAAATCCTTGCTATATTCTCCAAAGCGGATTTTTACTCTATTTTTTAAAACATTTAAGCCAACAACTTTTCCTTTTCCTTCTGAAGTAGTTACAAACTCACCAAAATCTGGGAAAAGTTGTTGGGCTTCTTTATAAAAACTATCTTCATAAGTTAAACAGCACATCAAACGACCGCAAAGACCGTTCAATTTATTTTGTTTCAAAGATAGATTTTGATTTTTGGCCATTTTGATTGAAACATTTGGAAATTCATAAACAAACTCAGAACAGCACAAAGGACGCCCACAAGGTCCAAGTCCACCATGAATTTTCGCCGCATCTCTTGGCCCAATTTGGCGAAGTTCAATCCTAATTCTAAAAGTTGTTGCCAACTCACGCAAAAGCAATCGAAAATCAACACGATTCTCTGCCGTAAATGAAATAAAAAGTTGCATTTGGTCAAAATTATAAGCAACATCAATAATTTTCATTTCCAAACCTTGTTCAATGACAAGTTGGCGAACTTTATCTTTGGCTTTTTTAGAACGTTGTTCAAGTTTTGCAATAACTTGGAGATCATCCTCATTTACTTCACGCACAATCGTGTGGTGAATTTCAAGATTAGCTTCTTCAGAAATTTCACGTACAATTTTTCCGTAAAAGTTTCCCTTATCTGAACGAAGGATAACTTCTGTTTGTGGAGCATGTTCTATATCACTTATTGCAAATACATTTGATTCGCCATGTGCAAATTTTATTTCATAAATCATAATATTCTCCTGATATAAGATTTTTCAATCAAAGGATAAGTTTGACAAGTTTCATAAAACAATAAAGGTTAAACTTGACTCAAATCGGACATTGCTTTTCCACATTTTTATTGCCTGAAATGTTTTTAAAAGTTCCTGACTCATTCTTTCTTGATTAAAAAGTTGTAATAAAAGTTCAAACGCTTGATTTTGTTTTTCTTTGTCATCAAAAATTTCGACTAATTCTTTCAAATACAAGAATGCCTCGTCAGCAGATGTTTTTAAAAGTTTTACAAATTGTTGAAGTCTTTGAAGTCCTTCGTTAAACCAGCTCTGCTGAGCTAATTCTAATGCTTTGTCAGTCGAATTACAGATTTCCGCAAGAAGTTCTGCTTGTGTTTTTAAAATACCATTCTTTTCCAAAAAATCTTGTAAGTATTGAACGTTTTTTTGAAAATTAATAATTTGTGTCCGTGATTTTATTGTTTGTAAAATCATATTTTCATTGTCTGTCAATAAAAAAACAACAATTTCTGTTTCTGGTTCTTCAATTGATTTCAATAGAGCATTTGCTGCATTAGGATGCATTTTTTCAGCTTCCTTAATTAAAAGCACTTGTTGATTTCCCTCATAACCAGATTCATTGAAAACCTGTATCAGCTCCCGAATTTGTGCTGTTTTAATCGTTTGTCCATCAGGTTCAACGATATGTAAGTCGGTAAATTCTTGTTGTGCAACAAGACGACAGGAACGACAATGACCACAAGGCAAAGCATTTTCAGGATTCTCACAAAATAAGGCTTGACTCAGCCAGATTGCTAATTCAAAAGAACCAAATCCCCCTGAAAATAAATAAGCATGACTTAATTTTCCATGTTGCAAAATCGTTGAGAACTGCTTATAAAGTTGAGGCTGAATATCTTTTATTTCCACAAGAAACCTTTCTAAATATTTACCAAATCTAGTCTAAATAACAAAATAAAAAAAACTATTTAACATCCTCATTTTTTGAAAAATGTAAGTATTTTTTAGCATTCTTAATTTTGCTGACAGATTAAATTGTCTTTAAAATTCACTGACAAATCTTTTTTTGAAAACGGAAAGTGTGTCAGCTACCACTTTTTCTAAAGGTTGACTTGCATCTATTTTTACAAAACGCTCAGGTTCTTTTGCAACAATCTCCAAATAACCTTCACGAACTTTACGATGCATCTCAGCTCTTTCCAAATCTAAACGATTTACCTCATCAGCTCGATTTTTCATAATTCGCTCAAGGGCAACATCCGTATCAACATCAAAATAAAGCGTCAAATCAGGCTTCAAACCATCTGTTGCAAAATAATTAAGCCAATCAACAACTTCGACACCCAAATCACGGCCGTATCCCTGATAGGCGACAGATGAATCAATAAATCGGTCAACAATAACAACTTTACCTGCTTGTAAAGCTGGCAACATTTTTTCTTGCATATGTAAACGGCGCGCCGCCGCAAAAAGCATTAACTCAGTTTTAGAATCAATCTCTGTATTCTTTGGATCAAGAATAATTTGGCGAATTTCTTCCGCTACTCGAACACCACCTGGTTCACGAGTTGGGACAATTTCACGCTTCATTTTTTGGATTTCAGGTAAAATTTCTTTTAAAACCGTTGTTTTTCCTGCTCCATCGGGTCCCTCAAGGGAAATTAAAATTCCATTCATAGCCTCTATTATACCAAAAAAACAAACATTTTATCTTTTTTCTAAAAATAATAGGGTCTCTTTTTGCGTAATTTTACTAAAAATTGTATAATATAACTGAAACAGCTTACTTGATTTGTTAATTCAAATAAATACGAGTAACATTCAATAAAAAATTTTCCACTTGAAAGGACAACTATGAAAAAAATTCTTGTTGTTGATGATGAAAAACCAATCTCAGATATCGTAAAATTTAATTTAACCAAAGAAGGTTTTGAAGTCTTTACAGCTTTTGATGGTGAAGAAGCTCTTGAAACATTTAAAGAAGTACAACCTGACCTTATTTTACTTGATTTGATGTTACCTAAACTTGATGGTCTTGATGTTGCACGTGAAATCCGTAAAACTTCTGATACTCCAATTATTATGGTGTCAGCTAAAGATAGTGAATTTGACAAAGTAATTGGTCTTGAACTTGGTGCTGATGATTATGTCACAAAACCATTCTCAAACCGTGAACTATTAGCTCGTATTAAAGCAAACTTGCGTCGTATCAATGTCGCGCCTGCTGAATCTACTGACAATGTCAAGAAAGAATTGATTATCGGAAACCTCCGTATCAATCCAGCACACTATGCGGCTTATAAAAATGATAAACAACTCGACCTTACACACCGTGAGTTTGAATTGCTTTACTACCTTGCTCAACACCTTGGCGAAGTGATCACTCGTGAAAACCTTTTGGAAACCGTTTGGGGTTATGACTACTTTGGAGATGTTCGTACAGTTGACGTTACTGTTCGTCGTTTACGTGAAAAAGTTGAAGATACTCCAAGCCGTCCACAATACGTTTCAACACGCCGCGGGGTTGGCTACTACATGAGCAACCCACATGATTAAATTTTTTAATTCAATGATTTTTAAAGGAGTAGTTGCCCACCTACTTCTTTTTGTCATCCTTTTTATGAGCAGTTTTGATTACAATTTTGCTCATTTAAGTACTTTTATTGGTTATTACTTATTTTCACTCGTCTTTGTTTTAGTCTTTCTCAATCAGCAACATCGCATGATTGTGAATGTTTCTAAACAGATGAATGACATAAAAAATGGCTATTTAAATCGTGATAAAATCCCAAAAGGGACAAGTGAAATCAATGAATTATATGATGAAATTTTAAAACTCGGTGAAGATATTGTTCGCACACAGAACAATCTTGAAAATCAGCGTAATCAATTAGATAGTATTCTCGCATATATGGTTGATGGCGTCATTGCCACCGATCGGCGTGGAAATATTATTATGGCCAATAAATCAGCTTTGCACTATTTGAATACAGATAATGATCTCTTGATGCAAAAAAATATTGTTGAAGTTTTAAAAATTACTGACCAATATAATTTTTATGATTTATTAGAAAAAGAACCTGAAATAACTATTGAGACACATGATTCTGGGAATGAATCCATTTCGCTCCACATTAAATTTGCCCTCTTTCGTCGTGAATCTGGTTTCATCTCAGGAATTATTGCCGTCTTACATGATATGACTGAACAAGACAAGGCCGAACGAGAGCGCCGTCTCTTTGTTTCCAATGTTTCTCATGAACTCCGAACTCCGCTCACCTCAGTAAAAGCCTACTTGGAAGCACTAGAAGACGGAGCCATTGAGGATAAAGAAACAGCTTCATCCTTTATTAATGTTTCACTTACTGAAACTAATCGGATGATTCGAATGATTTCCGACCTTTTGACTTTATCAAGAATGGATCAAGACCGAATCGTTCTTAATAAAGAAATGATTAATTTAATTGCCTTCTTAGACTATCAAATTAACCGTTTAGACCAAATTTTAGAAACCGAATCAAACGATTTAATCTCTTCTAATTTCACTCTAGTCAGAAAATACTCTGAACAGCCCATCTGGGTCGAAATTGATACCGATAAAATTGCTCAAGTCATTGACAATATCATCGGAAATGCAATTAAGTATTCACCTAAAGGTGGAACTATTACAATTTCCGTTGAAAAACGTGAAAGTGATGTTCTAATCTCCATCAGTGACCAAGGAATGGGGATTCCAAAATCTGATTTACTTAAGATTTTTGACCGTTTCTACCGAGTTGATAATGCTTCAAGAAATTCAAAAGTTGGGGGGACAGGTTTAGGCCTTTCCATTGTCCATGATATTGTTAAAATACATGGCGGAACAATTTTTGCAAGCTCCGAAGGAGAAGGAAAAGGAACGACCTTTAGTTTCACTCTTCCATATTCTTTAGAAGCCGCAGATGACTGGGATGATGGTACTGATGAGTTTGAATTTGAGGATAATGAATAATTTCCCCTAAAAAGAGTCCATACATATTTGTGGACTCATTTTTTGAATAAACCTAGACTTTTAACACAAAAAACTCTCTTAAGCTAATGAATTACCTGATAAATTTATTTTCAAATAAAATATAAAAGCTCATGGCAATCCCACTATTTTTCTGCTACAATAGACTGTATGACTGAACAAAATGGCTTTAAATATTCCATTTTAGCCTCTGGTTCAACAGGAAATTCTTTTTACTTAGAAACTCCAAAGAAAAAAATTCTTGTTGATGCCGGACTATCTGGAAAAAAAATAGAAAGTTTACTATCAGAAATTGACCGTGACATTCATGATATTGATGCTTTATTAATTACCCATGAACATAGTGACCATATCAAAGGGATTGGTGTTTTAGCAAGAAAATATGGTATTGACCTTTATGCAAATGAAGATACTTGGTCTGAACTAGATAGTAAAAATGCTTTAGGAAAAATCCCTGTTGAACAAAAACATCTGTTTGAAATGGGAAAAACAATGACTTTTGGTGATATTGATATTGAATCTTTCGGCGTGAGTCACGATGCTATCGCACCACAGTTTTATCGTTTCATGAAAGATAACAAAAGTTTTGTTATGCTAACTGATACAGGTTATGTATCCGATAGAATGCGTGGAACCATTGAAAATGCAGATGCTTATCTTATGGAATCAAACCATGACATTGAGATACTCCGCATGGGAGCTTATCCTTGGCGGACAAAGCAACGTATCCTAAGTGACCAAGGCCACTTATCTAATGAGGACGGCGCTGAGGCTGCTTTTAGTATTCACGGTAATAAGACAAAACGAATCTTTCTAGGGCACTTGAGTTTAAATAATAATATCAAAGAACTTGCTCATCTTACTATGGATGGTTACTTACAGCAACATGATGTCGATACCAAAAAGGACCTGAAGATCCTTGATACTAGTCACGAACATGCTAGTCAACTTTACGATATTTAGTTACTCAACAGCAAATAAAAAAAGAACCCTAAGGGTTCTTTTTTTATTACATCATACCACCCATTCCCATGCTAGGGTCCATTGGAGGCATAGCTGGAGCAGCTGGTTCTGGCTTATTAGCAACTACTGCTTCAGTAGTCAAAATTAAACCAGCAACAGAAGCCGCGTTTTGCAAAGCTGAACGAGTTACTTTTGCGGGGTCAACAATCCCTTCTTCAATCATATTAACCCATTGACCAGTTGCAGCATTGAATCCTGTACCTACTTCTTCTGAACGAAGTTTATCAATGATAACTGAACCTTCATATCCTGCATTGGCAGCAATTTGACGAACTGGTTCTTCAAGAGCACGGCGAACAATGTTAATACCTGTTTGAATATCTCCTTCTTCTGAAAGTTTATCCAAAGCAGCAATAGCATTAACAAGTGCTGTACCACCACCAGAAACAATACCTTCCTCAACGGCTGCACGTGTTGCATTAAGTGCATCTTCAATCAAGAGTTTCATTGCTTTGAGCTCTGTTTCAGTTGCAGCACCAACTTTAACAACTGCAACACCACCAGCTAATTTTGCAAGACGTTCTTGTAATTTTTCACGGTCAAAATCAGAAGTTGTTTTTTCAATTTGCGCTTTAATAATAGCTACACGATCAGAAATAGCATCAGCAGAACCAGCACCTTCAACAATTGTTGTGTGGTCTTTATCCACAGTTGCTTTAGCTGCTTGTCCTAAAGCTTCAAGAGTAGCATCTTTAAGATCAAGACCAAGTTCTTCAGTAATTACTGTACCACCTGTCAAGATAGCCAAATCTTCCAATTGAGCTTTACGACGATCACCAAATCCTGGTGCTTTTACAGCTACAACATTGAAGACACCTTTAATCTTATTAAGAACAAGCGTTGGCAATGCTTCTCCATCAACATCATCAGCTACAATAAGAAGTGGACGATTTGTTTTCAAGATTTGTTCAAGGAGCGGTAAAATTTCTTGAATGTTTGAGATTTTTTTGTCGGTAATAAGAATATAAGGATTATCTAATTCAGCAACCATTTTTTCTGTATTAGAAACCATATATTGACTCAAATATCCACGGTCAAATTGCATTCCTTCAACAACATCGAGTTCAGTTTGCATCCCTTTTGATTCTTCAATGGTGATAACCCCGTCAGAACCTACACGTTCCATTGCATCAGAAATATACTCACCCACTTTTTCACTACGTGATGAAACGGTAGCTACTTGCGCAATTGCTGATTTATCGTGGACAGGAATTGCCATCTCTTTAATTGACGAAACAGCTGTTTCAGCAGCAAGTTCAATTCCTCGGCGAATACCAACTGGATTTGCACCTGCGGTAACATTTTTTAAACCTTCACGAACGATAGCTTGTGTCAAAACTGTCGCTGTTGTTGTACCGTCACCTGCGATATCATTTGTTTTTGAAGCAACTTCTGAAACAAGTTTAGCTCCCATATTTTCAAAATGATCTTCAAGTTCAATCTCTTTGGCAATCGTTACACCATCGTTTGTAATTAAAGGTGATCCATATGATTTTTCAAGAACAACATTGCGACCTTTTGGTCCAAGGGTTGTTTTTACTGTATCAGCAAGAATATCAATCCCACGCATCATCGCTGTTCTAGCATCACTTGAAAATTTAATATCTTTTGACATTTTAGCTCCTTTTTAAGAATATATTTTTAATTTTATAGATTTTAAGATAGACAAAAGACAACCAAAAAAATGATTGCTTTTATAATTTTACTCTACAATTGCAAGAAGGTCTGAATCTTTGAGAATCAAGAATTCCTCACCATCCATTTTTACGGTCGTTCCAGCAAATTTTTCAAAAATTACTGTGTCCCCTACTTTTACGAGTGGAGAAATCAGTGTTCCATGATGATTTGTTTTCCCTTCACCGACGGCAACAACTTCAGCTGTTTGAGGTTTTTCTTGGGAAGCGCTTGTTAACACAATTCCACCCATTGATTTTTCCTCTTCTTCTTTTACACGTAAAACTACGCGATTCTCTAAAGGTTTCAACATTATATTTTCCTCCATTTTTTATTTTTTAGCACTCTTATTAAACGAGTGCTAACATATTCTTATTTTATCTCAATGGTCAGATTTAGTCAAGAGAAAACATTTAGATTTTATGAAATAAATTAGAAAGGGAGTTCTTCCGCATCAAGTAAGGTTTCTTCAGTCTTTATAGCGCTTTCTCGTAAAGCGATTGTTGCCCTACTTTCAAGTAAATCATAACTCAGTCCTAAGATTTCTGTGACATAATGTTTTTGATTTTGCTTATCCGTATAATTTCTAGTTCTAATTTCTCCTTCAATTGAAATAAGACTTCCTTTTTTTGCGTAAGAAACTAAAGTTTCTGCAGATTTTCCCCAAATAATAATTGAAATAAAATCTGCCTCTCGTTCTCCTTTTTCATTTTTGAAACGGCGATTGACTGCTAAGGTCACACGGACATATGATTTATCATTTGTTGTTTTTGAAATTTCTGGCGCACTGGTTAAGCGTCCAATTAACATGGTTTTATTCATAATAAAATCCTCCTAACTTTTTATACGTAAAGTTAGGACATTTGTCACAAAAAAAATAAAAAATCTATCAATTGATAGATTTTTATGGTTTATTTTGCATTTAAAGCTGCAACAGTCATGTAATTATATGGACTATTGAAGTGTGGTAAGAAGAATAAATCAAGTAAGGCTAATTCATCAATCGTTTTCTTTTCTTGAATAGCTAAACTAAACATATTAATATTTCCTGCAATTATTTCACTCTTGCTAGCAAGTTGAGCACCAATAATTCTGCGACTTTTTGTTTCATAAACGATACGAATTTTCACACTATCATTATTTTCATGAAGGAACCATGCTTTTTGCTTATCTTCAAAATCACTAAATGAAACTTCTAGGCCGATTTTTTTCGCAGCTTTAACCGACAAGCCCGTAGAAGTCATATTGTAACCAAAAATAGAGATTCCATTAGAACCTTGTACACCAACAGACTCTATTGATTTTCCTCCAATATTATGACCAGCAACAATCCCTGAGCGAACAGCGTTTGAGGCAAGGGCAATGTAGGTGAAGTCTTGTAAAGCATTAGAATAGATTGTGGCAACATCTCCTACAGCATAAACATCTGGGTCACTACTTTGTTGATGTTTATCCACTTTGATTGCTCCATTTTTAAAGGTTTCTAAATGTTCACCAGCCAATGCACTATTGGCTGTAAATCCAATACAATTAATAACGAGGTCAACATCATAAGTTGATTTATTAGTTACAATCTGTGATACATGACCTTTTTCATTTGCCTTAAACTCTTGAGCCAATTCCCCAAAATGGAGTTCAATTCCATGTTGGGCAAGATTTTCATCCATTCCTTTAGCAAACTCTTCATCATAATATGAAGCAAGTGAAGTACTTTCTGCATCAAAAAGTAGAACTTCTTTTCCACGACGTTTGGCAGCTTCAGCAATTTCTGTCCCAATATAACCAGCACCAATCACAGCAATCCGTTTCACATCATTCTTAGCAAACTCTTCGTCAATGGCTTGCCCTTCTTGAAAAAGTTTTAAAAAATGAATGCCTTTAAGATCTTTTCCTGGCAAGTTAGGAATAATTGGACGTGAACCTGTTGCCAGAACGAGTTTATCATAACTTTCTGTAATCTTTTCTCTAGTTTTTGACTTGGCATAAATCATTTTATTAGTAAAGTCGATTTCTGAAACTTCTGTTTCTGTTAATATCTTTACTCCCTTTTTTTCAAAATCTTCTGCTTTGGCATAAAACAGCTCATCTGGTTTTTCAATTTGTCTTCCGACCCAAATAGCTGTCCCACACCCCAAGTAACTCATATTACTGTTACGGTCAATCATAACAATCTCATGGCCTGGATATTGATCAATTAATGTATTTGCTGTAGCAATGCCTGCGTGGTTCGTACCGATAACTACGATTTTCATGCTAATAATTCTCCTTTAAATGTAAAATTCTTTTTACATTATTCAGTTTAGCATAAGTCCTTCTATTTTCTTTTGTAAGCGCTTGTGAACATTGTGAAAAATTTATTTTATTTTTTTTAGATAAAAAAACTGCCAAAATAAACTATTTTGACAGTTTTATTATTATGCTTGCCACATTGTTTCTGAATCAAAAGCTTTACCAGCGGATAAATCTGATGATAATTCAATGATTCCACGAACCTCAGGAGCATTTGGTAATTCAAGTTCACGAGCTGAACAAAGCATTCCGTAAGATTGAACACCACGAAGGGCTCCTGGGAAAATCAATGAGCCGTTAGGCATCATAGCACCAGGTAAAGCAGCAACTGTTTTTAAGCCAAGAGCTGCGTTTGGAGCACCACAAACAATTTGTACTGGATCGGCAAAACCAACATTAACTTTACAGATATGTAAATGGTCTGAATCTGGATGATCTTCCATTTCAACAATTTCAGCGACAACAAATTTGGGTTGTGCATCGTGAACAAGAACATCGCTAAATCCTGATTTACCAAGCTCTTTGTTCAACGTTTCAATATCATCAGATGATAAGACGACTTGACCATTTCCTGACAAATTAGCCAATAGAGATTTCGCTTCAAAAATATTCCAAGCAACCGTCGCTCCAGTTTCTTCAATAAAAACACGAGCTACTTTTCCCTTACGTTCGAAGTTTACTTTTTCTCCCTTATCATTTGCAGTGATAAGCATTAAAACGTCACCGACATTTGTGTTGTATGTTGCAATCATTTTCTTATTTTTCCCTTTTAATTTCTTAACTTTGATTATTATAGAATATAATCCTTAATATATCAACGCTTATCCTGCGATGATACTATTTCGCACTCGCTAAGAAAGTATTGACTTCTTCTTTTGTTTTACGTAATTTATTTACTAGACGAGCTTTTTCTTTGCCATCCTCAATCACGACAAAACTTGGAATTCCCATAATTCCCCATTCAATCGCAAGATCCATATATTCATCACGGTCTACTTCAACAAATTTAAAGTCTGGATTTTCTACTTCAATTTCTGGCATTTTTGGCTTAATAAAATTACAATCCCCACACCAACCAGCCGTGAAAAAGAAGACTGTCTTTTCCGGTCCTTTTACAAGTTCGGCTAAATTTTCAATATTTTCTGGAATAATCATTCTACATTCTCCTTTTATTTCTAAATGAATACTAAGTTTTCTTACAGAATTACTTCATTTTTTTCAAAGACTTCTAAAGTTTTAGCATTGATTTCAAAAGTGATTGCCTTATTTTCACTGACAAGCCCTCCCTCAAAAAGAGCACCCGTAGTTGGCTCCTCAAAAATCCAAAAAGCGTCTATTTTTCTTGTTGAAAAATGTTGTCGAGCTCTGTCAGTAAGTTCATGAATCACTTCTTCTTTCATAGTTTTATAGCCATGATAAGCAACGTGAGCAACTGTTGCACCCGCAATAATTCCCAAACCAAACTTTAGTATTTTTTTCATATGGAAATTTTAACATATTTCTTGGTATAATTATAGTGTAAATCATCAAATTTTTGCTGACAAATCTGTCAGTAAATTTTTCAGTATTCCGGAGGAGAAAAATGGAACTATTCGACAAAGTAAAAGCACTGACAGAAATTCAAGCGACTTCTGGTTTTGAGGGACCTGTTCGTGACTATTTAAAAACACGCATGATTGCTCTTGGTTATCAACCAGAATTTGATGGTCTTGGTGGTATATTTGTCACTAAAACTTCAAAAGTAGCAAATGCCCCACGTATTATGATTGCAGCCCACATGGATGAAGTTGGCTTTATGGTCAGCTCAATCAAAGCTGACGGAACATTCCGGGTCGTTCCACTTGGCGGTTGGAATCCTTTAGTTGTCTCTGGACAACGTTTTACATTATTCACACGTACAGGTAAAAAAATTCCTGTCGTAACTGGTGGGCTTCCTCCACATCTTCTTCGTGGAACTGGTGTTACTCCTCAAATTCCAGCCATTTCTGATATTGTCTTTGATGGAGCTTTTGAGAATGCTGCAGAAGCTGCAGAATTTGGAATCGCTCAAGGTGATGTAATCATTCCAGAAACTGAAACAATTCTCTCTGCTAATGGTAAAAATATTATTTCTAAAGCTTGGGACAATCGTTACGGTTGTTTAATGATTCTTGAACTTCTTGAATTTTTAGCTGACAAAGAATTACCTGCTACATTGATTATCGGAGCCAATGTTCAAGAAGAAGTTGGCCTTCGTGGAGCCAAAGTTTCTACAACTATGTTCAAGCCTGATTTGTTCTTTGCTGTTGATTGTTCACCTGCTAGCGATACGTTTGGTGATGACAACGGTCGTCTTGGAGAAGGGACAACGCTTCGTTTCTTTGACCCAGGTCATATTATGCTCCCTGGAATGAAAAATTTCTTGCTTGAAACTGCTGATAATGCTAAAGTTAAAACCCAAGTTTATATGGCTAAAGGTGGAACTGATGCAGGTGCTGCCCATTTAGCTAATAATGGAGTCCCTTCAACAACGATTGGTGTTGTTGCTCGTTATATTCACAGTCATCAAACAATTTTCAATATTGATGATTTCAATCAAGCACAAACTTTCTTGAGAAATATCGTAACATCACTTAGTACTGAAAAAGTAGCTGAAATTAAAAACTATTAAATTTAAAAAACAAATGAAAAAATCACTAGGAAGCCTATCCTAGTGATTTTTTCTATTTTATTGACCAAAGTTATAATTAGGCAGTATCTTTTTCCAACCAGCAGCTATATCACTTGCCGAACCACCAATAGAAAAATCATATGTGGTTGTAGGGGCACCAGACTTTGTAGCCCAGAAGCTTGTCGTAGTGTCTCCACCGAGATTAACCTCTTGTGTCTTACCATTTGATAATTTAACATTAACTTTCCCTGGTTTTTCACCCGTAGAAACTAATACTTTACTCTTAGTCACATTTGGATCACTATTAGGGTCAGTAAATTTTTGACCAGGTCCGAAAATATTTGGATCGGCAGCATTAATTGCGTTCACCAAATTAGCTGTAAATTTTGCGTTATTAATAAAACCTGAATTCTGAGACATTGCGGAATTGTCATCATGACCAGCCCAACTACCAAGTGTCACTGAAGGTGTCGAAAGCATCATCCAAACGTCTGTGTAATTATCAGTTGTTCCTGTTTTACCAGCCCATTGAACATTAGTTGCAAGAGAAGAATTAAGGCTTTGTAACTCACCATAAAACTTACTTGTTTTTTGAGATTTGATAGCATCTTGAAGCATATATTCCATAATGGTAGATGTTGCTTCAGAATATACTTGAGTTCCCCCAGTAGTTTGATGTTGATAAATTACATTTCCTGTATCATCTTTGATACTATCAACAATATACCATGGTTCATATTTTCCGCCATTGGCTAAAGTTTGATAACCATTCGTATGTTGAACTACCGTTGGATCAATTCCTCCTCCAAGAGGAAGTGACTCTACAGAATAATCTGCAACATCATATCCCATCTTCGTCATGTAAGGTTCAACAGATTTTCCTTTATTCAAAATCGTTTGGTAGGTCCAATAAGCAGGAATATTATAAGAAACATTCAAGGCTTCTGAAAATGGCATCATCTCCGTTCCCTTATTGCCGACGTGTTCGATGTCTTGCCCACTCGAATATTTTGCGGGATAGTTAGATAGAACACTTGCAGAACCCATCAAGCCCATGTCAATTGCCGGTCCATAAGCTAGTATTGGTTTGATTGAAGAACCAGGTGAACGTTTAGTATCAAAGGCATGGTTTACTTGGCTTTGTGAGAAGTCTAATCCACCAATAAAGCCATAAACAGCCCCTGTTTTATTATCCATTAAGACATTACCAGTTTGAATAAGACCCGTACCGTCTTGCATCAAACCACTGTAATTAGTTACGGCATTTTGCATTGCATCATATACTTGTTGATTGATAGTTGTAGTTACTGTATAACCACCGTTTTGCAATGACTGTTCAGCTAATTCTCGATAACGTTGTTTAGTACTATCATTTCCTAAATCAGTTGCCGAAACTTTATCTCGCTTAATCAAATAATTATAGATATCAGTAATTGCTTCATTATAAACAACATTATATAAATAACCATGTTCTTGTGATTGAGCTACTCCTGGTTGTAAAAATTCTGTTGAAATATCATAAGCTTTATATTTCTTGTAATCAGCTTCTGAAATATAGCCCCCACGATAAAGATAAAACAAGACTTCTTTTTGACGTTCAAGACCGTAACTCATGTTTTCTTTTGACTTTAGAGAACCATCAGCCGCATAAGGAGAATACACGATAGGACTTTGTGGCAACCCAGCAATAAAAGCAGCCTCAGGTATTGTTAAATCCTTAGCAGATTTTCCAAATATACCAAGAGCAGCTTCTTGAATCCCTGCAATATTTTGTCCTTTATTATTTCGCCCAAAAGGTGAGACATTTAAATAATCAGTCAAAATTTGGTCTTTACTCAAGTAGCTATTAAGTTTAAGAGCATAGACAATTTCACTAGCTTTACGTTGGAAGGTAACACTATCTCCTAAAACTTGTTGTTTAATTAACTGTTGGGTAAGGGTTGAACCACCAGAACTTGTGCCACCACCTACTGAACCAAGAATTCCACGAACAACTGCCTTAGGAACCACGCCCTTATTCGTTTTAAAGCTATCATCTTCTGTTGCAATTAAAGCATTTTTAACATTAGGAGAAATCTCGTCACTTTTGACAGTAACACGCACCAAATCACTAGAGATATCCGAAATTGCTTGACCATTACTATAATTAATGACAGAAACGCCATGAATATCATTAATTTTTGCAAGCATTTCAGTTTTATCTGGTGTCTTCGTTTGCTCAACCAATCGAGCGAAATAGCCTACACCTGTCGCCGCACCAAAGACACCCACTAAAGCAAAAATTATTCCAAAAATTACAATTAGGCCGCGGACCACCTTAAAAGTGATTGACCAACCCGATTTTTCATCATTATCTTTAGGATTTTTGGACAGAGACTTCCTTTGTTTCCGCCGCTTATTTTCCATTTTTTCTTTTAAACGCGCACGTGCTTCTTCTTGCGAGTCAATTGAGGATTTTTTCATGCCTTTATTATATCAAATTTAAAATAATTTTTCGCCACTTTCAGAATTTTTTTTATTAATTTGTTATAATGTAAAACAGTGCTGTTAATTTTTTTACTTTTTATCCAAAGTGGACAGCTCAATCATTATAGAAAGGATTTTTTTATGAACATTTTTGACGAACTTAAAGCACGTGGTTTGGTTTTCCAAACAACGGACGAAGCTGCGCTTTCTAAAGCGCTGACGGAGGACATGGTTTCCTATTATGTAGGATATGACCCTACCGCTGATTCCCTTCATTTAGGTAATCTTGTACTAATTTTGACAATGAAACGTCTACAAATGGCTGGACATAAACCTTATGCGCTTGTTGGTGGTGCAACTGGTTTGATTGGTGATCCTTCTTTCAAAGATTCAGAACGTTCACTTCAAACAAAAGACACTGTAACAAAATGGTCTGGAAAAATCCGTAGTCAGCTTGAGCGTTTCCTGGATTTTGAAAATGGTGAAAATAAGGCAGAAATGACCAATAACTACAACTGGTTTGAAAATCTGACTTTTATTGATTTCCTCAGAGATGTGGGTAAACATTTCACCGTTAACTACATGATTTCTAAAGACTCTGTAAAATCACGGATGGAAAGTGGAATTTCTTATACAGAATTTGCTTACCAAATTATGCAAGGTTATGATTTCTACGAATTGAACCAATTGCACAATGTTACTTTACAACTTGGTGGTTCTGATCAATGGGGAAATATGACTGCTGGAACAGAGCTTTTACGTCGTAAAGCGAACAAGCAAGGTCATGTTATTACTATTCCATTAATTACAGATTCAACTGGTAAAAAATTCGGTAAATCAGAAGGAAATGCAATTTGGCTTGACGCTGATAAAACATCTCCTTATGAAATGTACCAATTTTGGCTTAATGTTGATGATGCAGATGCTGTAAAAATGTTGAAAATTTTCACCTTCCTTTCATTAGAAGAGATTGCTGAAATTGAAGAACAATTTGAAGCAGCTCGTCATGAGCGTTTGGCCCAAAAAGTTTTGGCTCGCGAAGTTGTCAGCTTAGTTCACGGAAAAGCAGCTTATGAACAAGCAGTTAAAACATCAGAAATCTTATTTGGCGGCGGAGATTTGCGTCAATTAGATGCTAAATCAATCTTAACTGGTCTTAAAGCAGCTCCACAACATCAAGTTACTGATGATGAAGATTTAACTTTAGTTGAACTTTTAATCTCTGCTGGAATAGCTCCTTCAAAAAGACAAGCTCGTGAAGATATTACAAATGGTGCGATTTATATCAATGGTGAACGTGTTCAAGCACTTGATTATGTTATTACAGATTCAGATAAAATTGAAAATCGTTTAACTGTCATTCGTCGTGGGAAAAAGAAAAACTTCGTTTTGACTTATTAATAAAACAAAAATTCTGTTCTAAATGGGGCAGATTTTTTTATTAAAAAATTTGAGCATTGCTCTTTCTTTTAGACCACAATATGTTATAATAACTGTACTGAATATGTTTTTAGGTGATCAAAATGATAGATAAAAAATTTGAAGATAAGTTAAATAAATTGCGTGAGATGTACATCAATAAACGTCCTGAAGAATCTGAAAAACTTGATGATAGTAAGAAATTTGAAGCTTTCATGGCCCTTTCGGATGAAGAAAAAGAAGAAAAGCTCAACGCTAAACTTGAACTACTTACTGATAAGCTCGTTACCCTTGATGAAAAATTAGGGGATTTGTTGGCTAAAAATGCAAGTGCCGATGATATTTCTGAGCTTAAATATTATATTGATGCAGTTAAAAATAAAAAATTAATTCTTGAACAAAAACTTGAATTAATTAAAAATGGTGAGTTTGATGCTGCTCGTAAAGAACGTGTAAAACGTCAACTCACTGATTTGGAACTCAAACGTTGTAAGGCGCTTTTAGGTAAAAAAGACTGCTCAAAAATCAATGAAAAAATTGCTTTAAAGAAAAAAGCAATTAATCGTTTGAGATAAATTAGTAGATTAGGTACGGTAGAGCTAGCTTTGATAGCTCTACTTTGTACTTTTTGGCGCTCATTAATCCATTACACAGAAAGGACTCTATGCTCCATATTATTTTTTATGTCATTATTTTCCTTTTGGTATTAGTTTTTTCAAATGTCCTTAACAAAGTTTTCCCAAAACTTGCCCTCCCTCTTATTCAAGTGGTTTTAGGACTTATTTTGGGCTTTTTTGGTGCTGACGAGGTTTTACATGTCGCACCTGAATTTTTCTTAGGATTTATTATTGCTCCTCTTCTTTTTAGAGAGAGCGAGGAAGCTGATGTCAAACATATTTTAAAACATAGTAAAATTATTTTAGTTTTAATTTTCCCTCTTGTCTTCATTACAACCCTTGGATTGGGTTTGATTTCTAATTGGATTTACATGGGATTACCTTTAGCTGCTTGCTTTGCCTTAGGAGCAAGTCTCGCTCCTACTGATGCTGTAGCTGTTGGAGCTTTATCAAAAAATTTCTCTTTCCCTCGTCGGGTTATGAGTGTTTTACAAGGCGAAGGTTTGCTCAATGATGCTTCCGGAATTATTTCTTTTCAGATTGCTTTAGTTGCTTTAGTTACCGGTTATTTCTCTTTCCCAGATGCAACAATGAAATTGGTTATTTCAGCACTTGGTGGGGCTGCTATTGGTTTTACTTTAATTTATATCAAAGGACTCGTCTTAAGACTTCTGGAAGATGTTGACGCACGGGATGTTTCTGGTTATCTTCTTTTAGAGCTAGTTGTTCCTCTTGCTGCCTTTCTCATTTCCGAAGAATTACATGTTTCTGGAATCATTGCTGCAGTTGTTGCTGGAGTCATGTCAGCAAACGGTCTTAAGAGAACTACTTTATTTGATGCTCAAGTTGAAAAACTCAAGAGTACAATTTGGGATACTTTAACATTTATTTTAAATTCCTTTGTCTTTCTTTTCTTAGGAATTGAACTTTATCAACTTGTAGTTCCACTTTTAGTTGATCCTGTCTATTCATCAGCACTTTTAATTGTTCTTGCTCTTGCCTTGACTGCTGGATTATTTGCACTCAGATTTATTGTCATTGCTTTTTATTATTGGATTCGCTCCCTTAAACAAAAACAACCGTTTTCTGCTTATTGGAATGATGTATTTCTCCTCACTTTTGCTGGTTCTAAAGGAACAGTAAGTATCGCAACGATTCTTTTGGTTCCACGAACGGTTGACATTCAACCTGTTCTTGTCTTTCTGGCTGCGGCAGTGACCGGTTTAAGTTTCTTAGTCGGAATGTTCATTCTTCCATTCTTTGCGGTTAAAAAAGTTTCTAAAGTTAATAATATCTCTAAAATTGCGATTTTATCTGAGGTAGTTGATGAATTACATCACGATATGAAATCGGCTAAAAATCCTCAGGGTTATGATATCGCTATTGATGCTTATCAGGAACGAATTCAACAATTAATCATTGAACAAGAGTCAACAGATATGGCGATTGATTACAATGATTTGCAACTTTTGATTATCCGAATTGAATCTGAAGGTCTTGAAGTTGCCTTGCGTGAAAATAAAATTTCAATGTATACTTACCGAACTTATCAACGATATATTCGCTCATTAGAAACAAGTATTGTCCATTCACTGGTTTCCAGTATCCAATTTGTTTATGTTATTGCCTTGCGTGCTTTTCATTTACTTACCTCTCGTGTCTTACATGTTGACTTTTATTTCAAGAAAACAAAGGCGGCAATGGAAACAACACGAGATGAAATTACTGAACTTTATTTCAATAATACCGAACTTATCTTGCAAGCTCTAGATAATTTAAATGGTGTCTTTGATGAGCAACTATTGAATTTCTTGCAATCAGAACGTTTAAGAACATCTGAAATCGTTGCAACTGGTGGTCATATTTCACGGATGATGAATAAGGCTCAACCTAACAACATTACCGAAATGATGCGGGCCTATTATTTGGAACGTAAAGTCATTTTTGAACATGAACTCTCTGGAGCAATTACTGCTCGAGAAGCTAAAGATATGCGTCTTAATGTTAACATTCTTGAAGATTATTCACTTGCAAGTAATCATCATACATTACTTTTTGACTTCTTAGAACGTCGGAAAAATAAAAATTAAAATAAAAAGTTACTGACAGATCTGTCAGTAACTTTTTATTTTTCAATTCTAATAATCGTTTCTAATTCAATATTTCCTTGAATCGCTCTTGAAATCATGCAAGAACTTTCTGCCCGTTTGGCAAGTTTAATTGCTTTCACTTCATCGGACTCTTTTGTCAATTTCATACCGACATGATAAGTTATTTTTTCATAAGTAAAGATTCCTTTTGTCACATCGACCACTCCTTTAGCATCTACTTTCAGATGTTCTAGGAGAATATCATTTCGCTCAAGCATGGCAGCTAATGTAATCGAATAACAAGTACTGGCTGCTCCGAGTAGCATTTCATCAGGATTTGTTCCGACTCCTGGTCCATCCATAGTTTTAGGAATTGAAATTTTTTCATTCAGTGCCCCAGCCTGTAAGTCACCGATGGAATTTCTTCCCCCTACCCAATCAATATGTGAATTAAAAAGATGTTTTACCATTTTTTATCCTTTCAATTTACTGACAGAAAAAATATGACTCTCCTATTTTCTGTCAGTAAATTCAATAAAAAGTCTGTTCAATGACAGACTTTTCTTTAGAATGTTTGAGCTTCTAACTCTACTTTATTAATGAATTCAGCAAGAAGTTCTTCTGTTTTTTCTGGATCATAAGCATGTCCTTCAACGGCAATTTGTCTAAAATCGCTACCGATAAAATTGAAGATTGCTGACATGTAAATTGTAGCTGGATCTTGTGCTCCATAAACTCCACCATTAGCTTGTAAGTGCAAGACTTTTTTGCCATTTGCTAAACCAACAGGACCTTCGGCTGTATATTTGAATGTTTTACCGGCAACATTGACTGTATCAACCCAAGATTTAAGTTCAGCAGGAATCATCAAGTTATACATTGGATTAGCAATGACTACTTTATCAGCTGACAAAAATTGTTCTGTAAAACCAGCAAAACGAGCCAATTTATCTTTTTGTGAAGCTGTAAGTTCAGCATTTTCACCTGCGAACATTGCACTGACCAATTCAGTATTCAAAGTTGGAATATCAGCACTGAAAACATCTAGTTCTTCAATTTCATCTTCTGGATGAGCAGCTTTATAGGCTTTGACGAAAGCATCAAGACCTTTGAGTGAAAGTGAATAATCAGCAGTAAGTGGGTGACCTTTTACAACAAGAAGTTTAGACATATTTTGTTCCTTTATAGAAATTATTTTTGTGTTATAAAAATTATTATAGCAAACTTTTCTAAATTATCAATATATTTAGTACGTGAAAATTTACACATGTAAACATTTTACTGACAGAAATTCTGTCAGTAAAAAAAACAATCATTTAGATTGTTTTTATTTTACTTTTTACGTCCCAACAAACGGAATAAGCCAAGAACCCAAGTCACTAAAACAAGAAATGTTGAAAAATAGAAGGCCACGTGGAACCCGTGTAAAAAAACGTCTGGTTGATTGTGCAAATAAGTTGTTACCTTATAACCCAACTGATTAGACATCGCTGTGAATAAAATCAATGTTGCTAAAGATGTCCCTAAAACAAAAGCCATATTACGGGCAAGAGAATTAACTGACCCAGCAATTCCTAAATACTTACGATCAACAGTTTCCATAATCAAAGCATTGTTCGGACTTTGGAAAATCCCCATAGACATTCCTTGAATCAAAAGAATAACAACAACTAGCCATGGAGCAGAATGCGGATTTATCAGTAAATAGCCAAGCTGTGACAAAACAATCCCTGAAATTCCTACAAAAGTAACAATTTCTTTATCCATTTTATCTGCTACCGAACCTGCTAAAGGGCTAGCAATCAGCATAGCAACAGGATAAGCCATCATAATCATCCCTGCCAAGCCTGGCCCATAATTTCTAAAATCTTGTAAGTAGAATGGTAACAAAATACTTGAGAACATCGCTACTGTAAAATTAAAGAGAGCCATAATAATACTCATTGAAAATAATTTTGATTTAAAAATTCCTAAATCAAGCAAAGGCTGAGCGACATTTTTCTCTGTTAAAATAAATATTCCAAAGAGAATAAAGCCAAGCAATGCACCAATAATAATTAATGGATTGGTCCAACCCAAAGCTTGCCCAAAATTAAGAGCTAAGAAAAGTAAAACAATAACAGAAGTCATTAATGTTCCACCTTTAAAATCAATATCCGACCATTTTCCACTGGTTTTTTCTTTTGGCAAAGCATGATTTCCAAAAATCCATGCTAAAATTCCGATAGGAACATTTATCCAAAAGATATAATTCCATGAAGCGACCTGTAAAATCAGTCCTCCAAGGGCAGGTCCAGCGATTGAGCCAACCGATACAAACATCGCTGAAATGGAAAGTGCTCTTGCTCGACTTTCAGGTGGGAAAATTTCTGAAATAATTCCAAAACCGGTTGCCATAAACATTGACGCCCCAATAGCCTGAATCACCCGTGCAAAAAGAAGGAAACCTAAGCCCCAACCAAAATTTAAACCAGCAAGTGCCGAGCCTAAAATAAAAATTCCCCAACCAATGCGGGCAATTCGTGATTTACCTATTAAATCGCCTAAACGGCCAAAAATCAGTACAATCGCTGAAATTACAATTAAATAGATTGTCACCACCCAAGTGATTTGAGAAGTAGAGACATGAAGCTCCTTTGACATTGTTGGTAGAGCAATATTAACAATTGAACCATCCAATGTTGACATAAATGTAAATATCCCTAAGGCAATTAAAGCCTTTATTCTGTCTGACATAAAATCCTTTCCTATAAATTGAGTATCATCTTCTTTAAATAAAATTCCTAATAAGTCTTGCTATACTGATGAACTCAATTAATTTTTTCTAAGTTTATAAATAACGTTGGTAATTATATCCTTGTTTCCAATCTTTGTCAAGTTTAGACTATCAATCGTAGTTTCCTAATCAAATGAAAATGCTACTCATAATATTATAAGTAGCATTTTTTATTATAAGAAATCAGCAAATTCTTCTTCTTCAGTTTGGTCCCAGTTTTCACCAGTAATTGTTGTGAGCATAATTCCTTTGACCGCACGGTCAACCATCCCCTCAACATCCATTCTCTTTTCATATTGAATACAATTTTCAAGTTTTGGATTTGTTTTTGGAGAAGGTGGTGCAAAGACAGTACAACAATCTTCAAATGGTAGAATTGATAAATTAAAAGTATCGATTTTTTCAGCTATTTCAATAATTTCATTTTTATCCATTGTTACTACTGGTCGAATAACTGGAGTATTAGTTACTTCATTAATGGCAGACATTGAGCCAAGCGTTTGGCTAGCAACTTGTCCCAAAGATTCTCCATTAATAATCACTTTTCCACCACGTTCTTCGCGAACCCGATCAACCACGCGCATCATAAAACGGCGTGTAATTGTCATCAAATATGCTTGTGGAGCCTTGGCTTTTATTTCTTCTTGAATCTCGGTAAATGGTACTTCAATAAAGGTAATTGAACCTCCAAAAACGGTTAATTTAGCTGCTAAGTCTTTGGCTTTCTTCAAAGCTCCTGGTGAAGTGTAAGGAGGGCTAGCAAAGTGAACAGCCTCAATTTCAACTCCGCGTTTCAACGCTAAATAACCTGCAACTGGCGAATCAATTCCACCTGAGAGCATTAGATGTCCACGTCCTGCTGTTCCAACTGGCATTCCTCCAGCACCTTTTATATCTTCAAAACTAAGATAAGTCGCATCTTGTCTGATTTCAACGCGCAATGTGATATCAGGCTTTTTCATTTGTACTTTTGCATAAGAGAAATTATCAAAAACAACATCTCCTAAAGCAATATTTAATTCTGTTGAATCTAATTCAAAGTTATGGTCAGCTCGTCTGGTAGCAATTTTAAAAGTCTGCCCTTCGCTATAAATCTCCTTAAAAAGTGCCACAACTTCTTCTTTGATAATGGGCATTGATTTTTCGACTTTGATTGAAGGTGAAAAATTTTGGATTCCAAAAACTTTTGTTAAACGATTTGAAACTTCAGCATAATCTGCTCCATTAAGTTCAATGTGTGCTCTATCTCTTACTGCTGTAATTTTTAATTCAGGCATATCTGCAAGGACTTCGCGGATATTTTTTGCCAAACGATTGATAAAGTAACCACGATTTTTTCCTTTGGTCGAAAGTTCACCATAACGAACCATGATTTCATCATATAATACAGTCATTTTTATTCTCCTATATTCTTTTGCATAATTTTAATCATTAAATACTTCAAAAAAATGAACGATTTAAGTTAAAAAACCAGTCAAATCTTCTTTATTTAAAGAAAAAAAGCACGCAGCGTTCTAATTATAACACAATGTGTCCCTTTTTTTATAGGCTTTTTTAAAATTATTGTCTCATTTATAAAGGATTTCTTAAGGCTCTATTGAGCTTGATATACTCTATTTTTAAAGCAAAATAAAAAGCCACTAGATTATTGACCTAGTGGTAATTTTTATCAATGATTTATTTTTATATACTTTCAGGAGAATATTTTTCAGACATAATCTGAATTAATTTTGATCCTAAAAAAATACAGTATCTGATGAGCACATAAGTAACGATTGCAATTGCTATAAGGATTTCCATATTCGCTAATAATTCTAAATTCAGGAACTGAAAAACGCTGAGTTTACTTGTTAAATTTACCGCAGTTGCAGAAATAACGAGAGGAAATGTAAAGGCAGCATAACTAGGATAAAAGGCACTTCTCAAAAGTTTTGTCAGCAAGCCTAAAGTTATAAAATAGATAGCTTGCGATAAAATAAATAAAAAGATAACGAATATTTTAGATTTTTCTCCCACAACGGTGAGGTATCCTACTAAACCAAGTGAACCCGGTGCCGTGATAATTGTAATCAAAGGAAGCAAAGATTTGTGAATTTTTCGTAAAATGAAAACTCTATGCATAACAATAGGAAGAAGAATAAAGTAAAAGAGTAATGTTATCCAAACCACAACTTTACCCACTTCAAGACCGAAATCTGGTGATGTTGCCGATATTACCCCAATGCCTACAAAAGTAATAAACCAGCTTGGATAAACATCATGTATTTTTAATTCTTTTGGTAGCACATGAAGATAAATAAAATACATCATTAAGATAAGATGTAAAATTAAAGCAGTCCACCAAATAACATTCGCAAGAAGACTAAAGGCGGACAAACGTTTTAAAAATACACTTAGTACCATTAAAGACATCGTAAAAGTTGGTGAAACAGAGGCAACAATTGGGTCATTCAAAGTCGAAATTGTATGTTTCATTGCCAGTACTATCTTGAGCAAAATTAAAAACATCAGGAATAAACCTAACATATCGTAAGAATTTCCTAAAATAGGGTAACCTTTACTGTAAAGGAGATTCCCTAAGGATATTAAACCCAAAATTAAGCCACATATCGGGAGAGGAATTTGTTTTAAAAATGATATGAATTTTGAATACATCATAAACTTCTCTTTCTATATTTTTTATTAATTCGTCTTAAATAATTGATTCTATTAATAATATATAATAGTTGATTTAATTTGTAAAATAAATTATTATAATCATATAAATTAAAAAAAATAATTTGTTATTTTTGTATTTTAGGGAGAAAATCACATGTTTTCATTATTTGAGACCTTTATCGTCGTTTATGAAACTAAAAGTTTTACCTTAGCTGGAAAATATTTATTTATTTCCCAACCCACTGTAACCGTGAGAATCAAGAAACTCGAAGAAGAATTAAAATCAACATTATTTTTAAGAGGAAAACACCAAGAAATCATTCCGACTGAAGCCGCCATATTATTCTATCCCAAAGCTATTGCCTATCTAAAAAAATGGGAGGAAGACCAAGCTGAAGTTCAAAAAAAATCTCTTGCAAAACATCCTTTCAAAATTGGGGTTTCACACAGTGCTGCTCTAAGTATTATGCCAAGAATCTTTAAAGTATTTGAAGACGAGTTGGAACATTTAGATGTAGAAATTAATATGTATGACTCAGAAAAAGTATTTGAATTAGTTGCAAATCATGATTTACATTTTGGAATCATTGAGCGATTACTCATTAGCGATCAAACCGAAACATTTCCTTTATTTTTAGATGAATTAGTACTTGCCGGAAATACGGATTCCGAAACATTCTTTACCAGAGAATCTGGTTCAGGAATTGGATATTATATCAAAAGATATCTCAAGTCCGCTCCTTCTGCTCAAAGAAATATTGTTCGTATGAATAGCAATGAGATGATTATTTCCCATATCAAAGCAGGCTTAGGTTCTTCTTTGATTTCTAAATCATTTTTAACTGATGATATCCCTTATCAAGAACTTGGGAGTAATTATCATAGAGAATTTCTAGGAGTTTCTTTTGATGAAGAAAAAGACCCTGTGATTCAAAAATTAATTAGCAAAATAAAAAAAGAAACCGAAATTCATTAGAATTATTAAAAATAGAAAAACATGAGCAAGCTGCTTTTGTTTTTTTATTATTTTTATTAATAATAACAATAAAATAAATTCATTTTACACATTACAAAAATAGAGATAAAATAATTATAGATTTTATAAAAGACATCAGAAAAAGGGGTTGAAGGAGGAGATAAAATTGGCTTTTATCATCATTAGTTTTGTGATTTCTATTATTTTAATTTTATGTACTATGATTAGTTATCTTTGGCTTTTTAACAGATAGGCTTTATAAAAATATATAAAAAAATTGAAAAGGAGCTAGAAATGAAAATTACAAGCAGAAAAGTAGTCGTTATAGGAACAGGTTTTGTTGGAACAAGTATTGCTTATTCAATGATTAATCAAGGACTTGTTAATGAGTTGGTTTTGATAGATGTTAATCAGGATAAAGCTGAGGGTGAAGCCTTAGATTTATTAGATGGCGTTTCTTGGGGACAAGAAAATGTTATTGTGAGAGCTGGAGATTACAAGGATTGTAAAAATGCTGATATTGTGGTCGTTACGGCTGGTGTGAATCAAAAACCAGGTCAATCACGTTTAGATTTGGTTAATACAAATGCTAAAATTATGCGCTCAATCGTGACTCAGGTTATGGATTCAGGTTTTGATGGTATTTTTGTAATTGCTTCAAACCCTGTGGATATTCTTACCTATGTCGCTTGGGAAACTTCTGGTCTTGATCAATCTCGAATTGTCGGAACTGGTACAACTTTGGATACTACTCGTTTTAGAAAAGAGTTGGCCACAAAGCTAGAAATTGATCCACGGAGCGTTCATGGATATATTATTGGCGAACATGGCGATTCTGAAGTTGCAGTTTGGTCACACACGACGGTAGGTGGAAAACCTATTCTTGAATTTATTGTTAAAAATAAAAAAATAGGGGTTGAAGATTTGTCTAATTTGTCAAATAAGGTAAAAAATGCTGCCTATGAGATTATTGATAAAAAACAGGCTACTTATTACGGCATTGGAATGAGTACAGCTAGAATTGTCAAAGCCATCTTAAATAATGAACAAGCAATTCTACCAGTTTCTGCCTATTTACGTGGTGAATATGGTCAAGAAGGTGTCTTTACCGGTGTTCCATCTATTGTAAATCAAAATGGTGTTAGAGAAATCATTGAACTAAATATTGATGCTTATGAAAAGAAACAATTTGAAAAATCTGTCAGTCAACTTAAAGAGGTAATAGAATCTATTAAGTAATCTATCCAGACCTTACAAATATAAAGGAAAATAAAATGCTTGCTCTACTCTTTTTAGTCATTGCTTCACTTTGGGGATTAATCTGGTTTAACATTAATGAGTCCGATTGATTAATAATTTTTTACTAGGTTCAAAAATTTAACTGATAATAATTAGCACAAAAAAGTCACTAAATCTCTGGTTTAGTGACTTTATTATCGTTTTAATTCTAATTATTTGATTAAAAGGCTTATTAAAATAAGTGCAAGAACTACTTGAAAGACTAAAGTAGACAAACCATAAATCAGTAATTTTTTTCCTGCTTTTATAAATTCAACCAAATTTAGTCGCAAACCAATAGCAGCTAAGGCAATAGTTTCACACCAACCGGATAGAAATTTTGCGGTAGCTGAAACTTCCGGCACAAAATGAATCAATGTATCTAAAGTACAAAGCACTAAGAAACCAAGAACATACCATGGTAAAAAAGAATTTCTTTTAATTTTTATTTGAGTAGGTCCTTGTTCATTTATTTTTTGTTTTTTACTTCTGAAACCAAAATATAAAACAACAAAAACGAGCATGATAATTCGCATAATTTTAAATAGAGTGGCTAAGGTTGTTGTGTTTGGATTTACCATTGTTGCTGAAGCAACGACTTGACCAACAGATTGTTCTGTTCCACCAATCAGTGCCCCCCTTAATAAATCATTATTACCGAATATCCAAGTTCCTAAAAATGGAAGACTTAGCATTAAAATAGTTCCCATAAGATTGACCATCGCAATCGATGTTCTTTTCTCACTGGTTTCAGCTCCAATAACTGGTTCAACTGCGGCAATTGCTGATGAACCACAAACTGCATTCCCAGAAGCCATTAGGGCAGAAACATTAGCAGAAAATCCTAGTTTCTTACCCATAAACAAAACAAAAATAATTGTTGAAATCATTTGTATTAGTATAAATCCTACTCCGGAGAATCCTAACTTACCAATGGTTTGGAAAGTGACTGTGGCCCCTAAAAACATCACTGAAAATTCCAAAAGTTTTTTTTCTGACCAAGCTGTTCCTGCAAACAAAGTGACTTGTTTGAAGTACAAATTACCTAAAATAATTCCTAATAATATTGCAATGGTTGCTGAACCTAAACTATGGAAGATGAAACGATTGAGTAAATAACTTACTATAGCAATGGCAAAGGAGAGCAGAAATCCTGGCAAAATACTCACTATGGCCTGTCTATCATTTTTAATATAATTTTTTAATTTTAACATTTTTCTACTTTTTCCTTTTTTAATTGTCTAGCATCAATTAGTTTACACAATCTCCTTTATTTTGTAAAATAAATTATTATCATTTTTAAAATTACTTTTATTAATTAAAGGAAGATTTATGTTCGCTTTACTCGAAACTTTTATTGCTGTGTTTGAAACCAAAAGCTTTACCAGAGCTGCTAATCAATGTTTTATTTCACAGCCAACCGCAACTGTTAGAATTAAAAAATTGGAGGAAGAACTAAAAGTTCAACTTTTTTCAAGAGGGCAACACCAAGAAGTAATTCCCACAGAAAGTGCCCACCTTCTTTATCCTAAGGCTTTAAAAACGCTCAATGATTGGAATGAATTACAATTTTCCCTAAAAAATCAGACACCTAGTCGTAAACCTTTTAAAATTGCTGCTTCCCATAGTTCAGCAACTACTGTTTTACCTTTGATTTTTAAAAATTTAATTCCTGAACTTGAACAACTTAACATTGAATTAATGATGCTTGATTCTCAAGAGGTTTTTGATTTAATTCGTAATCATGAAATTCATTTTGGAATTATTGAAAAACCGATGATGGATGAAACCATCGAAACTTTCCCACTTTTTAAAGATGAACTCGTTCTTGCTGGCAATCCAGAAAGTGACATCTTTTTTATTCGCGAAGCAGGGTCTGGTGTGGCTCATTATACACATAATTATCTTAAAGAAAATAATCTTAATCCAAAGAATTTGGTCAGCGTCAATAACAATGATATGATTGTCAGTCAACTTAAGGCTGGCATTGGCCTGTCATTGATTTCAAAACGATTTATTAATGAAAATATTGCTTTTCAAGGTCTTGGCGAACGTTATCAACGCATTTTTTATGGTCTTTCTTTTTTGTCTGAACAAGACAAATTGCTCAAAACTGTGATTAAAAAAATCAAAAATTTAAGTGAGTTTTAAAAAATTTACTGACAGAAATTCTTTAAGGTCATTCATCATTTTCTAAATTTCTGTCAGTCATTTTATCAGCATTTTTTACTGACAGTAAAAAAATCTTCTCAAGCCCATGCTTAAAGCGTTTACTGACAAAAAAATTTCTGTTAATTTTTTGAAAATATGTTAAAATAGAGAGAATAAAAAATTACAAGGAGTACTATTTTGGCTGAAATCGAAGAACTTAATGACCAAATGAAAGTCCGCCGTGAAAAAATGGAAAACCTGCGCGAAGCGGGAATTGACCCATTTGGACATAAATTTACACGTACGCACAACTCACAAGAACTACACGAAGCTTATGACGAAAAGACGAAAGAAGAATTGCATGAACTTGCGCTTTCAGGAATTGTCGCTGGTCGTTTGATGACTAAACGTGGTAAAGGTAAAGTCGGTTTCGCCCATCTTCAAGACCGCGAAGGCCAAATTCAACTTTATGTTCGTAAAGATGAAGTCGGCGAAGAAAATTATGAAATTTTCAAAAAAGCTGACCTCGGAGATTTCCTTGGTGTTGAAGGCGAAATCATGAAAACTGACATGGGTGAATTGTCAATTAAAGCAAAAAAATTGACTTTCCTCTCAAAAGCGCTTCGTCCTTTGCCTGAAAAATTCCATGGTTTGACTGACACTGAAACACGTTATCGTAAACGTTATTTGGATTTGATTTCAAATAAAGAAAGCTTCAATCGTTTTGTCACTCGTTCTAAAATTATCAGTGAAATCCGTCGTTATATGGATGGTCGTGGATATCTTGAAGTTGAAACTCCAGTACTTAACAACGAAGCCGGTGGTGCTGCTGCTCGCCCATTCTACACACATCATAACACTCTTGATATTGATATGGCGCTTCGTATTGCAACTGAATTACACTTGAAACGTTTGATTGTTGGTGGAATGGAAAAAGTTTATGAACTTGGCCGTGTCTTCCGTAACGAAGGAATGGATATGACTCATAATCCAGAATTCACAACAATGGAATCTTATGAAGCTTATGCTGATTTTGAAGATATCATGGATTTGACAGAAGGAATCTTCCAACATGTTGCTAAAACAGTAGTTGGTCAAGATGTTCTTGAATACGATGGTAAAGAAATCAATGTTGGTGGAAAATTCAAACGTGTTCACATGGTTGATGCCATCAAGGAAGTTGCTGGAGTTGATTTCTGGCCTGAGATGACTTTTGAAGAAGCAACAGCTCTTGCTAAAGAACATGATATTCATGTTGAAAAACATTTCACTTCTGTTGGTCATATTATTAACGAATTCTTTGAAAAATATGTTGAAGAAACTTTGATTCAACCTACTTTCGTTTTTGGTCATCCAAAAGAAATTTCACCACTTGCTAAAATGAATGAAAAAGACCCACGTTTTACTGACCGTTTTGAACTTTTCATCAACGGTAAAGAATACGCCAATGCTTTCAGCGAATTGAATGACCCAATCGACCAATTGGAACGTTTTGAAGCTCAAGCTAAAGCTAAAGAACTTGGGGATGATGAAGCAACTGGTGTCGATTACGATTACGTTGAAGCACTCGAACACGGTATGCCACCAACAGGTGGACTCGGTATCGGGATTGACCGCTTAGTGATGCTCTTTACTGGCACGACTTCAATCCGTGACGTTTTGCTTTTCCCAACTATGAAATAAAAAATAAAAACCGCTTTTGGCGGTTTTTTTTATTTCTGTCAGTAAATTTTTATTGGCAAAAGTACTGACAGAAATTAGCTACACTTAAATTTTAACTTATTCAAATTCAAAACTTTGGTCAGCAACATAAATCTGACTTTTGGGAATTCCAACGGCTTTTATTTTCTTATCTTTACTAATAAAAATAGCGCCATAAACTTCTGGATTTTCTGTCAGCCAATTTTCAATTGGACCGTCAACAAAAAATAATCGGGTCGTTTCAATTTCACCATCAATTGATTTTTTGGATAAAACAGTAACACTGGCCAGCTGATTATGGTGTGGATAACCTGTTTTGGAGTCAATAATATGATGATAAATCTTATCATTCACTTTCAAGTAACGCTCAGAAATTCCCGAAGTCACAACAGAACCTTCACCAGACAAAAGCTGTAGCACAGGTTTTTTATCATTAGTTAAAGGATTTCTAATGCCTATGCGCCATTTTTTATCTGTCTGATGCGGAGCTTCTCCCACCAATAAAAGATTTCCTCCTAGATTAATGATGCCGGAGGAGATACCGTAAGCATCCCAAAAATCTTTAATCCGGTCGGCAATATAACCTTTTGCTATCGATCCTAAGTCAATTTCCATCCCTTTTTCTGGCAAAAATATTGAAAATTCATCATCCCTTAGAATAATCCTATCTGGATTAATTATTTTTAACTTTTCATCTATTTCTGCTTGAGTTGGCAATTTAGCGTCTGAAAAGCCAATATGCCAAAGTTTAACGAGAGGACCAATTGCTGCATTAAAACCAAATGCTTCCTTGCTTTTTTCAAGCGCTATTTTTGTTAAGCTATAAACTACTCCTGATACTTGAACAGGCTCTATTCCTGCTTTATGATTGACAGCCATCAATTCTGATTGGTCACGATTTACCGTAAAAAGCTGCTCATAATACTTGATTAATTGATAAGTTTTATCTAATAATTCCTCGTCTTGATGACCATAAATTGTTAAGCTAATGACTGTCCCTAAAGCTCGATAAGTTTTGGAAATTTTCAAGGTTGACTTTTTTTCTAAAATTTTCATCAGTCTTCTTCTTCCGATTTTCCTCTTAATTCTCCAATATCATCAAACTCCCAAGTTTCTCCCTCTTCCAAAAATTGTAGATAGGCCGAATTTTCAGGTTCAATCACTTCTTCATACTCAGAAGCTCCTGTATCTGCATCGGAAAGAACTGGTAATCCTTGATTCGTTTCTTTAGTCCACCAAACTTCCTCGGTTTCTGTAGAGTTTTTACTTTCCTCACTCTCAATTATTTCTTTATTATTCTCTTTTTTTGGCGAAGGAAATCTCATCGGTTTTAATGTTTTACTGTAAATCATAAAATTATTAAAACAATGCTCCAACCAGCTAATTGTCCGTTCATCGATCAATTCATCTTGTTGATTAAATGCTTCAGCTGCTCGTCCTAAAAGAAATTGATTGGAAGGTAAAACAAAAGCATCCAGACCCGGTGAACTCAAAATTTGTCGAAGGTTTTCTTGGGCAAAAACAGTTCCCATATTTCCCAGAGAAACCCCAACAATCATAACCGGTAGACTGTTCAATGGCTGAGGTTTTATCCATGACAGCCATTCTATCAATGATTTCAAAGCAGCAGTAATCGCATGATCATATTCAGGCGTTGAAAAAATCAAACCATCCGCTTCTCTTATTGCCTCTGCAATTTTCTGAACACCTTCAGGAATTTCTCTGATATCCTCAGAAAATAGTGGCAGGTCTGTAATTTCTACTATTTCAATTTGTGCTTCTTTTGTAAAATGCTTTTTCATGTACCAAAGGAGTTTTCGATTATAAGAAAAACTAGCATTGGTCCCAACAATGGCGATAAACTTCATCCCATTTCCTCTTTCACTTGGTAATTTTGGGTAAGTAACTCTTAAAAATGTCCTTACTTCTCTTTATATTATAAATAAAAAACCACAACTCTATACGAATTGTGATTCAGATATTATTTTTCTCGACTCAAATCTACTTCTTCAAGTGGAATAATTTTTGTATTATACTTCCATTTATAACCAAAATAAAGAATAATGAAAATAGGAATTGCAGCGTATAAAGCTAAGCCTTCACCCCAGTGCTCACTAAAGAGCATGGCTGGGTCAAGATTAATGGCAATTGCCGCAGTCATCAAGAGCGCAACAATTGGACCAAATGGGAACCATTTAGCTTTGTAAGGAAGATCTTCCAATTTTTTCCCTTGAGCAATATAGGCTCTTCTAAAACGGATATGACTGATAGAAATTCCAAGCCAAGCAAGAAATCCTGTTAGTGATGATAAATCAACCAAGAAAAGATAAATTTGCGTTCCAAATATTCCAGTTAAGAAAGCAATAAAACAAATAATTGTTGTGGCTAATAGGGCATAAAAAGGAATTCCATTTTTTGCTGTTCGTCCAAAGAATTTTGGTGCGCCTTTTTCTTGTCCCAATGAATAAAGAATACGTGTTGAAGCATACATTACTGAATTTGCTGATGAAATTACCGAAGTAAGAATGACCGCATTCATAACTGAAGCTGCAACTGCAAAGCCAATGTTTTTAAAGACAATAGTAAATGGACTCATGACAGCTGTCGAATTTGGATTTAACAAGCGAGGATCTTTAAAATTGATAATTGCAGCAATCACAATGATTGAAAAGATGTAAAAGAGTAAGATACGCCAGAAAATAGAGTTCATTGCTTTAGGAATTGACTTACCTGGGTCTTCAGATTCACCTGCGGTAATCCCTAAAAGCTCAGTTCCTTGAAAAGAGAATCCGGCAATAAGTAAAACTCCAACAAATCCTGAAATTCCACCAACAAAGCCATGATTGCCAGCACTTAAATTGGCAACGACATCAACATTTCCTTGTCCCAAAACTCCAAAAATGGTAAGTAAACCAATAGCTAAAAAGAGGACAATCGTAATCACTTTAATCGTTGATAACCAATATTCTGTTTCCCCGAATGCTCCAACCGCCATAACATTAATAATAAAAATTAAGACCGTCGCAATTCCTGAAAATATCCAAGACGGAAGGTGCGGGAACCAAAACTGCGTAATCAATCCTGCTGTCGTTAAATCCACGGCAATGGTAATCGCTCCATTGAGCCAATAGTTCCACCCTAATGCAAAGCCAAAAGCAGGATCAACATAACGACCGCCATAATCGGAGAATGAACCTGAGGTAGGCAAATATGTCGCCATCTCACCTAAGGAAGTCATTACGAAGTAAACCATAATACCAATAAAACAATAAGCAAGAACTGCGCCCCAGGGACCTGCTTGACTAATTGTTGCTCCTGAGGTTAAAAATAAACCTGTTCCAATTGTACCACCCAATGCAATCATGGTGATGTGGCGCTGTTTAAGGTTGCGCTTGACCTGATTTTGATTTTCCATAATCTTTGCTTTCTAATCTCTTGTTTTTTTCTACAAACCAGAGCACGAACAAATAAAAAGACCAGTTGTCTTTACAACCGGTCTCTTGAGAATCACCGGCATAGATACTTGAGCGTACTCTAAAGCTGTATCTATACCTACTGTATGACACAACTCTTATCTATGCAAATGATGATGGCGTAATGAGAAGTTATTCATTTCGTGATTCTCCTTTCGTGATTTTTCTATATTCTATACCTTTTTTTTAGAAATTGCAAGAATTAATTTGATAAAAATTTATAATTACTCATTTTTATGTTAAAATATTCCTATGAATACGAATAAAAAAAATAATACAATTCTTTTTACAATCTTTGGGATTGTCTTAGTTATTGTCGTTGGACTCCTTGTTTTCTTTGCAAATCGTCCAAAAACAACTGATAATACAGCAAGTAGTACAAGCACTTCTTCAAGTCAAAAAGTTGATTATCCAACAAATTATAAATTACATGATGCAGTAAAAAATTCTACAACTGCCCTTAATGATTTGACTTTGCCACAACTTTCGACAACTGTTGCTGAGGATGAAGCTGAGGTCGAAATTAAAACGACTGTTGGAAATATCAATATTAAACTTTTCCCTAAATTGGCCCCTAATGCGGTTCAAAATTTCCTTGTTCTTGCAAAAAATGGTTACTACAAAAACAATGAATTCTTCCGTGTCATCAAAGATTTCATGATTCAATCTGGTGACCCTTCTAATAAAGGAACTGGTACTGCTTCAATTTTTGATGGGAAAACATTTGATACTGAAATTTCTAATCAACTGTACAATATCCGCGGTGCACTTGCTTTAGCAAATACCGGCCAAGCAAGCTCTAGCAGTTCACAATTTTTCATTGTGCAAAATTCCCAAGATATGACCAGTCAAATTCAAGACAAGACTAAATATCCTCAAAAAATAATTGATGCTTATAAAAAAGGGGGATACCCAAGTCTAGACGGAAGTTACACTGTCTTTGGTCAAGTTATCTCAGGAATGGATGTCGTTGATAAAATCGCTAAAGCCGAGGTTACATCAAGTGGTTCTGGCGAAGCTTCATCTCCTGTTGACCCTGTAAAAATTAAATCTGTTAAAATTCTTAAAAACTGGAAATTTTAATAAATAAAAAGTTACTGACAGAAAATCTGTCAGTAACTTTTTTTATTTCAATAAGTTTTTCATATCTTCTGGCATGTCTAATTCAACATGAACCATTTCGTCAGTAAAAGGATTTAAGAACTGTAAATGGTGACAGTGAAGGGCTTGACGTGAAATCAAATCATGATTTCCACCGTATAAATCATCACCAATTAAAGGATAACCCAAATGAGAAAAATGAACACGAATTTGGTGAGTTCTGCCTGTATGCAAAATAATATCAAGAAGGGCTAAATCATTTTTTCGCTCAGCAACAACGTAAGAAGTCAGAGCATCTTTTGCTTTTTCATCAAAGCGAACTTGCCTTTGAATAATCGAATCATCACGACGTCCAATTGGTAAGTCAATTCGACCAGAATCTGGTAAATCTTGGTCATTTACAATGGCAAAATAGCGTTTTTCCATCGTGTCGCGAAATTTATGTTGATTCATTAAAGCATGTGCATAACGATGTTTAGCTAAAAACATGATTCCACTGGTATCACGGTCTAGTCTAGTGATAATATGCACCGTTTGATTAGCATAATTTTTTTGACTAATATATCCTTTGACAGCATTTGACATGGCCCCAGTCGGATGCAAGGACCCTGTAATTGATGGCTTGCCTGCTGGCTTTTCAACCACTAAATAGTGGTCATCTTCAAATAGGACATTGAGTGGAAAATCATCAGGAATTAACTTTTCATTATCTGGCTCATCTGGGACTGTGACCGTCACCAAATCATTCTTTTCCAGACGATAAATGGCATTTTTTTCCTGACCATTAACTGTTATTTTTCCACCATCAAATTTTACTTTTGTCAGTAATCTCCTAGAAATACCGTGACGGCTTAGCATTGATTTAACCATGCTTCCTTCAATCTCGTTTCTAAAAGCAAACTGCATTACTCAACCTCCCCAATAAAGGACTTACTGACCCGTTCCCAAAATGGTGTATGAGCGCAATTTGCAAAAGAAATCGTTGTTCCATCCAATGAAAATTCAATTGATTTGATATTTTTGTATTCAAAAGTCAACTGGTCAAAAGTCAAACTATAATCATCCTCTGGCGCAGGACAAACGGTAATTATATCTTTCTCAGCTACAATCATTGGTGAACCTAATGTTCGATAAACGACATTGTTCAAACTTGCAATTTCAGCAACTTGCATTGCTTTTACCCGCGGATGAACAACGGCTCCTCCAATTGATTTATTGTAAGCCGTTGAACCTGTTGGGGTTGAAATTGACAAGCCATCCCCACGAAAACGTTCAAAAAGATAATCAGAAATTCTAACATCCCCAACCATCGTTTTACTTGCACGTCGAATCGTTGCTTCATTGAGAACGTGCCGTACAATTTGATATCCGTCAGTAAAACTAACTTGAACACGAATGAGTGGATAGTGAATCGCTTGAGCTGGATTTTCATCATAAAGCGCCTCTACGACTTCAAACAAATCTTCGTCAGTAAAATCAGTATAAAAGCCCAAATGCCCCGTATGAACACCCAAAAATCGCACACGATCTAGCTGATATTCGTACATGTGCATTGCTCTTAGAAGCGTCCCATCTCCTCCAACTGAAATCACAATTTCAGGATTAATATCATCAAAAACGAAATGTTCAGCTTTCAAAATCTTGCTCAATTTATTGAGCGTTTTTTTGGATTTTTCACTCGAATTTCCAATAAGCCAGACTTTTTTACCAAAGTTCATTTTCTTCACCATTTTCTTTTTTAAAGTCTTGTTTTTGCTGAGGACTATCAAAAAGTAACTGTGCTTCTTGAATATCCTCACGGATTTCACCCATTTCCAAATCAAGTTGAGCAGCTTCACGCGCTGCATTAGTCAATCTTGCCTTGACATCCTCAGGAATTAAGCCCCCGTACTTATAATTAAGAGAGTGTTCAATCGTTGCCCAAAAATTCATGGCTAAGGTTCTAATTTGAATTTCAGCATTGACTATTTGGAAACCATCAATTGTATCAATTGGATACTCAATGATGACATGATAAGAACGGTAACCAGAAGCTTTTTGGTTATTAATATAATCACGTTCTTCAATAATTTTAAAATCTTTGCGTTTACGTAAAAGCTCCAACACATCCCAAACATCATCAACAAACTGGACCATCACTCGAACACCAGCGATATCTTCCATTTCAGCTAAGTTTTCTCGTGTGTAACCACGAAGTTTGGCCTTATTTCTGATTGATTCACGACGTTTCACGCGCCCCGTAACAAATTCAATCGGAGAATAAAGTCCTTTCTTCAAATATTGCTTACGAACGCCCCGAAATTTTATTTTTAACTCGCCAACTGTTTGGACATAAGGGTCCAAGAATTCTTCCCAATTAAACATTTTTTTCACTTTGCAAAAGCAATTGCTCTCACATACTCCTTTTTTGAGTATTTAAATCTTAAACGATTTCTGACTTCTATATTTATTAGAATCACATCTAATATTTTAACATAAGTTTGCTTTATTCACATTATTACTACTTAAATGCTTTAAATTTCAATAAAAAAAGAGCAATCATTTTGCCCTTTTTAGTTCTTAATTATATCTTTTACTTTTATCTTTTTTGAAAAATATCTCTGAAGTTCAATAACAATAATGATTGAAACGATAATCAATAAAGTCCATGAAGAGATTTTACCTAAATCAACAAATTGCCAAGCTTTTAATTGATAAGAATAAGTCCAAGCACTAAAATAAGAACCAATATTCTCTGCAAAATAAATAAAGAGACCGATTAAAAAGAAACTCAAAATTGCCGGCATTTGATAACGTTTTGTCCGCAATACAAAAGTAAATTTAGTTTTCCAGAAAATCATTAAAATAAAGAGATAAAAGATATTTCTGAAATCAAAGCCAAAGGTTCCACTAAAAAAGTTGAGATAAATAAGAACAGAAATACCAATGGACATCAACCAATGCGGCCAATTGATTGCTTCTAAATCAAACTCTTTTATTGCCCGAACAATATAAGAACCAATTGCCGAGTACATAAAAGCACTGTATAAGGGAACATCCATAATTTTAAATAAGCCAGCATCTGGATAGGACCAACTCCCATGCTTTACTTTAAATATTTCTAAAATCATTCCCAAAACATGGAAGACCATGATTGGAATTAAATCATAAGCTCGCTCATATTTGCTGACCAAAAGTATCATTTGAATGACGATGACGCAAATCAATAAAGTGTCATAACGTGCAAGATGTGGAATTTTGATGAAGGTAGTCACAATTAATGACAGAATAATGGTAATTCCAAAAATTGCTGACCGAAATTGTTTCAAACCAAAATCCCAAAAATCTTTTAAATGATATTTCTCTTCTACTTTTTCCATAGCCTTAATTCTATCATATTTTCAGTCCTTGTCTAGTCTCCTTCATTTTTAAAGCTTCCCTTTGTTTCTCTGCTTTGAGCCAGCTTTTCTCCTTCTTCAACTTAGGGCGCAACTTTACTTATAGTCAGCCTTTTGATATACTTTTAATTAATATATCGTTTAACCCAACTGAAAGGAAAGATATTTTCTTTAGAAAATTATCTTAAAAATTAATTAATGAGTACGAATTTGGAGATTGAGTATAAGTCGCTATTGTCGCTGGCTGAGTATGACCAGCTCAAAAAACTCTTTACTCACGTAACCCCTGTTAGGCAAACTAACCACTACTTAGATTCAAAAGATTTTAAATTACGCAAGAAAAAATTGGCTTTGCGTATTAGAACTTTTGATAAGTCCGCAGAAATGACTTTAAAAGTTCCGCAAGAAGTTGGAAATATTGAATATAATATTGATCTCAGTCTTGAAGAAGCTCAACAACTCCTTGGCGAGCGAAATATTGTCTGTGGAGAGACTGATTTAAGTGAAATCTGTGAGTTACTAACTGCACGAGATATTAATCTTGAGGAAATCACTTTAATTGGAAGTTTGACGACGATTCGTTATGAGCAACATCTTCCAATTGGGCTTGCTGCATTAGACAAGAATGATTATCTAGGGCATACTGATTATGAGCTTGAGCTTGAAGTAGATGACAGCAAACAAGGGAAAAAAGACTTTTTTGACTTTTTAGATAAAAATCGAGTTGAATATCGTTTTTCAAAATCCAAAGTTGTTCGTTTTTTAGACTGTTTAAGACATTTACGAAAATAATTTTTAAAATTTTACTGACAGAATCCTGTCAGTATTTTTTTATAAAAAAAATGTCTGACAAGTATCAGGCAGTTTTTTCAATTTGTTCTAAGTATTGTTGTAAGAGCGCATGAGGACAATCTTCAATTTTCAAACATTCCTCATTAGTCATAATCAGACTTGCTGGAGAGGCTTGAAAATCATTTTTTCTAAAATCTTTTAACATTAAAGCGAGATGTCTTTTAGCAAAAGAACGATACTCCATAAAATTCAGAGTAGACACGCCGATTTCTTTCAAAATCTGCTGACGAACTTGAACTGTATAATCTAAAATCGTCGTTTCTTCTAAAACATCCTGCAACAATAAGAGAAAAGCTCTTCCTTGTTTTCGTCCGTAAAGATTTACAGTTAGATAATCAAGTGATACTTTTCGCAAACGGTCATAACAAGCATTTAACGAAACAATATTTTTAGGCAAATCTTCTGCATCCCGTAGTTGCTTAGCCGCAGGTAAAGTGACAATCGGATATAAATGCCAATCATTATGATCAAATGGTTCTAAATGGTCTAAAATGGGAGTGAAGTAATAATGAGTCTCCAACATAGTTTTTCTTCCTTGGTTTTGGGTATCGTTTCATGGTTGAGAAGAAGTGATAATCAGAATCTATAGAATACAACTTTTTTACAAATTCCAGACTTCATCAAATGAAGCAGTATTACTCTACCAAGTCTCCTCTCTTTTTTTACTATATTAACAAAAAAAGTCTGCTCACTCAAATAATACACAATACCAATTACATTATTGACACGTGAGCTCACTTTTATTCCCTTATTTACAAGCGCTCAATTTCCTCTTTAACGGCAAGATTAGTTTGAGCAAAAGCTTCAGAAAAGTTTTGGTCAAGTTCTTTAATATGACCCACACGTACCTTTTTAACAAATTTCAAATCTTTTAATTTACTCAATGAATCTGAAAGATTTTCATTATTGACATAGAGTAAACTATAATTTGATTTTTGGCTTGTATAAACCACATCGCCAAATTTACTTAATTGTCTTGTTCCTTTATATGAATAGCAATAAACATAAACTGCGATTCGCTCCTTTATAAAAAGGGGGCGAATTTCTTTTTTCTCAATGCTTTCCATGATGTCGTCCATGTTGCCCTCCTTTCAACGGTAAATTCTCATCAACATAAATCTGTTCCGAAATACTATTTGTAATTTTCTTAGTCAAAGCTGTCAAAATTTGTTGAAGGTCGTTTTCTGCCAAACGAAAGGCATAAACCTTCTCATTCAAATTTATTTCATGCTGAAGCGCTCTTAGCTCTGGCCGAAAAGCGACATATTCAGAATTATCCTGTAAAGTTTTAAGCTGACTTTGTAAATTTTCATCTGCCATAAAATCAGCTTTAGCTTTCTGATAAGCTTCAACTTCTGGAAATTTCAAAAACTCGTCCACTATCTTTTCCAACAAATTATCTATTTCTAATAGATTTTGGTCGATTATTAACATATTTTTATTATATCATAAATATCAAATGATACACTTTACTGTTATTTTTAGCAAAAAAGAATATGACTCTTGATACAAATTTATTAATTTGGTATAATAATTAACACATTATTGGAATTATCTGATAATTTAAGGGAGGAAAACTTTTGGAAAATCTTCAAGAGAAACATGAAGCTCAACGGGGCTTACAGAACCGACATATTCAACTTATTGCTATTGCTGGAACGATTGGTACCGGACTTTTTCTAGGAGCTGGAAAAACCATTCAAATGACTGGTCCAAGCGTTATCTTTGCTTATATTCTTATTGGGATTGCGATGTTCTTTTTCTTAAGAACAATCGGAGAAATGCTTTACAACGACCCTAGTCAGCATTCATTTTTAAATTTTGTCACAAAATATTCAGGCGTCAGGACAGGTTACTTCACTCAGTGGTCTTATTGGTTAGTTATTGTTTTTGTTTGTATCTCTGAATTGACAGCAATCGGAACTTATATTCAATTTTGGCTTCCTCAGGTTCCACTTTGGTTGATTGAAATTGTCATGCTAGCTCTTCTTTTTGGACTTAATACTTTAAATTCTCGCTTTTTTGGTGAAACTGAATTTTGGTTTGCGATGATTAAAGTAGCAGCAATCATTGGAATGATTGTCACTGCGATTATTTTAGTAGCTGGTAATTTTCACTATAGTACTGTTTTAAGCGGAAAAACCGTTCATGACTCTGCTTCACTAAACAACATTTTTGATGGCTTTCAACTCTTCCCACACGGTGCTTGGAACTTTGTTGGTGCCTTACAAATGGTTATGTTTGCCTTTACTTCTATGGAATTTATTGGAATGACTGCGGCAGAAACAGTTAATCCTAAAAAGAGTTTACCAAAAGCAATTAATCAAATTCCAGTACGTATTTTACTTTTCTATGTTGGAGCACTTTTGGCTATTATGGCTATTTTCAACTGGCACTACATTCCGGCTGATAAATCTCCATTTGTTATGGTTTTTCAACTTATTGGAATCAAATGGGCAGCGGCGCTCATTAACTTTGTTGTCCTGACTTCTGCCGCTTCAGCGCTTAATAGTTCATTATTTTCAGCAACACGAAATATGTACTCACTTGCTCAACAGCATGATAAAGGAAGATTAACTCCTTTTACAAAACTTTCTAAGGCGGGAATTCCTATCAATGCTCTTTATATGGCAACTGCTCTCTCGCTTTTGGCTCCTGTCCTGACTCTTATTCCTCAGATAAAAAATGCTTTCGATTTTGCAGCCTCTTGTACGACTAATTTATTTTTAGTGGTTTACTTTATCACCCTCTACACTTATTGGCAATATCGAAAATCTGAAGATTACAATCCTAAAGGTTTCTTGACACCAAAACCTCAAATTACCGTTCCCTTTATCGTAGCTATCTTTGCAATTGTCTTTGTTTCTTTGTTTTTCAATGCTGATACCTTTTATCCGGCCTTGGGAGCTATTGTCTGGACAATTTTCTTTGGACTCTACTCGCACTATAAAAAAATCTAAGCGAGTCATCTTTTCCTAGACAGAGTGACTTCTGAAAAACTAAATGAAAAAGCGTATAATATAATATTATGAATACAAATCAAAATGAAGAAAACAAGCCCTCGCAACGTGGTTTAAAAAATAGGCATATTCAACTTATTGCCATCGCTGGAACAATTGGTACGGGATTATTCCTTGGTGCCGGAAAATCGATTCACCTCACTGGCCCATCAATTATTTTTGTTTATTTAATAATCGGTGCGCTCATGTATATTCTCCTAAGAGCTATCGGGGAGATGCTTTACCAAGATCCCAATCAACATTCCTTTTTAAATTTTGTTTCACGCTATCTCGGTGAAAAGCCTGGTTACTTTATTCAGTGGTCTTATTTATTGGTTGTTGTTTTTGTAGCTATGGCTGAGCTAATTGCTATTGGGACTTATATTAATTTTTGGTTGCCGGATTTACCAATTTGGATGACAGAAGTCTTTGTATTAGTTCTTCTAACTTTATTGAATACTTTAAATCCAAAATTTTTTGGAGAAACTGAATTTTGGTTTGGGATGATTAAAATTGTGGCGATTATTGGTTTGATTTTAACGGCAATAATCCTTATTTTTAGTCATTATCATACAGGAACTGATACTGTAAGTGTAACTAATATCACCAAAGGCTTCGAGTTCTTCCCAAATGGGCTTTCTAATTTCTTTGAAAGCTTCCAGATGGTCATGTTTGCTTTTGTTTCGATGGAATTCATCGGAATGACTGCAGCAGAGACAGATAATCCTAGACCAACTTTGAAAAAAGCGATTAACCAAATTCCAATTCGAATTGTCCTCTTTTATGTTGGGGCACTGCTGGCAATTATGAGTATCTACCAATGGCGCGATATTCCGGCTGATAAATCACCATTTGTTACCATTTTCCAACTCATTGGAATCAAATGGGCAGCGGCTTTAGTGAACTTTGTTGTACTAACTTCTGCTGCTTCAGCTTTAAACTCTGCCCTCTTTTCAATCACTCGTAATCTTTATTCTTTATCAAAACTCAATAATGATAAAATACTTAAACCATTTACTAAATTTTCAAAAGCTGGTGTACCAGTAAATGCTTTACTTTTCACCTCATTATTAATTCTATTTACTCCATTCATCTCGATGATTCCTGCGATTTCTAATTCTTTTGTCTTTATTACCAGTGTCGCAACCAATCTTTTTCTAGTGGTTTATCTGATGACCTTAATTACTTATCTTAAATATCGGAAATCAAGCGATTTTGATCCTAAAGGGTTTGTTTTACCTGCAGCCCACATCTTTATTCCATTAGCCATTGCTGGATTTGTTTTAATCTTTATTTCACTATTCTGCTTTAAAGATACAATTGTTCCGGCCATTGGTTCTGTGATTTGGGTTCTTATCTTTGGACTATTTACTTTCTTTAAAAAAATAAAAACAGCTGAATAATCAGCTGTTTTTTTAATCTTCGAGTTCGAGTTCAATTTCTTCAGTTTCGACTACTTTTTCTTCTTTTTTAGCTTTAGTTGCCTTAGCTTTTGTTGAAGTATCTTCTGTAGTTTCTGCTACTTCTGCTTCATCAAGAAGACCGTGTGCGGCACGAACTTTATGGTCAATTTCATCAAAAATTTCTTGATGTTCTTTGAGATAGTTCTTCGCTTTTTCTGCTCCTTGACCAATTTTTTCGTCATTGTAAGCAAACCAAGCGCCTGATTTTTTGATGATTCCTTCATCAACAGCAATGTTTAAAAGTTCACCGGTTCTTGAAATTCCTTCACCAAACATGATATCAACGAGAGCAACCTTGAATGGTGGAGCCACTTTATTTTTAACGACTTTGATTTTTGTGATTTTACCGATTTGGGTCTTGTTATCTCCAGAACCTTCTTCGATTTTTGTTGAACCACGTACATCAAGACGTACAGAAGCGTAGAATTTCAATGCACGACCACCAGGTGTTGTTTCTGGCGAACCAAACATAACCCCAACTTTTTCACGCAATTGGTTGATGAAAATAGCTGTTGTTTTTGTTTTATTAATATGTCCTGCAAGTTTACGCATGGCTTGTGACATCATACGAGCTTGAAGCCCAACTGAACTGTCACCAATTTCACCGTCAATTTCGGCTTTAGGTACCAAAGCTGCAACTGAGTCAATAACAACTAAGTCAACTGCACCAGATGTAATCAATTTTTCAGCAATTTGAAGCCCTTGTTCACCATAGTCTGGTTGTGAAAGTAAAAGTTCATCGATATTGACACCGAGCGCTTTTGCATATTCTGGGTCAAGCGCATTTTCAGCATCGATAAAGGCTGCAATTCCACCTTCTTTTTGAACCGCTGCAACGGCATGAAGAGCGACTGTTGTTTTACCAGAAGATTCTGGTCCGTAGATTTCAACGATACGTCCTTTAGGATAACCACCTGCACCAAGCGCAATATCAAGTGCAAGTGAGCCTGAACTTACTACTGACACTTTTTGGTTGGCTGCTTCGCCAAGACGCATAAGTGAACCTTTCCCAAAGTCTTTTTCAATCAGAGCAAGTGCATCTGCCAAAGCTTTGTCACGTTCAGCGCCATATTTTTTGGTAATATCATCAAAATTTGTTTTTTTCTTTGTTGCCAAATTTTATCTCCGTTATTCTTTATTTATTGTTTAATTATAGCATTTTTCAGGATTTTTTATAAGCCCCTATATTCTATCTATACGTTTTTTTATTAACTTTGTCACTGAGTTTTTTAAATTAATTTTTAAAAGCTGTCAGTAAAAATCAAGTCATTATTTTTGCTGACAGAATGGGCAAAAGTGGGTCCCCCGACCAGCCACTTTTATTTTTTGAATTTCATTGCCACAACGCACACATTTTTCCCCTGTTTTTCCATACACTCGTAATTCGTCCTGCATTTTTCCTGTTGAACCTAAAGCACTATAAGTTCTGATGCTTGAGCCGCCTAATTTAATTGCTTTTTGCAAAATTTCAATGATAGAATCATGTAAAAGATGAATAGAACTTTCTGTCAGTTGATTTGCCACTTTTTCTGGATGAATCTTTGCTAGCCAGAGCACTTCATCAACGTAAATATTTCCAAGTCCAGCCACTAATGTTTGTTCAAGTAGAAAAGGTTTAATTTTCTTTGTCGATTTCTGCAATTTTTCTCGGAAAATCTGTTCATCAAAAGTTTCATAAGTTGGCTCCGGACCAATGTTTTTCTTCAAAAAATATGGAAGGACTTGGTCAGTAGAAATCAATTCCCAAGTTCCAAATTTTCTTACGTCAGCATAAATTAATTGTTCGTCAGTAAATTTAAGGGCTAAATGGTCATGTTTTTCCATTGGAACATTGAGGCTTGCAAGTCGATATTTTCCTTCCATCCGCAGATGAGAAATCAAACGATCTTTCTCGCCAATTTCAAAAATTAAATATTTTCCGCGACGTGAAATGCCATGAATGGTTTTTCCTGTCAATTCTTTTTTCAATTGCTCAAAACCAGTTAAAACCATTCTTGGATAAGTGGCTTCTATAGATACAATTTTTTGTCCAACAATTCTTTTTTCAAGCTCTCTTCTCACTGTTTCAACTTCTGGTAACTCTGGCATTTTTCCCTCACATCAAAAAATTTACTAACAAGTCTGTCAGTAAATTTTAATTCATTTTTTACTGACAACTTTCTTTTGTATTCTTAATTAAATTTAAAATATAAAATAGTCACTGACAATTATCATTAGATAAGTTTCATCAGTGACTATTTTAACATTTCTCATTCATTTTTTTATGATAAAGATTTCAAAATTCATTTTCCAGAATCACCATAATTTGATAAGACGCGAGCGGATGGGTCAGTAACTCCTGCCCCCACCCAATCGCGATTTGGCATCCAAAAATCAAGAATCCAATCTTCATATCCTGGATAAAATTCTTCAAAAATCTCACGATACATCAATGATTCTTTGGTAAATGGTGTATGTTTTGGATACTTTTCACTGGCCTTTGCTAAATCTTCATCAGAATATTTTTCGTCAGCAAATTCTTTTAAATAGTCAACCATTGAGTGACCAACAGCGTCAGAAAAAGCAGCTTTTTCTCTGAATAAAATCTCATCTGGCAATAGTTCAGTTCCTTCAAAAGCATGACGCAAGAGATATTTCCCTTTGCCATAAGTATTCAATTTTCTGCTGGGATTAATAGACATGACATAGGCCGCAAAATCCAAATCAGCAAAAGGAACACGCGCTTCAAGAGAATGAGCTGCTAAACAGCGGTCAGCCCGCAGAACATCATACATATAAAGTTCATGCACTCGTTTTTGGGCTTCTTTTTGAAAGGCACCCGCTGATGGAGCAAAGTCAGTATATTTATAACCAAACATTTCATCAGAAACTTCACCAGTCATCAAAACTTTCAGTTCTGTATTCTCATGAATATATTTACAGATTAAATACATCCCAATAGAAGCCCGGATAGTTGTGATATCCCATGTTTCTAAGTGCCAAATCACTTCACGGACTGCTGAAAGTACATCTTCTTTTGTCATCAGAATTTCGGTATGGTCAGTTCGTAAGAAATCTGACACTTCACGAGCATATTTCAAATCAATCGGATCAGTTTCCATTCCAATAGCAAAGGTTTTGATTGGGCTTTCTAATTCCTTAGCTGCAATCGCACAAACCAATGATGAATCTAAACCACCTGACAAGAGATAGCCCATTGGAGCATCTGCATGAAGACGTTTTTTGACTGCACGTTCCAATTTGCGACGAATATGTCCTGAAATTTCAGCCAAAGGTTCTTCAACAATTGTTGAAACCTCAGCAATGTCATTAAAAACATGAAATTCACCATTGGCATAGTAGTAACCTGGAGGAAATGGTGTCACATCATTACATGTTGAAATGAGTGCTTTGGCTTCGGATGAAAACGAAATTTTGCCAGTTACTTTATTATAACCATAAAAAAGTGGACGAATCCCAAAGGGGTCCCGAGCGGCAAAAATTTCAGCAGTGTTTTCATCAACCAAAACAAAAGCAAATTCAGCATCAAGCATTTTTACCATTGTTTCGATTCCAGTAGTTTCAAAAAGTGGTAAAAGAACCTCACAGTCAGAATCTCCGGTAAATTTATAACCTTTTGTTTCCAAAAACTTACGGAGACTTAAAAAGTTATAGATTTCACCATTACACATAACTCTTTTGCCATTTAAACCAAAGGGTTGACGTCCCAAGTCTGATAAATCCATGATTGAAAGTCGGCAAAAACCAAAATCATTTCCCAAAGTATCACGAACATGCTGTTGGTCATCTGGTCCTCGATGCTCAATCAATTCCAAATTACTTTTAAACTCTTCTATCGTTAAATCAGATGTTTCCATAAATAAAAAACCGCACATAATTTCCCCCAATAATAATTATAATTTTCAATATTATATCACAATTGTCTGTAAATTTCATAATAAAACAAAAAATAGCGATAATTCGCTATTTTCATTACATATAATCATCACGATTGTAGCCAAAGTCAGCTAAATCCATTTTTCGGTCACGCCAGTCATTTTTGATTTTGACCCAAGTTTCAAGATAAACTTTATCCCCAAGCATAATTTCAATATCTCGACGAGCCATTTTCCCGATTTTACGAATCATATCGCCGCCTTTACCAAGAATAATCCCTTTTTGACTCTTGCGTTCAACAATAATTGTTGCCATGATATGAATCTTACCAGTTTCTTCATCTCGAGTCATTTGGTCAGTAGTGACTGCGATTGAATGTGGAACTTCTTCCCGAGTTAATAATAAGATTTTTTCACGAATCATTTCTGAAACAAGAAAACGCTCAGGATGGTCAGTGATTTGATCTTCTGGGAAATATTGAGGACCCTCGTCCAATTTTTCAGAGAGCGTATCAATTAATCTTTCTGTATTATTCCCTTGTTTAGCTGAGATTGGAACCACTTCAGAAAACTCCATTTGTGAAGTATAATCGGCTACAATTTCAAAAAGACGGTCAGGATGAATTTTATCAATTTTATTGACGACCAAAATGACAGGAACTTCTGCCTTTTTCAAGCGCTCAATAATCATATTTTCACCAGTTGAACGTGGTTCATCAGCCGCAACCATGAACAAAACGACATCACATTCACGTAAAGTCGAATAAGCAGATTGAACCATGAAATCGCCTAAAGCATTGTGTGGTTTGTGAATACCAGGCGTATCAATGAAAACAATTTGTTCATTTTCTGTAGTATAAATTCCTTGAATTTTATTTCTTGTTGTTTGAGGTTTATCTGACATGATGGCAATTTTTTGTCCCATCACGTGGTTCATAAATGTTGATTTTCCAACATTTGGACGACCTAAAATCGCCACAAATCCTGATTTAAATTTGTTATTTGTCATAGCGCTATTATAGCATAAAATCAGCCCTTTTTAAGTAAAATTCTAAAAAATGATTGTGAAAATTACTGACAGAATCATCAGTAAAGCTGATAAGTTCTTTATTCGCTGATTTAAAGCTCATTAAGCAATCGCTTTAAACTGACGGAAAGCGACAGAGTTTTTAAAAATCATTTGTCATCTCCGTCAGCTTGTTAAATCCAATTATGTTCAGTGCAAATTTACTGACAGAATAATCTTGTATTCAAAAACTACTGACAGATTTATTGTTTAACTTTCAAACAATAAATCCACTGACGAAAAGTACGCCTTCTTTAGAATAGACTTAATAAATACAATTATTGTCCATAAAAAATTTACTGACAGCTGACAAAAGAAAAAATCATCAGCTAACTGATGATTCCTCTATTTACCGAAATTTCTTGATTATTTTTATTTGTCACCACGGCTACGCATTACGAAGCCAGCTGATTTTTCAGTTCCTGTGGTACGTTTACGAGGAGTTTTTTCTCCTTGTTTACGATCGTCAAAACGACGGTCATCACGTTTTCCACGGTAACCGCCACGGTTATCATCACGGTCTTTCCAGTTGCGTTTACGATCTCCACCGCGTTCGCCATCTTTACCATCACGATTTCCACGGTAACCGCCACGGTTGCCATCACGGTCGCCATTTCCACGACCTTTGTAGCGTCCGCCGCCACCTTTACCTTTTTTCTTGAAGCCTTTTCCTTCACCATTATATGGCAATGGACGTTCAGCTGTAATCTTAACTTCTTCTTGATTATCAGGGTCTTTTACGCGACCTTGAAGAAGTAAAGCAACCAATTCTTTAGCATCAAATTTTTCAAGTAGGCTCGCTGCTTGTTTGTCAAATTTAGCCAATTTTGCTTTAGCTGAATCATCAGACAAATCACGAAGGACATCATCCATAGCTACTGAGAGTGACGCTTGGTAAGCTTCTTCTTTTGTAGGTGGTTTCAAGCCTTTCATTGGCTTTTTAGTCATATTTTCAATGGCACGAAGATAACCCATTTCATTGTATGAAACAAATGTTACTGAACGTCCTGATTTACCCGCACGGCCGGTACGACCGATACGGTGAACATAGCTTTCTTGGTCTTGAGTAATGTCGTAGTTATAAACGTGAGTAACTCCTGACACGTCGAGTCCACGAGCAGCAACGTCAGTTGCAACCAAAACGTCAATATGTCCTGCTTTGAAATCACGCAAAACAGCCAAACGTTTATTTTGGTCCAAATCTCCGTGCATTCCTTCAGCACGGTAACCGCGCAATTTAAGACCACGAATCAATTCATCAACACGACGTTTTGTACGACCAAAAACAATTGCAAGTTCTGGACGTTCAACATCAAGCAAACGAGTCAAAACATCAAATTTTTCAAATTCTTTTGTTTTTACAAAATATTGATCAATACGATCAGCAGTCATTTCTTTGGCTGCAATTTTGATGTGTTCAGGATTCTTCATGAATTTCACACCAATTTTTTTGATGTCATTTGGCATTGTTGCTGAGAAAAGCAATGTTTGACGAGCTTCTGGTGTTTTTTCAATGATGAAATGAATGTCTTCCAAGAATCCCATGTTCAACATTTCATCAGCTTCATCAAGAATCAAAGTTTCAAGTTGATCCAATTTAATTGCTTTACGTTTAATCAAGTCAACCAAACGTCCTGGTGTTCCCACAACAATATGTGCACCAGCTTTAAGGCCTTTAATTTGTTTTTCAATACTTGAACCACCAAAAACAGTACGAACTTTAAGTCCTTTTGATTTACCAAAACGGAAAAGTTCTTCTTGTCCTTGAACCGCAAGTTCGCGGGTTGGAGCAATAACGAGTGCTTGAATAGCTGGATTAGAAGCATCAATTTTTTCAATTGTTGGAAGACCAAATGCTGCTGTTTTACCAGTTCCTGTTTGCGCTTGACCTAGAACGTCACGCCCTTCAAGTGCAAGTTTAATTGTTTGTTCTTGGATTGGTGTTGGTTGTTCATAACCAATCTCTGTAAGTGTATTTACGATTCCTTCTGACAGGCCGAGTTCACTAAATTTCATTTTTTACCTATATTTCTACTGCGTGTTCCCACGCCAAACTTTTTATTACAGGGTACGAAACCCTTGCTACAGGCGAAATTTATGTGACTCGCCTGACGTAACTTATCTATTATAGCATAATTTTTTGACTGAAAATGCTTACGCCCTTTACTTTTTTTTAAATATTTTCATAAAAAATATACTGACAAAGCTGTCAGTAAATTTTTATGATATTTTTTAAAGAATATAAGCTTTTCTACTATATAAAATATCTGTCAGTAATTTTATACTGAAAATTGTTCCATTAATTCAACATCTGGATATTTATCTTTAAACCAACGCATGGCAAATTCATTTTCAAACAAGAATAAAGGATGGTCAAAACGATCTCGTGCCAAAATATTACGTGAACTAGACATTTTTTCATCTAAATCTTCTTCTTTAATCCAACGAACCGTTTTTGTCCCCATGGGTGTCATGATTGTTTCAGAATTATATTCACGCTCCATCCGGTCTTTAAAGACTTCAAATTGAAGTTGCCCAACCGCACCAAGCATAATATCACCAGTTGTATAAGATTTGTAGAGCTGAATGGCTCCTTCTTGTACCAATTGGTCAATTCCTTTTTGGAAAGATTTTTGTTTCATCACATTTTTCGCTTGGACACGCATAAAGAGCTCAGGGGTAAATGTTGGCAATGGCTCAAAAGATTTTTTCAATTTACCTGTGGTTAATGTATCCCCAACCTGATAAGTTCCAGTATCATAAACCCCAATAATATCACCAGCTACAGCATTCTCAACATTTTCTCGCGATTCAGCCATAAATTGTGTGACATTTGAGAGTTTCACTTTCTTACCCGTCCGAACAAGATTAACATCCATTCCTCGTTCAAATTCACCAGATACAATCCGAACAAAAGCAATTCGGTCACGGTGACGTGGGTCCATATTTGCTTGGATTTTGAAAATGAAACCAGAAAAATCAGGATTTAAAGGTTCAATTTCTTCTTCGTCCACCGTTTTGTGTGAATGAGGCTCTGGTGCATATTCTAAAAATGTTTCAAGGAAAGTTTCTACCCCAAAACTAGTTAAAGCCGAACCAAAGAAAACTGGTGTCAATTGCCCTGCAACAACTTCTTCCTCAGAAAATTGATTCCCTGCATCCAAAAGTAATTCAGCATCTTCTAAAGCTTGAGTAAAGAAAGGATTTTTTGTCAAAGGATGACTAGCCGGCACTTCCCCATTTTCATCAAATTCAACAAAACGTTTACCATCCTCAGGTTGATAAACTTCCACACGACCATGCGTAAAATCATAAAGACCTTGGAAATTTTTCCCCATTCCGATTGGCCAATTCATTGGTACACTAGCAATTCCAAGAATTTCTTCCAATTCAGAAAGTAAATCAAGCGGTTCACGTCCATCACGGTCAAGTTTATTAATGAAAGTGAAAACCGGAATCCCTCTGCGTTTTACAACTTGGAAAAGTTTTTTCGTTTGTGCTTCAATCCCTTTAGCACTGTCAATAACCATGACCGCAGCATCAACCGCCATCAATGTTCGGTAAGTATCTTCTGAGAAATCTTCATGCCCAGGCGTGTCCAAGATATTAACACGTTTGCCTGCATAATCAAATTGCATGACAGAACTTGTTACAGAAATTCCACGTTCTTTTTCAATATCCATCCAGTCTGACTTAGCAAAATTACCAGTTTTACGAGCTTTTACAGTCCCCGCTTCCCGAATGGCTCCCCCAAATTTCAATAATTGTTCTGTAATCGTCGTCTTACCAGCATCCGGGTGACTGATGATGGCAAAAGTCCGGCGTTTTTTTATTTCTTCTTGTAAAGTCATTTATACTCTCTTTTTCTTTAATTATTCATTTATATTTTTAATTTATTTTACATTGGTTAAGCCTCAAAAAAATAGTTCTTTTAATTATATCAAAATTTGCCCTGATTTTATAGTTGATTTTTATAAATCTTACCAACAAACTAAAGAGTTAAAAAATTAATTCGATTGGTAATTAAACAAAAGAAAAAACAATCAGCAAAACTAATTGTTTTATCATTAACTTTTTATTTATACAGTAGCGTTTTTCTTGTAAATTTCTGCCTCTGCTTCTGTTGAGAAGACAAAATGTCCTGGAGTAATTTCCCGCATTTCACGTTCTTGTCCATCCAATTCAGCCGTTGGGTCATAAACAATTGGAGTCCGTTCCCGCTCAGAAATAGGATCTGGTGACGGAATTGAACTTAGCAAACTCTTAGTATAAGGATGAATTGGATGATTGTAAACTTGGTCAGAAGTTCCAACTTCCAAAATTTTCCCCCAGTGCATGACACCAATACGGTCAGAAATATATTTAACCATTGACAAATCATGAGCGATAAACAAGTAAGTCAAATTTTCTTTTGCTTGAATATCTCTCATCAAGTTAACAACCTGAGCTTGAATTGAAACATCAAGTGCTGAGATAGGTTCATCAGCTACGACAAATTTAGGTTTTACGGCAAGTGCACGTGCAATCCCAATCCGTTGACGCTGTCCACCAGAAAATTCATGCGGATAACGTGTCAAATGATCATCATTCAATCCAACCAAACGTAAGAGTTCCAACACACGAGCATCACGTTCAGCCTTTGTTTTTACTAAACCATTGGCATCAAGTCCTTCAGCAACGATATCTTTAACGCGCATCCGTCCATTCAATGAAGCTTGTGGATCTTGGAAAATCATTTGTGCTTCTGAACGATACTCGCGCAACTCTGAACCTTTTAAATTACGAACATCTTTACCTTCAAAGAGAATTTCTCCACCAGTAATGAAATTATCATAAAGTTTAAGAATTGCTCGACCAATCGTCGTTTTACCAGAACCAGATTCTCCAACGAGACCAAATGTTTCTCCTTCATAAATATCTAAAGAAACATTATTAATTGCCTTATTAGCCCCTTTCTTTCCTTTATTAAAAGTCAAATCAAGGTTTTTTATTTCAATTACTTTTTTAGGTTCTGTCATTATTTATCCCCTTTCAATTCTTCCCAGCGTTTCCAGCGTGTCAAGATATTATCGGAAGGCGTTACTTTTGGTGCTCGTGGGTCTAAAAGCCAAGTTTTGGCAAAATGTGTTGGAGATACTTCAAAGTATGGAGGTTCTTCTTCAAAATCAATTGCCAAGGCAAATTTATTACGTGCTGCAAAGGCATCCCCTTTTGGTGGATTCAATAAATCAGGTGGAGTTCCTGGAATTGAAACCAGTCGGTCCACACTTGAATCAACCGTTGGCATTGAATCTAAGAGTCCCCAAGTATATGGATGTTGTGGGTTATAGAAAATTTCTTCAACTGTTCCGTATTCAACAATTTCACCCGCATACATTACCGCCACTTTATGTGCAAAACCAGCAACAACTCCCAAGTCATGGGTAATGAAGACAATTGATGAATTAATTCTTTCTTGCAATTCAGCCATCATATGCATAATTTGTGCTTGAATTGTAACGTCAAGCGCAGTTGTTGGTTCATCTGCAATCAAGATTTCAGGGTCAGCAGCCAAGGCAATCGCGATAACTGCACGTTGACGCATCCCGCCTGACCATTGGTGTGGATAATCATTAATATGCACTTCGGCATCAGGAATTCCAACTTGTTGCATCAATTCGAGGGCCCGTTTCATGGCATCGGCTTTACTCATTCCTTTGTTGTGTTTCAACAAAGGTTCAGCAATTTGTTTTCCAATACGCATTGTTGGGTCAAGAGAAGTCATGGGATCTTGGAAAATCATTGAAATTTCATTTCCACGAATTTTTTGCCACTCTTCTTCTTTTAAATCAAGAAGGTTACGCCCTTTAAATAATAATTCACCTTGTGGTATTACCGCATTTTTCGCATTCAAGCCCATCAAAGTTTTTGTTGTTACTGATTTACCAGAGCCAGACTCACCAACAATCGCTAGGGTCTGTCCTTTTTCTAAATCAAAAGATACATCACGAATCGCTTTAACATCTCCAGCATAGGTGTGGAAATTGACATGCAAATTTTTAACTTCTAATACTTTTTCTTCTGCCATTTCTAATCCTCACTTGCTCTAGGGTCAAATGCATCACGCAAACCATCTCCAAAGAAGATAAATGTAAGTGAAAGCACAGACAATACTACTGCTGGAATAATCAATTGGAATGGATAGAATTGCAAGCTTGCAATCCCATCATTAATCAAAGTCCCCAAAGAAGACGTTGGCGGTTTAACCCCAAGGTTAATCGCTGATAAAACAGCCTCATACATAATCATACTTGGAATATCAAACATGATTTGGACAACAATAACCCCTGAAACGTTTGGCAACAAATGTTTTACTGCAATTTTCCAAGTAGATTGTCCTAAAGTTTTTGAGGCCAAGACGAAGTCACGCTCCTTATAGGAGAGAACCATGTTCCGTACCTGCCTGGCCATCCCGGTCCATGCAAATAGACCAATCGCAATAATAATTGATGAAATTCCTTGTCCCAAAAGTAGAGCAAGCATTGTTACTACAACTAAGTTAGGTACAGATTGGATGATTTCAATAATCCGTTGCATGACCATATCGACTTTTCCGCCCATCCAGCCGGAAATAATCCCATAGGTCACCCCGATTACTAAGTCAATCAAGGCGGCAGCAAGGGCAATAATCAATGAAATACGCAAACCAACAATTGTTCGTTTAGCTAATGAACGTCCATATTTATCAGTCCCGAAGACATATTTGTCTTTTTCTGGAACACCTTGTGATTTGTAAACATCTGTTCTTTCAGTAGAACCTGGTGCCTTAAATTCACCATTCCAAAATGGTAAATCACCTGAGAGTTTTGGTGGAAGATTTCCATAAACTTGTGATTTATTTGGATTAAAGTAGTTTGCCTTTGATTGTGGTACAACAAATGCTGAGATTACTGAGAAAGCCAATGTAATCGCAATGATCCACATGGCAACCAACGCTACTTTATTTTTCTTAAAACGACGCCAAGCATCTTGGAAAAAACTCAAGGCAGGTTTCGCAATTTTTTCTGTTGAATCTGAACCCTTTGAACCAACAAGGGTGAAGTCTTTATTTAAATTTTCCATTTCGACAAACCCTTTCTAGAGACGAACTCGTGGATCAACAATTGCAGTCAGAATATCTGTAACTAAGATAAATACCATCAAAATTACCGCATAGACAATTGTTGTTGCCATAATAACTGGGAAGTCTTTGGCTGGAATTGAATCAACAAATTGAGCCCCAATTCCAGGAATTGAAAAGATTTTTTCAATTAAGACTGATCCTGTCAACAATCCTGCGGCCATTGGACCAATCAAAGTCAACATTGGAATTAATGAATTACGCAACGCATGCTTGTTGACCACTTCTTTTTCAGATAAACCTTTAGCTCGAGCTAACAAAATGTAGTCTGAAGATAAAGACTCAATCATTTCAGAACGAACAAAACGGGTTACCACAGCCATTGGAGCAAAAGAAAGAGCGATTGTTGGCATAATTGTTTGTGAGAAGGTCCCCCAACCAGAAATTGGGAAAAGATTCAAATTAAATCCTAAGTAAAGAAGAATTAAAGTACCAATTACGAATGAAGGAACTGAAATCCCAAGAACTGAAACAAAACCGAAAACTCCATCAAGCAATCCATTTTTACGACGAGCGGAAGCTTTCCCCATCAAGGCTCCAAGAACAGTACCAAGAATAAGTGCTTGAGTCCCTAATTGCATTGATACTGGCAAACGTTGGGCAATCATCGTAATAACAGGTTGATTCGTATAAATGAACGAAGTACCAAAATTACCCGTGAACATGTGTCCTACATAGATAAAGTATTGTTGCCAAAGCGGTTTATCTAAACCATAGGCATGTTTTAAAATTTCCAGTTGATCTGGTGTTAGTTTGGGATTTGAGAAAGGTGTTCCGGGCATGACTTGCATCATAAAGAAAGTCAATGTCACAATCAGGAACAAAGTCAGAAGCAAAAGCCCCAAACGTTTAAGAATATATTTAACCATAAAAAATTTCCTAATCTAAGCAAAAGATAGGGTTGGCAATCTGCCAATCCTAACTTTCTTGCTCTAAAACTCTATTATTATTTGAGGTAAGCCGTTTTGAAGTCATAAGTCAAACCAGTTGAACCAAAACGTACATCTTTAAGGTTAGGGTTACGAAGGACTGGTGAAGTACGGAAGTAAAGCGGATTAATATTTGATTCTGTATAAAGTGCTTCTTCAGCCGCTTTATAGTCTGCATAATGTTTTTCAGGATCAAGGGCATCTGTCACTTCGGCAGCTTTAATGGCTTTATCATAAGTAACATTATTGATTTTACCATTATTATTTGGTGAAGTTGATGTGAACAAATCAAGGAATGTTGATGGTTCAGCGTAGTCACCACCCCAAAGTGAGATGACCATATCAAAGTTACCAGTTGTTGAGTCATTTAAACGTTGTTTAAATGGTACTGATTTGATATTTAGAGTCAAACCTGGTAGTTTTTCTTCCCATGCTTGTTTAAGGAATGTTGCAGAGTCTTTGGCAGCTTGTGTGTCATCCGTTGTCAAAGTCAACGTAAGTTTAGTTTCGCCAATTTCTTTCAAACCTTTTTCCCAAGCGGATTTAGCTGCTGTGGCATCATATTTGTAAGGTTGTGCTGCATATTTAGCGAAGTCTTCACCGGTATTTGTTTTAGCCATACCTGCTGGTGTCAAGCCAGTTGCTGGTGTAGAAGCTGGTGTTACAGTGTCAACATATTGTTTACGGTCAGTTGCAAGATTGAAAGCTTCACGAATATCTTTATTCGCAAGGGCTTTATTTTTGCCTGATTGGTTATATTGAACGTATGAAGTAGTTGCTTCATTTAGAGAGACAACATTCTTATCTGTTTTATTTGCTTTGTAAAGGTCTGGGTCACCGATACCAGTTTGGTCAATTTTACCTTGTTTGTAAAGGTTAAATGATGTTTTAACATCTTGAACAACTTGGAAGTCGATTTCTTTAGTTTTAACTGCGCTCTTATCCCAATAATCGTCATTCTTCACGATTGAGAATGTTTGGTTTGAACCGTTCCAACCTTTTGATTTTTCAAATTTATATGGTCCTGAGTAAACCATTTTTTCTGAAGATGTTCCGTATTGTTTCCCGTATTTTTCAACTACTTTTTGGTTGAGTGGGAAGTAAACAGAGTTAGCTGTCAAGAATTCAAAGTATGGTGTTGGTTGTGCAAGGGTAACAACGAATGTTTTGTCATCAGTTGCTTTAACACCGAGTGTTGATTTATCAGCTTTACCAGCATTAATCTCGTTGGCATTTTTAACTGGGCCAAGGAGGTATCCGTATTCTGAAGCAGTCGCTGGATCAACCGCACGTTGCCAAGAATAAACGAAGTCTTTAGCTGTCAAAGCATCACCGTTTGACCATTTCAAGCCATCACGAAGATGGAAAGTATATGTCAAGCCATCTTTTGATACATCAACTGATTTTGCCAATTCTGGCTGTGCTTTACCATCTTTGTCCACACGTGTCAAACCAGCATTGGTATTACCAATAATGATATTTGAATATGTATCTGTCGCGAGTGATGAATCCAATGTTTGAATCGGTGATGTCAAATTCCATTGAATGTCTTTTGATGATGACGATGAGCTAGAACCGCTATTGCCGCATGCTGCAAGCAAAGCTGCCGAACCAAGTGCAACTGTACCTAAGGTAACTTTTTTCCAAGTCTTCATGTAATTTCCCTCTTTCATGAATTGTGTCTGACTTCGCAATTTTTATTATTGTCAGAAAATTTATTATATTGGTATTATACTTAATTCAACCTGAATTGTAAAGTATAATGGTTATGTTTTCTGAAAATTAACATTTAATTTTTAAATAGCGGAAAGTTTTCACAAACTTTTGAAAAAGATTTTTTTACTACACTTTTATTTAAAACCCTTTCATTTAATAGGGCTCTGACTGGTTCGTGTTTTATTTTTGCAGAAAGAATATTCAATAAAAAAGATAAATTTTCAGAAAATTTATCTTTTTGTATTTTTTATTTAACATAAGCCGATTTTAGGTCGTAAGCTAAACCGGTTGAATGAAATTCTAAGCCTGTAATTTTAGGGTTCATTAAAGCTGGATTGGCTTGGAAATCAACTGGATTGATGTATGACCCTTGATAGAGTGCTGTTTCTGCCGCTTTGTAGTGTTCATCTACTTTGGCTGGTTCAAGAACGTCTGGCGTTGTTGTTGCTGCTTTAAAGGCATCATCATAAGTTTTACTAGAAAATTTACCGTCATTATATGATTGGCCTGTCGTAAAGAGTTGCAAGAATGTTGAAGGTTCAGCGTAATCTCCACCCCAACCTGAGAGAACCATATCAAAATTTCCATTTTGAGCGTCATTCAATCTTTGTTTGAATGGAACAAGTTTTAAATTGACAGTCAAGCCTGGTAGATTTTGTTGATAGGCTGTTTGTAAAAAGTTGGCTGTTGCTTCTGACGGTGCTAAATCTCCAGCAGCTTCAAGGCTAAGGGTGAGCTTGGTTAAGCCAAGCTCTTTTAATCCTTTTTCCCAGAGGTCTTTTGCTTTTGTCGGGTCATAGCGATAATCTTGTTTTGCATAAGTTGCAAAATCTTCTCCTGTTGAGGTCTTGCTCATTCCCACTGGTGTAAAGCTTGTCGCAACGGTCGAACCTGGTAGGGCTGTTTTGACGACTCCTGCTCTGTTAGTTGCCAAATTTAAGGCTTCACGAATATTTTGATTAGCTAGTGCTTTTTGAGCGTCTGGACTTGAGGCATTTTTACCGGATTGATTGTATTCAATATAGTCTGTCCGTGCTTGTTTAAAGACAGTATAACCTTTCGTCTTTTTATTGGCATTAATCAAATCAGTTGTTGAAAGGAGTGTAAAATCAAGTTTCCCTTGTTTATAAAGCTGTGCTCCCGTATTCGCATTCGAAATGACCTGGAAATCAATTTGTTTAGATTTGACTGCCGACTTATCATAGTAGTTTGGATTGGCGTAAATTGAAAAAGTTTTATTGGTTCCTGTCCAACCTTTATCTGATTTGAACATGAATGGTCCATTATAAACGGTTTTATCTGAGGACGTTCCATATTGTTTGCCATATTTATCAACAACTTTTTGGTCAAGGGGGTAATAAACAGGTTCTGACAAGAGAAATTTAAAATATGGTGTTGGTTGTGCCAATGTGACTGTAAATTCTGTATCTGACTCGGCTTTAATTCCTAGACTATCGAGTGATGATTTACCGGAAATAATATCATTAGCCCCAGAAACTGCCCCCATCAAATAGGCATATTCTGAACCAGTTTTAGGGTCCACTGCTCTTTTCCATGAATAAACAAAATCTTTAGCAGTCAACTTGTCACCGTTTGACCATTTCAAATTATCTCTAAGAGTAACCGTGTAGGTCAAGCCGTCTTTTGAAATGTCAATTGATTTTGCAAGTGCTAAGGCAGCATTTCCTTTAGAGTCAACGCGTGTCAATCCTTCTTCCACATTTCCAGCTACATCATAAGAATACTGGTCAGTTAAAATTGTGGTATCAAGTGATGCCACATCTGTGGGAATTGAAAATTTGATGTTCTTTTGCTCACTTGTTTTTGTGCCACAGGCCACTAAAATAATTCCTGACAGGGCAATAAGGCTGGTGAGTCCAATAATTTTTCCTTGTTTCATCTGCTTTCTCCAAATCGTAAAGATACTATTGAATTTTCATATTATTCTGAAAATTAAATGTGGACTTATTATACTTTTTCAAAAATACATTGTCAAGAATATTGTTGTATTTTTCTGATAATTTAATGAAAATAAAAAAATACTAACTTTCTGTCAGTATTTTTTATCATTATAATTTTTCAACAACCTCTGAAAGTTTCATGCTATTTGAACCTTTGAATAATACTTGGTCAGTTGGTTTCAAATCTGCTGACAGACTTTCTGTCAGTAAATCTAAATCTGTAAAATAGCTGACCGCTTTGTCAGTCGAAATTTCTGCCAAGTTTTTCATCATTTCACCATAAAGATAGACTTTATCAATTTTATTGAAATCAATAGATTTTAATATATCTTTATGGAGTTGGGCTGCACTGGGTCCAAGTTCTAACATATCAGCAAGAACTGCAATCTTTCGACCATTCTCATTTTTAGGAATGGCTTGGAAAGTTTCCAAAATCAAACGCATTGCTGTCGGATTGGCATTATAAACATCACTCAAAAGGTCTGCACCATTTCTGGCTTTTTTCCACTCTGTCCGATTTCTGGTCAGCTCTACTTCTTTCAAAGCTTTTTTAATTTCGGCTTCTGACAGTCCATAATGTAAGCCAACATAAGCAGCTAACATAGCATTCGTCGCGTTATATTTACCAGGAACTGGAATAGTAATTGATTCATCTAAAAAATTAGTTTCAAAAGTTAATTTTTCTTTGTGTTCGACTAATTTTGTAATAAATAAATCTTCACCGGGCAAACCAAAGCGAATAATTTTTTGATTGTCTGGGATAAAAGCATTAATAATTGGGTCAGCAGGGGCAATAAGCTCACCATGCAAACCAGCCGTAATCCCCATTTTCCCTTTAGCAATATTTTCGCGACTTCCCATATGTTCAAGATGTGCTTCACCAATTAAGGTAATGACAGCAAGTTCAGGCTTAGCAAGTTCTGATAAAAAATCAATATCACCAGGGTGATCCATTCCCATTTCCAAAACTAATTTTTCAGTATCGTCCGGCATATGTAAAATGGTGTAGGGTAAGCCGATTTCATTATTGTGATTCCCTTGTGTTTTGTATGTTTTAAATTTCTTAGACAAAACAGCAGCAATCATGTCTTTGGTTGTTGTTTTTCCATTTGAACCTGTCACCGCAATGACTGGAACTTTTGTCTTTTCAAGATAATATTTTGCTAATTTTTGGAAAGCAAGCAGATTATCGTCAACCAAGAGATGAGCTTGTTCGACTTCTTTTTCTGAAAAGCTGATTATTGCTCCATTATCAAAAGCGATTTCGATGAAATCATGACCATCTCGTGCCCCCTTAAGTGGCAAAAAGATATCCCCTTTTTCAATCAAACGGCTGTCAAATTCAATTTTATTGACTGACAAATCTGCCAGTTGCGACCAATCATTTTTTGCGCCAACGACTTGGGCGATTTCGTGAATTGTGAGTTTCATAGTGACTCCATTATAACACTTTTTACTGACAAAAAAATCTGTCAGCAATCGATTTACTGACAGATTTGTATTTTTTATAAAAGATGATTTTCACGTGTTTCAAAAGTTTCTTTAGCTAAATCAACTAATTTTTCAATTAAATCAGAATAAGATAAGCCCATATTTTCCCAAAGCAATGGATACATTGACCATTGTGTGAATCCTGGAATGGCATTAATTTCGTTGAGATAAACATTTCCATCCTTAGTCACAAAGAAATCGCAACGTGACAAGCCCGTCCCATTGACTGCCTTGTAAGCTTTTATAGCATATTCTTGCATTTTTTGCGCTAAATCAGCAGGAACTTTTGCTGGAATGTCCATTTGAATTTTATTATCAATATATTTTGAGTTGTAATCATAAAACTCGACATCTTTCACAACTTCACCTGGAAGCGTTGCAGAAACGTCACTATTATTTCCCAAAACAGCACATTCAATTTCACGTGCATCCACCCCTTGTTCAATGACAACACGGTTATCATATTTATAGGCTTCACTTAGCGCAGGTTGAAGGTCTGCTAAATCATCAACTTTTGAAATTCCAACACTAGAACCCATATTAGCAGGTTTAACAAAAACTGGAAATTCTAATTTTTCGACTACTTCTTGAGCAATTTTTCCTTGATTTTCGTCAGCAAAAGCTGCAACATAAGGAACTTGGGGTACACCAACCGCTTCAAAAACGTGTTTTGCCAATAATTTATCCATTGTGCTTGATGCAGATAAAATATTTGGACCAACATATGCCAAACGTAAAATTTCTAAAAATCCTTGAATCGAGCCATCTTCACCCATTGGTCCATGTAAAACTGGGAATACAACGGCATCTTTTTCGTAAATTGCTGCTGGTGAAATCTTTGGATAAGATTCTGCCAAATCATTTGTCAGTAGTTTTTCTTCTTCAGCAGGTTTGTCAGTAAATTCTTGCGTTTTTATGAATTCACCGGCCTTAGTGATAAAGTAAGTTTTTACAACAAAACGAGAATAATTAACAGCTCTCATCACCGATTCTGCTGATAAAACTGATACTTCTCGCTCAGCAGAACGACCACCATACAACAAAATTAATGTTTCTTTTGACATATTTCTTCCTTTTTTACTGACAGCTTTGTCAGACACTTCTTTTTACTGACAGCATGAGATATTTTTACAATACAATTCTGTCAGTAATTGTCTTTTTTATTTTACCACAGAAAAAATCAAATTTCCAACCGATTCTCTACCGCTTTTGATAAAGTAATTTCATCTGCGTATTCTATATCAGACCCTACAGCTAATCCACGAGCCAAGCGAGTCACTTTAATTCCTGCAGGCTTAATCATTCGAGCCAGATACATGGCGGTTGCTTCTCCGTCAGAAGTGGCATTAGTTGCGATAATCACTTCTTTAACCTCTGAATCCATTAATCTTGTAATCAATGTTTTAACATTAATTTCATCAGGAGAAATCCCATTCATTGGACTAATCGTGCCATGCAAAACATGATAAAGTCCTCGATATTCCCGAATTTTTTCCATAGCAAGAACATCTTTAGATTCTTCAACGACCAATATAGTTGTTCGATCACGCGTTGGGTCGGTACAAATGGCGCAAGGATCACTTTCTGTTAAATTCCCGCAAATCGAGCAAAAACTCAAATCCCGTTTTGCTGACAGAAGATTTTTTGCAAATTCATTGACATCTTGATCTTCCATGCCAATCGTATAAAAAGCCAATCGAGTCGCTGTTTTTTGACCAATCCCTGGTAATTTTGAAAACGACTCAATCAGGCGAGCAATAGGTTCAGGATAATACATATTTCACCAATTCTTCACTTGTAAATATTTTATTCAATTTATTAATTTTACTATAAAAGACGGAAAATGAAAAGGAAAGCTGATAGAATTCTCAATCACTTATAAATAAAAAGCCTCTCCTATCAGAGAGAACTTTTTTAATTTTTACGAAAAGCTTCATTTGAATAATACAAATCAGTAATTCCCGTTACAATACTTTGGTTTGCTTTTGTTCCACTTGAAGCATTACTTTCAGTATTATCTGGAAGTACAACCGCAATAGCAATTTCTGGATTGTCAGAAGGAGCAAAGGCCACTGCATTATTAGCCGTTACAATAACTTGACTACCATCTGCCAATACTTTTGTACTTTCGGAAGTCCCTGTTTTACCAGAAATAGAAACCTTTGATGAATCCATTGAACGACCAGTAGTCAATCCACCAGCCCCATGAACAACAGCATACATCCCCTGATGAAGAACATCCATATTATCGGGAGTGATATTTACCTTATCCATGATTTTAGGAGTAATATTTTTGATAAGCGTGCCAGGTTGTCCGTCAGTTCCACCTTCATAAATTCCTTGGACAATGTGTGGCGCCAAACGAGTTCCGTTATTTCCTAAAGTTGCCGCATAAACCGCCAACTGAAGCGGCGTATAGTTATCATACTGACCAAATGATTCATACAATACATTGACCCCAGAAGCTTCCTCAGATTTAGCCGAAGGGAGATATCCCGTTGATTCTCCAGGAATATCAAAACCAGTTGATGCCCCTAAACCATAAGAAGCAAAAGCCTTACGAAACTGCTCATAAACTTTTACTCGGTTGGTATCATCCAAAAATTGATTGGCTGCCGTATAGGGAGCACCTAACATTCTCATTGCCAATTGCATCATGTAAGTATTTGATGAATATTGCAAAGCTTCAACAGCTGTTAAAGCCATTGGTGAAGCATCCCCCCACCAGTCATTGATAGACGGAGAATCCTTAAATTGAATAGACTGCGCCGTTAAAGTGTCATTTCCAGAAATTACACCAGCATTCCAAGCAGCAGTCAATGTTCCCATTTTGACAACAGACCCCGGTGTGAAGACACTTTGGAAAGTCCCTAAAGTATTTTCCGTAATTGTTCCTGTATTAGGATCTCGTTGATAGCCAGATAAAGCTAAGACTGCCCCCGTTTTAACATTTAACACAACAGCATAAGCCCCTCTATTATACTGACCATAGCCTTGGGCAATCAGTTGGTCTAATTGTGTTTTAACGATATTATTAACCCCGTTTTGGAAATCTAGGTTAATAGTTAATTTTAAATCATCCCCACGTTTTCCTTTTTGGATTGTTTTTGTTCCAGAAACATCACCATTTTTGTCAAATTTAACCTTACTGATATTATGTGTTCCTTGAAGTTCACTTTCGTATCCCTTTTCAAGAAGCCCAGTTCCCACACGGTCATTACGTTGATAACCTTTTTTAAGATAGGCATCCAAATCCTCTGCTGGAATTCCTGATTTTTGTGAAGTAATAGTTCCCATAAGTGGTGTCAAAGAATTTTGAGCATATGAACGGTCCCAAGAAGTTCCAATTGTAATTCCTGGTAAATCGCCTTCTTGTTCGGCAATTGTCGCTTGTTGCTCTGCTGTAATACTTCCAGTAGCAATTTTAGTAGTGTTAAAAGTAGTGGTACTATTCATTTCTTTGAATAATTTTGCGGCAAAAGTTTGTTCTGCTGTAAAGTTCAAGTCACTATCTTTAACTTTACTTAATTCGACATCATAAATTTGTGAACCAGTTAAATCATTGCCATGTTTATCTTTCTTTTCCTTTTCAGATAAACTATTAGCTATTTTTTCTAGATTTTTAGAATTAGCCAAGAAATAGTCTTTTTTATCACGCGTTGTCAAATCAGCAACATCAATGTTATTAGATAAAATAGTTGCTAACTTATTGGCTACCTGATACATTTCATCAGCAGTAGCATTTTGACTTCTTGTAAATTCAACAGCCTGAACCGCAACTGTAGATACCAAAGCTTTTCCTGTTGCATCATAAATATTTCCGCGAGGCGCACCTTCAATAATTTGAACATCTCCGCCTGCACTAATTGATTTTTCGGCGTAGAAATGTGAATTCAATACCTGCATATTGAAGAGCTTTCCAATTAAAATCATAAACAAAACAAAGATAACAAAAAATAAGAGGTTCACTCGTTTTGGAATTGATTTAGTTGGATCTTTTAAAATTTTTACTTCTTTATGTGATTTTTTAGACTTATCGGATTGCTTGCGCTTATCATTTTTTCTTTTATTATCTGACATTTCGACTCCAAGAATGAGTTTTATAAATAGTTTTTACATTCAAAATTTGTACTTAAACATTTTACCACATTTATGAAAACTTTTCCTTACAATTTTGATTCCTATCAATTTAATCAAATAAAAAAAGAAAACTCAAATACGTTTTCTTTTTTGTCATCTAAAATTTTAGTTCCTTATCAAATAATCAAAAGCACCTAGAGAAGCGGTCGCCCCAGTCCCCATTGAAATAATAATTTGCTTATAAACACTATCCGTACAATCTCCCGCTGCAAAAACACCAGGAAGATTTGTCGCTCCAACTTTATCAGTCAAAATTTCTCCACGTGCGGATAAGTCAATTGTTCCCTCCAACCACTGAGTATTCGGAACTAAACCAATTAAAACAAAGACACCAGCGAGTTCCAAATGAACAGTTTCCTTAGAACCGCGAACTTGATAATTCAAACCTCTAACCTTGTCATCTCCTAAAATCTCTTTTGTTTCCACATTGGTGAGGACAGTAACATTATTTAGGGTCGCAAGTTTTTCTTGTAAAATTTTGTCTGCTTTCAGTTCAGGTAAAAATTCTAGAACAGTAACATGTCTAACCAAACCAGCTAAATCAATAGCTGCTTCGATTCCTGAATTTCCGCCACCGATAACTGCTACATCTTTTCCCGCAAACAAAGGACCATCACAATGTGGGCAGTAAGCGACTCCTTTGGTTTTAAATTCTTGCTCTCCTGGAATTCCCAAATCTCGCCAACGAGCGCCCGTTGAAATAATGACTGACTTACTTTTTAGAAGTGCCCCATTTTCCAGACTCACCTCAATCAAATCTTTTTTCTCTAGCTTAACTGCTTTTTGCAAGTTCATCAAATCGACAGGGTATTTTTTCACATGTTCTTCGAGCTGACGACCAAGTTGAACCCCTTCAACATAAGGCGTTCCAATGAGGTTTTCAATTCCTAAAGTTTCTAGTGGTTGACCGCCAAAGCGTTCAGCGATTAAACCTGTCCGAATCCCTTTACGTGCAGCATAAATAGCTGCACTTGCACCAGCAGGGCCTCCACCAACAACTAAAACATCATAAGGGTCTTTATCAGAAAAAGCTTCCGAACTCTCTGGACCAGTAATTTTTTCTAGTAATTCTTCAAGACTAGCTCGTCCATTATGAAATTCTTCACCATTTTTGAAAACAGTTGGAACCGCCATAATTCCTTTTGCTTCCACTTCTTCTTGAAACATTCCCCCTTCAATCATTGTGTGACTAATATTGGGGTTAAGAATACTCATTGTGTTTAATGCTTGGACAACATCTGGACAGTTATGACAAGTTAAACTCACATAAGTTTCAAAGTGAAGTGGATTTTGAATCGCTTGAATTCGCTCAACTAATTCTTGTTCAATCCGTGGAGGGCGTCCACTTACTTGGACAAGCGCCAAGACCAATGAATTCAACTCATGACCTAATGGTAGCCCTGAAAAAAGGACTCCAGAAACGCCTTCTCTTTCAATAGAAAAAGCTGTTTCTCGATTGAGTTTTGCTGTTTCTTTTGAAATCATTTCGGACAAACTTGCAAGTTCATCTGTAAATTCTACTATTTTTTTCCCATTTTCGCTCTCTAAATCTGCATCAACTTTTAAAATAATTGGATTTTCCAACAAATCCATATAAGGCATCAACTGAGCACGAAGAGTTTCATCTAAAATCATATTAAACCTTTCTATCATTAAGTTTCTAAAGACAAATAAAGTGAGCCAAGACTCACTTTTTTTATTCTATATTTTACCTACAAGGTCAATACCAACGTGAAGACTTGCTCCGTCCTCTTTCCACTTAGCGGGACAAACTTCCCCTGGATGATTACGCACATATTGAGCAGCTTTAATCTTATCGACCAATTGACTTGCATCACGTCCAATACCATCAGCCGTAATTTCAAGCGCTTGAATCACACCGTCTGGGTCAATAATAAATGTTCCACGTTGAGCCAATCCTGCTTCTTCATCAAGAACATCAAAAGCACGTGAAATTTTTTGTGAAGGGTCTGCAAGCATTGGATAAGTAATTTTTGAAATAGCATCACTATGTTCATGCCAAGCAGCATGGACAAAATGGGTGTCAGTTGAAGCTGAGTAAACTTCTACACCAAGCGATTTCAAGGTTGGATAAGTTTCTTCTAAATCTTCTAACTCTGTCGGACAAACAAATGAAAAGTCTGCTGGATAGAAACAAAGCACAGACCATTTTCCATAAAAGTCTTTATCGGAAACTTTAATAAATTTCCCACCAAGATAAGCATCTGTTGAAAATTCTTCTATTTTTTTACCTACTAATGACATAAGATTCTCCTTTTTCTTCTTTAAAGCTTTACTATTAAATTATCTCAAGAATAAAATGAAGAATCAATTAATTTGTTCAAAAACTTACAAACTATTGCATTGATTACAAAAAAATACTCTAAGTCCTTAAATAGATGAGTATCTATTATAACTTAGAGTATTTTCATTCAAATATTATGCTTTTTTAGGAGCCAAGTAGTATTCGTTTTGAACGTTCAAGTTGTCATCAAATTCGAAAACAAGTGGTGGGAAGTTAGGGATTTCAACATCCATAATTTCGTCATCAGAAAGTTTTTTGATTTGTTTAACGAGTGCACGGATTGAGTTACCGTGAGCACCAACGAAGACATTTTTTCCTTCTTTCAAAGCTGGAGCGATTTGGTCTTCCCAGAATGGAAGAGCACGTTCCAAAGTAACTTTGAGGTTTTCAGCATCAGGAATCAATGAATCTTCAAGACCAGCGTAACGACGGTCTCCGTGAGCTGTATATTTATCATCATGATCCATTGCTGGTGGCAATACATCATATGAACGACGCCAGATGTGAACTTGTTCATCACCATGTTTTGCAGCAGCGTCAGCTTTGTTCAAACCTGTCAAACCACCGTAGTGACGTTCGTTCAAGCGCCATGATTTAACAACTGGTACCCAAAGTTGGTCTGAATATTCAAGAGCAAGGTTAGTTGTTTTGATAGCACGTTTCAATACTGAAGTGTAAGCAATATCAAATTCGATTCCAGCTTCTTTAATCAATTTACCAGCTTCAATCGCTTGTTTAGTTCCGTTTTCAGAAAGGTCAACGTCAGCCCAACCTGTGAAAAGGTTAGCAAGATTCCATTCAGATTCACCGTGACGTGCAAATACTAATTTTGGCATTTTGTGTATTCTCCGTTTATTTTTACTTGAACGAAATTTAGTTCGTTCATTTACAAAGTTAATTTTACTACATTTTTCCTTTTTTTTCTAGCTTTTATTTTCTGTAAGCCCTTTTATTTACTGACAGAAGCTTTGGCTAACCTAAAAACCATTTCTTCATTTCCATTTTTTAAAAATTACTCATGTAGTTCTATTGGTAAGTCATCTGGATCATAGAAAAAAAGCATTTTTCTGTCAGTAATTTCGTCCTGACGAATTTCCTCCACTTTGACTCCTTGACTTATTAAATAATTTCTATCTTCTTCAATATTTGTCGTTTTAATAGCTAAGTGGCGATAGCCTTTTGCTTCTGGATAAGTTAAGCGTTTAGGGGCATCAGATTTGATAAATAATTCAATTTCTGTTTCTTCATTCATCTTTAAATCAAGCTTGATATCTCCTTTTTCTGGACGATGATTTTCTCGAATGATTGAAAATCCTAAAATATCAACGTAGAACTGACGAGATTTTTCATAATCTGCGGCAATGATAGCGATGTGATGAATTTTATTGAAAGCTGGTTTGTACATCTTGCGGCTCCTCTTCTAAGTTCTCTTATTCTAAAATTTGAACTTCTTCACCCATACTTTTTAAAGTTTGGACATGACCTTCCCCCCATGAGCAAAGAATATCTAATAAACCATTTAAAGTTTCACCATAAGGGCTCAGAGAATATTCAACCTTCGGTGGAACTTGATTATAAACCTTACGGACGATAATATTATCAATTTCTAATTCTCTTAATTGCTGAGTCAGCATTTTTTGACTGATTCCTGGAATTTGACGTCTCAATTCTCCTGGACGACTTGGATTATGTCTTAAATTACACAAAATAATTGGTTTCCATTTTCCACCAATAACATCCATTGTCGCTTCGACACCAATATTATAAATTTTTTTCAAAATTAATTTCCTTTCTAATCCCTTATTTTATCCAATTATTACTTTTTAGTATGTATGACACAAAAAAGTAGGTACTGTTCAAGAGGTTTTATTTATTATATACTAATTTTCTGCCAAAATAAAATATATGAGGAGCAAAAAATGAAACTTAATAATCAGATTGAAATCCCGGAACTTGGTTTGGGAGTTTTTCAAATTCCAAATGACGAAACCGCTGATGTTGTCAAAAACGCAATTGTTAACGGATATCGTTTAATTGATACAGCTAAAATTTATGAAAATGAAGAAGGAACTGGCCAAGGAATTAAAGAAGGTTTGGCTATGACAGGACTTTCTCGTGATGATCTTTTCATCACTTCAAAACTTTGGGGAGATAATCATTCTTATGAAGAAACAGTTCAAAACTTTGAAGAAAGTTTGAAACAATTGGATTTAGATTATCTAGATTTATATCTTATCCACTGGCCAGGCACACATTATGCTTACAAAGAAGCTTGGAAAGCAATGGAAGATTTATATAAAGCAGGCAAAATAAAAGCGATTGGTGTCAGTAACTTTCAAAAACCACATTTAGAAGAACTTCTTAGCTATGCTGAAATCACTCCCGTTTTAAATCAAATTGAACTCCATCCAAAATTATCACAAGAAGAACTTCGTAATTTCTTAGAACTTCATGATATCAAGGTTCAAGCTTGGTCACCTTTGATGCAAGGTCAATTATTAGACAATGAAGTCCTCAAAAAAATTGCTGATAAACATGGAAAATCTGTGGCTCAAATTATTCTTCGTTGGGATATTCAACAAAATATTTTAGTAAATGTAAAATCTATTAAAAGTGAACGAATGATAGCTAATCGTCAAATTTTTGATTTTTCACTTGACTCTGAAGATATGAAAGCTATCAATTCACTCAATGAAGAACTTCGTGTCGGTCCAGATCCAGAACATTTTAATTTTTAAGAAAGAAGTATAATGAAAAAAATATCTCCCAGTCTCACTCTTCTAGCTCTAGCAATTAATGCTTTTGCTATCGGCTCAACCGAATTTATCAGTGTTGGTTTAATGCCAATGATTGTCAACACCTTTAATATTAATTTATCTCAAGCGGGTTTAACCGTTTCTCTTTATGCTTTAGGGGTAACGGTTGGTGCTCCCTTATTAACCATTCTTACAGGAACTTGGAATCGAAAAACTTTGATGGTTTCGATTATGGGTCTCTTTATTCTTGGTAATTTACTGTCAGCTTTCGCTCCAACTTTCCTTTTACTTTTAGTAGGACGGGTTCTTGCCTCACTTGCTCATGGTATTTTCATGTCAATTTCCACAGTCATTGCTGCTGATGTTGTTCGACCTGAGAAAAGGGCCTCAGCAATCGCCCTCATGTTTACAGGACTAACCGTTGCTACTGTCATTGGTGTTCCTTTAGGGACTTTCATTGGTCAGCACTCTAACTGGCATATGTCATTTGTTTTCATTGTTGTTATTGGCTTAATTGGACTGATTGCTACTAGTATTCTTGTTCCAAAAGGGCTTCCAATTCCCGGAAAAATTAATTTAAGTGGGCTTGCTAGAATTTTTACTAATAAATCAATTTTAATGTCTCTTTTTATTACCGCTTTTGGTTATGGAGGAACTTTCGCGGCTTATACTTATCTTACACCAATCCTTGAAGGAACTTTTAGATTTTCAGCAAGTACAGTAGTGATTATTCTGGTTGCTTATGGTGTGATGGTTGCCATTGGTAATTCACTAGGTGGACATCTAGCAAATAAAAATATCCTACCTGCCCTTCAAAAAATGTTTGCGGCTTTAGCTTTGAGTTTACTTTTTCTTTTTATCAGTGCAAGTTTAGCTTCGCAAGTTTTGGGATTGATTGCAACTTTACTTTTGGGTTTGTTTGCCTTTATGAATGTCCCTGGTTTGCAACTATACGTTGTTCAATTGGCAGAGAAATTTACGCCAAAAGATATTACTTTAGTTTCAGCTTTTAACATTGCAGCTTTCAATGTCGGAATTACTTTAGGCTCATTTGTTGGAGGACAAATTTCTAAAGGCTCAAGTGTTGTCTTTACTCCACTTGGGGGAATCATTATCATTCTCCTTGCAATGTTCCTCATTCGTTTGGCTCAAAAAGACCAAGCAAGTAAATTATAATAGGTTATAAAAATACTCTCTGAAAATTATTCAGAGAGTATTTATTTTAACTATTGTTTAAAATTCATAGTTTTCAAAGTAAACTTCAAGACTACGTTTATAAGAAGTCGCCGCATTTGATAATAAATGTCCACGATGCTTGACTAAAATCAAACTATTTCCATTGTCTCCCTCCATAGGGACAACTGTTACATTATGGACGCTCTCTTTATCAATAAAACCAAGACCTGTTGCGTAGGCATCTGTCCGTTCTAAAATTCCATTTAAACTTGCACGGTCAGTGACGTTATAAATCAAGGTATTTTCAAAAGTCTCAACCAAATCTTCAGAATAGTAAAGAAACTGCTCATTTTCTTGTGTAAATCGCACACGATCTAGCGGTTTTAAATCATCATCTGAAATTGTTTCACGTTGAGCTAAGGGATGGCCTTTGCGAATATAGATATGCGTTTGCGATAAGAAAATTTCTTCGTAATCTAATTCAAGTTTATTGAGCATTCTTAAAATCCCTGAGCGATTTTGTTTATTGAGATAAACCACTCCGAGTTCACTGTGCCCTTGCGCCACTTCTTGCAAAATATTATAAGTGGTTGACTCAAAAATTCTAAAATTTTTGATTTCAGGATTTTTCTTTGCAAATTCCACTGCAACTGGTGCTAGAAAATCATAGTGTTGACTGGCAACTGAGAAAGTCTTATCAGACTCTTTTGGCTTAGAATATTTTGATTCAAAAGTTTCAAAATTACGTAAAACAGTCTGTGCTTGTTCATAAAAACGTTCGCCTTCAATAGTTAAAGTCGCACCTGTATTTGTTCTCTCAAAGATTTGAAAACCGAGTTCTTGCTCCAAGTCTTTAACCGCAATCGACATTGAGGGTTGACTAACAAAGAGTTGCTCTGAAGCCTCACGAAAAGTTCCACTATTAGCAATGGCGACGACGTACCGTAATTGTTTAATATTCATGTCATAAAGTCCTTAATTTTTTACAAAAAAAGTGTATAAGTTGATTATACACTTTTTCTTTTTATTTTGTAGCTTTAATGATAGCGTCAGTGTAGAGTGACAGCTCTTCTTTAGCCGCTGTTGGTCCGCCAAAGAAGTAAACTTTGTCGTAGTCCATCGTAATCACATGTCCTTCTTTAACTGCTTTGAGGTTTTGCCAAGCTGGATTATTTTTTAATGCAGCATATTGTTCTTTATCTTTATCTGCAAAGTCAATAAAGATATAGTCTGCATCAAATTCTCCTAAGCTTTCAGTATTTACTTCAGCATAACCTACGCCTTTTGAAAGTTCGGCCATTTTGCTTGATTCTTTAAAGCCTAAACCAGTCGTCAAAGCTTGTCCGCCACGAGCAAAATTGTCACCGAAGGCATAAACCTTATCTCCTTGGAGTTCAAGAAGTGAAATTGTGTTTTTAGCTGGTTTAACATCAACCTTTGCCAATTTTTCTTTTTGCTTATCGGCTTCTTTTTTAAAGTTTTTAAGGAAACTTGCTTTTTCATCTTCGCGATTAAGGAGTTTAGCGAAGTAATCCAATGATTTATTCATTCCTGAGAGGTCCTTATAATTGACAAGAACAGTAGGGGCTACTTTTTGATAGTCTGCTACTTGGTCTTTATCAACTGTAATAATCAAATCAGGATTTTGAGCAATCAATTTTTCCATATTGAATTTTGGCGCTCCTAAATCAACCATATTCTTCTTTTGGTCTTTTGATAAGAAGGTATTTGGGAAGGCCCATGAATCTGTTCCAACAACATTTGCACCTAATGAAGCGACTTCATCTGGATAATTTTGAACAGCAATACGTTTAGGATTTTTAGGAACTTTGACGTCCCCATTTAAAGCATGAAAGGTCACTTTATCATCGCTTGATGTCGCTTTTTTTGATGATGAATTTGATGAACAGGCAGCTAAAGTAAGTAAAGCTCCTGCAGCGATTAGGGTTGTGAGTACTTTTTTCAAAAGATTCTCCTCTATTTTTAGGCTATTTTTTAAAAATAAGCCGATATTTTTTTATAAGAAATTTACTAAAAGTAAATTAATTTCTTAAACTTTTTGAATAAGATAAATATAGTATGGAGCGCCAATAAAGGCAACTACAAAACCTAAAGGTAAACTTGATGGTGCAATGATTGTTTGTGAAATAATATCAGCAAAAGATAAAATAATCATACCAGAAAGTGCGGTGGCGATTAAACTTTTTCGTGATTTAAAACCAACGATTTCACGAGCAATATGAGGGGCAATTAAACCAACAAATGCTAATCCTCCAACCAATAAAACACCAACAGCTGCAAAAAGGAGCGCTAACAAGTAAAGATAGATTTTCGTTTTTTGAACTTCTAATCCTAAAGTAGTTGCCATTTCTTCGCCTAGTGAGAGGATTTCAAGTTTTCTTAAGAAAAATGGCAAAATAATCAAGCCAATTACTAATAAGAGAACACAAATGAACAAATAAGTGCTTCCCGTTTGCCAGATATCTCCTGACAGCCAAACTGCAACTTTCTGAAAGTCAAAGGCATTGACTGAAAGCTGACCAATTGTGATTAATGCTTGGAAAAAAGCGGTAATTGCAATTCCTGTCAGTAAAACTCTGACAGAAGAAACTTGCTTTCTTAAGGCAAAAAAGTAAATTAAGACAAAAGAAAGAAGAGCACCTATTAAAGCAAAAATAGGATAGGAAAAATTCCAAAGTCCTGTCAGCTTAAAATGGTCAGCAATCAGTAAAAAAGCAACACTTCCTGCCGAAGCACCAGAGGTTATCCCAATTGTTCCGCTATCAGCTAAAGGATTTTCTGTAATATTTTGGATAATAAAGCCTGATAAGGAAAGAGCAATTCCAGCTGACAGGATTGTTATTAAACGAGGAAGACGAAAATTAGGAATTAGGATTGATAGAATTTGAGGATTTGTTGAAAATTGCGTCAAATCAACCACTATCAAAACCAAAAGCAGGACAAAAAGTAAAGTGAATTTTCTTTTCATTTTATTTTGCCTCCTTTGTAATAACCCAAAGAAAGAAGGGAGCACCTAGAAGCATGGTTAGACTTCCTGCTGGAAATTCGTAAGGTTTAAATAAATTTCTGGCTATCAAATCAGCTAAAACAAGCAATAACATTCCTGTCAGTACTGACAGAATTACATTTTGCCAAAAATTAGCTCTGACAAGCTTCTTGGCAATATGTGGAGCAATCAAACCGACAAAGCTGACCACCCCAACTGAGGCAACAGTTACACCAGAAGCCAGCGCAACTAAAAACATAATGACTAAACGAACAAAATTGACAGAAATCCCAAAAGATTGAGCAAGCTCATCACCAAAATTCAATAAATAAATTTGTTTTGAAAATAAAAGCAAGAGGATAAGAAAAATAAGACTTACTACTGCCATTAAAAGAACTTTAGTATTAGTTATCCCTGAAAAAGAACCCACAATCCAGCGAAAATAGGCCTGTGTATCGTGGCTGGCAAAAGTTAAGGAGCTGGCTAAACTAGTTGCAAAAAGTCCAACTGACGTTCCAACTAGCACAACTTTTAATGGCTGAAAATGCGTTCTGGCAGTCAAAAGCATGACGACGGCTAAAGCAATAAATGCACCTAGCGATGAAACTAGAACTGAAATTCCATCATTTGTTGACCAACCCAAAGTTAAAATGAGTGATAAAGCCAAACTAGAACCGCCAGAAATCCCTAAAGTTGCCATTTCGGCAATTGGGTTTCTAGTCATAATTTGAACAATAAATCCACTGACAGATAAGAGAAATCCTGTGAGATATAGACTTATTAATCGTGGAAATCTTAATTGTAAGACCATTTTATTTACTAAAAGTTCTGTCAGAGGAACATTTTTATTTCCAAGCATCAGGTATATTACTGACAAAAAAAGTAAAGAAAAAACTAGGGCAAAAAAGATTGTCAGAAAATGTTTTTTAGGCATCTTTCACCCCAGTAATCATTAATTTTTTGGTAAAGGTATCACATCCTAAAGTGACATCTAATCCAAAGCATTCTTTCAACGTTTTTTGAGTAAATAACTCATCAACAGTTCCTTCTTCAACCACTTCTCCGTCTTTAACAAGGACTAGATTGTCAGCAAAACGAGCGGCATGATTTAAATCGTGAATGACGTAAACAATGGTTTTATTTCTCTTTGTCGCTAAATCTTTTAATAAACATAAAACATCTAACTGATGAGCTAAATCTAGATAAGTCGTTGGTTCATCTAATAAAATAATCTCACTATCTTGAGCTAAAATCATCGTGATAAAAACTCTTTGTTTTTGTCCACCAGAAAGTTCTGATATCTTACTTTCTCGAATGTCCCAAATCTTTGTTTCTCTCATCAATTCTTCTATGAACAAAATATCTTCTTTTGAGAGACGTTGTTGCATTAATTTTTGATGTGGGAAACGTCCTAAACTGACAAGTTCATAGACTGTAATATCAGCTGGGGCAGTAATTGATTGAGGCAAGAGCGCTAAAATTCTAGCTATTTCACGATTAGAATGTTGACTTAAAGGTTGATTATCAAAGATAACCTGTCCATCCGATTTAATTAAACGTCCAAGTGCCTTTAAAATCGTTGATTTTCCAGAACCATTGACTCCAATAATAGCTGTCGTTTTTCCTTTTTCAATCGACAGCGTTACGTTTTTCAATACCTGCTCTTTTCCATAAGACACATTGATATTTTTCGCACCAAAATACATCGTTTTCTTTCCTTTTCACAACGGTTGGTTGATAGTTAAAAAGCTCATCAACGGTTGTCCCTAGGTTTTCTGCAAGTTTGAAAGCAAGCGTTAACTCTGGGTCGTATTTGTCATTTTCAATCGCATTTATCGTCTGACGCGAGACGTGAGCGATATGTGCGACATCCTCTTGTGAAAGATGAGATAATCGGCGCAATTCACGTATTTTATTTTCCATGTTTTTCCCTTCTAATTCTTTCGGAAGTTCTTTTTTTAAGATCTAATTCAAATTTTATTATCTTTTGCAAACAATTGGCTTGTCAAAAGTTTTTTACAAGTCCTATTATGCCATTTTCCACCCATTTTTGCAAGATAAGAAAAAAGCAGAAAACCTGCTTTTCTTAATGAAATGGATTAAAAAATCGGCCCTGATTTACAAAGAAGAGAAGAATAACAATCGCCACTCCTAAAAGCGCAAGCAAGATAATCAAGTAATCTTTAACATTCAAAGGTTGATAAGAATACCAACTTCTTTTCTTCTTTTTACCAAATCGTCTAAGCTCCATAGCTGTAGAAATAGTATCAATTTGTTCTAAGCTGGAAAAAATTAAAGGGAGTAACAATTGAACATTTAATTTTATTCGCGAAAAAAGTCCTACTTTTTTTGATAAATCCATTCCTCTGGCCTGTCCAGCATTACGGATTGCTAAAAATTTTTCTTGCATATCAGGAATATAGCGCAGCGCTAATGAAACCGAATATGAGGAACGATAAGGCAGACCAATTTTATTTAAACTACTGGCAAATTGGCTCGGATTAGTAGTTAAGATAAAGAGTAAAGCGAGCGGAATGGTTGAAAAATACTTCAAGACGAGATTAAAAAGGTAAAAAAGTTCTTCTAAAGTAAGAGGTCCCCAAAGGATTGTTTTTGAATCATAAAGTCGCGCGCCATATCCAGGATCAAAAATAAATACAAAAAGCAGATTTAAAATCGCAAAAATTGTTGCAAATTGGGCAACCCTTTTTACTGATGAAAAAGGAATTTTAGAAAAATAGAATAAAATTACCGAAAATAAAGCAACAAAAGCCAAATATCTCGTATCATAAGTCACCATACTGCTGATAGAAATTAATAGAAAGAAAAGAAGTTTTGCTGTTGCATTCAGTTGGTAAATAAAAGAATTTCCAGCTTGATAGCCTAGAACACTAAGTTGATTATTCATGCTTTAATCTCTCCTGATTCTGAAAATTGATGAAAGCTTTTGTCAGTAAAACGGGATTGGTATCTGTTTGTCTGGCAAGTTGATAAAGGCTTGGTTGACTTAAATTGCCCATTTTTACAAAATCTTCATTTTCTAAAATTTGATAAGGACTGCTGTCAGCAATAATTTTCCCGTCAGCAAAAACAAGGGTCCGGTCACTATATTCTGTAATTAAATACATATCGTGTGTAATCATAATCATTGTTAAATGAAGACGGCGGTTAAGTTCGTCAAGAAAATCCATAATTTCCCGATAAGATTGTAAATCCTGAGCAGCTGTTGGTTCGTCAAGGATTAAAATTTCAGGTTCCAGTATTAAAATACTAGCAATCGTTACTCTTTTTTTCTGACCATAACTCAAGGAAGAAATTGGCCAATTTCTAAAAGGATAAAGCCCACAAACTTTCAAGATTTCTTCAACTTTATCTTGAATCATTTTTTCATCAACATGACGGAGTCGTAAACCAGCTGCCACCTCATCACTGACAATATTTTGCGAAATCATCAGATTTGGATTTTGCATAATATAACCAATTTTTGCCGCACGTTCAGAAATAGAATCAGCAATAATTGATTGCCCTCGGTATAAAATTTCGCCATTCGCTTCAACAAAATGACAGAGTGCATTGGCAAAGGTTGACTTACCAACTCCATTTTTCCCGACAATTGAAATTTTTTCTCCTTCTTGAACTTCTAAATTAATACCTTTTAGAACTTCATGTTGAGCAAAATTTACTGATAAATTTTTTACTGACAGAATATTATTTTTGCTGACAGCCTTGTCAGTAAATTTATAAGTGTCTAAAAAATCTGTCAGTAAATTTTTTGCTGACAGGCCTTCCAAACTTTTTAGGTCAGAAAAATCTGTCAGTAATTCTGTAGCATTTGCAGCTTTCAATGCTGAGAGATAGAGAGGCTCGCGTAATGAATTTTCATTAAAAATTTCTGTTTTTAATAATTCAGCAGGACTTCCAATTGCAACAATTTCGCCGTCGTTGACCACGACAATTTTATCAATCCCAAGCGGTAAAACTTCTTCGATTCGGTGTTCGATGATAATCGTAGTGACTTCATTGTTTTCATGAATATCCTTAATCAAAGCCATTGTTTCTAAGCAAGTTTGCGGGTCCAAATTGGCTAAAGGTTCATCAAAAAGCAAAATTGGTGATTCATCAATCAAAACACCAGCTAAAGAAACCCGCTGCTTTTGTCCTCCCGACAAATCTTGGGGGCGATGATTCAAGAGTTTATTTGTTTCTGTTTTGTCTGACCAATAGGCCACTTTACTGACCAGTTCATCATGAATCAGACCATCATTTTCCAAAGCAAAAGCAATATCCTCAGCAACGCTCAAACCAATAAACTGGCCATCAGTATCTTGCAAAATCGTCGACACCTTTTCAGATAATTCAGCAATTGAAGTCCCAAAAGGCAAACCAGCAATTGAGAGTTCACCACTTGCTTCTCCTTTATGTAAATGGGGCAAAATCCCATTAAGACAAGAACCAATCGTTGATTTACCTGAACCAGAAGGACCAACAATCAGTACTTTTTCCCCAGGAAATATTTCCAAATTTATCTTTTTTAAAGTTGGATTTTTTTGTAAATCATATTTAAATGTAAAATCTTTGAACGAAATTAAGGCTTCCATTTTTTTCCTTCTTTTTAGAGATACTTTATTTTTGTGCTTTATTAAACCGATACAAGCGTAAAAGCAGCAAATATTTGCTGCTTTTATTTTAGCATATCTGGAGCTTTTTATTCTTTATCGAGTGAGCCAGATTTGGTTCTGGTAGCAGCATAGAGTTTGAGTAGTAAAGTTCCTGCTACGGCAATAGTCAATGCATTTACTAAACCAGCAACAATTCCTTGTGTGAAGACCTTATTTGCCGGTTCACTATAAACTAAAACATCCCCAATTGGAGCAATAATTCCCCAAACTACGACATTGGCTAAAAATTGAACAATATTAAAACGAATGATTTCTTTATTTCCAAAAATTCCTTGAGTCAAAGTTTCTCTTTTGACTCCAAAAGCTAGAAATAAGCCCATCAAACCTGATCCTAAAACCCAAGTCCACCAAGGCGCACCATAGAGAAATGAATCTTTAAGGGCATGACCAATAAATCCGATCAAGAAACCAGCTAAAGGGCCAAATAAGGCTGAAAACAGGGCAAGGACCGCATATTGCAATTGAATACTTGTATTTGGAATCGGTGTAGGAATATTAATTAGCCAACCAATAATCACAAACAAAGCAGCCCCAATCCCAGTGGCAACAACAATTTTTACAGAGTTATTTTTCATTGTTTCTCCTTTTTAGAAAATATTTTTATCTAAAATTATTTGATAAATTATCGATGTGAAACCCGTCTAGCTAAGAAATCACCAACAAGCTGAACCAATAATACAAAAATCAAGATTAAAATGGTTGCAAACCAAGTCACATCATTGGCAAAGCGATTATAGCCATAAGAAATAGCCGTATTTCCTAGTCCACCTGCTCCAATCGCACCAGCCATTGCAGTCAAACCAATCAAGGAAATTAAAGTAACGGTTGAAACACGAATTAAACTAGCTAATTCTTCACGAAGATAGACCGTGAAAACAATATCGAGAAAATCAGCTCCCACCGTTTGAGCTGCTTCAACTTTTCCATGGTCAACAGACTCAAGCGAAGCTTGAACTTGTCTGGCATAAAAAGGAGCCACTCCTAGAGCCAATGGAACTAAAGCCGCAGTAACACCAATCTGCGTTCCCACCAAAATTTTAGTCAAGGGAGCAATTGCTGCTAATAAGATAATAAAGGGAAAAGCCCGTCCGATAGAAACAATTTTATCTAAAATCCAAAATAATGGTCGATTAGGTGTAATCCCATCTTCAGCAGTCACGACAACACCAATTCCAAATATCAATCCCAATAAACCACCAATAAGTGCTGAAATAAATGTCATATAAAGCGTTTGAACAATTGCTGTCCACCAACCCGTCTCACCTGTCCATCCTAAATAAACCACATTAGGAAATGTATGTGCAAACCATTCTGCCATTAGTCTACCGTCCTTTCAATTTTACCTAAAACTTCAAATTTTAAATGTCTTTCAACAAAATATGCCTTTGCGGCAGCCCGATGTTCACTTGAACCTTTTAAGGTCAAAACTAATGAACCAAAAGGTTGTCCTTGAAGTAACTCAACATTACCATAGAAAATGTTAGTTGTTACATCAAATTTTTTCGTAATATCAGAAACCACAGGGTCTTCAAGCTCTGAACCTGAATAATCTAAGTGAATTAATTCTTCGTCATCTGCTAATTGTGCCAGAAGTTCTGTTCTAGAAAGACTGGCAATAAAACGATTGACCGAACTTGTTGTTTCAATAAATTGTTTCGTTAAAGCTTCTTTAGGTTGTGCAAAAATATCAATTAATGAATTTTGTTCAATGATTTCACCATTTTGCATAACAGCTACTTTATTAGCAATTTCCTTAACCACTTGCATCTCATGTGTAATTAAAACAACTGTGATTCCTAATTTTTCATGAAGAGATTTAAGTAAATCTAAGATTTGATTGGTTGTTTTTGGATCAAGTGCTGATGTTCCTTCATCTGAAATCAAAATCTCAGGGTCATTAGCAAGTGCACGCGCAATAGCAACTCTTTGTTTTTGTCCCCCAGAAAGCTGAGCTGGATACTTATCAGAAAGCTCTTCTAAATCAACCAATTTTAATAATTCGGTCACTTTATCCGTTTTTTCTTTTTTTGTAAGATAACGTTTTTTCCCGTTTTTATCTTCGATTTGGCTATGTTGTAAAGCAAAAGCCACGTTATTAAAAACTGTTTTTTCACTCAAAAGATTAAAATGTTGAAAAATCATCCCAATCTTTTGACGAAACTCACGTAATTTCGCTCCAGTAAATTTTACAGGATTTTCACTATCAAAAATCTTCTCACCATTAATCACAATTTGACCTTTGGTCGGTTTTTGAAGGAGATTAATGGTTCTGACCAAAGTTGATTTACCAGCCCCAGAATAACCAATTACTCCATAAATATCCCCTTTTTCAATGTGTAAAGTAGCATCTTTTACTGCTGTGACTAATCTTCCTTTCTGATGAAATTGTACAGAAAGATTATTTAATTCAATAATTGCTGTCATATTGTTTTCCTTTATCTTTTTTCATTCTCTGTCAGTACTGACAAAGTTATTTTCTCTTTTGTCAGTACTGACAGAAAATCTCGTCTCTGACGAGTTTTCTTAGTTACAATTTTAAATTCCAAGCGGGGAGTTCTCCACCATCTGGATATTCTTTTTTAATGGTATCAGCGATATTTTTTTGCTCATAAGCTTTGACCACTTCTTTATAAACTTTATTATTTTTATCAGACTGATTTGCCGCAATAAAATTAATCCATTGAGCTGAATCTTCATTTAAAGGTTCTTGATAAATTGATTCTTTCTCCGAAATTTTTGCTGAAATAGCAAAATTATAATTAATGACTGCTGCAGCAACAGAATCAAGCGCACGTGGGGTTTGGCTTGCATCAATTTCTTTGATAATTAAGCCTTTAGGATTATCTCTGATATCTTTAACCGTTGCTAATGCTCCTCTAGAAGTATCAAGTTTAATGAGTCCTGCATTTTTTAAAACATAAAGGGCACGACTTTCATTAGTAACATCATTTGGGATAGCAATCGTACTTTTATCAGGAATTTCCGTCACATTTTTATACTTTGTCGAATACAAATGAATCGGCGTAATAATTGTATCACCAATTGATACGATATTTCCATTATTAGCTTTATTCCATGATTTCAAGTAAGCATAATGTTGAAAGGCATTGAGGTCCACTTCATGGTTAGTCAAAGCTTTATTGGGCTGATCTCCGTCAGTAAAATTGACAAATTTTAAAGTAATCCCAAATTGGTCTTTTGCATTTTTTTGAACTTTTTTCCAAATGGCATCTTCTTGTTTCCCACCAGGCATCAAACCTATTTTTACGATTTTACTGACAGAAGTAGATTTGCTTTTTCCTTGCCTTAAAGTAAAAGTGATTAGAGCCACGATAATAACCAGCAAAAGCAAACTTCCAAAAAGAATTTTTCGATTTCTTGGATTCATAAATAAATCCTTTCATTTTCAAAGTTTCAAGTTCCAAGCTGGCAATTCTCCGCCATCTGGATATTGTTCTTTGATTGCTTTTTCTGTCGCTTTTGAAGCATAAGCCTTGGCAACTTCTTTGTAAACTTTATTATTTTTTTCTTTACTTGTCGCAGCAATAAAGTTAATATACTGAGCAGAAGTTTTGTTGAGAGGTTCCATATAGACAGACTCAGAATTTGGTAAGCTAGCTGCGGTTGCATAGTTATAGTTAACCACTGACAAAGCAACAGAATCAAGCGCACGCGGTGTTTGGCTTGCATCCACTTCTTTGAATTTTAATTGATGCGAATTTTCTGTGATATCTGGTAAGCCAACTAATTTGCTAGAATCACTTGTTGTCAATTTAATCAAACCTGCACTTTGGAGCACGAACAATGCCCGACTTTCATTTGAAGCATCATTTGGTATTGCAACGGTTGACCCTTCTTTTAAATCTGACAATTTGCTGACTTCTTTTGAATAAATGTGCATTGGTGTAATATAAGTATTTCCTACTGCCACAATATCACTCTTATGTGCTTTATTCCAAGTTTTCACATAATTATAAGATTGAAAGGCATTGACATCAATATCTCCCGAAAGAAGTGCTTCATTAGGTTGATTATAATCAGAAAAATAAACAAATTTTAGCTTTAAATCATATTTTTCTTTGGCGGTTTTAGCTACTGATTTCCAGACCTCTTGGTCTTGCTTGTCCCCACTCATGATTCCAACCTTAACTGTTTTTTGAGCGGTTGATTTTTTACTTGCTTGATGATTTAAACTAAAGAAAGCAACCAAAGCAACAACGATAATCACTGCAAGTGCAACAATAATATTTCTATTTTTCGGATTCAAATTTTTCCCCAAATTCTACTGAATACTTATAAAATATTCTATTTCACAAGTGTTCAGACCTTCTTTGAACGATAAGCCTCTCAATGAAGAGAGACTTATTTGAGCATTAAAAACAATTATTTTAATTTCAAGCCCCAAGCAGGAATTGTACTCTTGTCCGGATAAGCTTTAGCAATAGTTTTTTTGGTTGCTTCTGTTTCATAAGCTTTGACAACATCTTTATAAACAGTGTTGTTTTCATCTTTTTTATTTGCAACAATAATATTAATCCATTGTTGACTATCTTTATTAACTGGTTCTGTAAAAATGGCATCAGATTTCTTTAAACCAGCAGTAACGGCATAATTATTATTGATAACTGCTGCATCGACTGAATCTAAAGCACGCGCAGTTTGTGAAGCATCAAGTTCTTTAATGACCAAATTTTTTGGATTTGATGTGATATCTTTGACCGTCGCCAGTGTTTGACCAGAAACATCCAATTTAATCAATCCCGCAGACTTCAAGACATAAAGGGCACGACTTTCGTTAGAAGCATCATTTGGTACCGCAATGGTTCCACCCTCTTTGATATCTGAAATATTTTTGAGTTGTTTTGAGTAAACACTGATTGGCGAAATCACTGTATCCCCAATCGCCACTAAATTGCCATTATTTGCTTTATTCCATGCTTTTAAAAAAGCATAATGTTGAAAGGCATTTAAGTCAATATCGCCATTTTTCAATGCTGTATTTGGCTGAGTATAATCCGTAAAGTGTGTGAATTTCAAAGTAATTCCATATTTATCTTTAGCAGTTTTAGATACCGTTTGCCAAATGCTGTCATCTTCTTTTGTTCCTGTCATTATCCCAATTTTCACTGTTTTATTTACTGTTTTATTTGCTTGAGATTTTTGACCAAAGCCGATAAATGCAGCAATAGCTACAATAACAACAACAATTATTCCAATAATTATATTACGATTTCTAGGATTCATAATCTTCTCCAATTTCTACTGACCAAACCGTTCGTAATCAGTTTGAGTCTTCTGTCAGTAAAATTTATTAGCCCTAAGGCAGAAATTTCTAAAGTAGAAATTTCCAAAGTTTTCACCTAACCGTTACTTTTTAACGAAATTACTTAGTCGAGTTTCAATCCCCAAGCAGCAATTTTTCTCTTATCAGGATAAGCTTTCTCAATTGCTTTTTTCGTTGCTTCAGTTTGGTAGGCTTTCACAACTTCTTTATAAATTTTGTTATTAGCATCTTTTTTATTTGCAACGATAATATTAATCCACTGCTCGCTATCTTTGTTTACAGGTTCAGTATAAATAGACTCTTCAACCGTTAATTTTGCTGTTGTTGCAAAATCGTCATTAATTACTGCCGCTGTAATTGAATCAAGCGCACGCGGTGTTTGTGCCGCATCTAATTCTTTAATGACCAAATTTTTTGGATTTGAATTAATATCTTTGACTGTCGCAAGTGTATCACCTGATACAGAAAGGCCAATCAAACCAGCATTCTTCAAGACATAAAGTGCACGACTTTCATTTGAAGCGTCATTAGGTACTGCAATTGTATCTCCTGATTTAATTTGGCTCAATGAAGTAATTTTTTTAGAATAAAGGCGAATTGGTGAAATTGTTGTATTACCAATTGCTTTCAAATCACCGTCATTAGCTTTATTCCAAGCATTCAAGAAAGCATAATGTTGGAAGGCATTCAAATCAATATCGCCGTTTTTCAAAGCTGTATTTGGTTGTGTATAATCTGTAAAATGAGTGAATTTTAAAGTAATTCCATATTTATCTTTAGCTGTTTTAGAAACAGTTGACCAAATGGCATCATCTTCTTTTGTTCCTGTCATTATTCCAATATTCACAGTTTTATTTGCCGTTTTACTTCCACCAGATTTATGATTAAAACCGAAAAATGCAGCGATAGCAACAATTACAACAACAATAACGACAATTAAAATATTTCTGTTTCTTGGATTCATTTCTTCTCCCTTTTTTCTAATTGATTTATTTTTTAAAATCAATTATTCCCCTTTTGATAAACTTTTTACATCTATTAGAAAAATTAACCGTGCACCTGTTAATTTTTCTAATACTAAACAAATTCTTCAAGATAAAGCGCTCATGCTAAATAAAAATAGCTCATTTCATATAAAGAAACGAGCTATATCGTGGTACCATTCTTGATTTAAGCACTTTTTAGTTCACTGAAAATTTTCAGATTCCAAAGGCAACTTTCAAGTTCAATAACGAGAACCATTCCGTCAAGAGCTTAGTTAAACCTCACTCTTGCTACGCTTATCAAGCCATTTTCATTGCTTCGCTCAGGCTTGCTCTCACCACTACAAGCTCTCTGTGCTGACCTTCACAATTACTTACTCGACCGCTTTTATTTTGTCCGAATTTGTGTATAGACTTATTCTAACAGACTTTCGTTTTTTTTGAATTATTGATTTTTTATGTTGCCTTAAATATTTTTTAAGTTTAATTTATAAAATAGATTAACAATCTTAAAAAAATGCTTTTCAACTTAAAATATGCTAAACTTAATGAGTAAAAATAAATATTTGCACAATGGGTCTATTGACAAAACTGTCAGTAGCGAGAAATACCATCTGACCTGATCTGGGTAATGCCAGCGTAGGAATGTGTTAAGACAAATGTCTAATTTCTAACCCTCCTTTTGTGCGCATCAAAAAGGAGTTTTTTTATGTCTAATTCTAAGTTCAATGTCCGTTTGTTAACGGAAATTGCCTTCATGGCGGCACTCGCCTTCATCATCAGCCTTATTCCAAATACTGTTTATGGCTGGATTATTGTTGAAATCGCCTGTATCCCAATTCTTATTCTCAGTTTTCGTCGCGGCCTAACAGCTGGACTTGTCGGTGGATTAATCTGGGGAATTCTGTCAATGATTACTGGACACGCTTATATTTTAACCTTGTCTCAAGCTTTTCTTGAATATCTCATCGCCCCTGTTTCACTTGGAATTGCTGGACTTTTCCGCCAAAAAACAGCCCCTCTAAAACTTGTACCAGTTCTTTTGGGAACTTTTGTTGCTGTTCTTCTTAAATACTTCTTCCATTTTATTGCCGGAATCATTTTCTGGAGCCAATACGCTTGGAAAGGCTGGGGAGCCGTTGCCTATTCTCTTGCCGTCAATGGAATCAGTGCAATTTTGACTGCTATTGCTGCATTTGTCATTTTGATCATTTTCGTCAAAAAATTCCCTAAACTTTTCATTTATAGCAATTACTAATAAAATCTGTCAGTAAAATTATTTTATCTTGTCAGTCAGCACAAATTCTTCTATAATAAAGCTATGTCTAAAAAGCAAAAATTAAAGAAAACACTTGTAGAACAAATTCTTGATAAGGCAAAAATTGAGCATACTGGACTTGCAATTAACGCTTTAGAAAGTAATAGCCTCCCTGTGGATATCAGTCGCAGTGATATTTATAAAACCCTAGCACTAATCGGCGATAAAACTGGTCCTGTCATTGGTATTCTTCCACTGACAGAGCATTTATCAGAAAAAAAATTGGCCAAAGTTTCGGGCAATAAAAAAGTAAGCATGATTCCTCAAAAAGACTTGCAAAAAACGACAGGTTATATTCACGGTGCAAATAATCCTGTGGGGATTTGGCAAAATAAAAAATTCCCAATTTTCATTGATTCTATTGCCTTAGAGCACGACTTTATCGTTTGTTCAGCTGGCGAAGTTGGGCGTAGCATAAAAATCGCTCCTAAAGTCCTTGCTGACTTTGTTCATGCTCAATTTGTCGAAATTAGAGAATAAAATTACTGACAGAATTTCTGTCAGTAATTTTTTGTTTATTAGAGCAAGAGTTTGCAAAAATTCTTCTTTTTTAGTATATTTTATTTTATACATAAAACAAAGGATTCTTAATGCAAAATACAAAATTATATTCTTTAACCCTAATTGCTCTTGGTGCAGCAATTATTGCGGTTCTATCTCCTCTGTCTATCCCAATTGGTATTGTGCCCGTCACCTTACAAACACTTGCCGTAGGACTTGTTGCCACAGTACTAAAAGCGCGTGAAACTTTTTTTGCTATCTTACTCTATCTCCTGTTAGGATTTATTGGAATTCCCGTATTCACTGGAGGGACATCAGGAATTGCGGTTCTTTTTGGTCCAACAGGTGGTTTTCTAATTGCCTTTTTAATAATGGGAACCCTTATTTCTTTTGGCCTTCATCAAATTAATTATAAGACCATCCCTGCTTTTATCATAAATATTGTAGGACACCTGCTTATGTTAGTTATCGGAACATTGTGGCTCAAATTTTTTACCAATGTCGACTGGTCATTGGCCTTAAAGCTTGGATTCACACCATTTGTCATTGTTGAAATTATTAAAGCTGTCCTTGTCACTATCTTTGGCTTAGCACTTATTCGTGCACTTTCTCACACAAATAAATACTTTACAAACTAAGGCAAAACCGATACAATTAGTCTATGTTTATAAAAGTACTTATGGCGCTTTATCCCCTTATTGTCTTTATTGCATTGGTTTTCATTTTCAAGTTTTTTAGACTTCGTCACTTAACCAATCGCAAACTAAAAATTCCAGATGTTTTTACAATATTTCTCATCTTAGGGATGCAAATTTTTTCTAAAAATGTTACAAGTATCAGCATCATTCCATACTACCTGCTAATCATTTCTGGCTTAGCGCTTGTTTTGTTGTTGCTTGATTTGCTTTATTATAAACAATTTACCTATCGTCGCTTTTTAAAACTCTGGTGGCGCTTGACCTTCTTTATTACTTTGATTATTTATCTTATCCTTATTGTGATAACTTTTACCCATTAAAAAAAGCCCTGAAATCTCAGGGCTTTTATTTATTTCCTAATTCTTTTAAGAGAACACCAAATTCTTCTTCAGATAAAGTAATTCCTTTACCCATTTTTTCATGGTCAGGTGACCAAGTACGAATGTCATATTTAGGTTCGGCATCATTCCAAGAAACACGATTTAATTCTTTACGCCAACCTTTTGCATTTTCAGAGAGAACAATCAATTCTTCAATGATTTCAAATTTTAATTTATCAGCCATCTTATTTCCTTTCTCATTAGTCTATACGAAAATAAATCACTTTTGTCACTCTTCAATCAATTGAATATCTACACCAACAGCAGTCAATTTTTCAATGATGTGGTCATAACCACGTAGGATAAACTCAATATTAGAGATTTTTGTAGTTCCACTGGCAATAATTCCAGCAGTAACCAAAGCCGCACCAGCACGTAAGTCAGTTGCTTGAACACAACTACCAGTTAATTCATTAGGAGCGTCATAAATAATTCGATCGTCTAAAACAGAAATATTAGCACCCATACGAGCTAATTCAGGGACATGATTGACACGTTTTTGATAAATCGTATCAACAATTGAACCACGACCTTTTGTTTTCAATAAAAGTGGTGTAATTGGTTGTTGCAAATCCGTCGCAAACCCTGGGTAAGGAACAGAAGTAATATTGACTGATTTTAGATTTTCTGATTTATGAACTTCAATACTATCTTCACGAATGGTCAAACCTACACCCATTTCTTCAAGTTTAGCAATGAAAGATTCCAAGTGTTCATAAATAACATTTTCAATGATGACACCATCTCCCATAGCAGCTGCTAAGGCAAGATAAGTTCCCGCTTCGATACGGTCAGGAATCACCGTATGTTGAGCACCGTGCATTTCATCCACTCCAGTAATGCGGATAATGTCAGTCCCAGCTCCTCGAACTTGTGCGCCCATATTATTTAGAAGTGTCGCCACATCAATAATCTCAGGTTCACGGGCAGCATTTTCAATGATAGTTAAACCTTTTGCACGACTAGCAGCAAGCATAGTATTAATTGTTGCCCCAACAGAAACAACATCCATATAAATGGTTGTTCCAACTAACGAATCACCAATCACTTCTAAGTGCTCAGCTTCTTCTTCTTGAATCTTCTTAGCCCCTAGAGCTTTAAAGGCTTTATCATGTAAATCCGTTGGACGAGGGCCTAAATCACAGCCACCAGGCAAGCCTACTGTTGCCTGACCAAAACGTCCCAAAAGTGCCCCATTGAAATAATAAGAAGCACGTAAAGAGTTGATTTTTCCATAAGGAAGGGGACGAGAAACAACACTGCGGGTATCAATCACAAGTCGTCCTTCTTCAAGATTTCGTTCAATTTTTGCTCCCATGATTTCCATGATTTCGACTAAACTTGCGACATCAGAAATATCTGGAACTCCTTCAAGCGTTACAACATCGTTAGCTAAGATAGTTGCTGGAATCAAAGCGACTACTGAATTTTTTGCGCCAGAAATTGGAATGGTTCCTGAAATACGCTTTCCACCATTAATTACTATTTTTTTCATATTATTTCAAAATCACTTTTCACATTTTTATTGTCTTAAAAAAATTATATTTTTAAGAACCGCTCTCTATTTTAACATTTTATAGTAGTTTTTCATAGACTTTTTTTCTAAATAAAAAATCACAGCTAAAATTTTAACTGTGATTTTATTTTCTATTGCTTAACTGAATAATCTCTTATTCAAAAACAAATTGATTGTGATAAAGTTCAGAGTAGAAGCCACCTTGAGCAACGAGTTCATGGTGATTTCCTTCTTCGATAACTTCACCATCTTTAAGAACAACAATCTTATCTGCATTAAGAATTGTTTTCAAACGGTGAGCAATAACGAATGAAGTACGACCAGCAATAGCAGCTTCCATCGCCCATTGAATTTGTTGTTCAGTTACTGTATCCACATTTGAAGTTGCTTCATCCAAAATCAAAAGTTCTGGATTTGTCAAAATGGTACGTGCGATAGAAATTTGTTGTTTTTGACCAACTGAGAAGACTGATTCATCATCTGAAACATGTGTTTCGTACTTGTCAGGTAAGCTATCAATGAAATCATGAATGTGAGTTGTCTTAGCCACTGTTTCAATTTCTTCTTGAGTAGCATTTGGTTTACCAAACTTGATATTATCAGCAATCGTTCCATCAAAGAGAACAGACTCTTGCAAAACAATTCCGACATTTGAACGCAAGCTATCTAAATCAAATTCACGAATATCAGTTCCATCAAATTTAATTGCTCCACCATTAACATCGTAGAAACGGTTCATCAAGTTCATAACTGTTGTTTTACCTGAACCAGTTGGACCAACGAGGGCAACCATTTGTCCTTTTTTAACATCAATATTAACTTTTTTGAGGACTGGTTTTCCTGGAAGATATTCAAAATCAAGATTTTCGATTTGAATTCCGTCTTTAATCGTATCAAATTTCTTACCATTTTCAGGACGAACTTCTTCTGGTTCATCAAACATGACATTCAAACGAGTTGCCCCTGTGATGGCAAGTTGAAGTTGACCAAAGTTTGATGAAATTTGCATGATTGGGTTGTAGTAACTTTGAACGTATTGAACAAAGGCAACCAAAAGCCCTAAACCTGTGGCAATTGACATGCTATCATCGTTAAGAACATAGGCCGTTCCACCAAAGATAACAATGGCAATTGATAAAAGTTGGAAACCATTCATCAATGGGAAAATCATACCAGACCATGCTTGAGCAGCAAAGGTACGTTTTTTAACATTTTCGTTATGTTCCAAGAATCCATTAATAGAATCTTCTTGCAAACCTTCAACGATAATTGCTTTTTGCCCAGAGATTTTTTCATCCATATAGGCATTAAGTTGTGAAACTTCTTCTTGTTGTTTGTCTGTTGCTTTTTTCGATTGACGAATGATAATCACAGCAGATAAAATAGCAACTGGAGAAGCGGCAACTGTCAACCAAGCAAATGTCACATCTTTATTGAAAATCTGGATAATGACACCCACAAAGACCGCAGCATTTGAAATAACCGAAACGAGTGCTTGGTTTAAAGTATTTTGAATGTTATCCAAGTCAGATGTGAAACGAGCAAGGATATCACCATCTTGATGACGGTCAAAATACGAAATTGTCAAACGTTCAAGTTTACCAAACAAACCTTTACGCATACGATTTGTTGAATGAGCAACGATACGGCTAAAGAGCAAGGTATAAATCAACATTGATACACCTGTTGCTACATAGACTGCAAGCAATTGCCACATTCCTTTCATGAATGTAGAAGTGCTGGCTGCATGTGAAGTTGCCACTGTTTTAAGTGTTTCTAAAGTTGTTCCTTTAGGAAGATTAGCAGTGATTTGGTCTTGTGCTGCTTGTGGCAAAGATTTCACAACTTCAGGAACATTGTGCCAATCTACTGTTTGGTGCATTTGTTGGCTTAATTGTTGAGCAATTTGTTGTAGTGCATCTTGGGATTGACCAGCATGTTGATGTGTAAAGAAGTCAGTCACATATTTAGTCAAATTAGTGATGGCGTCCCCCAAAAGTGATGGAGAAACAACCTGTAACCAAGTTGCTAAAATGATGAAAATCATAATTACAGCAAATTGGAGTTTATATCTTTTCAGATAGAGGTAAAAAAATCGGATGGCACGTGTGGTGTCAGACATTTTTCTTGTTGATTTGGTATTTTCCATGTCTTAGTCCTCCTGTGCTTTCTGTGTGTCGTAGATTTCTTGGTAAATTTTATTCTCAGCAACTAATTCTTGGTGAGTTCCTTGACCAACAAGTTTTCCTTGGTCAAGAACCAAAATATTATCTGCATGAACCACTGATGAAATCTTTTGAGCAATAATAATTGTGGTTGTGTCTTTAAGGTCTTTATTCAAAGCTTCTTGAACAAGTTTTTCAGATTTAGCATCAAGGGCTGATGTTGAGTCATCTAAAATTAAGACATTTGGATTTTTAACAACTCCACGTGTGATTGAAAGTCTTTGCTTTTGACCACCTGAGAAGTTATTTCCGCGTTCTTCAACTTCAGAATCATATTGACCATCTTTAGTTGTAATAAATTCTGCGGCTTGGGCAATGCGTGCAGCACGAGTCATTTCTTCATCAGTTGCATCGGCTTTCCCTTGTTTAATATTTCCAGCAATTGTTCCTGAGAAGAGAATGGCTTTTTGAAGAACAATAGAAATATTTTTCTTCAATGTTCCACGACTAACTGTTTTAAGATCTTTTCCACCAACTGAAACGGTACCTTCTGTTGGATCAAAGAGTCTTGGAATCAATTGTGCCAATGTAGATTTACCAGCACCAGTCGCTCCGACAATCCCAACCATTTGACCAGGTTCTACTTCAAAGCTAATATCTTTAAGCGTTGGTTCTTCATCATTAGGATAAGAGAATGACACATGGTCAAATTTGACAGAACCTGAAAGAACTTCGTCTTTAGCATTTTCATCAAATTTCATGGCTGGATCAGTATTTAACACTTCATTAATACGTCCAATTGATACCATACCACGTGAAGCAAACATTGAAATCATACCACCCATGATAATGGCAAACATAATCATTCCCATATAAGTTATAAATGTTGTAATCCCACCGATACTATCAGTCGCAATACTTTGTGACTTTGTAACATAGGTTGATACAAAGTAGATGGCAAGCCATATCGCTCCTTGAGCAATAATTGTAAAGAGAGGAATCATTGCCGAGAAGAGTTTTCCTACTGCCCAGTTATGATCGTAAAGTTCATCAGAAGTTTCATCAAAATCTTTGATTTGATTTTTTTCTTGAACGAATGATTTAACGACACGTGAACCACGCAAGTTTTGTTTAGCAATGGCGTTAATACGGTCCATCAATTTTTGGAAAGCCATAAAGTGAGGGCCCATGCGTCCCATTATCACAACAGTAACTACAATAATAAGCACTAAAAGAAGGAGAGTAATCCACCAAAGACGAGGCATAGTCGTAATTGATAAGATAATTCCTCCGATTAGAAGGACAGGCACTCTCATTAAAATTTGGAAAACCATCATCATCAAGTTTTGAACTTGTGTGACGTCATTTGTCATCCGAACAACAAGGTTTCCAGCATTAAATTTCTCGATATCTTCATAAGAGAAGGTATTAATTTTTTTGTAGGTATCTTCACGAACCACAGCACCAACTTCTTGAGCAAGTTTAGCGGCCGTTAGAGTTGATACAATAGCAAATACTATTCCTATACCTGAAACAACAAGTATTAAAATTCCATCATTTTGGATTTTATCAGACATTTGATGGCGAGTTAAGGTAGAATTAGCCAAAATCGTCATGATATCTTTGATTATCTGCGGTTGGTACAATTGAACGCCGGCATAAATGAATGTAGCAAACATTGAAAACAATGCTAACCATTTATGACGCCATATTGCTTTTCCAATCATCAATTATCCTCTTTTCTTTTTATATAAATTATTTTTTAATATTCAGTCTATTTTAAATTATAATAAAAATATTATATAATTTAAAACATGAATAAACTTCTTTCAATGTTTCGTCATTCCTATATTGATGCTAACCACTTTTCTTGTTTATCTAACTTCAAATTACTTGATGAAACAGAACTTTTTAAAATTACTGGTGGACACTTTTCAACTTCGTTCAAATATCACAGACTCGAAAATCACTATACACAAGAACAACTTGCCGAACTTCTTAATGTGGATACTCATACTATTAGAAATTGGGAGTCAAATAAAACCATACCTAAGGGGACTGATTTATTCAATTCAAGTCAACTTTTCGGCATCAGTATCGATACTCTTTGGGATGCTGAAAATAAATATAAAAATCACTAACTTTTTGGCTGTACAACCAAATTATAAGTGGTACAATCTATTTGTAAGCTTACAAACGATTAGAAGGAGAATTCAATTATGAGTAAAAAAATTCAATCAATCAATACCGATAAACCTCTATCTTCATTCAAAGAACTGTCAACCGAAGAACTTCAAGATATCGCTGGTGGTGCCAATGTTGCATTTACTGGTGGTTCTAACCTAGCTAGCACTTTAGCTTCAATTACCCAAACGGGAAAAGCCGCATCAGCTGCTGTTAAAAGCGTTAGCATGGGTGGCTATGCTTCTAGCGCCTACAATACGATGATGAAATTTTATCCATACTAAGCCCAAATAAGTAAATTTTCAAGTGCTCTTTATGAGCACTTTTTTTATTTTCCAATAGTAAGATATGGTTCTGTAAGCTCTTAGCAGTTTGTTTGCTTCATGATTGATTTGAAAATCATAAAATTCCTTTCTAGAGTTAAATAATGTAAATAAGTTTACATTAAATTGAATTTTCAATTTCATTTTACTTCAAAATAATTTCAATAAATTTTTTGAGAAAATAATTATAACATTATTTTTTTTAGTAAACAAGCATTAATTGTTAATGCTGTTAAACATTACAATAGTTAGTTTCAAAAAAGATAAACTAACAAAAATATTGTAACGCTTTTCAAAGTTTAAGTCAACAATTTGCGACGAATATTTTTTACCTTCATCCCTTATGTTGTAACTTAAATTTTAATTGGAAATTATTTATTAGATTCATCTTTTTTATTTGCTTCTAAATTTTCAATAATTTCATCGACTCTAGACCAAGATTCAAAAGCAAGTCGCATATTTTCATGACCAATTTCTGTCAAGCGGTAGTATTTACGACGGCCACCTTGGCTTTCGTCTCCCCAATAAGAACTGATAATCCCATCCTTTTCAAGTCTTTTAAAGATTGTATAGAGCGTGGCTTCATTAAGCTCCATTTCTCCATTTGAGGCTTCTTTGACTTGCTTGATAATGCCATAAACATAATTATCCCCTTGTTTTAAGACATTGAGCAAAATGACATTGGTTTGGGCGCGTAACATTTCCTTTGGTATTTCTGCCATTCTTTTTCCTTTCTATCATTTTAAACAAAGTATATTATACTTCACATTACTATGTAAGTCAAGGTACTTGAATTTTTTATATAATTATTTTATTTTTGACTGATTTCTACTACATTAATATAGTAGAAAGTGGGTATTTTTATATAAATTAGTCAGCCCTTATTTTTTATTTATATTTTGTGAGCCCTTGTTATAAAAGCTTTTTTGGCAATAGATACAAACTTTCATTCAAAATTTTGTTATAATGGAATGATGTAAATTTGGGAGGATTCATATGGCAGCTTCAAGTACAAACAATCTGAAACTCGCTGAAAAAGGAGTTTGGGTTTCTATTATCGCTTATATTGTTTTATCCATTGGACAAATTGCTTTTGCAGCAATTGTGCATTCTAGCGCTCTTCAAGCTAATGGTTTTAATAATGTGACTGATATTATGGGAAATATTGCAATTTTGATTGGTCTTCGACTTGCTCGAATTCCAGCAGATAGTGATCATGTTTATGGTCACTGGAAAATTGAATCAATCGCTAGCTTAATTTCTAGTTTTATCATGTTTTTCGTTGGTTTTGAGGTTTTAAGAGAAACAGTTATGACACTTCTTTCTGGTAAAGAAGAAGCCATTGACCCGCTGGGAGCTCTTGTTGGTTTATTCTCAGCTTTCGTCATGCTGGGCGTTTATCTTTATAATCGAGCATTGGCTAAAAAAACGAACTCACAAGCGCTGTCAGCAGCAAGTAAGGACAATCTCTCTGATGCGGTGACTTCTATTGGAACTGTGGTTGCTATTTTAGCAAGTAGCGTCGGCTGGGAGTGGCTTGATACTGCGATGGCTGTAGTTATTTGTGGTTTCATTTTAAAGACTGCTTATGATATTTTCCATGAATCTGTTTTTAGTCTCTCTGATGGTTTTGATGAAAATCTTGTCGAAGAATATCGCGAAGCAATTTGCTTAGTTCCAAAGGTAAAAGGGGTTAAGCTTGTCCGAGGTCGTTCTTATGGAAGTAATATTTTCCTTGATGTAGTGGTTGAAATGTCTCCTGATTTAAGTGTTTTCGAGAGTCATGAAGCGACCGAGTTCATTGAGAAAATGTTAATTGACAATTATGGTGTTTATGATGTTGATGTCCACGTTGAACCTGCTGCCTTACCTGAAGAGGAACATTACGCCAGTCGCTCACTTGAACTTTTGGCAAAAGAAGAACAGTTTTTAAATCTGGAAAATTTGGACAAATTAACTGACAGCACTTTTCAAGAAATTCTTGCTGATGGAAAAATCATCAATGCTTCTGATAAATTGAAAGATTTTGCAAAAATTACTGACGAAAATTCTGTCAGTAAAAATAATGACACTAAAAATTCATTGACAAGTCTGTCAGTAATTCCATTAGCAATAAATCACTATAGTAGTTCACAAGTCAGCAAGAAAACATTTATTTTAACTTATGATTACTGGAAAAATGAACAAAATTTTGTGGTTACAAGTATCTGGCGACGCAATGACTATTGGCGCTGTATTTATAGACAGACAACTTTAAAAAGAGAGGAAAAGTGATTATGACCAATCTTCAACAAAATCAGGAACAAATCATGACTTCTTTAACTGATTTATTTAATAAGATTGATGCCTATTACAAGCCGCAAATGGAGGCTGAATTCTCAAATATTTCGTTATCAGAAATTGAAACGATTGAATTTATTGCTAAAACCCCTTATCCAAATGTGACCAAATTAGCCCATCATCTCTACATGACACGCGGTGCTGCCAGTAAAATCGCTAAAAAACTGCTCAAAAAAAATCTCGTTGAATCTTATCAAATTCCTCAAAATAAAAAGGAAATCTATTTTCGCTTAACAAAAGAGGGTCAAGAAATTAATGACCGTCACGAAAGTTTGCACCAAAAATTTTCAGAAAAGGATCAAGTTATCTTCGATGAATTAACTGATGAGTCTGTCAGCAATATTTTAGAATTCCTCAATAAATACAATAATCATCTTGATTCTGCTATCCGGAATAATATTGAAAAATAATTCTGTCAGTAAATTAATTTTTACTGACAGTTTTTTTGTTCGTTTTTTGTTGACACGGAAACAATGTTATGATATACTATTTTTGTTTCCGAGGAAACCGTGTAGAAAAGTGAAATCACAAGTCTATAGATTTCACTTTAGCAGACGCAAGGCTGCGCAAAAAACTTCCTAAGAAATCATCATCAATTATTGTAATTGAGTTCAGACCGCTAGAAGTTTATGAAAAAGACAAAATTTTGAACCTGCCTGTTGGGCAGAACCACCAATTTTTCTATCTACGCACTAGAGTGCTGCGCTGTCCATTCTCACTACGCTACTAAAGTAGCAAGTCGAATGGCAAATTTCATCGCTTCAACACAGTCGGGCTCATATCTTATGGAGGTTTTACCTATGAAAATTAATAAACACGCCCTCACTTTTGGGCTTATCACCACTTTCCTGACAGGACTTGGTTTTACAATCATCTCACCAGTCGTTCCTTTTATGGTCGCACCCTTTGCTAATGCTCATGACCAAGCACTCATTGTCACTAGTTTAATGGCAATCTATGCACTATGTACTTTCTTTGCCGCTCCTGCTCTCGGTTCTTTATCAGACCGTTTTGGTCGTAAACCTATCTTACTGATTTCTTTAGCTGGCTCTGCTCTTGGTTATCTTATCTTTGGCTTAGCTGGTAGTCTCTGGATGCTTTTTCTCGGACGAATCATTGATGGTTTAACTGGTGGAAATATCGTGACCCTTTTTGCTTACTTTGCTGATATTACTGATGAAGAAAATCGAACTAAAGTTTTTGGTTGGACAGCCGCCGCTGTTGGTGTTGGAACAATTTCTGGCCCAACAGTTGGAGGCCTTCTAGCTCATTTTGGCAATTCAGTTCCCTTTTACTTCGGCGCCCTAATCTCAATCGCCAATCTTCTTTACGGTGCATTCGTAATGAACGAGAGCTTGCCTGAAACTCATCGCACACGTAATTTTTCCCTTAAACAACTCAATCCTTTCACTCAACTTTTTCAGCTCTTACGCATGAAAAATCTCAATCGTCTGCTCTTTGCCGGTATCTTACTTTGGCTACCAAATGGTGCACTCCAAGCAATTATTAGTCAATTTTCATTAGATTCTTTTGCTTGGACGCCTGTATTAATTGGTCTAGCCATATCCATCATGGGTTTAATGGATATCTTGACTCAAATCTTTATCATGCCAAGACTTCTAAAATTAGCTAATGAAGATAAACTCATCCGTTTGGCACTAGTCTGCGAAATAATTGCTTACCTTCTTTTCGCACTTTCTGCTTTTTCTAAAATGTGGCCCTTCTTCATTCTAGCAATGTTTATCTTCGCTTTTGGAGATAGTATTTTTGGAACTGCCTTTAACGGTAAACTTTCAAAATCAGCGACTTCTTCCGAACAAGGTAAACTTCAAGGTGGAAGTCAAGCACTTCAAGCACTTACTCGCGTGATAGGCCCTTTAATTGGTGGACAAATCTATATTAGCCTTGGTCATTTCGCTCCAGCACTCATGGGATTTATCTTTCTAATAATCGCTCTACTTGTGCTATCGAAAACAAAGTCAGACCAAGAATGAATAAAAAATCACCTCAAAAAGGTGATTTTTTATTTATTATAATTTTTCAGAAATTTCTTTGATTGATTTATCAACGTCAGCCTTTTGGCTATCAATCAAAGCAACACGTGCTGTGATTTGCTTGATTGCCATTTCGATTGAACGTTTCAAACCTTGATTTTCTAATTTTGGCTCAAAGAAAGCTTTATATTCTGCTAATTTATCAGCAGTTTTAAAAGTATTTCCTGGATAGATAACAAATTTATCATAACTCATATCTCCACCCAATTTTTCTTCAAGGAATGCCCAGTTTGCTTTTTCCCAAGCCCAAGCAGCATCTTGTGAGAAATCATTGCGCAACAGGTAGAACCAAGAGAAAGCAATATCTTGTGGCTTAACAATATCAGCATTTTTGAAGCTTTCAAGCAATTCAGCAATGACTTTTTCATCCTTGATTAATGCGACAGCCCCTTCAAGCTCACGTTTAAATTCTTGCAAGCTAGTTTTAACATAAGTTTCACGATAAGTTTTAACCAATTCAGCAGAATTTGTCGTCTTAATTTCATTATTTAAAACAATTGGACGAATATCAGCCGGAATACCTGCTAGATTTTCTTTATGTGCTGCAAAGATTTGACTGGCTTTTGCTTTGGCATCTGCATTCTCAGCATACAAAGTCTTACTCAAAACAATTCCACGAAGACTCTCATCACCAGCAGATTCACCAGCAACTTTATCCCAACCTAAGCGAGCATAGTTTTTAGCGAAAAGTTTTCCTACCAAACTTTGGAAAGCTTTTTCAGTTTCTGAATCTTCATCAACAAAAAGTTCCAATTCGCTAATGAGTTGACTCAAACCAGTATTGACAAGGTAAGATTCTTCATTAGTAAATGCCGGCAAGATATTTACGACATCAGCATAAGAAATTACACCTGCTTTAGCCAATAATTTACGATCTTGCAAGATTTGGAATTTAGTCACATTCTCCAAAGTCTCAACTTCTGAGAGGAGGTCTGTCAACAATTGTCCTTTGTAATCAATAATGTAATGAGCCATATTTGCATCATTCAAAAAGAGGGCTTTACCATTATTTTTTGCTTTCAAAGCAGCAAAACCAGGAATTTCAACTTTTTCAGAAGAAAGTAAGTCTGGCAATCCTGACCAATTTGTATTCAAAGGAACATTCCACAAACGTCCTTTATCAGCACCCTCACCAACGAAGAATTGTTTTTGACTCAAAACTAAAGTATCATCAATGACTTCGGCAGTAACGACAGGGTAACCTGGTTGGTTAACCCATGAATGCATGAAAGATGCCACATCTTTTCCAGAGACTTCAGCCAAGGCATCCCAAAGATTATCTCCGACTGTATTTCCATATTGGTGGCGTTTGAAGTAAAGAGCTAAACCAGCAGCAAAATCTTCATCTCCAAGCCATTTACGAAGCATAACCATCAAACGTGAACCTTTGGCATAGACGATTGCTGGGTCAAAGAGCGTTCCAATTTCATCTGGGTGAGTCACTTCAACGTGGACAGATTGAACTCCATCAGTTGCATCACGATTCAGTGCCATATTGGCTTCTGAGATTGAGAATGATTCCCAAACGTTCCAACTTGGTTCCAAAGCATCCATACAAACATATTCCATGTTGTTGGCAAATGATTCATTGAGCCACAAATCATCCCACCATTGCATTGTTACAAGGTCACCGAACCATTGATGTGCCAATTCGTGTGCAATAACGGTTGCTACATATTGTTTGCTTTGAATGGTTGCATTTTCAGGGTCAACAAGCATGCAGACTTCACGATAAGTGATACATCCCCAGTTTTCCATTGCTCCTGCTGAAAAGTCAGGTAAGGCAATGTGCCAACTGTGTGGGAGTGGATATGGCGTTTTATAGTAATCTTCATAAAATTCAATTGAACGAATAGCAATATCAAGCGGGAAATCAAGCGCAGCTTCACTATGAGCTTTTGTTGCAAAAGCACCTACTTCAACACCAGATTTTGTTTTGCCTTTTTTAAATTGAAGTTCACCGAATACAAAAGCCAAAAGGTAAGAACTCATTTTGACAGTACGTTCAAAAACGTGAATTCCATTAATATTCAAGAGTTCTGGCATGTTTGAAACAATGATGTCGCCTTCTTCTTCATCAAATTTTACTGACAAATCGAAGGTTGCTTTTGCTTCTGGTTCATCAATAGAAGGAAAGGCTTGACGAGCAAAATGGCTTTCAAATTGTGTACCAATGAGCATTTTCTTTTCGCCATTGACTTCATAGTATGAAGGGTAAATTCCCATCATGTTGTCAGTCAATTCAGCTTCATATTCAAATGAAACAGTCACGCGCCCTGTTTCACCAATTTTAACAACGATTTCTTCATCTTCTTCATTTTCAATGAAGTTTGTGTCGACACTAAAAGCACGAACTTTATTAAAGTGTAAACCTTTGGCATGAAAGGCAATAACACTATCTTTTGCTTCCCCAGTAATTGCCACTTGACCTTTTATTTTCTTGGTTTTACGGTCAATATCGAGGAAAATCTTATAATTTTCCGGAACAAAAGTTTCAATTAAACGTTTTACAGCCATGTTTTCTCCTAAATATTCAGTATTAATCTAATTATATCAAATTGAATAGAAAATTTCGAGTACAAAGAAAAATTACATCTATTCTTTTTACTACTAAAAAAGCTGCCTGTTGACAGCTTATAAATAGAAGACAAGCATCAATTGCAATTATCCCCTATTTTGTCATTTATAACTATTTAGTAGCTGCTAGTGCTTTTTCATAATTTGGTTCATCAGAAAGCTCTGACAAAACTTCACTATAGACAATTTGACCATTTTTCACAACAAAGACGCTTCTGGCAAGACGTCCTTCAAGAGGACCACCATTTAAAATAAGACCATAAGCCTTTCCAAAAGTTCCATCATCAGCAAGAATTGTCATGTCAACACCTTCGGCTGCACACCAATTTTTTTGCTCATCTGCTGTATTATTTGAAATACTCAAAAAGGCAATTTCAGAATGTTTTGCTGCTTCAAGATTAAAATGTTTGGTTTGAAGTGAACAAACTCTAGTATTAATATCAGGAAAAACACTAATCAAAACAGGTTTTTCAAGTTTTGATAATTTAATTTTATTTCCTTTTAAATCTGTCAGTTCAAAATCAGGTGCATCACCACTTATTGTCGGATTTATTGTTGCTATTTTTTCACCATGAGATGTGATATTCATTGTCATTAATGCTCCTTTGTTAATCTTTATGACTTCATTTTATCATAGAATCTCAACTCATCTGGCTCTTATTGCTCATATTTTACTGTTAAATATTGACTTTCTAAAGGACTTGGAAGTAAAAGTGAGTCATCTTCTGATTTCACAAATTGATAATTGATTTTTGGAATTATTACTGTATGTTTCATGCTAGGCTCCTCCTTTTGATAAATAAAAGTATATCAGTAAAAACTTTAGAAAAACTTAGCTCATTCTCAAGTATAACTTAATAAAAAAATTACTGACAGATTTTTTTAGCACCTATTATTCTGCTAAAATTTCTGTCAGTAAATTTATTTTAGAACTGTGAAGTTATGATTCACACTTGCCTCAATTATCGGATGTTTCTTCAAATAATCAGCAATCAATTCGGTCATATCAACAGTAATTTCTCTAACAATCTTGTCCGCAGAAAACATTGGATAATTTCCACCCCCAACTGCGCGATATTGATTGACGACAATTTCTAAAATTTCGTCATCCTTTACCTGATGCCCCTTGAAATTTAAACGTACAATTCGCTGACCAATTTCTTTTTGCAAATCGATCGCATATTCAATTCCTTCATACATATCATAATTATAATATTCAGGTTTTGGTTCAATAAAGCGTGGACTAAAAACAATTTCGCCACTTTCGTCAAGTTCAAGATGTTCCGCTGTCCGCTCTAAGGCAGCCTTTAAATCTGCACCTGTCACTCTTAAAACAGCTAAAGTGTTGGGATAAATATAATTTGTCAGAATCGATCTCATCGTAATTTCTTTTGCAAATCCCTTAGCTTCATTATTAAAAAGTGCAGTCCCAGAAATATCGGTCCCTGTCGCTTCCATTTGTATTTTATTAATTAATTCAATATAAGGATGTTCAATCAATCGAGCAGTCATTGGATCACGAATAATCATTTCTCCATGAACTTCTCCCATTGGCTGGTCTAACCAATCCTCTGCTTCTGTACTAACATCAGATATCAGCTGATTGACCTCCGATGAGACTTTGCAATTCTCCGTTTTATGAAGTCTAGCGTTTGAAGCCACAACTTTTTTATGATTGTCTAATTCAAGTTCTATTTCGCCAACAAAAGCACCACGATAGCCTGGTTGAATAACTGGAACTCCAAAAAGATGGTCAGCAATTTCACGGTGCTGGTGTCCAGTCACTAAAGCATCAATGTAATCTTTATACTCTTCAACTAACTGATAAGCCTCATTTTCCCCTGTCAAACTTTCTGTCGGAAGACCTGTCTGTAAATCTCGCTCAAAGCCTCCATGATATGCAACAATCAAAAGGTCAACTGATTGGCGCAAATCGGGCAGAATATCTTTTGCAGTTGTCAGAATAGATTGGAAAGTCAAATCTTTGATAATTGACGGTTTTTCCCAATGTGGAATATATTGTGTCAAAAAACCAACAATTCCAATTTTCACCCCCTCTTCTTCAATGATTTTATAAGCAGGGCCAAAAGCAGGTTGACCTTCATTATTCAATACATTCGCAGCCAAAATAGGATAATTTACCTGATTAACATAACTTTTTAAATAATCAATCCCATAATTAAACTCATGATTACCAAGCAATCCCACATCATAACCAAAAGAATTAGTGACATTGACCAAGTCTTTAATACCGCGACTTGATTTTTTAGCTAGATAATAAGCCAAGGGGGAACCTTGCAATAAATCACCATTTTCAATTTTTACAATAATTTCACCCTGCTCTTGAGCCACTGCTGTCAGTTCATCTATTTTAGATTTGGCTTTGGCCATTGAAAAAGGCAAATTCATTTCTCTTTCGGTGAAGTTTGTTGGGAGAACAAAACCATGTAAATCACTCGTTTCTAGAATTCTTATTTTCATATTATTTATCCCTTTGCTAATTTTTTCCGAATTCTTGATGAAATGAGTTCAACAAGGATAATTAAAACTAAAAGTCCCAACAAAATTGCACCAACGGCTGACCATTTATACCCAGACATTGCAAAACTCAATGGCGCACCAATTCCACCAGCACCAACTAATCCCAAAATAGCTGCATCACGCAGATTCATATCTAAACGGTAAAGTAAAATCGAATATAAATCTGGTAATAATTGGGGTAAAACTCCAAAACGAATTTTTTGAAATGTTGTTGCACCAGCTGCGTCCATAGCCTCAATAACACCCATATCCAAATCTTCAATAGCTTCAATAAATAGTTTTGCAATCATCCCAATTGACTCAAAACCAAGCGCCATTACACCAGCTGAAGAACCTAAACCAACGACTGGAATAAATAAAAGGGCATAAACAAAAGAAGGAATTGTCCGAATCGCCATCAAGACAAAACGAATCAGATAAGCTAACCAATTCGGAACCAAATTAGTCGCTGCAAGAAAAGAGAGTGGAATGGCAACAATTGCACCAACCAAAGTCCCAAGCAAACCAATCGCAAAAGTTTGTAGCAAGAGATAGGGTAAGCCAGTTTCAGTTAGGTTAAACATCAAACTGGTATCTGGATGAAAAATCCCTGTGAAAATATTTTTGGCGATTAAAGCTCCATGTTCTGAAACGCCATGATAATGGACGACTGAAGTCGACCAAATCGAAACTGCTAATAAAACAATAAATATCAAAAGATAATAAAACCAGTTTTTAGGTCTATGATTATATTCTTCAATAATTTGTGAATTCATTTTTCCTCTCATTCCTAGGCAATTTTCTTACGAATTAATGCGCTGATTGAATCAATAATCATGACTGTAGCTAGAATAGAAATTAAAATCATACCAACAGAGGAAAAGTCGCGAAAATTCACTCGGTCATTTAAGATATTTCCTATCCCTCCAGCCCCAACATATCCCAAAATTGCAGCATAGCGGACATTTCCCTCAAATGCATAAAGAGCAGTTGAAAGATAAGTAGGTAGGACTTGAGGAAAAACAGCAATGAAAAAGGCTTTTAAAGGACTGACCCCTAAAGCTTCTGCCGCTTCAAAAGGTCCCATATCAACGGTTTCAATCACCTCAAACAATTGTTTTCCTATGAAAGAAAAGGTAAATACAAAAATTGCAACAACTCCAGCAAAAGTTCCTAGACCAAAAATATAGGTTGCAATTAAAGCCAAAACCAAAGTTGGCAAAGTTCTTGCTAGCATAAAAATCAAACGAATGATGCCATTAACAAAACGATTTTTAAGGATGTTATTTGCCGCTAATATCGCAAATGGAACTGACAAAATTGCTCCAAGTAAGGAAGCAAAAAAGCTCATCTTAATCGTATCTAATAGTGGGGGAAGAACTTTATGAAAGTAAGCCCAATTTGGGGGAATCATACTTGCTAATTTTTGAAAAAAGAGACCACTTCTGCTAAGCGCACTAAAATCAAAATTTGTAAGAATAACAGAAAAAGCAATCAGTAAGATGATAATTAACCAAGTCAACCAAGTTCGACTGACTTTCTCTTCGACAACTTCTCCTGTAATAAGTTTTATTTTTTTAGGCTTAAAAATTTTATCGTACATTTAGGCCTCTTTTCTATAAACTTCATCCAAAATTTCTTTGGTTACCTCTTGTGAAGGACCATCATAAACAATTTTCCCTTTTTTTACAGCAATAATCCGCGAAGCGTATTCTAAAGCAAGTTCAACATGGTGAATATTCAGTAAAATTGTTTTATTGAATTCTTCATTAATTCTTTTAAAATCATCCATTACTTCTTTAGCTGTGACTGGGTCAAGTGCTGAAACAGGTTCATCAGCGAGTAAAATTTCACTTTCTTGACTAAGAGCGCGAGCGAGTGATACACGTTGCTGTTGTCCACCTGAAAGTTGATCTGCTCGGATATAAGCTTTATCTAAAATCCCTACCTTATTCAGAGAATCTAAGGCAACAAGTTTATCTTCTTTTGAAAATAAACCAAAAATGACCTTAAATAAACTCATATCTGGCACACGAGCAAACATTACATTTTTCAAAACCGTCACTCTAGGAACTAAATTATAGGATTGAAAAATCATTCCCACATGTCTCCGAAATTTTCTTAACTCTTTTCCTTTAAGTTTTGACACTTCTGTATCATTCACAATTAACGAGCCTGAAGTAATATCATTTAAACCATTAACACAACGAATCAGAGTTGATTTTCCTGCTCCCGATGTTCCAATAATAGCTACGAATTCTCCTTGATTGATTTGTAAATTAACATCCGTCAAACCTTTTGTGCCATTTGGATAAATTTTTGACACATTTTCAAATTTTATCATTACTTCTCCATCCTTCTTCACTAATGAAGGCTTTTTAATTAATATTAGTCAATTTCCACAAAAAGAGTCTGGAACTCATTGAGTAACCCAGACCCTTATTAAATGATTTATTTGTTCATTAGTTGGCTTTACTCATTGAATTTGCCACTTTAATGGCTGTTTTATAGTCAGCTTTTGTTGAATCAACATAGCCATCATGTGAATAAATGGCAATGACTTTCTTTCCTTCATCAGTTTTAGCCATATCTTTAATTGCTGCTGAGAGTGCTTTTTTGAAGTCGGCCGTCATGATTTTTGATTTTTCTGAAACCATGATTCCATCATTGGCAATGGCAGGTGTCACACCAATCACATTTGTATCATCCCAAATACTTTCTTTTGCACCGAAAGTTGTGGTCCACTTAGTAGCGTCATCCATTCGTGCATCAGCATATTCTGGCATTACATCAATTTGACCTGAAGCAAGTTGAGCCATTGCTGAATCATAAGAATCCATAGTAACTGTATTTTTTAAATCACGAATTGAATGTTTAAAGTTCTCAGTTAACCATTGCGAAGGATACATATAGCCTGCCGCAGATGAAGTTGATTCAAGCCCCCATTTTGCATCGTTTAAATCTTTCCATGTCAAAGTTCCGTCGTTGGCTTCTTTAGCTAACTTTTTGCCCATTGGAGAATTACCAGCAATGATCAGCGAACGGTAAGAAGTCACTTCTTTATCGGTTTTAGTTGTTGGTTTATGTTCATTCCAATATTTTGCAGAATCTGAGGCATCATTTGAAAGTCCTTTACGCGTTGCCATCAAGAGTGGAGTTGAACCATCTTGATACATGGCATAAGTTGTCGCTGACATTCCATAACCGACGTCAACTGAACCAGCATCGAGCCCTTCACCAACCGCTTGATAATTTGTACCAACACTAGTATCAATATTTTTTACTGTATAGCCTTGTTTTTTCAATTCAGATTTCAAAATATTTGCGATTGGTTTAGTCGCTGTGGTAATATCATCCGGATTTTTGGATGGAATAAATGAAATCTTTAAATTTGAAATGGTTTTGCTATCAGATTTTGATGCAGAGCTACTATTTCCACAAGCTGCAAGTAATGATACTGCAATTAGTGCACTTGCTGTAAGTCCAATGACTTTCTTCGATGTCTTTTTCATTATAAAAATGAATCTCCTTAAGATTTTTATCAATCGGTTGATGAATCGGTGTGCTTCACAAAATAATTCTAACCCATTTTAATTTATCTGACAATGACCTTTTTGTAAATATTCTGTTAACAGTTACCATTGTACGTAAATACCGAACTTTATTTTATAAAATTACATTATTTCGTTTTTTTATAGATTTATTTTTTATAAAATACAAAAAAACAGCTTATATTGTTTGTATATATCAAACTTTAGTTTAATAATGTATTGTTTGATAAGGCTGTCAAACTTTCTGCTATAATAAAGTTATGAAAAATTTAACTTTTACGGTCAGCATGTCTGACCTTGGTTTAGAAATTCGTCTTCCATCAACTGCCTTTTTACGTATTTTTGATCAGAATAACGCACGTTTTGATTTGCAAAATGATGAGCTTTTCTTTTTACTAAAAAAAGGGCAGATTAAAATGATTGCCAATGATTTAGAATTAATTCCTAAGTTAGAATTTGATAAAGTCGTGATTTTAAATATGGCTGCCTATGATTTAGAGTTGGAATATCTAACGCAATATTTAGTTAATTTGGCTGAGGAAGCTGGCATTATTTTACGTGATAAAGCCGAGCCAATTAAAATCCCAAGCAATATCGAAAAAGCTTGTGCCACTTCTGCTGACGAGTTTTTGACTGCTTTAACTGCTTTTGGCATTAAATTAGAAAAGAAAAAGGCTTTTTCTCCTAAAGCACAACATCGCTGGAAAAAAGGACTTTCTGAAGTTGAATTTTTTGTTAATCGTTCCGACAGTAAAGCGACCATTATTTGGGAAAAATCCAATCAACTCGTGATAAAAGCCGGAGCAAAAATCGCCGAAAGCGGTGGAATGAAATCTGATGGTACACCAGGTTTAGCCTATCGTTTTACACAGACTTTAAGAGAAGAACAAAAAGCCAATTGGGATGATAAAACATTCACAACTACTGAGGATATTGTCTTAAAATCAGTCAATGAAGTGGGACATTTCCTTTACTTCGCTGGAACAAATAGCTGGTTACAATTGGTCGATAAAGAAGGACGGACAATTCATGAATTATCTGTGGTCTAGTAATAATATGATTATGACAGACAGAAACTGTTCAAAGTTTAAAAAATTTATAGCAAAAATACTGATGGATAACCCTATCAGTATTTTTTGTATTCAATAAACTTTTTAAGTCTTCAAATTTTTTATTTCAACTTCCCAAAATAAATGTAGTGAATGTCCAATAAGCACCCATACCAACTAAAGCACCTAAAAGCGGTCCTAAAAATGGAATCCAAGCATAAGACCAGTCTGAATTTCCTTTATTGGCAATTGGCAACCAACTATGAATTAATCTAGGGCCAAAATCACGCGCAGGATTCAAGGCAAATCCTGTTGTTGTCCCTACTGAAAAACCAAGAACCATGATTAATCCACCAGTAAATAGTGGGCTGACTAAGGCGCTAAAATGATAAAAACTAAAAGTCAATATCATGCCAACAAGCAAGGCGGTGGAGAAAAACTCACTCATAAAATTTGACCACGATTTACGAATGCTAGGAATTGTAGAAAAACATGACAAAATTTCACTTGCTTCCTTAGTTTCTTGCCAATGAGGATAAAAATAAATCCATAATATAATTGATGCAAACATTGCACCTAAAATTTCAAAAATGCTATACAAAAATGCTTGAAAAAAACTAATATGTCCAAGAACTGCAAAAACTAGAGCAATGGCTGGATTAAGTATTGCTGGTGAGTAAAACTGAACAGCATAAATTGCAAAACTCACAGCCAAACCCCAACCTATAATAATTGTTAACCAACCAGAATTTGTTGATTTTGTCTTCTTTAGTAGATTAGCACAAACTACCCCATTCCCAAGCAAAATCATCAAAAAAGTACCAAAAAATTCTCCAAAACAATTTTGTATCAACATTTTATTTTTATCTCCATAAAAATTTTTCTTAATTCTATCATTCCGCAGGAAAAAATAAAAGTTAGTATTTACCTATTTATATTGAAAATATTATAAAATGTACCACTTTATTCATTCTAATCATAAACATTAGATATCTTACTTAAGGAGCCATATATGAGCATTTTTGGAAAATTGGATTTTACCAGTTTAACACCAACAGAAAAAGCAATTTACAACTATCTACAAGACCATATAAAAGAGATTCCATCCTCCAGTATTCGACAAATTTCCGCGGGTTCTTATGCTGGAACAGCTTCTGTTATGAGGCTTATTCATAAAATGAACTATAAGTCCTTTAATGATTTCAAAAATTTCGTCAAACAAACACAGAAAGATAATGAACCATCAAGTGACTTTTTTAATTCTTTATCTATAGACATTTATCCAAGCAATTTACTCCAAAAATTAGAAGCTCTTACTGAGATGATTTTACATTCAGAAAATATCTTATTTTTTGGAGTTGGAGCTTCAGGAGCAACTGCTACTTTGGCTACTCGTTACCTTGCAAATCTGGGAGTTCCTGGAGTTTTCTCATTACAAGATGCTTCTTGGCCAATTGCCAAGCAACTTCAAAATGTTGCCGATACACTTGTTATTATCTTATCTGTGTCAGGAGAAACTAGCGAAGTTCTCGAAGCATTGGCTGGTATGCGAAAAAACGCGGATACAAAAATTGCTGTGATTACGGCAAATCCCAGTTCTGAAGCAGCTCTTTTATCTGACATATTTATTAGCTATCAGATTAATGAATGGCACGTTAATTTTTCCGATGATATGACCAGTCAAATTCCAGCAATGTTTATTTCAGAAAAACTTGCTAAAGCCGTTTATAAAAGGCTAAAAGAATTAATAAAATAAGGGAACACTCTGTCCCATTTATGGGACAGTTCCAAAATCAAAAAAATTAGTTTCAAAACGTTTTTGCCTCTTGAAAAGGTAAAAACGTTTTTTTATACTAAAATTAACAAAAATTAAAGCGCTTTCTAAACGAAAAAGGAGAACTTTTTATGAACACATTTATTAACGAGACGCTTATGCCTCCGATGATGAAGTTTTTGAATACTAAGGCAGTTACAGCGGTAAAAAACGGTATGATGTATATTTTACCTGCAGTTATCGTCGGATCGATTTTTCTAATCCTTGGTCAACTTCCCTGGCAAGCTGGACAGGACTTCATGAATAAAATTAAGCTAGGCCCACTCTTTCTTGCTATCAATAATGCTTCTTTTGGAATCATGGCTCTCTTTGCGGTCTTTGGAATTGCCTATTCTTGGGTAGAAGCAGAAGGTTACAAGGCTGCACCAGCTGGTTTAATCGCCATTATCTGTGATATTGTTCTTCAGCCAGATATCATGACCAATGTAACTTCTATTGCTACTGGAAAACCCAGCTCTAATTACTATGTTTATAATGTCATTGACCGCACTTGGTTATCTGGTAAAGGAATGGTGCTAGCCATTATCGTCGGATTAATTGTCGGTTGGCTTTACAGTTGGTTTATGAAACACAATATCACAATTAAAATGCCTGAACAAGTTCCTGAAAACGTAGCTGGTTCATTCACTGCATTAATTCCAGCTGCTGCAATTGTTACACTCTTTGGTAATTTAGAAGGAATTTACACAATTGCCTTAAATACTACTTTTGTTGAATGGGTTTATAAAGTCATTCAATCACCATTGCAACACGTTTCTGATGGACCTGTCGGAGTGTTCGTTCTTGCATTTTTACCTGTATTTATCTGGTGGTTCGGTGTTCATGGTTCTTCAATAATTATTACTGGAATAATGGCTCCTTTATTAGCTGCCAATGGTTTGGATAACGCTAAACTTTATGCCGAACATAAACTTTCTTTAGCAAATGGAGCACATATTGTTACTCAAGCTTTCAGCGACCAATTCATTATCAGTACAGGTGCCGGATTAACCTTTGGTCTCGTTGTCTATCTACTCTTTTTTGCAAAATCCCAACAAATGAAAGTTTTGGGGCGAATGGAACTTGGACCTGCAATTTTCAATATCAATGAACCGGTTCTCTTTGGACTTCCAATTGTTCTTAACCCCATACTTGCTATTCCATTTTTCCTTGCCCCATTGCTTTCAGGATTTCTAACTTATTTTGCTATTTATTTTCAAATCATTCCGCCTTTTAATGGCGTTTATGTCCCTTGGACCACTCCTCCTATTATCTCAGGTTTGTTAGTGGGTGGCTGGAAAACAGCAATTTGGCAAGCTCTAATGCTTGTCATGACTATCTTTATTTATTTTCCTTTTGCTAGAAGTTACGATAAGATTTTACTGGCACAAGAACAAGAAAATCAAGCCGAAGAAGAAAGATAGGAGATATTTATGCAAAGTAGTATAACTCATTTTAAAGCATGGAAAAAAGGGAAAGTTTGGCTTTATTCTGCAAGTTTAATTACTTTTCTCCTTTTGGGCGCTGTGACAACACAGCTAGCAAAAGCTGATGAATCCACTGCTTCACCGCTAACATCCCTTAATTCGCTAACCCCTAATTCATTAGATGCAAGTGCATGCTCATGCAATAGTGAAACTTCTGAAATATCTACTGTTAGTTCAGTAATTTCAAGTACTCCGCAAATATCTGAATCCTCAAATAGCACCTCAACCCCTTCAATAAGTTCTTTATCAACCTCTCAATCATCGGATATGCCGACAAGTCAGGTTTTGGATTCTTCTATAGCTCTTTCGACTTCATCAAGTTTATCTAGTTCACCTAGTTCACCTAGTTCATCTAGTTCATCTACTACAGTTGACACATTAGAAGCCACCACTTCTGCAAGCAACAGCAGCATTTCTAGCCTAGCCGCTACACAATCAAGTCTGGCAGTTTCATCAGATTCATCTGTTAGAGATTCAAGCTCTGGTAATACGATCGCCAATGACATAAGTATCACTAATCCTGATACAACACTTTTAAATCAAACTAGTAATTCGGGGATTTCTGCAACTGACCAAACGACTCTTGCTAATACAACAACTCTTGATTTTTATAACATTGCAGGCGACGCTCTTTCTGTTGGTCAAGCCTATTCACAAGTTGCTAACCCTGGATTTAATTCTCTCAAAACCGGGGATATCCTTACTGTTCATCTGAACGGTCAAAGCACCGGACAAACTTATCAAATATTACTAGCCGTAGATTCTAATAACTCTCTTTCTGGCTATCCCGATAATGGCATGCAAGCAATGGCAGTTTCTCCAATCATAAACGGGTTTACAAATACTAGTAGCATTATTATTGCTTATGCAGCAACTAATCCCTATTTTAATGAAATTAATGATTGGATTACAGATATTGAAACTGTAGTAGGTGGAAGCCAGTATTTTGTACCATTAAATGGTGGACCCACCTTACCTAGTCAAGCTGTAACTGCTAAACAATTTGCTGACTCAATCATTTCACAATATCCAAAGTCTAGTTTTGCAGTAACAGGTATTTCTCTTGGGGGATATTTGGCACTAGCAATTGGGGCGCAAGAACGAATTCCAGTTGTTGCCTTTGTTGGACCAGACCCTTCAAATATTTTGTCAACTGCTGATATCGCTTATGTTCAAGCTCATCCTAATCTTTATTTTAATATTAGAAATATGTATGATGTCATACTAGGAGCTTATGGAGGAAATGGTTTAAACGCCGCAGTCTACTATGACGAAGGTAATAGCGGTCCTTTTTACAGCCATACACCTGACTATCAGTTTAATATCGACGGCTCACTTATGGAACCCGCTTCTCCAGTATGGGGACCAATTATCAACGATATTGTCACCGCTCCAGATTCTATCATAGCTCCAGTTGTTAGCCTGCTTACAACTGCTCTACAGTATTCTAATGAAAACATTCTCCCTATTGTAACTCCTACAATAAATACTATTGTTTCTTCAATTCAACCTATTACTACGTCCTTAACAAACGCTGTGGCAACAACCGTTAACACTGCAAATAATCTTATATCGCTCGCAACAACAACTGTCACAAACACAATCTCTAGTGTCACAAATTCTATCGTTGCCTTCCTGCCTAAATGGTGGTAAATTTGAAGCAAAACATAAAAAAAGTTACTGATGAAAATCGAACCTATCTGTAAAGCTTCAACAGCTAGGCTCTGACAATTCTCTCAGTAACTTTTTATTTATTTCATGAGTTCATAATAAAGCTGGCCCATATTTCCTTTAAAATCAAGGACTTCGTCAGCAATTTCTACTTCAACAACTTCAATTTCATCAGCAATGGCATTATAATCGCTTTGTTGAAGGGCTAGGAAATCGTTGACTCCGTCAAATTCTTCAGTAAAGGTCATGCCATTTTGAAGTTTTCCAATTAATTTCATCATTAAACTTCTCCTTCTTCTATGTCTTCAAAAACGAGACTAGGTTTTGCATTTAAATCTAATCCTGCTTGAACATTTTCTAAACCTTTTTTCCATTCGATATATGCTGCTGCTGCAATCATTCCAGCATTGTCACCACAGAGTCTTAAAGGAGGAATAATTAACTTTTCGTCAGTAATTTCTGCTGACAAACGTTCGCGTAAGCCTTGATTTGCTGATACTCCACCGCCAATTATTAGCGTTTTTACTGGATATTTTTCCATGGCTAATTTGGTTTTGGCCATAAGGACATCGACGACCGCAGCTTGAAAAGAAGCAGCTAAATTTTCTAAATCATCAGCAATCACGTCATTTCCTTTTTGATTTTCGTTATGAACGAGATTAATAAAGGCTGATTTTAAGCCTGAGAAGCTAAATTCTACTTCATGTGTGTTCATCATTGCTCGTGGGAAATTGTAAGTATCAGCTCCTTTGTGTGCTAATTCATCAATGACTTTTCCACTCGGATAAGTCAGGCCCATCACTCGACCAACTTTATCATAAGCTTCACCGGCAGCATCGTCACGAGTTTCACCAACTTTTTTATAGCTTCCTTCTTTTTCTACGTAAACAAGTTCAGAATGTCCACCTGAAACCAAAAGGGCCATAGCTGGATATTCAATGGTATCCACTAAACTTGCAGCCATCAAATGACCGGCCATGTGATTAACTGGAATCAAAGGAAGATGATTTGCCCATGCAAAAGTTTTTGCTGCCATGATTCCAACTAACAAAGCGCCATTTAAGCCTGGACCTTCGGTCACCGCAACGGCCGTCAGTTGGTCAGCCGAAATTTCTGCTTCTTCAAGGGCTGCTTCAATACAAACAGTAATTTGTTCGACGTGATGACGGCTGGCAATTTCTGGCACCACTCCACCAAAGCGTTTATGACTATTGATTTGACTGGCAATGATATTACATAATAATTCATTTCCATTCTTTAAAATTGCCACTGAAGTTTCATCACATGAAGTTTCAAAGGCTAATATATAATTATCTTTCATTTTTAAAATTGCTCTTTTCTCATTAACAAAGCATCTTCAAGAGGTTTGTCATAATAATTTTTTCTTGTATGATAAATCTTAAAACCAAATTTTTCATAACATTTTTGAGCGGCAAGATTGGACTTCCGAACTTCCAAAAATAAAGTCCCACTAAATGTTGACACTTCTGTCAGTAAAAAACTCGCTAGTCCTTGCCCCTGAAAATCAGGATGAATAGCGATATTTGTAATTTCTAATTCATCCATTATTGTTGAAATTGCTAAAAGACCAACAATTTGCCCCTCTTCTTCTAGGAAGAAATAATCGGAATTTTCATTGATTATATCAGCTAAAATATAAGCTCGTGTCCACGGTGATTCTTCGTAAGCAAGTGACAAAAGTTCATAAATCTGAGCTGATAGGTTTTCTATGGTTGGAAAATATTTTTTATCTTCTAATTTTTCTTCAAAGTAAGAGAGATGTTTTAGTTTCATTTTTTCAATTTCTTAATCATCCAAATGGCATCAGCACCGTCTTCATAGTACTCTGGCAATAATTTGTCAGTGACAAAACCTTGCCTACGATAAAGTCCTTGTGCTTTAGTATTGTCACGACGGACTTCCAAAGTCATCTCATTTTTTCCGAGTGCACTCATCAATACAATCAGTTGTTCAATCAAAGTTGAAGCAATTTGTTGTCCTTGAAAGGCTTTAAATACTGCGAGATTAGTGATATGTGCATCTTGCCCATGGTGATTGATTCTAGTTCCAATAAAACCAATGACACTGCCAGAAATTTCGGCCACAATGAAAAAGGCTTCATCATTTTTGACAATTTCATGTTCAAAATGAGAGAAGGTCCATGGAATATCTCCATTGTAAACATCTCGTTCAATCGCAAGCAAAGCAACAATATCAACTCTGTCTGCCAATCGATAGTGAACGCCTTCTCGATCATGTTCAAGTTCAATGTCAGCCATTTCTAAATAACGACGAGGATTAAATTTTTTTCCACTAAACCCTTTGAACGTAGTCGTCAGGAGTGTTTTCAGCTTTTTCATGACTTTCCAACCATTTCTCTTCGGCCTCAACTTTTTTGAGGTAATTTGGCACAAAAGCGTGCACATTTTCAGGAGTTAATTTTTCGGCAATCTTAGCAACTTCATAGGCTGACGGGAGCTTTTCTAAACTGTCAGAAATGATTTGTTCTTCAGAGAAACCAGCATTTTGAATTGCTTCAACGAAATTATCAGTTTCTCCTGTGAAAATAACTTGTTCAAATGAAGAAACTTTTTCTGATAAATCAGCCAAAAATTCACTAAAATTGCAATGTTGATCCGCAATTATTTGCTGCCCATTTTTATAAAGAGCTGCATAGGCATTTCCACGTCTTGCATCAATTATCGGAAGCACGTAAGCATTTTTGTCTTGAACACGATTAGCAATTGCCAATAAACTTGATAGACCAACAAGCTCTTTATTTAAGCTAAAAGCCAATGTTTTTCCAACTGTCGCAGAAAGTCGCAAACCTGTATAAGAACCTGGTCCTTGTGCTACTGCAATCCGGTCAAGTTCTTTGGCTTCAAGACCAACTTGAGCCATCAAAAAATCAATGCTTGTCATCAAAGTTGTACTGTGATTTTTTTTCAAATTTAATGTTACTTCACCAAGTAATATTCCGTCAGCAACCACAGCTACTGACAAAGCCTTTGATGAGCTATCAAATGCTAATATCTTCATTTTTTACCTATAATATTTCTGAAAGTATGTTATTTTTTAATTACTGATAGACTTTTACTGACAGCCACTTATCCAATGCGACCTATCTACAAATAATTTTTATCTTCTCTGTCATCAGTTCTACTTCCTTATATTTTACCACGCTTGGCTTGCAAGTTCCACCATTATTTTTTAGGAAGCGCTTCATTTATAAAATTAATGAACTCAACTTTCCATTTCCTTGCAAATATGCTAAAATGATAATAATTGCAAAGAACAGCAAACACGAACTATTAAGAAAGGAACGAGCTTTTGCTCGTGATTTATAGAATGATTTTTAAAGTTTTCTACCAAAAAGATAATACTCGCTCACCACGTCGTGAGACTACTGAGGCTCTTTACCTCGACCTTGATGTTGCTACTAAAGAAGAAGGAGTTATCCTTGCACGCGAACTTCTTGCTAAAAATACTGCCTACCATGTAGAGTTTATTGACTCACTTTCTGATGAATCTGTCGAATATGAAAAAGAAACTGGCGTATTTGAAATCACAAGCTTCTAAGACTGACTGGAGTATAAAGGAGAGCACTTTAGATTTTTGTCAAAAATGACAGCAATCTAAAGTGATTTTCTTGTACCTTTAAAATTCTGTCAGTAAATGTTACATTAAAAAACCGAACTGACCAACTTGTCAGTCAAAAAATAAAATAAAAAATCCAAAGAATAGGAGAAACATGCCAAAGCAACTTAAAATAAAAGCTGATGAAGTCGCAGTTTACGCCATTGGCGGACTGGGCGAAATCGGTAAAAATACTTACGGCGTTGAGTATAAAGATGAAATTATCATTATTGACGCCGGAATTAAATTCCCAGAAGATGATTTATTAGGTGTTGACTACGTCATCCCTGATTATACTTACATCGTTGAAAATATTGATCGTATCAAAGGTCTCTTCATCACTCACGGACACGAAGACCACATCGGAGGAATTCCATTCCTCTTGAAACAGGCCAATATTCCAATTTATGCTGGACCATTGTCACTTGCGCTCATTCGTGGAAAACTCGAAGAACATGGGCTTTTACGTGATGCTAAACTTTATGAAATTCATGCAGATTCAGTCATTAAATTTAATCATTTAAGTCTTGACTTCTTCCGCACGACTCACTCAATTCCAGAACCTTTAGGGATTGTTGTGAATACTCCTCAAGGTAAAATTGTGGCTACTGGTGACTTCAAGTTTGACTTCACACCAGTGGGTGAACCTGCTGACCTTCACCGAATGGCTGAACTTGGAAGCGAAGGCGTTTTACTCCTTCTTTCTGACTCAACCAATGCTGAAATTCCAACTTTTTCACATTCTGAAAAAGTCGTTGGTGCAAGCATCATGAAAATTTTTGAACGTATTGAAGGTCGAATTATTTTCGCTTCATTTGCCTCAAATATTTTCCGTTTGCAACAAGCCGTTGACGGAGCAGTTAAGACTGGACGCAAAATTGTCGTTTTCGGTCGTTCAATGGAAAAAGCAATCGTGAATGGTTTGGAACTCGGTTATATCAAAGCTCCTAAAGGAACCTTCATTGAACCAAATGAAGTTAATCAATACGCTTCACATGAACTTTTGATTATGTGTACAGGTTCGCAAGGTGAGCCAATGGCTGCACTTTCAAGAATTGCCAACGGAATGCACCGTCATATTACCTTACAAATGGGCGATACGGTTGTCTTCTCATCAAATGCTATTCCTGGGAATACCCACGGTGTTAACCAATTGATTAACAAAATTGCTGAAGCTGGCGTTGAAGTTATTTATGGTAAAATGAACAACATTCACACCTCTGGTCATGGTGGGCAACAAGAGCAAAAACTCATGTTACGTCTCATCAAACCGAAATACTTTATGCCTGTTCACGGTGAATATCGAATGCTCAAAATTCACGCGGGACTTGCTCAAGATACTGGTGTCCCTAAAGAAAATTGTTTCATTCAAGAAAATGGTGACGTCCTTGCCTTAACTGCTGACAGCGCAAGATATGCCGACCATTTTCCAGCCTCTGACACTTACGTTGATGGTTCAGGAATTGGTGATGTCGGAAATGCTGTTCTTCACGATCGTCATGAACTTTCAGAAGACGGAATTGTCCTTGCGGTTGCAACCGTTGACTTTGAAAAGAAAACCGTTCTTGCTGGCCCTGACATGCTTTCGCGTGGATTTATCTATATGCGTGAGTCTGGTGATTTGATTCGTAGTGGTCAACGTGTCCTTTTCAATGCCATTCGTGAAGCGATGCATGAAGAAAATGCAAATGAAGCTTCTGTGGCTCGTGCGATGCGTGAAGCACTCTCACCATTCCTTTATAAACAAACTGAACGTTCACCACTTGTTGTTCCAATGATTATGACACCTGATGAATAATATTTATTAATAAAAAAGGCTGAATATATAATGATTCAGTTTTTTTTATTGTCCTAAAGCAACACCTTAAAAATAAAAATACCTAAATAAAGCTCATTCCAACAATAGATTATACCCAAGTAGAAATATATTCTAAGATTATAGTCATCATAGCTAAATTTTACTTTATAAAAATTTAATGCTATTATTATAAAGTAATAAAAATGGAGAATAAATCTTATGAAAAAAACAATCCTTTGGTCAGCTACATTTTTGAGTTTATTTGCCTTAGCTGCCTGTTCAAATTCTAAAAGTTCTGAAAATCAGACCAAAAAAGAAAATACTTCTAGTTCTAAAGTTACCTCAAGTTCAAAAACTAGCAATAGTAAAAATTCTGCTACTCATTCTACGAACACTTCTCCTTCAAGCAGTCAAGCAAATACCAATAATTCTGAAAAAGTACAAAAAAGTTCTTCACCTTTATCTGGATATAGCGCTGAACAGGTTGAGTATGCACGCGTAACCGAAACCCTTCTAAGTTATTATAAATATGATTATCAACCTGTTTCTATCAGTGTTACTAAAAATGGAGCTAATCACCAAGTCTTTCCTTTTTCCGGTTCTTTAGTTGTTCCTCAGGACACAGTAACATTGTCTTTTAGTTCTGATAATACAATGGCTGGAACCACTATTGTTACCTATAGCTCTAATCATAATGGGTCAATCAATTTCTATAAAGACCCAAATCATTACCAAGACGAAAGATATCTTAAAGATTCTGCTTGGGTAAAAGAAGAATCTCAAAAACTATTGGACAGTAGCCAAACGCTTGCCATTCCAACTTCATTTGATGAACAAGCTGCTCAAATCATTTCTAAGATAGAAATTAAATAATAATAATTCATCTAATCTAAAAAACCTCTGATTATTCAGAGATTTTTTTGTATTCTTTGGTAAATCTTTGATGAAGTTCTTCTTTTTCTTCTTGACCAATAAAGGCGCCATCAATTGCGTAATGATTTATTTTTTCAAAATCAGAAAGAGAAAAATCTGGGTACCAAGCTGAGATTTTCTCATATTCTTTGCTTAAATTTGTAGCCGAAACCATTCGATTATCGGTATTTAATGTCACGTGTATTCCTTTGTCATAAAGTTCTTTAAAAGGATATTGCGCAAGCTCTGTCACCGCTTTTGTTTGAAAATTGCTAGTCGGAGCCATTTCTAAAAGGATTTGTTTTTCAATCATCATTTTTTGTTCGGCTTCGGACAGATTTTTAGTCATAATTCCATGCCCAATGCGACTTGCCCCCATTGCGATTGAATCTAAAATATTTTGCTCACAGGCTGGACATTCTCCAGCATGAAGCGTCACATTGACACCCTTAATTTTCACATCATGAATCAAATCTACAAATTTTTCCTGTGGATAATTTAATTCATCACCCGCCATATCAAATCCGACAAGATGTTCATCAGGAATCTTATCAAAAAGTGGCAGTAGTTTTTGTAATTTTTGAATTGGTTCTTGTTTTAATCCACAAACAAGTGCATTTGCTCTTATATCAAAATCATTTTCTGCACGAGAAAGTCCAGCAATGACAGCCTCTACTGCTTCTTCAAGGGTTAGATTTTCTAAGAGATGTTGACTTGGAGCAAAACGGATTTCAATATATTTAATATTATCATTTGCTGCCTGTCTGACAACATCATAAGCAGCTAACTCTAAATTCTTATAAGTTTGCAAAAGTGGTAAGACGAAATCAAAACGTTGCAGATATTCTAGTAAATTTTTTGTATTTTCTGGGGCTTGTGCCTTTTCTAAAATTTCCTCATCGGACATTGTCATATGAATTCCAGCATTTTTAGCGAGTTCTTTAATGACTGACAAGCTAAGCGAACCATCAAGATGGCAATGAAGTTCAACTTTTGGCATTTGAGCAATAATTTCTGATTTAAGCACGAGTTTCTCCCTTTTCTTTTTCATCCAATATTATTTTACATGATATAAAAGATTTCGAGCTAAATAGCTCGAAGTCCTTCAAAAATGTATTTTTACTATTCTACGCTTTTTTGTGAGAAAAAGCAATTATCATCTTTACACATTTATTTTATCTTGTGGATAAGATTTTTTTGGCTCAATTAAGCCATTTTTTTGTAATTATCCCCAATTTATCTTAACTTATTCACAGTTTTTGGGGAAAAAGTGAAGAAAATGTGGATAAACTTCTTAGTTCTTAATAAAAAACAAGCGGAATTTTTAATTTCCGCTTGTTTTTAAGATTAATTTCCCTCGACATTTTCCACAGCGATACTTTTTTGTATCAATTTTTCTTTGTCGAGGATAAAGTTGGCCGCAATTTTGACAGCTATAATAATATTTTATCTTCTTATCAATCACTGAAGGAGCATATCGTAAGCCACCAACTTGTGACAGAAGCCTTTTAAAATCAGCATCTCGATGTTTATAACCTCTTTTAGACCGATACAGATGATAATGAGTTAATTCATGAAGTATCACTCCTTCAAAATCTTTAAGTTCAGCCATTTTAGGATTAAAATCAAGATGTAAATCTTTGGGAAAGAAACGACCACCAGTCGTCCGTAAGCGTTGATTCCATTTTGCTTCGTGGTCAAATGATTGCTTAAAATATGTGAGTGATATTTCTTTTACTTTTGCTGTCAATTCTTGATTAGTTAACACTTTTCCTCCTTTGACAGACTCGCACAGACGACTGTCAGTAAATTTTACTGACAGCTTCACCTAGCGAAACTAAAATTTGAAAAATATTTACTGACAGCTTCGCTTAATGAAACTAGAATCAAAAAAATTTACTGACAGATTATTTTTCTCGTGGGTTCACTAAGGTTAAATTAATTTTCCCTCTTTGTAAATCGAGAGATTTAACCCAAACTGTTACGATTTGCCCTACAGCGACAACATCACTTGGATTTTTGACAAAAGATTTACTCAAATCAGAAACGTGTGCCAAGCCATCATTTTTAATTCCGATATCAATAAAGGCACCGAAATCGACAACGTTACGGACCACACCTTCAAGTTGTTGACCAATTTGTAAATCTCCAGCTGACAAGACATCTTGTCTTAAAATTGGGGCATCAAAACTATCACGCAAATCACGGCCTGGTTTTTGTAAATCATTGATAATATCAGTCAATGTTTCCTGACCAAGACCAAGTTTTTCAGCCATTTCAGGAATATTTACTGACGAAAGTTTTGTCAGCAATTCTTCGTTACTGACAGGTTTATCAGCAGCAATTTCCGCCAAAAGTTGTTCCGTCACTTTATAAGATTCTGGGTGAACACCAGTATTGTCAAGGAAATTTTTACCTTTTGGAATTCTTAAGAAACCTGCCGCTTGTTCAAATGCTTTAGCTCCCAAACGTGGGACTTTTTTTAGTTCCGCTCTTGTTTTGAGTGCGCCATTTTCTTCACGATATTTTACTACATTCTGTGCCAAACTTTTATTAAGGCCAGCTACGTGTGAAAGCAAACTAGGACTGGCTGTATTGACATTAACACCAACTTGGTTAACTACTGTTTCCACGACAAAATCAAGATTTTCTGTTAATTTTTTCTCAGAAACATCATGTTGATATTGACCAACACCAATGGCTTTTGGTTCAATTTTTACAAGTTCAGCCAATGGATCTTGCAAACGGCGTGCAATCGAAATTGCTGAACGTTTTTCAACAGTCAATTCCGGAAATTCTTCACGTGCCAACTCGCTCGCTGAATAAACAGAGGCTCCAGATTCACTGACAATCACATAATAAACATCAGAAAAATTATTTTCCTTGAGCACTTCTGCAACAAAACTTTCAGATTCGCGACTGGCAGTTCCATTCCCAATCGCAATCATATTCACACCATATTCTCGAATGAATTTTGCTAAATCTTTTTTCGCTTGAGCAATTTGACCTGCATTTGCTGGCTTCACAGGATAAATGACCGTTGTCATCAATAATTTACCTGTCTCATCAACAATAGCAAGTTTTGCTCCAGTACGGTAAGCAGGGTCAAATCCCATGACTACACGGCCTTTAAGTGGAGCCACCAACAACAGATTTTTCAAATTTTCGCCAAAAACTTCGATGGCAGAAGCTTCAGCTTTTTCTGTCAATTCAGTCCGAATACTACGTTCCATAGCTGGAATCAATTTTTTCTTGACAGCATCTTTAATCGCCACTTGCATCATTGGATTATTTTGAGCAGCAAAACGGGCGGCAAAATAACGTAAAATTTTGTCTTCGTTATTTTCAAATTTTACTGACAGAATCCCCAATTTTTCACCACGGTTTAAAGCCAATACACGATAATTTGGTAATTCTGAAACTTTTTCTGAGAATTCATAATACATTTGAAAAACTTGCTTTTCATCAACGGCATCTTTTTTCAAACTACTTGTCAGTAAACTATTGTTTTTGATTTCACCAGTCAGCCATGAACGCAACCGTGCATCCTCAGAAATCGCTTCTGACAAGATATCCACGGCACCTTCCAAAGCTTTTTGAGGACTTGTAAAATTCTCATTGACAAATTTTTCAGCTTCTTCTTCAAGATTCGCTGAATTTTTTACAATCAATTGAGCCAAAGGAAATAAACCATTTTCCTTTGCAATCGTTGCTTTTGTGCGCCGTTTTTCTTTGTAAGGCAAATATAAATCTTCAACTTCTGTTAGTTTTTCAGCAGCCAAAATTTGTGCTTTTAGCGAATCAGTCAACTTACCAAGCTCTTCAATTTTTGACAAAACAGCCGTTTTACGTTCTGATAATTTTGTCAGTAAATTATCTTCATCAATAATTTTTTTGATTTCAACTTCGTCAAGTGAACCTGTTGCTTCTTTACGATAACGAGCAATAAACGGAACTGTGTTCCCCTCTGCCGTCAATTCTAATACTTTTTCAACTTGTGAATTTTTAATATTCAATAATTCAGCAATTTTTTTAACATTTTCCACTTAGAAATAATCCTTAACTAGTTTTTGTCATCAATTTTAAAGGACAGTGTCCTACCTCTATTTTACCAAAAAAGTCACAAAAAAATCGCTCCCAAACAGGAGCGATTTCAAAATACAAATAAGAAATTACATCATTTTGTTGTAGAATTCAACGATCAATGCTTCATTGATTTCTGGGTTGATTTCATCACGTTCAGGAAGACGAACAAGAGTTCCTTCAAGTTTATCAGCATCAAATGATACGAAGTTAGCGCGACCTTTAGTAGCTTCAACAGCTTCAAGGATTGCAGGAACTTTCATAGATTTTTCGCGAACTGAGATCACTTGACCAGGTTGTACGCGGAATGATGGGATATCAACGCGATTTCCGTCAACAAGGATATGTCCGTGGTTTACGAATTGACGTGCTTGACGACGAGTAGTCGCAAGACCAAGACGGAAAACAACGTTATCAAGACGTTGTTCAAGCAAAGTCATGAAGTTGAAACCAACAGTTCCTTCTTTAACTTTAGTTGCAGCAATGTACAAGTTACGGAATTGACGTTCAGAAAGACCGTATGAAAAACGAAGTTTTTGTTTTTCAGCCAATTGAAGACCGTATTCAGAAAGTTTTGAACGGTTGTTTGGACCGTGTTGTCCAGGTACGTAGTTACGACGAGCGATTTCTTTACCAGAACCAGAAAGTGAGATACCGTAACGGCGTGATTGTTTCCATGATGGACCAGTGTAACGTGACATAATTTATGTCCTCCAAATATTTTATTTGAAGAATATTGACAGCCTCGAATTCGTTCATTTTACCTTCGCTTATAGCTTCAGTTACTTGACACAGGGAGTATAATAGCTTACACTCCCTGACATAACAGCAAAATGTTGACGAGCTTTCTAGCTGACTGCTATATTCAACTTTTCTATTATACCAAAAATCCTTATTTTGTCAAGAAAAGCTTCAATCAGAAAGCTTCACAAGAAGCGCATTTTCATCCTTATCCCAAAAGATTGATTTTTCACTCGGATAATTTGGCAAATCTTCGTATTTCAAACTAAGATTTGCTCTCAATTTTTGGTCAGGAATTTTAAAATGATAATGTTTGATTTCCATAAAATCATAAGGTCTTAAAGAGGTCAAAGGTGGGTCAAATTGGAAGAACGACACCCTCGTAGCTCCTGTAATGAAAATAGCTTGAAATTTATTAATTACTCCCTGATTTCCTCTCTGCAAATTTCCAATAAAGACAAGATTAGTTTCACTTTCTAAAATACCCTGCTCTTGAGCATATTTTACAACTTTGTCTGACAACATCTGGTCATTTTCATAAGACAAATTCGCCTTGTGAGCAAGACTGAAAGTAAAAAAGATAGAAAACAAAGTAATCACAAAAGAAAGATATTTTAGCCTATTTCCTTTTCTAATACCCAAGTATAATAACCCAGAAAAGACCGTCGAAAATGTTCCAAAATAAACACGAGGAGCAGGTCGAAAATTACCAAAAGCCATATTAAATGTAAATATTGACCCAATCAAAAGAATCAATGATAAAAGATCAATTTCTTTTTTCGCTCTAAATCTTCTTATCGTAATTATCAATAAAACCATATAAGCTAAGGTAAATAATGCAATAAATGAAACTCCCAGTTTTTGAAAGCCGCTCAGTTCATTTAATTTGTTCCACATCATATAAGTTTCATTTCCATAAGAAGAATAATTAATCATCAAGGAAGCCATAAAATAACTCACAAAATATATAAGACCTGCAACAAACCAACTAGGTGCCATGACTTGCACAATTCGCTGACGTTTTTCTTTAAAAAAGTAAAAACAAAATAAAATCATTGAAAAAATAAAGAAGATAAAAACTTGATAAATCAAAAGTGAAAAAGCAAATAACAAACTAGAACCAATGATTTTCAAAAAATACCTAAGCTTTGATAAACTCAGATTTACCCCCAAAAGTACACAAAATAAACCTACTATCATCTGAACCGCTTGCATTTTAAAGTAAAGCTGTGCATAAACTACTGGATTACAAATAAAAGCGATGGCAAATAAAGTGGCAGCAAAATCCGATGACCTTTTATCATACTTCTTTAAGATGAAATAAAGATAAATTCCAGAACCAACAAGAAGTGGAATTACAATGAACGGAACAATTTGATTATTATAGTGGTGAATGAAAATTTCAAAAATCCAAACCATTCCAAAACGTCCTTGCGACAAATAGCCGTTTAACATCTGTCCCTGATTTTTTATCATCGTACTCGTATCAATCCCAAATGTATTCTTAAAATAAGGTAGATAAGTCAGTATAATCGCACAGGCGATTGTTAAAAACGGCAAAATTTCCCCTTTAAATAATTTCTTATTTTCTTCCATCATTGCTCCTTAGTGCTGGTCTTGACAGAATGTCAAGACCTGATATACATAGTATATCAGCGATTTTTGGAATCAAAAAAACTCATCTTTGACAGATGAGTTAAGAAATTAGAAAGATAAAATTTAATTATTTTTCTTCTTTTTTAGCTTCTGGTTTTGGTGCAGTTCTTACGCCTACTGCGTTGAAATGTTTTTTACCGTTACGTTTACCAAATTTATGTGATTTATATGCCATGATGGCTCCTTTCATTTAATGCTCGCTTTTAGTAATTTTCTAAACTCACATTATCACTTGAATTTTATCATATCTTGATAACACTTTCAAGAATTATGGAAGATTATCTAATTTTGACATCAAAAAAACTCATCCACGAAAGATGAGTTAGGGTTAGTCGGTAATCGGGAAGACAGGATTCGAACCTGCGACACCTTGGTCCCAAACCAAGTACTCTACCAAGCTGAGCTACTTCCCGTAGCTAATATTAAATTTTTGAAACTTCTTTGTTCAGTATCACTACTTTTAAGAGTACTTGTAAAGTAAATTTGCTTCGCAAATTCCTATCCACAACCTCAAAGCATACTTTGAGCTCTACCAAGCTGAGCTACTTCACATAGCTAATATAATTTTTTAAGCATTCAAACAAAAAAATGACTTTCGCCATATTCTGTTTATGCAAGCGGTAGGATTCGAACCTACAACCGCCTGATTCGTAGTCAGGTACTCTATCCAGTTGAGCCACGCCTGCGTTTCTCTCAAACGACTATATTAGTATATCAAGTTTCCCATAAGTTGTCAAGAATAAACTCATTGGATTTGAATTTTTTAGAATAAACCTTCGTTAAAGACGAATAAAAAGAGTAGAATTACTTCTCCTCTTCTTATTTTATTATCTACCAAAATAAACTTGTTGAGCCTTAGCTCCCCCATCTTGTACTGTTAGCAAAGTGCTGACCGTTACAAAGGTATAACCTTGTGCTTTCAAATTTTTAATAATCTGTGGCACCGCATCTACTGACCATTGATGAATATCATGCATCAAAATGATTGCTCCATCATGAGCGTAAGTCGAAACATTTTGAACAACTGGAGCACTTGTACGATAACGCCAGTCATTAGTGTCAACAGTCCAATTAACTGCACTTAAATTTGTTTGACTTAAAACAGATTTATTATAACTTCCATAAGGTGGACGGAAGAGTGTTACGTTTTTACCTGTAATTTTATTAATTAACTGATTTGCACTCTCAATTTCTTGCTTTTGTTGGTCTGGTGAGAGTGTTACCAAGTCTTTATGGTCCCATGTATGCGAAGCGACTTCATTTCCTCTATCAGCTTCTTCTTTAATAATTTGGGGGCAGGCTTGGGCTTGTTTTCCTAAAGCAAAAAAGGTTGCTGGAACTTGTGCATCTGATAAAATTTTTAATAATTGAGGGGTCGTATTAGGGTTTGGTCCATCATCAAAGGTCAAGGCAATCAATTTTTTATTTGCATATTGATTTTGAACGTTCGCAATACGCTCCGCTTCTTTTTGACGTTCAATAAGTATTTGTTTGTCAGCATTTACTTGTTTTGCCAATGCTTCTTTGTCTGATTTCTCATATGGAGCCTTTAATAATTCTAAAGCCTCTTCAGAGCTTTTTATTCCTTCTTCACTTATATTTTCATGGGCTTTTGCAACAATCTGGTTCACTTTGTCAATCTCTGACAAATAGTTTGTCAATTGGCTCATTGATTTATCTAAAGAAGTTTTATCTTTAACATGAAGCTTATTAATTAACTTATGAGCCTGTTCAATATCGTTTGCTTTTCTTGAATCATAGGCCTTGTCTTTTGCATTTCTCGCCTCATCTACTTGTTTTTCATAAGCAATTTTTTGCTTTTGAACTCCTTGATCATAATAATAGGTTCCTACTCCCGCTACCACTATTAATAACGCACCTATAAGCAAGGTAAGCTTCCAAAAAGCTTTTTTTGCTCCTTTTGATTTTAATCTTCTTTGTTTCATTATTCTTCCCTAAATAACTTTTATCATTTCAAAAAAGTTCAATTGTAACAATTTAACTACTGAATGATTTAAAAAAACTCTATCCTCCTATCTTAACATATCCATTCTTAAGATTAAAGCCATTAATTTATTGTTTTTTCATCTTCTGATAACCTATTAACTTTAAATTGTAAAAATTGGCTAATTGTATCAACAGCAAAATTGAGAACGTGCTCGTCTGGATTCATTTTTTGTGAATGAAGGGGAGCATCACTATCAATTCCTAACCAAAACATGACTCCAGGAATTTTGCTCAAAAGGTAACCAAAATCTTCACCAGTCATGGCTGGAGCGATGTCAATAAGATTAGCCTTAGTTTCTTTTTTGAAAAAATCCATCAGTTCTTTAGCAAGTTCAGGATGATTTTCAACTGGAAGATAGCCGCCTTGTTTAAGTTTAAGCTCAATTTCCATGTTAAAAGATTGCGCGATTCCATTTGCCAGTTCTCTTAAACGTTTTTGAGTCAATACATTGACTTCTTGGGTCTGACTCCGGATAGTTCCATGTAAAAAAGCACGTTCAGCGATAATATTATTCGTTGTCCCAGCCTCCATTTTTCCAAATGTAACCACTGCTGAAGCTAACGGGTCCACATTACGGCTTACAATCGTCTGAACCTGAGTGATAAAATAAGCGGCTGCTACCAAAGCGTCATTTGCTGTGTGAGGAAAAGCAGCATGTCCTCCTGTTCCAATAAAGGATAATTCAACTTCACAAGTTCCTGCAAAAAGCGTATGCTGATTCGTAGCAATATCTCCTACTTTTAAATCTGGTCTGACATGTAATCCATAAAATTCATTAGGAAGCCAGTTTTCAAATGCTCCAGCATCATACATTAATTTTCCGCCCGCTTCATTTTCTTCAGCAGGTTGAAAGAGAAAGAGGAGATTATCTCTTGGTTGGCTTTCACTCATTTTTTCCAATAAACCAAGAGCAACGGTCATGTGAATATCGTGTCCACAAGCATGCATTCGCCCATTTTTACTAGCATAAGGTAAATCAGTTAATTCCTCAATAGGCAGACCGTCAATATCTGTCCGCCAACCAATTGTTTTTTGACCCTGACTTCCTGCTAGATAAACTAGAATACCGGTTTGCCATGTTCTTACTTGTATAAATGGTTTATTTTGAGTCAGTTCTTGAATAATGGCTAGTAAATACTTTTGAGTTTCGTATTCTTCAAGACCAATTTCAGGAATTTGGTGAAGCTGCCGTCTGATTTCGATTAAATTTATCATATTTTTTCCTCATTACTAGGCTTAATTTCAATCTTTTTTATTTATTTTACTCTTTTTTGGCTATATATTGCTCTTTTTAACAAAAAAACTTTTGCTAAGATTAACAAAAGTTCAGAAATAAGCTATTTCTTTAATTTTACAAATTTCTAAGGGCATCTTCTAAAGCCGTTTTTTGTTGTGTTTTTTCATCTATTTCTTTGATAATTCGAGCTGGAACACCCGCAACAACAACGTTTTCTGGAACATCTTGGGTAACAATTGCCCCTGCTGCAACAACAGAACCTGAACCGACTTGTACTCCTTCAATTACAACAGCATTGGCTCCCACAAGGACATTATCCCCAACACGAACAGGTTCAGCACTTGCAGGCTCAATAACACCAGCCAAAACAGCTCCAGCACCAATATGAGAGTTCTTACCAACCGTCGCACGGCCACCCAAAATTGCCCCCATATCAATCATTGTGCCTTCACCAATTTCAGCTCCGATATTGATGATAGCCCCCATCATAATGACCGCACTATCGCCAATAGTTACTTGGTCACGAATAATTGCTCCTGGCTCAATTCGAGCATTGATTTCTCTGGTATCAAGGAGAGGAACAGCTGAATTTCGGCCTTCAAGTTCTAGGGTGTAATCTTTATTCTCAGTCAAGCCAGAAAGCAATGGACGTACTGCTTGCCAATCTCCAATGATAATTTTTAAGCTGTAATGTGTGTGAAAATCTCCCAGAACTTGGATTCCTTTATTGGCTAGTGTCTTAAAATTTGGACGCCCATTTTCAGCAAGAAAACCAGCTGCTTTAAAACTAGGCATTCCTGATAAGGTTACCTTGACACGTGTTTTTTTCTCAGCGTTCCCGATAAATTGAATTATTTCTTGTGCTGATAGTTTTTGTGCTTCCATTTTTACTCCATTCTAGGGCCATTCAGTTATTGATGACACTTTATAGGCCTTTTTATGATTCTGTCAGTAAAAATTTACTGACAGAATCATTTTACCTACAATATTATTGTTCTATATTATAGCAAATTATCAAATATTTGGAAAATTTTCAATTCTGCTTAAAGAAAAAACAGCCGAAACTGTTTTTTTACTGACAGAACTGTCAGCATTTATTTTATAAACTCAGAAAGACTTTCTTTCTTTTTATCAAATTTGATAAAAGTTCCGTCAGCACTTCTCTTCATAAATGTTGGAACGGTTTCTACTTCGTGAGCTTTACGAATCGCTTGTAATTCTGGATTGAGGTCTGTATTTTCTGTGTCAACGTAATAAATCATTTTGTCAGCATAGTCAGGAAGAGCCTTAACAAATCTTCTGGTCCAAGGACAAGTGACACGTCCAAAAAGTACAAATTGGCCTTCTGTCAGCTCTGACAGACGTTCTGGCGCAAGTGGAATTAGTCCTTTTACATTTTCAAAAAATTCAGTGCGCTTTTCTCCAGTGTAAGGTCTTTCGACCCATTCACCAATAACAATAAAGGTATTGTCCTCAGGAGCAATAAAAGAAAACATGAATCTTCCATCAACAGCTGGCGTAATTGGACTTACAGGAAGTCCAAGTTCAATGATTTTATCATGAATTTCATCAATTGTTTCTACTGAAATTGCTAAAGTTTCAGGATTTGGGTCATAGGTTTCATTGAGTGCTACTTCATCTTCCAAACCTAATTCTTTCCAAAAAATTTCTGCATTTTCCAAGCTATTTACGTTTAAAGTAATCATTTTTTCTCCTCTTGAGCATTTATTTAGGAAACTTTTGACCATAAAATAAGTAAAATTGTCATTATGATAATAGATACAACGAGCAAGCTATCTCGCATTTTCCATTTGAGTTGACGGTATTTTGTACGTCCATCTCCCCCTTGATAGCCTCTGCTTTCCATTGCGACTGCTAAGTCATCCGCACGCCGGAAAGAACTGACAAATAATGGAATTAAAATTGGAATGACTGATTTGATTTTTTTCAGTAAATTTCCTTCGCCAAAATCCATTCCTCTGGCTTTTTGAGCATTCATAATCATTGTTGTGTCATCCATTAATGTTGGAATAAAGCGTAAAGAAATAGATAACATCAAACCTAATTCGTGAACAGGGACTTTGATTTTTTTCAAAGGTCCTAAGCCTTTTTCGATTCCATCAGCCAAGGTCAATGGTGGCGTGGTCAGCGTCAAAATTGTTGACATAAAAATAATCAAGACAAAGCGAAAGAAAATATAGACGGCATTAATCAAAGATTCAGTTGAAATTTTGATAAACCATAGACTAAAAATGACATGTTGACCATTAGTAAAAAGCATTTGGAAAATAACTGTGAATAGAATTAAACCAATCATTGGCCGTAGGCCTTTTAAAAAATAGGAAACTGAAATCTTGGATAATAAAACACCCGCTAAAGTGTAAAGTACTAAAAGAAGATAACCTAACCAATCATGAGCCAAAAAGATAATGACAACAAAAGCAATCATCACCAAAAGTTTTGAACGCGGGTCCATGCGGTGAATGATACTATCACCTGGAATATAACGTCCCATCAGCATATTTTGCATCAGTTTTCACCTCCTGATTTTACTGACAGACTTGTTAGTAAATTAACAAGTTCAGCTCGTGTGATTGGCAATTTTTCAAAAGTATAGGCCCCTGTTTTTTGAAGTTGGTCAGCAAAATGAGTCGCTTTTGGCACTCCCAATTCATGTGCTTTCAAAAAATCAACTTCTTGAAAAACATCTGACGGAGTACCACAGCTAATAATACGTCCTTTTTCAAGAAGATAAACATAGTCAGCATAATCGGCCACGTCATCCATTAAATGAGTGACTAAAACAACGGTTTGACCCGTCTGATGAATACTCTCAAAAAGTTTCATCATCTCAATTCTAGCTTTTGGGTCAAGGCCTGCTGTTGGTTCATCAAGTACCAAAACTTCTGGTTCCATCGCGAGAATCCCAGCAATGGCCACACGACGCATTTGTCCTCCTGAAAGTTCAAAAGGAGATTTTTCCCAAAATTCTTTTGAAAGACCGACCATTTCCAGTTTCTCAGCAGCAATTTTCTCAGCTTCTTCTTTTGAAATTCCAAAGTTTTGTGGTCCAAAAGCGACATCTTTTAAAACCGTTTCTTCAAAAAGTTGGCTTTCAGGAAATTGAAAGACTACACCCACTTTTTTGCGGACAGGTTTAATCTCTTTTTGTTTACTTGTTGAAGTGACAACAATATCACCTACTCTAACCGTCCCTTGTGTAGGCTGCAACAATCCATTCAGATGTTGCAAAAGTGTCGATTTACCAGAACCAGTATGCCCAATCAAAGCCGTGTAACTTCCTTTTTTGACTTCTAAATCAATGTCAAAAAGGGCACGACTGGCAAAGGGACTGTTGGGCTGATAAGTATAATTTACTTTTTCAAATTTAATCATTTTTCTTTTTTCTCAAATCCAATAATATCCATTTTAATGACAGAAATTCTAGCATACTAGAATTTTATTAAGTCACCGATTCAAGGACTCTCATTAATCGCCTTGAACTGACAGAAACTTCATTTATCCGCCAATTTCACACTCACGTTAATCGCCTTGAACTGACAGAAATTCTGTCAGTAAATTTAGCGCAACTTATCAGCTAAAAGCTCTACCAATTCGTCTTCTGACAGATACTTTTCTGGTAAATCAAAGCCATTTTTTCGCAGGTCTTTCATTAAATTTGAAGAGAAGGGAACATCTAGTCCAATTTCAACCATATCCTCGCTCGTTGCAAAGAGTTCAGACGGTGCCGCTTCCTTAATTATTTCTCCTGCTTTCATCACTAAAATTCGGTCAGAGCTTGCTGCTTCATCAAGGTCATGAGTAATAGATAAAACGGTCAGTTGATATTTCTCTTTAATTTCATGAATCACGCGCATAATTTCTTGACGCCCGGTCGGGTCAAGCATTGAGGTTGATTCATCAAGAATAATGATTTCAGGTCGCAAAGCAATAATTCCAGCCACAGCTACCCTTTGCTTTTGTCCACCAGAAAGTCTCGCGGGTTCGCGGGTTTTGAAATCAAGCATATTGACAGCAAGCAAAGCTTCGTCAACCCGTTTAATCATCTCTTCCCGTGGAATTCCTTGATTTTCCATACCAAAAGCGACATCATCTTCAACCGTTGCCCCAACAAATTGGTTATCCGGATTTTGAAAAACCATCCCAATCTTTCGACGAAGATTCCAGACATTTTCAGCAGTCAAAAGTTCTCCATCAATTTTGACTTTTCCTTCAAATTCTTCAAAAAGACCATCAATCAGTCGAGCAGTCGTCGATTTACCAGAACCATTTTGGCCAATAATCGAAACCCATTCCCCTTTTGTAATCGAAAAGGAAACCCCATTAAGCTGATTTACATCGCTTTCTTTTTCATATTTAAAAACTAAATTTTCTACTTCGAGAATTTTATTCATAGCCCTTATTATACCAAATTTTAGACACTTTTAAGCATTTAGTTTTATATTTCTACTAAAAATGACATTCTTTATCGCCAAAACAAAACATTCAAAAGTCGTTGCTAAACGAGAAGGGTTTTTGTTATAATATTAAAGTAACCGGAGAAGTGTCCGAGTGGCCGAAGGAGCACGCCTGGAAAGTGTGTATACGTCACAAGCGTATCGGGGGTTCGAATCCCCTCTTCTCCTTTATAAAATTCATATTCTTAAAAATAAAAAAACATTAATTATAAAAATTAATGTTTTTTTATTTTTATCTATCCTGGAAATTTAGCAAGAGCTACATCTTTTCCTAATTCTTCTTCAATTCGCAAGAACTGATTATATTTTTCAACCCGTTCACTTCGAGCCATTGAACCTGTTTTTATTTGGCCAGCATGCATGGCTACGGCAAAATCGGCAATGTAGCTATCAACTGTTTCACCTGAACGGTGAGAAATCATTGTCTTATAGCCTGCTTTTCTCGCTAAACTAATGGCTTCAATCGCTTCAGTTACTGTTCCGATTTGATTAAGTTTAATCAAAATAGCATTTGCTACGCCTTTTTTAATTCCTTCTTTGAAAATTTCAGGATTTGTCACAAAAATATCATCACCTACTAATTGAATTTTTTGACCTTGAGCTTTCGTTTGAGCTGCAAAGCCCTCCCAGTCATGTTCAGAAAATCCATCTTCAATGGAAATAAGTGCTGGATATTTTTCAACTAAATTTTCATAGTAAGTCAATAGTTCTTTAGAAGTCAATTTTTGCCCTTCAAAACGATAAACTTTTTCTTTATCATCATAAAATTCGCTTGAAGCTGGGTCAATGGCAATCGCAATTTCTTCACCAGGAACATATCCTGCACTTTCAATTGCTTGATAAAGTGTAGCAATTGCATTTTCAGTAGAACCAAGTTTAGGGGCAAAGCCACCTTCATCACCTACGGCTGTTTCTAGCCCTTTGTCAGCTAAAATTTTCTTCAGAGTATGGTAGATATTTGCAATTTTTTCTAAACCATCGCGAAAGCTTTCCCGTTTGACTGGTGTAATCAAAAATTCTTGAACGTCAATTCCTGAATCGGCATGTACTCCACCATTAATGACATTGAAAAATGGTTGTGGAAGTTCCAAATCAACTCCACCAAGATAGCGATAGAGTGGAATTTTTTCACTATTCGCTGCCGCACGAGAAATGGCCATTGAAACCCCTAAAATTGCATTAGCCCCTAAACGAGATTTATTTTTTGTCCCGTCAAGTTCAATCATCAGATGATCTAATTTTGCTTGATTAAATGGTGATTGTCCTTTCAAGGCTTCATAAATTTCGCCATTGACATTTGCGACGGCTTTAGAAACGCCTTTCCCTTGAAGACGGTCTCCACCATCTCTTAATTCAACTGCTTCACGGTCTCCAGTTGATGCTCCTGAGGGTACTGCTGCGCGTCCTAGTGTCCCATCTGTTAATCTAACATCTACCTCAACGGTTGGATTTCCTCTAGAATCAAAAATTTCTCTTGCGTGGATGTTTTCGATTGTGACTGTCATAATAAATCTCCTTTTCTTTGCCTTTATTGCCTTGTAAGTCAAAGAAAAAATGGCAGACTACAAGGCAAAAAAAGGCTTTGCTTTGTAGGCGCCATTAGATTCAAGCTATTTCTTGAAACGGTTTCGGGTGTGCACCATACCCATCTACTATTAATTTACCACTTTATTTTTATGAGGTCAAATTTTTGAAACTTATATTTAAAAAAATACATTTATCATTAAGCAAAATTGTGTTATAATCACTATAATTCGCTCCTGTCAGTAAAGACAGAGCCATCAGTAAGGAATGACATGAAAACACTACTTGTTCTATGTGAAGTTAAATATTGGCATGATTTTAGAGAGGGCTTGGCAAAAGTTGGCGTTTCTTTTCTTGGTTTTGATAAGAAAAAACCTAATCGATTTGAGATTGACCAACTTGTTGCCAAAGCTGATTTGGTCATTATGAGAAACCGAAATGTGGCTCATCATTCAGTTCAATTTGCTAAAGAAGCTTGTAAAGCAACCGATACACCTTTTTGGATTAGTAGTAATTTTGGTTTAGAAACCATTATCAAGCAACTTTCTCAAACTTTTCCAGATGAATCTTTTGAAAGCACCGACCAAAATAAGAAAAGCAAAAGAAAAATTGAAAATAGAGTCCTGCAAAAGCAAAATCCTTTAGCCGAAAGTGCCCAAAGCAAAGAAAGTCAAAATTATTTAAAAGGAAAAAAGAAGCATCTCCCTCTCAAATCGGCGCTAAAAGATTTCAAAATTACTGACGACGAACCAGATTTTACAAAATTATTTAAAAAATAAGCGCTGACGCATTTGTCAGTGCTTATTTTTAGTGACAGAATTTCTGTCAGAAGATAGCCGTTGGCACTTTAGTGCTTACGGATATACTCAAATGTCCATCAGTAACTTTTAAATTAATTTTTCTTTATGAATTTGTTCAAAAGTTTTTTCACCATCATTGAGTTTTTCCCAAATGACAACTTGTCCTTGTTTTCGAGATTTTGGTACATCGATAATCCGCTGATTTGATGACCCACGGAATTGGAGCATTAAGTTTTTCTTTGATAATTCAAAACGACCGTCAACTAAAATATCTAACAAATCAAGCATTTCTAATTTGTCATCTGTTTCAAGTAGCATCTCTTCCCATGTATAACCTGTCCATGACCAAATATCTTTATCCGGTAACTCACGACGAATCCGTTTGAGCAAAGGAATCAAAAATGTCGTATTCAAGAAAGGTTCCCCACCAAGAAGCGTCAGACCTTGGACATAAGGCTGAGCAAGGTCAGCCATAATTTTATCTTCAAGCTCTTTAGTATAAGGCGTTCCATAACGAAATGACCAAGTGGCTTGATTATAGCAGCCCTCGCAATGAAACATACAGCCACTCACATAAAGTGAGCAGCGCACCCCTTCCCCATCAACGAAATTGAAGGGTTTATAATCTGCAATATAATTTTGTGAGAGTTCATCAGCTCTCCATTCTCCTGGTTTTGGATTGTTCATACTTATTTCTCCGCAAAATATTTTGATTTCGCTTCGTCAACTTCGACTGAATCAATCAAATTTCCATCGTTCAAAGCTCCGACAGAACCATTCATATGTTTTACACGTGATGAAATTTCTTTGTGACGACCATGAACCATTGGACGTGCTTGCGGATTTCCAAGATATCCACAAGTTCTTTTGACAACGTCACAGGTTTTAGGATCATCATTGCCACATTGTGGACATTTAAATCCACGTTCCGTTGCCGCAAAATCTCCTTCAAAGCCACAAGCATAGCAGTGGTCAATTGGTGCATTTGTTCCAAGATATCCAATACGATCGTAGGCAAAGTCCCAGACTGCTTCAAGAGCTTTCGGATTTTGTTGAAGAACAGGATATTCACAGTAATGAATGAATCCACCATTGGCATAAACAGGATAGTCTTTTTCAAACTCTAATTTTTCAAATGGAGTTGGATTTTTACGCACATCATAGTGGAAAGAATTAGTATAGTAATCTTTGTCAGTAATATCTGCAACTGAACCGAATTTTTCTTTATCCATTCGGCAGAAACGGTCAGTTAAACTTTCTGACGGTGTTGAGTAAACAGAATAATGATAACCAGAGGCTTTAGACCAATCTTCACAATCTTCATGCATTCGTTTCACAATTTCAATTGTAAAAGCTTTAGCTTCAGGATTATTTTCCCAAGTTGGGCCATAAAAAGTAGTCGCCACTTCATAAAGTCCAATGTAACCTAAACTTACAGTTGCACGTTCTTTATTGTACAATTCATCAACTGAACCTTCGGCATCAAGACGTCCCAATGCACCATTCATAAAGAGAATAGGTGCATTTTTAGGTTGTGCTTCTTTAGCACGTTCAACACGAAAGGCAAGCGCATCATGAGCAATTTCAATTCTTTCATTGAAGATTTCCCAGAATTTTTCTTTATTTCCAGCGGCTTCAAGAGCAATACGTGGAAGGTTAACTGTAACAACTCCAAGATTATTACGTCCAGCAGTCACGTCATTCCCATTTTCATCTTTCCAGCCTTGTAAAAATGAACGACAACCCATTGAAGCTTTAAATGAACCTGTTAATTCAACAATTTTATCATAGCTCAAAATATCAGGGTACATCCGTTTTGTTGAACATTCAAGCGCAAGTTCTTTGATGTCATAGTTTGGTGTCCCTACTTCGAGGTTAAGTCCACGTTTGAGTGTGAAAATTAATTTAGGGAAAATGGCAGTACGGTGTTCTGAACCTAAGCCACCAATCCGTACTTTCAAAATTGCTTTTTGAATTTCACGCGCATACCAATCGTCTCCAAGACCAAAACCAACCGTTACAAAAGGCGTTTGACCATTTGAAGTAAACAAAGTATTAATTTCATATTCTAAAGATTGCATTGCATCATAGATATCTTTGGCTGTTTTTTCACGAGCATAAGCTTCTTGTTTTTCAGCACCATCAATCCATTTTTGTGCATCTTTTAAATGTTTTTTATAATTTAATTTCGCGTAAGGCGCCAATACTTCATCGGCACGGTCAAATGAACAACCACCATATTGTGAACTAGCCACATTAGCGATGATTTGACTGGCTTGCGCAGTTGCTGTTTGAATTGATTTTGGCGAATCTACTTGTGCATTTCCAAGTTTAAAACCATTTTCAAACATATTTTTAAAGTCAATCAAACAACAGTTAGCCATTGTAGTAAATGGACTATAATCAAGGTCATGATAATGAATATCACCCTTTTGGTGAGCGTTTGCCACATGTGGCGGAAGAAGTTTCAATCCAATTGCTTTGGAAACCGCACCAGCTGTCAAATCACGTTGAGTATTGAAAACGTTAGAATCTTTATTGGCATTTTCATTAACGACAGTTTGGTCGCGATTAATTAATTTTTCAATCGTAAAATTGATATCCGTTGCTTTGGTACGGGCCAAATCACGGTTAGCACGATAAGAGATATATTCTTCAGCCAATTGAGTTTCACCAGACTCAAGGAGTTCTTGCTCAACAATTGATTGAATTTCATAAATTTTGACATTTTCAGAAAAACGAGTAAAGATTTCACTGACTACTCTGTCAGTAAGTTCTGAAAGAACCGACATATCTGTCAGTTCGACTTTTTTAGCCGCTTTAGTCAAAGCATCAAAAATTTTCTCACTGTTAAATTTCACTGAGCGTCCGTCACGCTTTATCACATTAATTTCTTCTAGTGTTACATCTTGATATTTTACTTCACTTTTCATATTAACCATCCTCTTCAATTACATCATCTATTTTATCAAATTCTCGGAAATGACACAATATATAGGTTAAATTATGTAAACACACACAATATCTTGTGTTGCTTGTTTTCATTCCCTTTTCTCAATTTCGCAAAGCAAAATATAATCTCTTTGTATTCAAAACGTAATTAATGCGTCTTAAATCAGACTTTTTCTCTAAATTCTCACATTTTCTAGCCAATATAAAACATTAAATAAAAAACGTTTACAAACCGCCACATAATTGTCATCTTTTTCTTCCATTAACCGTGGTAAAATAGGGTAGTACTTATTTTATTCTGTATTTTCAGGAAAGGAATTATTTATGCCAGTTTCTCGTATTAAAGTTAAAAATAGACATTTAAAAAAGAAAGCTAAAAAACCACTGGCTTTTTATAAACCAGCGACCAAATTTGCTGGCGCTGTTCTCATTGCGGGAACTTTGACGACCACTCATGAGCTTTTGCTCCAACAAACAAGCCCAGTGGTTCAAGCCGCAACAAATTCGACAGAAGCTTTTATTGAAAGTATTGCTGCATCAGCAAAACCAGTTGCCGATAGTAATGGTCTTTATCCTTCAGTTATGATTGCCCAAGCTATTTTGGAAAGTAACTGGGGTTCAAGCCAACTTTCTCGTGCCCCCTATTATAATTTATTCGGTATTCAAGGAACTTATCAAGGAAAAAGCGTTGTTTTTAAAACTCAAGAATATCTCAATGGTAAATGGGTCACAAAAGATATGCCATTTAGGGTTTATCCTTCCTTTAATCAAAGTTTCCAAGACAATGCTTATGTTTTAAAAACTACAAACTTTGGAAATGGTCCTTATTACGCTAAAGCTTGGCGAGCAAACGCGGCAACTTATCAAGATGCAACCGCAGCTTTAACAGGAAAATATGCAACTGACCCTAATTATGGTGCTTCCCTGAATCGAATTATCTCTCAATATAATTTGACTCGTTTTGACGGCGCTTCTTCTGCTGGTAATTCTAACACCGGTGGTTCGACAGTTACAAATACCAATAACAATTCAAATACAAGTACAAGCTCAACCACTTATACGGTTAAATCTGGCGATACACTTTGGGGAATTTCGCAAAAATATGGAATTAGTGTTGCTCAAATCCAAAGCGCAAACAATCTTAAAAGTACAGTCATCTATATTGGGCAAAAGCTTGTATTGACAACTTCAAGTTCTTCGTCTAATACAAATAGTTCAACTTCTTCAGGAAATTCTGCCGCAACTACAACGCCTACTACTTCGGTCACTCCTGCCAAACCAGCTTCACAGACGACGATTAAGGTTAAATCTGGTGATACACTTTGGGGACTCTCTGTCAAATATAAAACGACGATTGCTCAACTCAAGAGTTGGAATCATTTAAATTCTGATACAATTTATATTGGACAAAACTTGATCGTTTCACAATCTGCTGGTTCCTCAAGTTCTTCAACAGGTTCAAGCTCAGCCTCTACGAGCTCAACTTCTAACTCTTCTGCAGCTTCCTCTATCCATAAGGTTGTTAAAGGAGATACACTTTGGGGACTTTCACAAAAATCTGGTAGCCCAATTGCTTCAATTAAGGCTTGGAATCATTTATCAAGTGATACCATTTTAATTGGTCAATATCTTCGTATTAAATAAATTGTAATTTATAAAACATAAAAAGAATGAAAGTTAATTCATTCTTTTTTTAATTCTTTTAAAACAGACTGAAGATGAATCGATTGAGTCGGTTCAGACATGCCAACAGTCATTTCCCAAGGTGTTGTCTCTTTTTCAAGCGCGAGTTCAAGAAAAACGCGTTGAAATGAAGTTAATTCTTCAGAACTCATTAAATAATCAATATCTGTTTTTGAAAGTAAAATTTTGTCCCGTTGAATCACTTTATTTAAATAACGGACCCAAAGTTCTAAATTCCATTTAGACTTTTGAGCAGCATTCAGGAGATATTCAATCCACGTCATTGCAATAACCTCAGTATTTTTGGATTTTTTCGTAAATAATTTTTTAAGGCTTCTTCGCCATAAGCTAAACTAAAAGCCTCTAAAATGACCGCTGGGTCTGCTGAACCATCTGTATGTTTAAATCGTTCTAGGAGAGGATCTGGGCTTTCAATTTTTAATTTTTTCATTATTTTTGCGATGTCTGGAACATCTTTGGTTCGGCCAGCCTGTATTTTATCGATAAGAATAGATTCGAGTGATGACAGACCAACAGTCAAATGACTTTCCACAAAAATAATTGTTTCATCTGTTTTTGAATGAGACATGACTTCACCGACTGCTTGACTCAACCAAGGTTCATTAGAGGTTCCGACATGAAATTCTTCACCAATTTCTTGAATGATTTTTTCAACTTTTTCGGTACTTTCATAAAAGGCATCTATATCCTCTGTTGCCTTCATTCCATAATATTCAAGCACGAAACCACCAACACAATGTAAGTGAAGTTGCAAATTTTCTTCTGAAAGTTTTTCGTTCAAGCGGGAAAATAATTGATGATAATCCAAATTTATACCTCGCACTCACCTTCAAAATTTTTCTTATTTCTCACTCCATTATCAATTATCATAAGGATTTTGTCAAGTTGAAATTACTGACAGACCTGCCAGTAACTTTTTACCAAAATTAGGCATTCGTGATTTCTATTTGACAAGAACGCATTGTTTCAAGTGCTGCCAAATGTTTTTCAGGTGAAACTCCAGCACAGCAAGAAGCATCAACACTTATTTTTACTTCTGGCGCATAGGCTTTGATTAACAAGGCATTGGAAACAACACAAATATCCGTACAAATTCCGACAAGTTCAACTTCATCATAATTTTCATCTCGAATAAATTCTGCCAATGTTCTGGAACCAAAAGTTGTTTTTTCAAAAATTTTAGCAAAGCCAACTTGAGCTTCTTTACGAATTTCCCAACCAAAAGTACCATTTTGACAATGAATAACTGGCAGATTTTTGCCTTCTTGTGTCGTTAAATAATCTTCAAAATGGGTGTCTTGGGTTGCTAGACGATTTTCTTTAGAATATTGAGAGAGTTTTTCAATAACATTTGGGACAATGGCTTGTGCTTCTTTCGTGCCCAAACTTCCATCAATAAAATCATTTTGAAAATCAACTAAAACAAGTGCTTTTTTCATCATTTCTCCTTGATATTTGATCATTTTTTTTATTATAGCAAAAATCTAAAAAGCCTGTCAGCAAAATTTTACTGACAGACCTTTTTTAAATTACTGACCAAATTCTCTGCTGTCTTTTAAGAGATGTAAACAATCTTTCAGTAAAATATGTTCATAATTATTCTTTAGAAATCAACTTCATCAGGGTTTTTAGCCAAACCAGCTTTTCCATGAAGGCTGTCAATAAAAGCAATATCTTCAATACTTAAATCAAAATCAAAGATTTCTGCATTTTCTTTAATTCTTGCAGGGGTTACTGATTTAGGAAGTGGTAAATATCCTTTGTGAAGAGACCAACGCAATACCACTTGAGCAATACTCTTGTTGTATTTACTTGCCAAATCTGCAAGTTCTGGAACTTCAAAGATTTTACCTGTTCCAAGCGGGCTGTAAGCCTCAGTCAAGATATTGTTGTCAACATTAAAACTTACAATTTCTTCTTGTTGATCACTTGGGTTGACCATAATTTGGTTAACTGCTGGTTTAATTTCAGCAAATTTCAACAATGGTTTTAGGTGACGTGGGTGGAAGTTTGAAACACCAATCGCACGGATTTTACCAGCTTTTACGCCTGCTTCCATGGCTTTCCAAACTGCAAGATTACGTGTTTCAAAATCAGGGCGGAATGCTTTAGGATTTGGCCAATGAATGAGGTACAAATCAACATAATCAAGTCCCAATTTTTTCAAGGATTCATCCAAGGCTTTCGCAGCGTCCTCTGTTGTTCCTACACCCCAAAGTTTTGTTGTAACGAAAAGTTCCTCACGGGGAATTCCTGAATCAGCAATTGCTTGACCGACTGATTCTTCATTTTTATAAACTGCCGCTGTATCAATATGACGATATCCTGCTTCAAGTGCTGCTTTTACCGCATTATAAGCTTCTTCTCCGCTCGCAGATTGCCAAGTTCCAAAGCCAACTTTTGGAATTTTAATGCCATTGTTTAGTGTGTAAGTGTCTGTTAATGTCATGATTTTTTCTCCTTAGTAATTTTTAAAATACAACAACTCGTCATCAATGAAACTATTTGGACTTTTATATTCTTTCAATTGGAAACCATAGTTCTAACTCTTCAGGATTTTCTGCCGAAATTGATTGATGTTCTTGTACTGCTCCAACAATTTCTAAATCATTTTGAGTTAAATAATTCCACATGTTTGAATAAGTCTTGTTCATTTCATAAGTTGTTGTTTCAACAACGAAATAACGAAAACCTGGAAGTGTCCATTTAGTCCAATTTTCAGGCTTTTCCGCTGAATTTTCAACTTCAACACCTGCCAGATAGAGTCCACCATTATTCCATGGTTTAAATTGCCCTGATTCATCGGACATGGCCCCCCAAATTGTGAGTGGCTGCTTAATCAAATGAATAATTTCCTCAAAAGCGTTGGTTGCTTCTTGCCAGAGTGGTGGAATCCAAATGTCAGCTTCTTGTGCTTTACCTAAGCCTTCTTTTCCAATGACGGAGAAAGATGACTTTTCAACTTCTCTGATGTTCACTTCCCCTCCTCACTCTTTTTGACAATGATGTTTCTTGCTTTTTTAAGCAATAAGGCTTCTTTTGAAACCGTTATAAAGTCATTTTACCACTTTATAATTAAAATGAAAAAATATTTCGCTCAAAAAATGATAGAATAGAATTAGAATTTAAAATAAAGGAGGAGATACTAACAAGGCTGACTTTTATCAGCTAAGTTTTGTATCCTATATCTTATGGCTGAAGTAGAATCTTTTCAATTAGACCACACAAAAGTACTTGCCCCTTATGTCCGCTTAATCGGTAGCGAAACTGGGCCTAAAGGCGATGTTATCACTAATTTTGACGTTCGTTTTGTTCAACCTAATGCGAATGCCATTGGAATGGCCGCTTTACATACTATTGAGCATAGCATGGCTAGTTTAATTCGCGATAGAATTGATGGCATGATTGACTTTTCGCCTTTTGGATGTCAAACTGGTTTCCACATGATTATGTGGGGTGAACATCGTTCAGAAGAAATTGCTAAAGTAATTAAGTCTTCTCTAGAAGAGCTTGCAAGTGACGAATTTGGTTGGGATAATGTCCCTGGTGTTGCTGAAAAAGAATGCGGAAATTACCGTAATCACTCACTTTTCGGTGCTAAAGAATGGTCTAAGAAAATTCTTTCTGAAGGAATTTCTACTGACCCTTACGAACGTAAAGTAATTTAAAGTTTACTCTAAAAGTTCAGCATTTTTAAATTACAAGTGCAACTTCATTTCCTTTAGTAAGGAATTTAATCGGTCAAATTTTTACTGACAGCTCTGTCAGTAACTTTTTGACTTTTATCAGTCAAATCCACTTAGAAAGGAACTGAATTCAGTAGGCACTTTGCTTACTGAAACCTAATTTATCTTATGGGAAAATATCAACTTGATAATAAAGGACAGAAATCTGTCGGAAAATTTCACGAAAAAAACTCAACGGTAGGCGGAAAAGGCATCAATACAAAGAATGCCACTCAAGCTAAAATTGAAGCCCTCCGTGCCAAAATGGAGAATAAAAAGAATGACAAAAAAGCTTAATATTGCCTATGTTGGTTTTGGTAAATCAACAAATCGCTATCATATTCCTTACGTGAAAGAACGTGAGAATATTGTGATTAAACGAATTGTCAACCGGACTTTGGGAAAACGTCCTGAACAAGCAGAATTAGAAGCAAATGGAACTTTGTTCTCCACTGACATCGCTGATATTATTAACGATGATTCAATTGATTTAGTAGTCATTGTAACTCCAGCTTTTGCTCACTATGACTATGCTAAGGAACTCCTTTCAGCTGGAAAAAATGTACTCTGTGATAAACCATTAGTCGAAACTTTGGAACAAGCTAAAGAATTGGTAGCTCTTGCCAAAGAAAAAAATCTTTTCTTCATGCCTTTCCAAAATCGACGCTTTGACAGCGACTTTTTAACCGTCAAAAAAGTGATTGAGCAAGGTTATTTGGGTGATTTGGTAGATATCACTGTCAATATGGACCACTTTAGACCTAATGATGCCAGTCAAGGTGGAAATTTTGATGGCGCTTGGTATGGTCACGGTGTTCATTTAGTGGACCAAATGGTTTCACTTTTTGGCGCTCCCAAAGAAGTTCAATATGATATTCGAGCAACAAGAGATTATGACAGTGTCGATGACTATTTTTCTGTCAATCTTCTTTATCCAAACTTGCGAGCAACTGTTGCTGCTACTGAAGTCGCTGCTCTACCACATCCAAAATGGCTTGTTTATGGTACGAAAGGAACTTTCATCAAAATGGATGTTGACCAACAAGAAAATGATTTAAAAGTTGGCATGTTCCCAGGTGATGAAGGTTTTGGGCAAGACAGTCCAGCTGATTTTGGGCAACTTACCTATTTCAATCAAAATGGTGACCGCATTGTGAAGCATATTCCAACGGTTGCTGGTGATTATGGTAGAGTTTATGATTCAGCTTATGAATCAATTATTAATGGAGCTGACAAGTTGGTTTCCGATGAACAAATTTTGGCTGTCATTAAAACTTTGGAAAATGGTTTTTCTAAATAATAATAAAAAGACTTATCAACTGATAAGTCTTTTTTTACTGACAGCCTATTTTTTCTTATTGGCTTTTTGTAATTTACTGACCAAACCTTTGAATTGACCTTCAAAAGTCAGGACATTATTGAAAATATCTTCGCCATCATTAAGCATTTTGACAGTTACCCAGCCTAAGGCTTCTGTAATTGTTGTCGCCACTGTGGCATTAATTGCTCCACCTGCAATTGTTCCAACCGCAGGAACAAATTTTAAAACATTTCCTACAAGGCTTCGACCTAAACCAACAACAACTAATTCCTTAGTGATTCCTTTTGCCAATGCTTCTGACCAAGAAGCCCCAAATATCTTATAAAGTCGCATCATCATTGTCAATTGAATCGGAACAAGCAAGACGGCATCTGAAAAGGGAATTGGTGAAAAGCCAACAATTGCCGCCGTCAAGGTAGCGAAATGAATGGTTTCATGGCATTTCCTTCGCGTTTGACTGTCGACTCCAACCAAAAATTCATCAAAGAGGTGGTCAAATTTCTGAGAATTGCTAGCTAAAAACTGCTCTGCTTTCGCTTTTGAAACAGTTAAAGAAGAACTGATTATTTTTGCGGAACGAGCAGGCATTTTTTTGAGCACTTGATTAAAAAACTCCTCAAAAGCTGCATTGCTTTCTTGATCATTTTCTTTTATTTTCTTGTCTGATTTTTTAAACATTATCGCTCCTTCTCGCCTATTTTTAACTCATTATAACAAAATAGACGCTTAATAAACAAAAAAATCAATCAAAAAGAGACTGATTTTTTTGATATCTTATTTTGCAAATTGTGAATTATAAAGGCTGGCATATAATCCATTTTCTTTAAGGAGACTTTCATGGTTCCCCATTTCCACAATATTTCCATTTTCCATAACCAAAATCTGATTGGCATCACGAATAGTTGATAAACGGTGAGCAACGACAAAGCTTGTCCGTCCTTTTAATAAACGATTCATCGCTGATTGAATCAGGCGCTCCGTTCTTGTATCTACACTGGATGTGGCTTCATCCAAAATCAATATTTCTGGATTTGCTAAAAAGGCACGGGCGATGGTTAATAACTGCCTTTGACCCTGAGAAATATTGCTTGCGGCTTCATTCAAAAGTGTTTGATAACCTTGAGGTAAAGTGGTGATAAATTCATCAGCATGTGCCATTTTAGCTGCTTGAATCACTTCTTCTTGTGTTGCTTCAAGACGACCATACTGTAAATTATCCATAATTGTCCCTGAGAACAACCAGGTTTCTTGTAAAACCATTGCCATCCGTCCACGTAATTGTTCACGGTCAATTTCGCGAATGTCTTTTCCTTCAAGTAAAATTTTCCCCGAAGTGACATCGTAAAATCGTTCAAGCAAGTTAATCATTGTTGTTTTACCTGCTCCAGTTGGACCCACAATGGCAATCATTTGCCCAACTTCAACGGAAAAATTAACATCTGTCATTAAGGATTGATTTTCATTATAAGAAAATGCGACTTGGTCAAAATTGATGAAATCAGTCTTGTCAATCGCCCCTAAATTACTGACAGCATTTTTTGAACTTTCGTCAGCAACTTTTTCACTGACAGGAATTCCGTCAGTCATTTCTTTTTCATCTAATACTTCAAAAATTCGTTCGGCTGACGCAACTGTAGCCTGAATGGTATTGAGCATATTCGAGATATTTGTGATTGGCTGTGCAAATTGATTGGTATATTGCAACATGGCTTGAACATCTCCGAGATTAACCGTCCCTGAAATAACTTTAAGGCCACCAATTACGGCCATGGCTAAGTAATCTAAATTATTGATAAATCGCATGGTTGGATAAATCAAAGTCGATACAAATTGAGCTTTCCAAGCTGATTTATAAAAATTATCATTTCTTTTTGCGAATTCTTTTTCAGCTGAGGCTTCATGATTGAATGTTTTAATGACTGCATGCCCTGCATAATTTTCTTCAATTTGGTCATTCAATAATCCCAGATTTTTTTGTTGTTCAGCAAAGAATTTTTGCGATAAAGGTGCGACAATCCTTACCGTAATCATTGCCAAAGGAACTGTGATAAAGGCAACAAGTGCCAACTGCCAAGAAATGGTCAACATGAAATAAATAGTTCCAACAAATTGCAAGAGACTTGTGATAAGCTGAATCAAAGTTTGATTTAAAGTCCCTGAAATATTATCCATATCATTTATCATTCGACTCATGATATCCCCATGACTATGGCTATCATAATATGAAACTGGCAATTTTTTCATTTTGTTTTTAAATTCACGACGTAAAGTATAAACTGTTCGTTGCGAAATGCGTGTCATAATGCTTTGTTGCAAAATCCCAGAGATAAATGAAATCAGATAAATGACCATGACATAAAGCAAAATAGATTCGACCTTAGCCATGTCAATTTGAATTGCGGTATGATTTTTTAGACTTTGTGTTACGCCATCAAATATCACTGTGGTTGCATTTCCCAAAATTTTGGGTGCCTGAACCGACAAAATGACTGACAGCGAAGCAATTAAAATTGAAAAAAGAAGTCCCCATAAATCTCTGCGCATATATTTGAAAAGTCGAATAATCGTTGGAAAGAAATTTTGAGCTCGCCGACCTTTTTGAAAACGGTCAGCCCCTTTGCCACCTCGATTGAGATAATTTCCTCTCATCATTGGTCATCACCTCCTCTGGCGGTCAAATGTGCAATTGAAACACCCATCTTGACCAAATCATCATCCGAGAGTTGAGATTGCATTGTTTCTTGATATTGCGGACATGATTTTGCCAAACTTTCATGAGTACCAAGTCCTACGGCAATTCCATTTTCTAAAACTAAGATTTGGTCAGCTGACATGACAGTTGCGATTCTTTGAGCCACAATCACCTTGATTTTATTTTTATGTTTTTCCGAATGATTAATAGCTGTTCGTAATTGTCTGTCAGTAGCAAAGTCCAAGGCCGAAAATGAATCGTCAAATAGATAAATTTCTGCCTCTTTAATCAAGGTTCTAGCAATCGAAATTCTTTGTTTTTGACCACCAGAGAAATTTGCGCCATTTTGTTCGACCGCCAGCTCAAGTCCACCTTGTTCACGAACGAAATCAGCAGCTTGTGCAATTTCCAAAGCTTGCCACATTTCTTCATCTGTTGCATCACTTTTCCCAAATTGAAGATTCGAGCGGACAGTTCCCGAAAAAAGTTGAGCTTTTTGTTGCGTAAAAGAAACTTTTTCATGCAAGTCATACTGTGAAATTTGGCGAATATCAGTACCATCAATTGTGACACTTCCATTTGTCGGGTCAATTAATCTGGCAATCAAATTCAAAATCGTTGATTTACCAGAACCAGTCCCCCCAATAATTGCTAAGGTCTGACCAGCTGCTACATTTACTGACAAGTCACTTAGCGCTTGTCTTTTTGCTTCATCAAATTTGAAAGATACATGATTAAGAGCTAGAGCATTGCTGACAGAATTACTTTCAGACAACTTGTCGTTACCGTCAGAGGATAGCCGTTGGCGCTTTAGCGCCTCTACGGATATGCTCGAATTTTCATTAGTAATTTTATCTTTAGTGTCCAAAACTTCTCGAACCCGTACAGCCGAGACTTGAGCCCTTGGCAACATAACAGCAACTGCTGATAATTGCATAAATGACATCAAAATCTGTGTGGCATAGGTCAAAAAGGCAACTAATGAACCCATTTCCATCATATTTTTACTGATAAGATGAGCGCCAAACCAAACAATTCCAATTTTTGTAAAACTGAGAATAACTGTCATAATTGGCATTAACATCGCAATCGTCGTCAAAACCACTTGACTGGTATGTGTCAAATCACGGTTAGCCTCATCAAATTTATCAATTTCATATTGGTCTCGTCTAAAAGCACGAATCACCCGAACACCAGTCAAACCTTGTTGAAAAATCAGATTAATTTTATCAACTTTTGTTTGCATTGACCGAAACCGTGGCATGGAAATAGCAATATTAATAACGACAGCCAAAGTTAAAATAGGCAGGGCAATCAAAAAAACCAGCAGTAAATCATGTGATAATTTCCAAGCCATGAAAATAGAACCAATGAGCATCATTGGCGCCATGAGCATCATTCGTAACATCGTTTGAAAGACATTTTGCAATTGAGTCACATCATTTGTTGTACGTGTAATTAAAGTGGCATCACCAAATTCCTGAAAGTTGCGCTCGTCCATGAATAAAACTTTCTTAAATAAATCATGGCGTAATTTTAAGCCCAATCCTTGAGATTGTTTGGAAGCAAAATAAACATTTCCAATTGCCGAAAGCCAACTGGCCAGGGAAACGAAAAGCATGATTAGACCCATAAACCAGATATATTTCATATCAGATTGACCAATACCTTTATTGATAATATCCGCTGTAATCGTTGGAAGCCAAAGATTAGTCACAACTTGAATAACTAACAAAAAAAGTGCCCAAAATACAGGCCAAAAATTTAAATATCGCCTTCCAATCGTTAGCATAATTTCCCCTTTTCCCCAGAAACTACCCTTAGTAGTTTTTCTTTATTTTTCTTAGTTTTCATTCAAATATTATAGCACTTTTATCAGAAATTAACAGAAAAGTTACTGACAGAATGATTAATTTAGTAAATAATTTTACCAAATATTTTAATCATTCTGTCAGTAACTTTTTAATGAATTTCGACTGCTGGATAGGCCTCAACATAGCTTTCTCCTTGACTTCCTAGATAAGTGACTTTTCTTTCTGAAAAATCAGCTTCATAAGAAATCACACCAGCTTCCCAAGTGGCACTCAAGAATTCCGGAAAAGTCGTTTGTCCAGCTTGGTCAGCCCGCAAGGCCTTAATCAAAGCTTCTTGGTCAAAAACTGGCACCTCATGAAAACCACTCACCATTGGTGAATTGGTCACGCTAATTACGCCAGCGCTTGTCCAAAACGTGCTTTGTCCGGCAGGAAGGGTCCAAACATTTTTTAAAACTCCAGCTTCTCGCATACATTCAGCCAAGTATGGAAAACCACCTACTTTTGGACGAATTTTCTCTGCTTTTTTCATGGCGCCTTGCACAAGTTCAATTGCATTCATCTTTCGACCTCATCTTCATTTATTTTGATGATTAATTATAACAAAAATTCTAAGAAAAACATGCTGACGGAGGACTGAAATTTTCGTCAGTAATTTTTTTATTCCCAACTTCAATACTCCCCTTGTCGCATTGAACTGACAGAATTAATCAGCATTCATATTTTTTCATAAATAATGGAATTTCTTCAATCAATCGACTTGGCAAGACCACATATGATTTCCGAGCTAAGACACTTGCAATTAAACTATGCAAGTAAGTTGCAGCAGCAACGACTTCCTCTGCTTCTCCATGAAACTGAGCTAAAAAGCCACCAACCATCCCGGCTAAAGTGTCCCCCATTCCCCCAGTTGCCTGAGCTGGACTTCCTATTTTCAAGATAAATGATTCCCGATTTGGCGCAAAAATTCGTGTTTCTGAAGATTTAGCAACGACAATCGCTCCGAGTTGATTAACAAAATCTTGAACTTCTTCTTTGGTTTGTTGACCAATTTTCAAACCAGAAAGTCGTTCCAATTCCATTTCATGAGGTGTAAACACCGTATTTTCAGGAAATGGTAAGTCTAAATGCTCTCTGGCAAAAAGTGTCAGTGCCGAACCATCAATGACTAACTTTTGATTTTCTGTCAGTAAATTCAAAATTTCTGTCAGTAAATCTAGTCTTTCTAAGCCCAATCCTGGGCCAATAACAATAACGTCAGCAGCTTTTGCTACTTCTCTTAGCTTTATCAAATCATCAAAATCTAAAGTCATTGCTTCTGGAAGTCTTGCCTGTAAAGCACTATGATTTTCTTTAGCCAGTGCCACAGAAACTAAGCCCGCACCTGAATAAACTGCACTTGTCGTCGCCAAAATAGCCGCACCACCATATTGACGATTACCGCCAATCACTAATAAGCGACCATAAGTTCCTTTGTAAGAAGCTTTTTTACGTTTTTTAATTACTTTTGCTAGAATTTCATCAGTCAGTTCAATCATAATGCTATTTTACCGCATTTCATATCGATTTCCAATATCAAATATCAATATTTAAAATCCTTATCGCTCGCTGAATTTAAATTTACTATTTTTCAATACTCTTTCCCCTATTTCTGCTCACATCATGTTAAAATTAAAGCATGACAAAATCAGCTAAAACATTTGACGTTATCGTTGTTGGCGCAGGCCCTTCTGGAATGATGGCTGCCATCTCAGCCGCGCAAAACGGAGCAAAAGTTGCTCTTATTGATAAAAATAAAAAAGTCGGAAAAAAATTATTAATGACAGGTGGCGGACGCTGTAATGTGACAAATGCCCGCTCTGTTGACGAAATATTAACAAATGTTCCTGGAAATGGTCGTTTTCTTCATTCAGCCTTTTCTCAATTTTCTAACCTTGATATTATCGAATTTTTTGAAAGCAATGGTGTTAAATTAAAAGAAGAAGACCACGGGCGCATGTTCCCTATAACCGACAAATCAAAAACAATTGTTGATGCCCTCTTCAATAAAATTTTGAGCCTCCATGTTTCTTATTTTCCAAGCCAAGCAGTGGATAAGCTTCTCATTGAAAACGGAGCGGTAATTGGTCTTGAAACGGATAGCGAGAGCTTTTTAAGCCCTACAATTATCCTCTCAACAGGCGGACGCGCATATCCTTCCACAGGTTCAACTGGTGATGGCTATCGTTTAGCACGCTCAGCAGGGCATAGTATTTCACAACTCTATGCCACTGAATCTGCCCTGATTTCTGACGAACCATTCATTTTAGACAAAAGTCTTCAAGGCATTTCCCTACGCGAAATCAAACTCTCAGTACTCAATTCTAAGGGAAAAGCAATCATCTCTCATCAGCATGACTTATTATTTACACATTTCGGAATTTCTGGTCCAGCTGCTCTGCGTTGTTCAAGTTTCATTAACCAACTCCTTGCTAAAGGTGAAAAAATGGTCACAGTCAGCTTAGACCAATTCCCCGAAAAAAAGTTGGGCTCTTTGAAAAATGAACTGACTAGCCTTTCTAAAACAGATAAATCAATTAAAAATGCCTTCTCAGGATTGACCCAAGAACGTATGCTTCTATTTATCCTTGAAAAAGCTGGAATTGACCCTGGTCTTTCTGCCAAGACGCTATCTGAGCAGCAAATTGATAAAATCGCTAGTCTTTTCAAAAATTGGCAAATCACAGTTAGCAAAACTTTACCAATTGAGAAATCTTTTGTAACAGGTGGCGGTGTTTCTCTCAAAGAAATAAATCCTAAAAGTATGGAAAGTAAACAAACCCAAGGCTTATTCATGACCGGTGAACTTTTAGATATTAATGGATACACTGGCGGTTATAATATTACCTGCGCCTTTGTGACAGGTTTTGTTGCTGGAAAACACGCTGCCCAAATTGCTTCTTATTTCCAATAATAAGTCAGCCCTAGCTCAGGCTTGCACATTCTTTATAGAAATGGTACTATATTAAAGTACTGTTTTGCGGTGGTGGCGGAATTGGCAGACGCGCAGGATTAAGGATCCTGTCGGGAATTTTCTTGGTGCGGGTTCAAGTCCCGCCCACCGCACTAATATTAACTCGGCTAAGGCTGAGTTTTTTTATTGTCTTTTTTGGAAAACAAATAAAAAGTACCAACACTGGTACTTTTAAAATTCCTCATAATGTTCAAAAAGGACTTCTAAATCTGCTATTTCACTTAACAAAGTTTGGCCAACATTTGTATCCTTGACTCGTTTTCTTTGGTCAACTTCGGCTACCAAGCGTTTCAGGCTAATAATATCCGTCCCTTTTTCAACTGCTTCTTTAACGGTTGAAAAGGGTTGATGAGCAACCAGTTGAATGCCAAAACTATTATAAAGAAGAGTATATCCAGCAATTCCTGTTTCCTTTTGATAAGCTTTTGCAAAACCACCATCTATCACAATCAACTTTCCATCTGCTTTGATTGGATTTTCACCATTTTTTTCTTTGATAGGGGTGTGCCCATTCACCAAATGTCCCTCTTCATCTAAACCAAAGTTTTCTAAAATTTTCCTGATAATTTCAGCTTCCTCACGCAATTGATAATAAGGATTTTTCTTTTCCACATGCGTTTTCTTATCCTTGATATAATAGCGTTCAAAGGTTGTCATTGCCGTTTTACCAAATAATGAAGAGCATTCTCCCACCCAAAGATACCACATCAAATCTGTAGCTAAATCCGTCGAATTTTCTGGATGAGCGAGACATTTTCTAACCTCTTGGTCAAAGAAATCAAGCAAATCACGGCCAGCATGAGCCTCTTTGTTAACCGTAAATGATTTAAAATCACCATTTTCATGTAAGGGAAGACAGCCATGAATCAACAAGTTACCATTGTAAGAAAGATACATAGCTCCCTTTTCTTGTAAAAATTCAACATGACGTTTAAGTTTATCAGAACTTCTAAAATTATTTAATAAATGGCTGATTATTTTTTCTTCTTCAACAGTCAAACTTTCAGGCTGCTCAGGATTTACTGTAGGCGCTTGAAAATCAGTTAATTCATAAACTTCAGTTCCCAATTTTATTGTTTTTTCGGAAAAATCAATGAAATGAAGGACGTCACGATGTTCAAGTTGAAAATCAGGTCGGCGTTTTATCAACTGACTCTCTAACTTAAATTGTAAAATGGCTGTGGCTTCTTGTAATTTATTAAGGAGTGCCTTTTCATCATCTGACAAACGAACCCCTTCGACCAAACGTGGTTGAAAAGCCTCACTTGGCTCATAATAACGTTCAGCATACTCTAAAATCATCCGTAAATTAATCCCATAAGATTCTTCAAGAATATCGAGATTTCCATAGCGGGCACAGATTCTAATTACATTCATCATGGCTAAAGGTGAACCACTAAAAGCTGCCATCCATACAATATCATGATTTCCCCATTGAACATCAACTGAGGGCATTTTTATTAAGCGGTCAATGATTTTATCTGGATAAGGTCCTCGATCATAAATATCTCCCACCACATGAAGGTGGTCAACCGTCAATCTGCGAATCGTATCTGCAAGTGCAACAATTAAGCGAGTAAGTTCACCCAAATTTTGCAATTGCGAAAGGATTGAATCAAAATAATCTCTTTTATCAGTTGTCGAATCAACTTCATTGATTAACTCTTCTAAGATATATCGAAATTTTTCTGGAAAAGCTTTTCGGACTTTTGAACGAGTATATTTTTGACCGACAAATTTTACAGTCTTTAAAAGATAAACTAAATTGATTCGACAATAGTTCTCAAATTCTTCTGTCTCTTTTAGTTGACACTCAGAATCTAGTTTTTCTTGTGGATAATAAATCAAGGTTGCAAGTGATGATATTTCTGTCGCAGAAAATTCTGGAAAACAATCTCTAAGTTTTTCTTTGATACTGCCAGAACCATTTCTCAAAACATGATTAAAAGCATCATATTCACCATGCACATCACTCATAAAATGCTCTGTTGCTTTTGGTAGTTCACAAATAGCACTCAAATTAATAATTTCTGTCAGTACTGCTTCCTTTGACGAAAACTGTTTTTTTAGTAATTGATAATATTTTTTATCCATAATAAAAGTAAATGAGGTTTCGATCCCTCATTCACACTCTGCTTTCTATCTAAAAAAGTCGGGAATTATTAGACTTATTCTTGCATTTTATCATATAGAAAGCAGATAGTAAAGCGCTCACATTTGTAATTAATCATTATTTCTGTCAGTAAAATTTTTACTGACAAAAAAATCTGTCAGTAATTGACAGATTATTTTTTGATTTTAATAAATAACACTTTAAGATAATTTCCTTCTGGAAAGCTGTCAGCAATATGAAAATCAGCTGGTAATTTTTCTTCTTGGAAAACGGTAAATTTTACTCCCTTATTTTTGAGCGCTTCTTCAATCATTTGACGGAATTTTTTATCAGAAACATTTGCTGCATTTGTTGATGCAATTAATGTCCCATTATTTTCTAAAATTTCAACAGCTTCCTTAACAAGGTCGCCATAATTTTTAGCTACTGAGAATGTTTTTTTACCATTTCTGGCAAATGAAGGAGGGTCGAGGACAACCATGTCATAAGTCAATTCTTTTTTCTTAGCATAATTAAAATAACCAAAAACATCCATCACATAGATTTTTTGACTCTCTGGCTCAATTCCATTGACCAAAAATTGTTCTCTCGTTTTATCAAGCGAACGTTTTGCCAAATCAACTGACGTTGTTTGACTGCTCCCTCCAAAAGCTGCTGCAACTGAAAAAGCCCCTGTATAACTAAACATATTTAGTAAAGTTTTACCAGTTGAAAGACCGCCCGCAAGTGCCCCACGAACTTTTTTTTGGTCAAGAAAAATTCCTGTCATTAATCCTTCATTTAGATAAGTCGCATAAGTCACGCCATTTTCCATGACCAACAAAGGTTCAGCCGCTTCTTGGCCAAAAATATGTTGACTTTCTAAAGCAGCCTCAGAAAAACGAAGTTTTTCATAAGCCCCTTTAATATCTGGGAAAACGACTTGAAAAGCCTTAACAATCGCTTTTTTTTGACTATATATAAATTGATTGTACCAAGAAAAGACAGCAAAACCATTATAAAAATCAATGGTTAAGCCACCTAATCCATCTCCTTCACCATTAAAAAGACGAAAGGCGTTCGTTAATTCATCCTGATAGAAGTTCGCCCGTAAAGCGCGTGCATTGACAAATTTTTCCACATAAAAATGATGGTCAATTTTTACTGACGAAGAATCTAAAAGCCAACCCACTCCTTTATTTTGTTTTGAAAGATAACCTGTTCCAAGCGCTTGCCCTTTTTCATCAAAAAATTGTGCAAAATCATCCTCCAAGAAGGGTGAATTTAAATCTTCTGCCACCAAAAGTGGATAACCAGCCCGCAATTTCTTTGCTGCTTTTGTCCGTACTGTAATTTTTTTCATGCTTTAATTATAACAAAAAAGTACTTTCTTTTTCTTTTAAAAACCAAAATAACCACCAGATAGACTATCCAGTAGTTATGTAATCAAAAGCATATTTTTAAGTCCGACGAACATTTTTCAAAGCTAAAACATTCGCAAGATAGAGCAGCGCCGCAAAAAGGAGCATAATGAACAAATCAAACCAGATTCCAGAGAATCCTACTCCTCTTTTAACTACCTCTTGCATGGCAGAAATTCCATAATAAACCGGAATACAATGAGCGATTCCTTGAAGAATGACAGGCATCGTATCCACAGGAATCAAACCAGAAAATAAAAATTGGGGAACAATCGCTAAAGGAATCATCTGTACAAATTGAAATTCTGTTTTTGCTAATGTGGATAAGAGTAATCCAAACAATAAAGCGATGATGGCGATAAAGAAATTAATGACAAAGACCCAGCCAATATTTCCGTTATTATGAACCCCTAAAATCCAATAAGTAAAAACAACCATGAGTGCTGTTTGAATCATTGCAAGAATTCCATAACTCAAAGTATAGCCCGTCACGATTTCAGTTCGTTTCACAGGAGTGACTAACATTCTCCCCAGCGTCCCTGAGGTTCGCTCGTTCACTAATGAAATACCTGAAATTAGAAGCACCAAGAAGAAAGCAAAGGCTCCAACTAAAATCGGTGCTAAATCATCAAAAGTAGCATTTGTACTACTAGGATCTCCGTACAAATAGTGACTCGTTACTTTATACTGCTCTGTATCAACCCTGAAATTTGTTGAAAAACTTTGACCTGATGTTTGAGGTAACTTACTTATCAAATTTTGCAGAGCCTGCTTAGTCTCCTCTTTAGTTGCCTTAACTTGGCTTTCTTGAATGACTTGTGTTAAAAGTAGCTTAATCGCAGAACTTGTTCCATTTGACTGATTAGCATAACTAACATCAATATTTTTTCCCGAAATACTAACAATTGCACTCAAATCTTTCTCATTCATTGTTGAGCGATTATTTTCAGAAACACTAATCACTTTCAGATGTGCTTTATCATCTGGCATATCCTTCAAAGCTCTTGTTAATTCTGTATTATCAGACTTCAAACCCACTCTGTAAGCAGTATTTGACGGCACTTGAAAGAGAAAGTACATGAGCGTCAAAATAAATATTGGAGCTAAAAACATCATTGCTAACGTCCTAGGGTCACCACGCCGTTGAAGCATAATTCGTTTAAAGATAGCAAGTGTTCTCATTTCGCTGCCCCCTTATTTTCTAATTCTAAATTTTTTCCCGCAACAATAAAGGCTTCCTCAACCGAGGCAACTTGATACTTTTCCTTAATTTCCTTTGGCGAACCTTCTGCTATAAATTTACCATTTCTAAGCATCAGTACGACATCACAACGTTCAGCTTCATCCATAACATGCGTCGTAATTAATATTGTTTTCCCTTGATTTGCTTGATTTCGCAGCTCTTCCCAAATTTCTTGACGCAATTCTGGATCAATCCCAACAGTTGGTTCATCTAAAAGTAAAATCGGAGCATCCGTTTGCAGAGCAATAGCGAGTGATAAGCGCCTTTGCATTCCTCCTGAATAATTAGAAATTGATTGATTTAACTGCTTAGTCAGATTTACTGTAGCAGCTGCCTTATCAAGTTTTCCTTGTAAATCCTTTTTTTTGATTCCTTGCAAAGAACCAAAAAATTCTAAATTTTGTTTGCCGGTCAATTCCTTAAATAAGGCGTCTTCTTGCGCCATATAGCCTAATTTCCCAAATACTTCTCTGTCAGGAATTTTTCTTTCAAGAATCTCAACATTGCCAGAATCCAATTTTTGCATTCCAACAATGGCTTTGATAAAGGTTGACTTCCCAGCTCCAGAAGGTCCAATTAAACAAATAATTTTTCCACTTTCAAATTCATAGGATAAATGGTCTAATATTGCCTTATCGCCAAATTTCACACTAATATCATTAATAGCAATCGGTGATTTCATCTTATTCTCCTTTGATGGCATAAACTTTCTTTAGATTTAATGTTAAACTAATTGTAACACTTCATTTTTGAACCTCAAATCATTTTACCCTTTAGAAACTGCATATAAAAGTTATTTTGTAGTATAATGATAAGAACTTTAAGTTTTGAGGAACTTAGCACAAATCACTTATACCTTTATAAAGGAGTTCATATGGCCTGTACAACATTTCTCGTCGGTAAAAAAGCCTCATTAGATGGCACAACTTTAATTGCACGAAACGAAGATGGTGGAGATAAACCTAATCCCCAACGTTTTGTTGTCATCAATCCTGAAAATCAACCCAAGCACTATCGCTCTATCGCCACAGCTTGTGAATTTGACTTACCAGAAAATCCCCTATCATATACTTCTACACCTGATGCGGATTCAAGCTATGGTATTTGGGCAGCGGCTGGAATTAATAGTGAGAATGTTGCCATGACTGCGACAGAAACCTCAACAACAAATAGTCGTATTTTGGGATTGGACCCTTATGTTGAAAGTGGCCTTGGTGAAGAAGACTTCACAACAATTACCCTCCCTTATATCCAGAGTGCGCGTGAAGGTGTTGAACGGATGGGACAACTCTTAGAAAAATATGGAACCTATGAATCAAATGGGATGGCTTTTTCTGATAAAGATGAAATTTGGTGGTTAGAAACACTAGGTGGACATCAATGGGCAGCTATTCGTATCCCCGACGACGCTTATGTTATTGCTCCTAATCGTCTTAATATCGATTGGTATGATTTTGAAAGTTCTGACACGATTTATTCAACAGGTTTGAAAGAATTTATTGATAAGAACAAGCTTAATCCAGACTTTGATGGTTATAACCTTCGTCATATTTTTGGTTCAAGTACCATTAAAGACACGCGCTACAACAATCCACGCGCTTGGTATGTGCAAAACTATTTTTCTCCAGAAACCACAGGAAATGACGATCCATTTAACCAAGATTTACCTTTCATCAGCCATGCCAATCGCAAAATTTCCATTGAAGAAATTAAGTTTGTCATGTCAAGTCATTATGAAAATACAGCTTATGACCCATACAGCACAACATCAAGCGCCGCAGAACAAAAATTGATTCGACCAATTGGACTCAATCGTAATTTGGAACTCCATGTTTTACAAATTCGAGATAATGTAGACAAGAAGCTTGCTGGCATTCATTGGCTTGCTTTTGGTCCTAACAGTTTCAATAGCCTTGTTCCATTTTATGCTAGAGTAAGTGATACCCCTACTTGTTATCGCGATACAAAAGCCGACTTTGACCCAACTAAAATGTATTGGTTGACTACAATGACCGCTGTTCTAGGAGACAGTAATTTCCAAGGTTATGTCGATAAAAGAGACAATTTTGACCTAAACACAATGGCAAAATTAAGAGCCTTACAAAACGAAACCGACAAAGGAAGTGACCAATCACTTGAAGCAGTGAACGAAAAACTTGCACAGATTGCTCTGACTGCTCAAACTGAACTTCTTGGTAAAATGGTTATTTCTGGTTCCAATCACATGAAACTTCGCTTTGATTTTAATGATTAAAAAAATAGGCAGTTTAAACTGCCTATTTTTAATTATTATCATATATATCTAATATAGAACGACTTACTAGAAAAGTATTTATTTTGGGAGAGAAAACTCATAGTATTTTTATTTTTTATCCCCACTACTTAGAAATGGACTAAGTACCATAGACACTAATAATAGTATTCCTAAAATAGCAAAAGAGCTTGACAATGGAAAATATGAAGATATTCCTCCCACTACTAAAATAGATAGTGGGCTTATTGATAATGATATAAATTTAAACGTAGCGAAAACTCTTCCTAGAAATTCTTTCGGCGTGTTTAACTGAATCATTGCGGCATTTATAGTAGAAACTATCACATTTGATAGTCCCAAAAAAATTGCCGATAGGATTAATAAAAATAACTTTTTACCGAGTAAGCTATATATTCCAACAACTCCAAAGCCAAAGCCAATCATCATTAAAATACTATTTTTAAATTTTTTATTAAAGTGAGAAATAAATACTACCCCTAAAAATGAACTTAGTGTAGAGAACAGCATAAATAAAGAAAAATAATTAATATCTCCAAAATATTTCCCCAAATATGCGGTCATCATTGATTCTACCGGTGCAATCGCAAAATTTCCTATCAAAGACAGAAGGATTAATAAGATTAATATTCTTTTTTTATAAATAATATTAATTCCCTTTAGTGCTTCTCTCATAAATCTTCTATTTTTATTTTTTAAAGGGATGTTGTAACAATTTATTTTGCTTATAAATATTATCCCTATAATAAAACTTATTAAGTCAATCATTATACAAGTTTTATAACCCAAACTGGTAATAACTAATCCAGCTATGGTATAACCTATAATTTGTGATAGATTTTGCCCTCCAAATAATAAACTCCTTGCTTTTACAATTTCTACATCTTTTAATATATATCCGATTAGTCCACTTTTGGCTGGTGTAGAAAAGGCTCCGAATCCAGCATTAATAATAACTACTATAAAAATAAGCCAAACTGGAGGTATTATAAATAAATATATTATCAAGAATAGTAAAAGGGATGTGAACTCTCCTAATTCTGATAAAACAATAACTCTTTCTTTTCTCCAATAATCTGTCAAAGCTGCCGTAAATATCGAAATAAAACTAAAAAATATCCTAATCACAACTACTAATCCCGTCAAAAATGCAGATTTAGTAATTTGATAAATTAGCATTCCAAATGCAATGTCATCAATCGCATCTCCAATATAACTAGAATTTAAAGCTAGAAAGAAATTTCTAAAGTTTTTATTTTCTTTTAAAATTTCAAACATAACAAAGTTCCTTGGATTTTTTCATTATCCCATTGTAAATTGAATCGTTTAAGACTTTCTTCATTCTACAAAAGTCTTCCAACCTTTTTTCCGCTGTAACTTTATCCGAATCATGAAACCATAACCATTTAATTTTTCGACAATCATCATACCACGGACAACTCTTATCTTGACAAGGATTATTAACGTAACTTTTTCCTAGTTTTTGATATAATCTTTCCGCAATTTCATCAATATTCCCTTCACTTACATTTAAAGAATTTTCTAAATCTAATTCACTCAAAAAGTTCTTTTCTCCATTTGCAAAAAACTCTGGAGATACATAGGGAAATAAGCGTATGGGTGCCACTCCATAGTATTTATAGCAAAGCTCTTCCACATTCTTAGATAAATCTTTTAATTCCTGTTCCGTTGGGCTTTCGAAGGCCTGATAAGTCAATTCCGATATAGCCGGTAGTGTTCCTGTTTCTTCATAAATATAGTCTGCAATTTTCATTAGATGTTTAAATGAGTTATTTTTGACAATCATAATTGCTGGTGCAACTTTCACAATTTCTGAATTAAAATCTTTGATATTTTGTATGACTACTTTTGGAATAGGTGCCCCTGGGGCGGGGTCAAATGGATTTTCTATTGAAACATAAAATCCAGCCAAATGATTTTTTTCCGCATTTTCAATAACTTTTTTGTCTATACTTTTACCGTTTGATAGGGCAAATGGTTTAATCCCAGTTTCATTAAATAGATATTCTGAATATTTAAAAAGTGTATCTCTAGCCATAAGCGGCTCCCCACCAGAAAATCTTACTTGCAAGTTTTTATGATATTTTTTCTTTATTATTTTGATTAGCTGCACATACTTCTTAAAAATTTCCTCATCAAGATTGAAATTATATTCTTTTCTGTCTTTTCTAGCATAAAAATGACAATAATCACAGTATGCATTACATTTTCCTGTAATAGTAATACTTAGAGCCCAGATATCATTTTTATCAATAAATTTATTTTCCATAGTTTATTCTCTCCAATAAAAGAAAATACTTCTACAAATTCTGTAGAAGTACTTTTTAGTTTTATAAGTCAGTTGAATACATAATTACTTCAGCTTCTTTTTCTTGCTTTGCCAACAATTTTTTGAGTTGTTTTGCTTTTTGCATAATAAAGTCCTCCTATATTATTTACACTAAGCAGTTGGCCGAGCGGTTTAGTGTATCTTCAAAATTTTTTAGAAGATAGTTTTATTATATTCTTCAAAATTCGGAATGTCAACAACTTTTTCGAATTTTCATATAATTTAATCTAAAAATAAAAGTGCTCAGAAATTGTCCCAATAACAGAAATAAAAAGAGCTTGATTTAAAAAATCAAACTCTTTTTATTTATTAGCTTTTAGATTATTTTTCAGTCAAAGCTGCAAGTCCTGGAAGTACTTTACCTTCGAGGAGTTCCATTGAAGCTCCACCACCAGTTGAAATCCATGAGAATTTATCTGCATAACCAAGGTTGATTGCTGCTGCTGCTGAATCACCACCACCGATGATTGATTTAACACCTGGTTGTTTAACGATAGCTTCCATCAATCCAACAGTACCTGCTTGGAAGTCTGGGTTTTCAAATACACCAACTGGACCATTCCAAACAACTGTTTTAGCACCTTCAAGTTGTGTGTTGTAATCAGCAATTGTTTTGCTTGCTACGTCAAGTCCCATGAAGCCTGCAGGAATATTTTGGTCAGCAGTTTCTTTAACTTCTGTGTAACCAGCAAATGCATTAGCAACTTTGTGGTCAAGTGGCAAAATCAATTTTCCAGCTGCTTTTTCAAGCAATTCTTTAGCAAGATCAAGTTTGTCATCTTCAACGAGTGAAGTTCCGATTTCGTAACCTTGAGCTTTCAAGAATGTGTAAGCCATCCCACCACCGATGATAACTTTATCAGCTTTTGAAAGAAGGTTTTCGATAACACCGATTTTATCTGAAACTTTTGAACCACCAAGGATTGCTACGAATGGACGTTCTGGAGCTTCAACTGCTTCTTGGATATAAGCAATTTCGTTTTCAAGAAGGAAACCAGCAACGGCTTTATCAACGTTTGCTGAGATACCAACGTTTGATGCGTGAGCACGGTGAGCTGTACCAAATGCGTCATTAACGAAAATTCCGTCACCAAGTGAAGCCCAGTATTTACCAAGTTCTGGGTCGTTTTTAGATTCTTTTTTACCGTCGATGTCTTCAAAACGAGTGTTTTCAACGAGAAGGATTTCTCCATCTTTAAGTTCGTTGATTGCTGCTTCAAGTTCTGCTCCACGAGTAGTTCCTGGGAAAACAACATCTTGACCAAGTTTTTCAGAAAGAGCTTTAGCTACTGGTGCAAGTGATTTACCAGCTTTGTCAGCTTCTTCTTTAACACGTCCCAAGTGAGAGAAGAGGACTGCACGTCCACCTTGTTCAAGGATGTATTTAATTGTTGGAAGCGCAGCAGTGATACGGTTATCATTTGTGATTACGCCATCTTTAATTGGAACATTAAAGTCAACACGTACGAGGACTTTTTTGCCTTTAAGTTCAACGTCTTTTACAGTCAATTTTGCCATTTGGAAAAATTCTCCTTATAAGATATTTTTGTTGAGATTGAAAAAGCACCATGCTGATTCAATTCAAATCGATAGGTTAATTATATCACAAATTCGAATAATTTGGCTTTGAGAATTTTACTTTTAGCTTGTAAAGGGTTACTTTTAAAAGATTTTTACTGACAGATTTTTTTATTTTTAAAAATGAATTTAAAAAGGGCTGTCAGTAATATATTTTTGAATTCCATAAGCGACACCTTCTTCTGTATTGCTTTTCGTAATCACTTTTCCTATTTTTTTTAAGTCATCAGAAGCATTTGCCATGACAATTGGTAACCCAACAGCTTTTAACATACTTAAATCATTTTCATTATCGCCAAATGCTGCAAGTTCGCTTTGTTCTAACTGTTCTCTTTGGGCAATAAATTGAACTGCTTTAGCTTTTTGAGCTTCAAGATGTGTAATCTCAAGATACGTTTCCCAAGTTTTTTGAATGATTATATCAGGAAAATTCAGCTTTTCTAAATGTTTTTTAATTTCTTCTAACTTACTTTCATTTGGTGTAATCAAAAGAATTTTAAATATTTCTATTCTTGGTCGCTCAGTTATCAATGTTTCCAAATCTACTAACTTAGGAACCTGTGGAGTAAATTCCATTTCTTGTTTGATGTCTTTATCAATCTTTTCAACATACCAATCGCTTAAACTGTACAGGGATAGATTTATTTCAGAATAATCTTTTTTGATTGTCTTAATCAATTCTTGAGCGCTAGCATGAACCATTGGATTTGCTTTAATAACTTCATTTTTAGCAAAAATAAGCCCGCCATTAAAAGCAACTTGTGAGCTTTTTAAATTCAATTGATTAATTAGACTCTCCATCGCTTGAGGCGCTCTTGCTGAAACCAAAGAAAATGGAAGATTAGAGTTTTCAATCACTTCTTGAGTCTTTTTGGAAATTTTACCTTGGTCATCAAGTAAAGTCCCGTCTAGGTCAGAAAAAATATGTTTAATCTTAGTCATCTTATCCCCCTCTATCCTCTATTTTAACAAAATTTACTGACAGATAAAGTAACTTTTAAAAACGAAATTTATAAAGTGGGAAAAATTATTATATTTTCTTTCTTCTATTATCAAGAATATCAGGATAGAGTTTTCGCAATTTTCTTGCTGACAATAGTGCAAAAATAGCAGCTAAATCTTGTAAGATAAGCGTCACCAATCCCAATAAGACCCCCACCGCTAACTCCAAAAGATTATGCGCCTGATTTGCAAAAATAATCAAGACAGCACCAATCACGCTCAAAACATTAAGACTATATACTAAAATTGAAGCAATGCTTTTTATTCTTAATTTATGATTCTGAACATGAAGAGCGATAGCATAAATCAGGATAAGTAAACCAAATCCCCAAACTAGATATGAGTCTGTTATTATTTTTGTAACTTGTAGTAAAAAAATGGTGAATACAGCGATAATCCAGATTCCTAACAATCCATTGTATTTATAAGCTTTTTGAATCACTTCTTTTTCTTTATTTTCGTCAATCTCTTCTTTCATTTTTCAATTTCCTGTTCTTTTTTTAATTCCATGAGAGCTAAAGTTCTAAATTTTCTTGCCCTCTTGAAATAAAACAAGTAGGTATATACAAGCATATTGATAGCAATTAAAACAGTAATATAAATTAACCAAATTCCCATATCACCTGAGTCGATATAAAAACCAGCTAATGCTATCCCTACACTTTCACAAATTACAGCAAGAAAAATCAAAACGATTTCCCCCGCTTTAGTCGCCTGTATTTGATAGAGTTTTTCTATCTCTTTACTATCTTCTAATTTTTCAAAGTTTTTATAATTAGAAAAGTTTTCTGAAAGAAATAATAAAATTCTTGCTAAGACAAAAGATAAAAGTAAACAGACAACCGTTGTCAAAATCATCCATCTTACAGGAGAAATAGTGATAGAATGCTGCTCTGCAAAATTCATCGCAGATGCTGGAAATGCTACTGCTATTACCAGAACAGGGAGCATACCCATACCCGTTATTTTTTTATTGCTTTTTATAAATAGTTCTTTCGTTTTAGAATTATAGCCATATCTATCATCTGCATTTCCTCCGATATCTACTATAACTTTATCAGGGTGTATTGATTTCATCTTTTTTTCTTTCTATGGTCGTATAAGCAATCATACTACTATGCAAACTTAAGACTTTTCTTCTATTCTTAGTCGCTCTACGATTTATGTAAAGTAAAAGAAAACATATGGCTATACCAAAAATCAAAGTTTGTATTAGAGCAAAAATGAGCCCATCATTGTGAGTAAGATAGAAATTTCCCAATGGCAAAAGTATTGACATAAATAAAATAATCCCTCCCCAAATCATAGCTAATCTTAGACGATTTGAACTCTCATATTTTTCAATATCACTCCATCCTTTCTGGGATAAGACACAATTTTGTCCACTAGCTTTAAATAACTTTTCATTTTGCCGATCTGTTATTAAAATAAAAACATAAGATATTAAAAAGGCAATTAGGCAAAGCCCTAGGGAAGATAACAATAGCCACAATAAAACATTCATTTCATTTGAGAAATGATTCAAGTATAAGGAAAAATCTGTCAAAAATGGTGACAATAAGGAACCACCTCCAATTATTGACCACAGCATTTTTTGATTTCCTTCACTAGTGACTTCATTTTTTCTCACAAATACCATTTGTGTTTTATTTTCAAAACCGTAACAAGATTCTTCATTAGTATAAAAATTGATAATCATCTATCGACACCTCACTTCCGTTTTCTGCGGTGGTCATAAAGATAATCATATCCAATAGATATCCCATGCATTACAATGAAAGCAGCTACTCCGATAGCTATTGCAGGTGCAAGTGCAGTAGTACCAGCAATAGCTAGTGTAGCCATCCCACCTACAACTAAATTTATCCCCAATTCTGCAGAAGATTTAGCTGTCGCATCATCTATCCCTTTTCCTTTCGCAAGTTCAGTACCAAAAGTTATGGCAGGTCCAACAATAGGACTAACAGGACTTTCTTCTCCTATCATAAGTCCCCATTGAGCAAATTTTTCTGCTCCCAAACCAAAAACTTGGTCTCTTCCTTCATCTGCCCACCAATTTTCACCATTTCTACTACCTCCACCGTTATAATTATCTTCACTAACAAGCTGAGCTTCTTTTGTATAATAAGCAGATTGTGTCACATAATTTGGATAGTAAGCTCCACTAGAATTGCTATAACCACCTGACGAGTAAGCATAGCTACCAGAGTAAGAGTAGCCTCCACCATAACCATAACTATCATAAGTCGGTACATAATAAACCACAGGTGCAATGTAATTCGGCACATACTCATAGCCATTGGCATAATAAGTCGTCGCATAAGGATTGCTCGTGTTGTAATAAACAATCGGTGGAACATATTTGTAGTAAACGTTTAGCGTTTCATCAGTTTTCGGATAAAGTCCTGACCGTGTCGTGCTTCCTTCGATATAGTAATTGCCAAATCGATAAGGAACTTTCACCGAATAAACGTGTCCATAAAATCCCGTGGTGGATTCTTGACCGAGATAAACCCCGTCCGTACTATAATAATCATAAGTAACTGTACTTTGAATATGATAATAATCGCCGAATATTATTGTGTTTCCCGTAGTTTTTTAATTTTGCCAACTATATTGATAATGATTATTTTATTTATGAATTCTTCTTTATCTATACACTATAGTATTCAAATCTAAAAAATTCCTTCTTTCTTCATTTTTCTAAGAAGTTTGTATCTTTGTGGAATATTCAGAGCAAAAGGAACCGCCAATGAGCTGAGCATTGTTGCGAGTATCATACAGATGAAGAACAACATATTACCATTTTCTACAAAATAGAAAGAGCCTATAATCATTCCCATAGGGGCAAAAAAAGTAATCGATAATAGATAGCTCGCCTTATAACTTCTGTCTAATAGCCCCTTATCCTCTATATTTTTCTTTTTTAAAATTAACTTTTCGCCCATATTTATCTTTTTCTTCTCTCTTATCACTAAACTTGATAATAATATAGCCGAGGGTATTGCAATTCCCCACATAATAGCAAGGATTATTAGATTGTTTCTTGGATTTTCAAAAATATTATTTCCCTTAGATACAATCCCCAAAATTGTCGCAATACTTCCAGAAAATGAGGCAAGTTGTACCCCAGCGGCTGAGTTACTATTAGGTGAAGAACGGGTATATAACTGATAATTTTCTACATTGATATAGTAATTAACCATATTTTCAGTACGAAGATATATTATTTTAGTTTTTTCCATTACCATTTTCTCCGTTTAAACCAATCATAAGTTGCATCAAATATCATACTACCTAATACCCCAATGGCGATTCCTATTCCAACTCCTACAACAATACCCACAGGTCCACCTAATGTTCCAAGTTCTCCACCTATATCAGCCCCGGCTTCTGCCCCAGCTTCCATAGAAACATCACTAATTACTTTATGCGCAATCGTCTTTACACCTGCTTCTTCAATACTTTCCCCATTCATCAATTGACTTCCAAAATCAATACCTACACCTAAAGGAGTAACATCATAAACATTTTCAAGAGTTTTTCCTAGTCCATATTCCCAACCGCTTATAGCGTAATTCTCTACAAAGTCTTTACCTATATCTTCGTCACCATCCCCCATATCTGGCAATGCTCGTCCATAATTTCCTTTGTGATTTATATATGGTTGTGATGAGTTACCATTATTTGAAATTCCCCCATTTGTATTGCCTCCTCCTGATGAATAAGCATAGCCACTAGAGTAAGAGTAGCCTCCAACATAACCATAACCATCATAAGTGGGCGTATAATAAACCACAGGTGGAATATAATTTGGCACATACTCATAGCCATTGGCATAATAAGTCGTCGCATAGGGATTGCTCGTGTTGTAATAAACAATCGGTGGCACATATTTGTAGTAAACATTAAGCGTTTCATCTTGTTTTGGATAAAGTCCTGCTCTTATCTTATTTCCTTCGATATAGTAATCTCCAAAGTTATAAGGGACACTAACCGAATAAGGCTTGTTATAAAGTCCACTGGTTGATTCTTGACCGAGATAAGTGCCATCTGTGCCGTAATAAGCATAAGTGACTGTACTTTGAATATGGTAATAATCGCCGACATGAATAATATTTCTTGTAGTCTTTTGATTTTGCCAACCGTATTGATAATGAGGAAAAGTGCTTACTGGAACATTCCAAGAAACATTTGGAAACCAGATAAATTGGTGTTGAGGAACAATAAGCTGATTGTTTTCGTCCGCATCATAATAGTTAAGATAAACAATATCTCTGACTTGGGTCGTCAAATGTGCTTGAAGCGCTGAACCAAAGAGGTCATAGCGAACCCCTTGTGAATATTGATAGGAATCTCCACTACGTACTGGTGCTGGACTATAAAAATCATAGTTAAAGTTTGACAGAAAACCGACACCCAAATAACCGCCATAAGGGAGACTAGCTTGACCATTCAAGTCGGTATCAGGGCTTGTCGTATCATAAATAACACCACTTGAATCGGTCGCAAGATTAGTGGTCTTTGGAATGACCGTTAAAAGGTTGGCAAGATTGGTTTTGACTCCTTGGGCCATATCAATATCCGTTGTGATAAAAGAGGCAAGAACAGGGATTTGAAAATTCGTATTATGTACGACGATTTGATAATTGAGGTTGACATTATTTGCCCCGTAGTAGAGGGCGACAATCGAGTTTCCGTCTGAGTTAGCGATGTTTTGTTCGCCTGTAAAAGCCAATCCAATCGGACAGTCAGACGTACTTTCTGCGGGGGCTTGCCAGCTTGATTCATCTGTTGAAATGACTTTGTAGATCAAATCTAGATTCGTTCCGGCTAGGGTCCTTCCAACATTGGTAATTCGTCCAGAATCTCCTGCATTCATAGTATAAGTGATCGCAGGTATGGTCGGGCCGTCCGTTTGTCCAAAGTTTTCAGTACTGATTTGACCTGTTGTTTGACCTGTGATTGGAATAACCTCTGTATTTTCCGACCAATGAAGACCATCAGGCGTTAAAAAGTTATTGGGCACAAGGTTGTTAGCCTTGATTGTAATATTGATACCATCTAGCGTGGCTGGTCCTGTAATGTCATTGGCGACTGAACCTGTCGCAGAAATCGAGCTTATGACAGGGTCTTGACCATTGGCTTGGCTGGCAATTGAACCATTTGTGAGAGCAGGATTTATGATTGTTCCGCTCGCCGACAGGCTTGAAGCAATTGTGACGTTTGCTTTTGATGAATCAAGGGGAACACTTGGCGCTTTTGAAGTTGAGGCCTTTGAACTCAATGAAGCTGAAACCTCTGAAGAATTAGAGCCTGTTTCTTCACTTGAAGTCTGAGCCGAACTGGTTGAAGATGATGAAACTGAACTGGCATTTGGAGCGGTGCTTGCCTGTGAAGTGATTGAGCTTGCCGCTTTAGTTTGCATTTCTGCCTGTGAACCTCCTGTATTTCCTTCGGTTGTCGAATCAGACACGGCAAGAGAAGAATTTACAGTTGGATGGGTGACAGCTTCAGTTTGACTTGGTAGTGTAACAGCCAAATTTTCATCAGCCTTTACTGCTAAAGGCAGACTAGTCACTAACAAACTCAAAAGAATTCCAGTGCTAAGTAACCAAAATTTACTTGGTGACTTCATCTGAAAGTGCTTTTTCTGATTTTCCAATGTAAAACCTCCTTTTAGTGAATATTTTTTGTTTTCTGATTGTTTAATATTATACGCTTATTTAGAAACTTTGGTAAATATAAAGTAATTATTTTAACTTAATTTAAAAACAAGACTTTTAGAATACAAAAAGCCCACCAAAAGTGGCAGGCTGCTATTTTAAAACTAAAAAAATCACTGACAGAAGTCAGTGATTAAAAATTCTAATTAGTATTTTTTACGTTTACGTGCTGCTTCTGATTTACGTTTACGTTTTACAGAAGGTTTTTCGTAGTGTTCACGTTTGCGGAGCTCTTGAAGAGTTCCAGCTTTTGTTACTGAACGTTTGAAGCGACGGAGTGCGTCGTCAAGTGATTCATTTTTGCGTACAAGTGTTTTTGACATAGATTTTCACCCCATTTCCAGCTCGAGAGTTCGTGGTCTTTCACACGACTTTCCTATTATATCAAATGGAAAAGTCCTTGTCAAACTAGACTAGCTTTGTCGCCTCCTCATTTAAGCGTTCTTGATGAATATTAATTTTTTTATCCAAATAAGCCATCGATTTTTCAAGTTCGGCTAATTCTTTTTCCATTTCTTTTTTACGAGCTTTTAAAACTCCAATTATCATTTCATGCTTATCTGTATTGGCAAAAACTTCTTTAATTTGTGCTAGACTCAATCCGGCACAGCGATAATGGCGAATGGCATTAATTCTTGATTCTGTTGCTTCATCAAAATCACGAATTCCAGCTTTAGTGCGTGGAACTGAGATCAATCCTTCTTTTTCATAGAATCGTAGATTGTAGGCTGAAATTCCTGTTCTCCCTGCAACTGTAGCAATCGTGACCATTTTTTTCTCCTTTGAACTTATAAAAATCACTTTTTTATGGCAATTTTACTTTTTTATTTTATTAATTAATAAAGAGTCAATTTTTTCTCTTGACTTAGAGTAACTCTAACTTGCTATAATATAGCATGTTGATTTCAAAGTGTCAACCACCGCATTTTGAATCTTATTTTAAAATAGAAAAGAGTAAAAATTGAATAAAATACAAGAAAAACGTTCCATAAGAGCCTTTATGCTCTCCAATGTGATGGCAGGTTTAGAAGGGTCAATCGTAGCGACCGCTCTACCTGCAATGATGGCGGAATTACATGGAATTAAATTAATGAGTTGGGTTGTAACCATTTATATGCTCCTCATGGCGGTTTCTTCTCCCATTTGGACGAAATTAGCCGAACGCTTTGGATATAAACAAATGTTTGTGCTTGGCACACTCTTATTTACAATAGGTTCTCTCGGCGAAGGATTAGCCATTAATATGCTAATCGTTATTGTCGCACGCGCGCTCATGGGACTTGGTGCTGGTGTGATGATTCAACTTCCTTTTGTCATCTATGGAATGATGTATCAAGCCGATGAACGAAGACGAGTGATTGGAAATACTGTCGCTGCTTATTCATTTTCAACTATTGCAGGACCAATTGTCGGGGGGCTGATTGTCACTTTACTTGACTGGCGCTGGGTCTTTTTCATCAATATTCCAATTGGGATTTATATGGCTTTTATTGTTTGGAAAAATTTCGACTTGAAAACAGACCATACTAAAAAATCAATTGATTTTGCTGGCTCTACTTCTTTATCCATCGCTGTCATTGCAATAATGTTGCTTTTCCAAATGATGGGAAATGCAGTCATTAATCTTCCTCTCCTCCTTATCTTATTAGTTGTAAGTTTTCTCTTTTTCATCGGATTTTATTTTGCTGAAAAACGAGCAGTTGACCCAATTGTTCCACTTGAACTTTTCAAAAACCCTTCATTTATCGCTAAAAATATCATGTTTTTCATGCAATATGGCTTCTTTGGTTTTTACACAAATTATCTGCCTACTTGGGGACAAGGAGTCATGGGCGCAACGGCTTTAGTCGGCGGAATGGTTTTGATTCCATCAGCAATCATGCTGGTTATAGGCACTAGAAATGTTAATCATCTCATTCAAAAAGTGGGAGAAAAGAAAACAATCTATATTGGATTTTCCATTATGGTTTTAGGGGCATTTTTCTTATTTAGTTTGCCTGAACATGCCTCAATTGTGATGCTCTTTGTGGCAACAGCAATTCTTGGAACTGCCTTTGGAATTGTCAATATCACCTTGCAAGTTGCGGTTCAAGAAAGTGTTGCTAAGCATTTGATTGGTGCAGCCACCGCGGTTAATGCACTACTAAGAACAATGGGAACAACGCTTGTTTTATCTGGACTGTCCATTGCCATTAATCGTACATTTACTGAGGCAACAGCACATAATCCAAAACTTACAACAACACTTCTTAATCAAATTTCTGATGCAAAAGCTTTAAAAAATATTCCAGTAAATCTTATTCCCCCTTTGCGTCACACCTTATTTAACGGCATGCACTTGCTTGCTCTTATCTCAGGATTACTTCTTTTCATTGCTCTTTTTGTCAATTGGCTCGACCCTTGGAAAAAAGGACTAGAATAAAACAAAAAACTGCTGACAAGACTTCTGTCATAGGATAGTCGTTTGCGCTTTAGCGCATTTACGGATATGCTAGTATTTCCGTCAGTAATTTTTCAAATCATTATAAGAGCCAATAGCCTTTTCTAATAGTTGACGTAAACTTTCCGTCTCATTTTCTAACCATTCTTCCCATGCTACACTGTATATTGCACGAACCAAACGAACCGCAAGTCTTGCTGTTCTTTCCTCATAATCTGTCAGTAAGTATTCGACCAAGAGTCCTTCAATTTTACTTTGTTTAAGGAGTTCACGCTCTTCCAAATCAGGGTGGCTGGCAATTATTTTTTGTCTTTTGACTGTTCTTTCTCGATGTTCATCAAAGAAGTCTGCAGCATAGAAATAACCATCAAGTACGATAAATAAAGGATTTGTTTCTTTTGATTCTCGCATTTTATTCAGTAACATTTCGCTGTATTGCTCGCCTCCGGCAAAGAAAATATCCGCTTTATTTTTAAATTTGCGAAAGAAAGTTCGCTCAGTTAGGCCGGCTTTAGTTGCGATTTGTAAAACGGTGGTATTGTCATAGCCTTGTGCTGTAATCAGCTCAAGCGCTGCTTCATATAATTTTTCTTGACTTGATTTTTTCATTTTTTCTTCCTAAACATATCCAAAAACCCAAAATGTCAGTTTATGACATTTTTCTTGACAATCACTTTCCAAAGGATTATACTATTCTCAAATGTCAGTTACTGACATTATATAAAATTAAGACTGAACCTGTCAAGAGAAAGCTATAGCATACAATTTCATCAGTCAAGTCAGCCCTTAAAGAAAGTCGTCAGGTAATCAAATGAAAATCTTAATCACTGGTGCAACCGGAAAAGTTGGCAGTCGTCTGGCTCAATATTTTCTTAATCAAAAAGAAAATGTACGTCTTTTAGTACGTGATGAGAAGCGAGCCACTTCACTGAAAGAACAAGGTGCCGAAATCGTCGTTGGTGACTTAACAGATCTAAATGATTTAAAAAAAGTGGTAGCTGGCATTGATGTCATCATTCATACTGCAGCAGCTTTTCGTGGTGTTTCTGACCAAACACAAAAAGCAGTCAATCTTGATGCGACACTTAGTCTTGCCAAGGCAGCACTTGAAGCCAGTGTCCAACGTTTTATTTTTGCAAGTACAACTAATGTTTATCTCGGAAATACGCTTAATCGCCCAGCCACAGAAAACGATGAGCCAACAGGGACTGCGACTTATCCAGCAAGTAAAATTGCTGCCGAAAAAGGTCTTCACAGCTTATTTGATGGAACAGCTACCGAACTTGTCATTACTCGCTTTGGCTTAGTCTATGGGGATAAAGACCCTCATCTAAGCGAACTTGCCCCTTATCTGACAGAACGTCATCCTGATAAGCTAAATTCGCTGGTTCATCACACAGATATTGACCGCGCCCTCCTGCAAATCGTTCACACTAAAGATTTGAAGCATGACCTTTACAACATCGTTGACGATTCTGAAACTTCTATCGCTGACATTTTGTCTATTGAAAATATTGCTCAAGAACGTCCAACTGACAATGACCACAACAAATGGGAGTCGGTTTCTTCAAATCATCGTTTGAAAAAAGATTTTGGCTTCAACTTCCTTTATCCCTCTATCACTGACGCAAAAGACGCCAATACCCTTTAAAAAATAGAAAAGAGAACAAGTATGAAAATTACACTTTTAGGTTCATTAGGAAACATCAATCGACATTTTATCCCCAGATTAATCGCTGACGGACATGAAGTCACTGTCATTACTTCACGTTCCGAAGGTGCTGCGGCGATTGAAAAGCTCGGTGCAAAAGCCGCGGTCGGATTAAATACTGACCTCGACTTTCTCAGTCAAACTTTCGCTGGCTCTGATTTAGTTTATCTCATGATTACGGGTATCGCTTTTTCATCAGCAACATCAATGTCAGATTTGGCAAAAATTTATAGTCAGGCCATCAAAAAGGCTGACGTCAAAAGAGTCATTAACCTTAGCTCAGTCGGCGCCCAAAGTCCTGAAGCTGGTATTCTCTACGAATACCATACCATGGAAAATGCGCTCGATGAACTCACTGATGTTACCGTCAAACACATTCGCCCTGTTGGTTTTTATACCAATTTACTGACAGAAATTGCGCCACTTAAGGCACAAGGAAAAATTTTTGAAGCCATCAGTCCTGAAACAAAGAGAGCTTGGGTCCATCCAAGTGATATTGCTGATGCTGTTTATAATCGTATCAATGATTTACTGACGGACAAAGCTGTCAGTAAAATAAAATATGTCGTTTCTGATTGGGCGACAGGTACTGATTGGGTCAATGCCTTAGCGACTAATAAAATTACTGCCCAATATATCACTATTTCTGTGGAAGATTTGATAGAAAACCTTGTTAAAGCAGGTCTTCCCAAAGTTGTGGCAGATGGATTTGGGAAAATGAATCAATTTCAGCAAAGTCCTGACAAACTCTACCAAGAAATCAAACCCTCAAACTATCATCATGGCAAAGTCAAAATAAATGATTTTGCTAAAGAATTTGCGCAAGTTTACTATCAATAACCCATTCCAAAGGAGAAAATAAATGGTTAAAGCACTACAATACAAAACATTTGGTAAACCCGATGTTCTTCAACTCGTGGACCTTCCTCTCGTCCATCCAAAAGCTGACGAAGTTTCTATCAAAGTCAGTCATGTTGGACTCAATCCAATGGATTGGGCTATTATGGGAAATCCTGAAGTGGCTCCAAATTTTGGTGTCAAACTTCCCCAAACTTTTGCCTATGATTTTGCTGGAATAATCGATGAAATTGGTCCAGAAGTGACCGACTTTAAAGTTGGCGACCATGTTTTTGGAACAACAATGAGAGGTGCAGCAACCGAGCAACTCATTTTTTCAACGAAAGAACGCGGACTTTTTCATAAACCCAGTTTTGTAGAAGATGACGTCGCCTCTACTCTTGCCGTGGCTGGCCATACTGCGGCAGTTGCTCTGCGAAAAGCTCACGTAACAGCAGAGGATACTCTTTTAGTTGGTGGTGCAGCCGGTGGCGTAGGAATTTTTACGGTTCAACTTGCTCAAATTTTAGGCGCTAAAGTAATCGGTACTGCTTCTGACTCTACCGCTGACTTCCTACGAGATTTAGGTGCCGAACAAATAAGTTATGGCCCAGGTCTGGCTGACCGTTTGAAAAATAAAGAAATCACGGCGGCTATCGATCTATTCAGCCATGAAACGCTTAAAGCTGCTCTCGAATTAGGAGTCAAAGCTGATAAGATGTCGACTGTCATCATGTATCCAGAGCCTCCAGCTGGGATTCCAACGGCTACAGGTGGCGAAGCTCTTCCTTCTGATATGGAAATGATTTTAAATGCCATCTCTAATCATCAACTGACGGTTCCAATTGCAGCTAAGTACTCTATCGATGACTATTTAGAAGCAATCAACTTACAGATGAATCGTCACGCACATGGAAAAATCGTTCTTTATTTTTAAATAAATAAAAAAACAGTCAAATCAGACTGTTTTTATTTACTCCAATCAATCGGACTTTGACCAGATTCAACCAGAAATTCATTGGTTTTTGAGAAAGGATGCGAACCAAAAAATCCACGACTTGCTGACAAAGGTGACGGATGCGCCGCTTCTAGTATGAGATGCTTACTTCCATCAATTAGTTTGGCTTTCTTTCTAGCAAAACCACCCCAAAGAATGAAAACTTTTGGTCGCTCATCATCTGAGGCAATCTTGATAATTTCGTCTGTCAACGGTTCCCAAATTTTACCAGCATGGGCATTTGAAGCAAACTCAGGTACGGTCAGGACTGCGTTTAGAAGTAAAACGCCTTGTTCAGCCCAAGCCGTCAAATCACTGTCTTCTTTAGAAAAACCTTCCTCACGCAATTCTTTTTGGATATTAACAATCGAGTCTGGACGATTCACTTTGAAAGTAGCAGGATAAGAAAAAGCCAAGCCTTGAGCTTTCCCAGGCTGAGGGTAAGGGTCTTGCCCAACAATGATAACCTTTGTTTGCGCCAAAGGAGTCAATTCAATCGCCCGAAAAATTTGATTTTCTGGTGGATATACTTTGCCCTCTTGATAAGTCTGATTGATAAATTCAATCATTTTAGGAAAATAATCTTCTGCTAATCGGTTGCGTAAGGGGTGTGACCAATCTGTTTTCTTCATTTTTCTTGTCCTCTCTCCACAAAAATTCGGAGGGTTGTTTTCAATTTTTCTGTTGCTGTCTTTCTGAAATCACTGATATAAATTTCTCGATGATGAAATTCTTTGTGAACAGCTTTTAAATCATGTTCTTTAGCATACTCAAAGAGTTTTTCAAAGCTTTCCCCTTCGTCATCAAAAGAACCTAAATGAATGGTTTGGAGACATAATCCGTCTTGAATAGCTTCAAATTTAACTTTTGATAAATCAAATCCTTTTTTACTTTCAACTAACTTCTTAGCTTTTTCAACTATTTCAGAATCCACAAAATCGGGCATTCTAATCATCAATCGCCAAATAAAGTCATTTTTATCTAGTTTACCAGCTCTAGGTTCATTTTTACTGGTCCATAAACCTTCAAGAGGCGGAACCACAAAAGGTTGGAAATTTTCAATTGTAAAGTCTGGGTTTCGATAAGACATTGAAATCATATAGGCTGTCGCATACAAATATTGAATGGCTTCTTGAAAAGCTGGACTTGTTGGTGCTCCTTTGCCATCTATCATTAGATAATTAAGGGCAGGCAGCTCAATTAAAGAAATTCCTTTTGGTAAATAATAATTTTTATCAGATTTTTTATAATCAATTTTCGGGCTAGACATGCTTTTATTATATCAAATTTATAAATAGAAAAACCTGCCTTAATGACAGATTTTTTATTTTCAAATTAGAGATTTGCAACGTTATGATAAACTTTTTGGACGTCATCGTCATCTTCAAGAGCATCAATGAGTCCTTCAAAGATTTCTAAATCTTCAGGTGAAAGTTCAACTTCTGATTGAGGAATCATTTCTAATTCTGTTGTTGAGAACTCAGTAATTCCAGCTTCTTTAAGTGCTGCAATTCCTTTATGAAGGTCTGTTGGTTCTGTATAAACAACAATATTTCCTTCTTCTTCGGTCACATCACGAACATCAACTTCAGCATCAAGCAAAATTTCAAAGATATGGTCAGGGTCAGTTCCTTCAAAAACAATCACCCCTGTATTGTCAAACATATAGCTGACAGCACCGGCTGCTCCGATATTCCCACCATTTTTGTGGAAAGTAGTACGGACATTAGCGATTGTACGGTTAACATTTGAAGTCAAAGTTTCGGCGATAACCATTGAACCATTTGGTCCAAATCCTTCATAACGTCCTTGAACGAAAGTTTCATCACCACCACCTTTGGCTTTATCGATTGCTTTATCAATAACGTGTTTTGGAACTTGCGCTTGTTTGGCACGTTCAATAACGAATTTTAATGATGAATTTGATTCTGGATCTGGTTCACCTTGTTTAGCAGCGGCATAGATTTCAACACCGAATTTTGCATATACTTTAGAAGTTGCACCGTCTTTAGCGGTTTTTTTAGCAACAATATTGGCCCATTTACGTCCCATTGGAATAATCTCCTTGAAATTTTATTTAAATTATTGGCAGAGGATTAATCTGCATGATTTTTTCTATCATATTATATCACAATTTGTAAAGGCTCGTCTATGAGAAATCAAAAAAATCCCGATTTTACGGGATTTTACTTTAATTTCATCAGGGATTATTCTTGTGAGGAAATTTCATTAGAGTTTTCTTCACCTTCTTTTATTTTCATTCTTAATAAGAACACGGCAGCAATAATCCATAAAACAAGCGAAACAAATATAATAACCCAAGCAAAGATTCCTGCAATCAGTGTTAAAATTGCTGCTGCATTGCTCAAATTGAATCTTCTATTTTGGCGAAGTAAAATAATCGCAAGGACAAATGTTGCTATTCCTACAAACCCAATAATAATTTTGATAAACATAGCAGGGCCAGAATTTGCTGCATTAAATCCGGCTTCAAAGCTGTTTGAACCAGTTGCATTGAGTGCTTGCGATAGTGAAGCCATTGAAACGATGGTTGAAAGCACAACCAAGGCAGCACCAATGATGTTAAGAATCCCCGTCACTTTGACAAGATTCTTCATACTTTTTTCAGTCATAATAAAAATTCCTTTTCTTTTTATCATAACATATTTTTTACGTTATTTACAAACATTTATCGTAAATGTCTATCTGATTGATGAATGAATCGGTTTTCGACCAAAATTTTGTTCTTCAAATTGAACATTTCCTAATTGATAAATTTCATCAGCTTTTTGGGTCAAGTTGTCCCATGGATTTTGCCCAATTTTACTGATAATTTTTCCCCGATTTTGAGCTAAAATTTCTTGACCAGTTTTTGAAAAACCTAGCACATGAATTTGTTCTGGTAAATCAAACTGCTTTGGAATATTTAACAAAATATAAGTTAAAAGCCTACGAACACGTGCTTTCGTATAACGTTTGGTATAAACTTGTCCGACCAATTCATCAAGATTTTTAGCAGATTTGACCGCCTTTTTTAAGCGGACAGAAAGTTCTTGATTGACTTGAAAAATATTTTCCAAGTGCTCATCAACTCGAATTTTATATTGCAGAAGTGGAAAATAAGCTGCCCAATTAGTTTTTGGACTTGCATAAGCCGCTAAAATGGCTGACGGAACATGATTTTTTATTGCTGACAAGTCTGTCAGCATCGATTTATTACTGACAGATTGATTAGTTTGCTCTGTCAGTAAATTTTGCCTTTCTGTCAGTGAAAATAACTCCTGACGGAGTGCAGTTGCACTAGCAAAGCCTTCTGTCAGCTCTAGTGAATGAAATTTTCCGACGCGTTTAATCGCTTGTAAATTAATTTGTTTACCTGCCGCTGCTTTAGCATAGGCAAGAGCTAAGACGTGATTTGGTGTGTTCCCGTCAAATTCAATTCCCGTAAAATGCTGCCACATTTTTTGAGTTTTTTCAGGGTAGGAAAGCTGGTCAGCTAATGATTGAATGTAACTTTCCATTTCCTCCCCTCTTTTTTCATAAATATCAGCAATTTCATTATAATCAATTGCTGATTCTGAACCAAAAGCCAGGTCAGTAATTCCAAGATTTTTTAAAATATCCACAGCACCACTTGCAAAAAAATCGGCTGCCTGTACCGAAACAGTGACAGGTAATTCAACCACTAAATCAGCACCACAAGCTAAAGCCATTTGAGCTCTCGTCCATTTATCAAAAATAGCAGGCTCACCTCGCTGCATCCAATTCCCTGACATGGCTACTATTTTTATGCCCTCAATCTGGTTCAAAAGATATTCATGTCCCTTATGAAATGGATTAAATTCGGCAATAATTCCTGTAATCTTATTCATTTTCTACCTCTAAAAAAATCTGTCAGTAACTGACAGAAATATTTTTTCGATTATTTTTTACAGACAAAGAACCAACGCGCACTTTCTTCGCTCGGCGCCTCGTCAGTAAAATCTGCACAGACCATCGCTTCTTTAAAGCCAGCAGTTGCCAAGCGTGCGAGATAATCGTCGATTGGATAAGTCCGTTCTTCATGAACCTCGTCTTTTCGTGTAAATTTCCCATCAGAACCCTGAATGAAAAAACTTAATTCATGGACAATAGAATGTGGAACTTCTCCTCCAAATGAGTCCCATAAAAAAGCAAAATCTTCCGCATTTTCATGGTAAGAGTAATTGGGGAAAACTTCATCTACTTGATAAGTTGAATGCACATCAAAAATAAAAGTTCCACCTTCATTTAGTATTTCAAAAACTCCATCAAACGTAGCTTGTAATTCATCCAAATTTTCCAAATAGCAAAGTGAGTCAGAGTAGCAAGTTACCGCATCAAATTTTCCAAGTCCAGAAAGTTCGCGCATATCTCCAGCAGTAAAATCAAGTTGATAGCCAGCTTGTCGAGCTTTTTTACTCGCCAAAGTTAACATTTCTTCAGAAATATCAAGTCCGGTCACTTTGTAGCCTTCTTGGGCCAAACGAACTGATAAAGCACCAGAGCCACAAGCTAATTCAAAAACTGATTTTGTTTCTTTTGGTAGATGTCTTTTTGTAAAATCAAGCCATTGCTCATAAAGTTCTTGGTCCATGACCTGATCATAGACTCTTGAAAAATCTTCGTAAAATGCCATTTCAGCCCTTTCTAGAATTACTGACAGCTCTTTTAATAGGGCTGTCAGTAAATTTTAAAATAAATAAGAGCTCTGTCAGTAAAACCGACAAAGCTATTAATTATTCAGCCATAAATCCAGAAATATCTACCATTGGTGCATCAGACCAAAGTTTTTCTAAATTAAAGTGTCCACGTTCATCATGTCCAAAGACACTGACTACGATATCACCAAGGTCAATCAAAACCCAACCTGTTTTTGCATCTCCTTCAATATGACCGGCTGCTTTTGCTCCAGCAAGTTCAGCCGCTTCAGCAATATTATCAGCAATTGCATCTAACTGACGGCTATTCATTGCTTCCATAATCACAAAATAATCTGCAACAAATGTCACTTCAGACATATCTAAGGCCACAATATCAAGTGCTTTTTTATCATCGGCTGCTTTTACAACCACTTCAAGTAATTTTTTTGAATCCAATTCTTTCCTCCGAGACTTTTTGCCTCTTTTTATTCATTAAAAATCTTTTTAAGATTTATTATTCATTTTCTCTAGCTCCTTTACAATCAAATGTAAAAACTAGACCCACTTATTTTAACATAAAAAGTTACAGCAACCAAAAGTTGCCTGTTATATTCATTATTTTTAGAGAAATTTTAAAAAACGCTTCTGTGAATGATTACTGGTATAACCTTGATGTTCATAAAATTGATGCGCCTCATGCCTTTGCACTCCGGAGTTCAGTCTAATAACTTTAATCTCTCTCGCTTTAGCCTTTTCTTCTAAGGCATTAAGTAATTGAGCCCCAATTCCCTGTCCTTGATTTTTTTCATCCACAACTAAACCTAAGACATTTAGCATCACTTGTTCAGCATAAACCGGAGCATAAATTTCCGCTTCGATGAAAGCTGTCACTCTTTCTCCCAATTCAAAAATAAGAAATTCATGGTCAGCATCTTTTAAAATACGTGCAAGATTTTTCTTGACAGCCGCTTCAGAAATTGGATAACCAAGTACTCCAGAAAGACGAGCAATGTCAAGATAATCTTTCATTTCAGCTTTTCTAATCATTCATTTTCCTCTGTTCATAATAAGCAGTTTATCTCTAACGATATTTCAAGACAAATAACCAATAAAAGCATTATAGGCTTCAAAAGTTTGAGGGTAAATGGTCAAACGACGTTCTGCCAAATACTCAACCAAACGCATGGTTTCAAAAGCAACTGCTTGATTTAAATCTTGATTAGCAACGGCACGGGCTTCAATGACCCCAGGAAATGTTCGACCTTCCTCAATGTAATCTGCTACATACAACACCTTAGCCAAACCAGACATTTCTTTATCTCCGACCGTATGAATCTCAATCGCCCTTAAAATTTCTTCATCTTCAAGTCCGAAATCTTCACGCATTTTATAAATTCCAACTTTTCCATGCCAAATATTATTATCCCAATTTTTCAAATCAGAATCTAAGCCATATTTATCAATCAAAGAAAGAAAAGTTTCATCATCTACTTCTTTACAATAGTCATGTAAAAGTCCAGCTAAACTTGCTTTATGCGGGTCAACTTCATATTTTTGCGCTAACGCAATTGCTGCTTTTTCCACACCGAGCATATGTTCAAAACGTGATTTTTTGACCATGCTAGCAATTTTCGCTAACAAATCCTCTCTTGATAAATTCACTTCTGGATAAAAGTCAAACATATAAGCCTTCTTTCAAAATGTAATCTAAAACCTTCGGTGCCAAAAGAAAATGTGGTTTAATTCCACGGTGCAATTGTTCCCGAATCAAATTTCCAGAAATATCCATCATTGGAACATCCACCCACATAATCGGATAAGAAGTTCCTGCCCGATAACGAGGCCGACGAATCCCAACGAATTGAACTAATTCTAATAACTCATCAATATGTGTCCAATGAGCTAAACCAGAAATCATGTCACCACCGATAATAAAATAAAAATCACAATCTGGATTTTCTTCATGAAGCTCAAGCACCGTTTGATAAATATCAGCGCCATCTTTAGCTTTCAGGCGACAAGCGTCTACTTCTAAACCAGGACAATCTTCAATAGCTGCGGTCAGCATAGCTGCAACATGCCCGTCAGTATTATGTTCTGGTAAAAAGACAACTTTTTCCAAATTAAGTTCTTGGCGCACTTGGTCAGCAATTGTCAAATGGCCAACATGAACAGGATTAAAATTACCCCAAAAAAGTCCGATTGCCCGTCGTTTCTCGTCTTCTTTAGCTTTTAATTCTACCTTTGTAAAAGGAGTCAATAAATCTATTGCCATTTGTTCACCCATTATATCTTAGTCTTTGATTATTTTTTAGAACACTTTATTTCACAATATTTTTAACTTCAACCGAAATTTTGCGATTTTCTTTGCGGTCAGAAACTTTAAACACAATGAGATTTCGACCGATGATTTGAACAACATCAAGTCCCATTTCTTCAATTGCTTCTGCCACATCTGTTGCCACTTCATCTGAGTTTTGTAAAATATTAACTTTGATTAGTTCACGTGCATCAGCAGCATTACGAATACTTGTCAAAATTTCATTAGACAAACCACTTTTGCCAATTTGAACAATTGGTTTAATATTAACTGCCAAGCTACGCAAGTAGCGTTTTTGTTTTCCGTTCATTTCCATGATTTAATTTTTCCTATTTCTATTTTTAAAATTTCCGGCAACCTTTAGTTATTGGGTAATTTCCAACTCAATTCAGGCGCAATCAATCCTTTAATCAGATACCCTTCTTCACCCTCAACCACTGATTGCACCAAGGCACTTTTTCGTAATTCAGGTAACTGATAGGCTTTTTCGTAAGGTAACTCTAACTCAAAAGCATCAAACAGTTCATGTAATTTTTCCAAAATTGCTGTTTTCAGCCATTGCACGCCACTTTCAGATTTAATTGAGAGTTGCAAACTTGGCGATAAAGTTGGCAAGAAATCACTTGGTGCTATATCCATTTTATTATAAACATTCAGCACAGGAATATTGGTAAGCTTCAAATCTTCCATGATTTTCAAAACTGTTTGTTCATGAATTTCATGGTGAGGGTTGCTAGCATCCACAACATGAATCAGTAAATCAACATTAGCTGATTCTTCTAGTGTTGATTTGAATGCTTTAATCAGCTCTGTTGGCAGGTTTTGGATAAAACCGACAGTATCGGTCAGTGACACCGTAAAGTCTTCAACCAATTTAACTGCTTTTGTTGTGGCATCCAAAGTCGCAAAAAGTTCATTTTGCTCATATTGTTCTTTATCAAGCCCAACTAAAGCATTCATAATGCTGGATTTTCCGGCATTGGTGTAACCAATTAAACCAATCCGAAAAATTCCTGATTTCGAGCGTTTTTGGCGTATATTTTCCCTTGTTTTTTCAACTTTTTTGAGGGCTTTATCAATGTTTTCAATTCGAGTGCGAATATAACGTCGATCTGTTTCAAGCTTGGTTTCACCCGGCCCTTTAGAACCAATTCCCCCACCTTGACGGCTGAGCATAATCCCTTGTCCCACCAAACGAGGCAAAAGATAATTGAGCTGGGCTTCTTCAACTTGAAGCATTCCTTCATGCGAGCGCGCACGCATAGCAAAAATATCCAAAATCAATTGCATTCTATCGATGACTTTGACACCCAAAGCTTCTTCTAAATTGACATTTTGCCTTGGTGATAAGCGATCATTGAAAATAACCGTATCAATTTCACCCACTTCAATCGCCCAACGCATTTGTTCTAATTTTCCAGAACCAATCATTGTCCGACTATCTGGACGTTCTCTTTTTTGAGTGAATTGGTCAATAACCAAGCCGCCAGCTGTTTTTGTCAGTTCAGCAAGTTCAATCATTGATGACTCAAAAGCCTGAAAATTTTCAGCTGTTTCCACTCCAGCAAGGAGAACTCTTTCTTGTTTTTCTTCTAAATCTATCAAATTTTTAGTAAAATTTTCCTTTTTTATTTTTGTCAGCTGAGTTTAGACTAAAATTGTTATAGAGTCAAACTCTGCTCATTTATTTATTCAGTTGTCACAATTCTTTTGATTTGTGAATTTACTGACAGATTTTTCAGCTCGTCAGCAAAGAATGTCGGGAAAGCTTTGTAATTTTTATACTCAGCAATTGGAATCCATTTCAAAAATTCTTTGCTACCATCAGTCCCAAAACTCTCTGATTTTACTGACAGATTTTCTGTCAGTGGTTTCATCAGAAAATAAAAACTCAATTCATGACAATTGACCTTATTTAAAAAATCACTTTCCTGACCTGTAAAAAAATTTTCATGGATAAAAGCTAATCTTTCGATTTCAAGTTGTAAACCAGTTTCCTCATAAAGCTCACGCAGACAAGCCTCCTCGGCCGTTTCACCCAGTTGCACGGCACCACCAACCGAATAATAATAATCATTGTGGTCATTGCCAACCATTAAAACAGCATCATCTTTAATAATAATTCCAGCTGCCCGATATCGAAACCACTGATTATTACGCGTAAAACCAATATCCTGACTAGTCTCTTCCATTTTAATTCTCCAAGATTTTACTGACAGAAATTCTGTCAGTAATTTTACAAGACAAACTGTGAATATTTTTTACCCAATCAAAGCCTTACGAACAACTACATCCACACCTTCTGGCACCCAAGCTGCCACAACTGCTTTTTGTGGCACACGAACCCAGCCGAGACCAGAAAAGACAATATCCGATTTGTCAGTAATTTTAAACTCACGACGAACCAATTTAGCACCAACTAAAGCAGGAGCCAAGAGTTCTCCTTTATGCTTCTCATAAAATTCAGTTGCACCTTCAAGTTTCGTCCGATGAACATTGATTTCATTGTCAAAATAAGCCGTCATTCCTTGACGTTCGCCACTTATAAAATCAAAACGTGCCAAACCACCAAAGAACAATGTTTGTTCAGGATTGAGCTGATAAGTTTTCGGCTTAATTTCTTTACGCGGTGACACATATTTCAAATCTTCTGGTTCCAAATAATGAGCCATTTGCCCACGGTGAATAATCCCCGGTGTGTCAATCAATGCCGAATCTTCATCAAGCGGAATTTCAATCTTATCAAGAGTTGTCCCAGGGAAACGTGAAGTTGTAATCACATCCTCAGAACCTGAAGCTGATTTAATAATTGCATTAATCAAAGTTGATTTACCAACATTCGTTACCCCAACCACATAGACATCACGCCCACGGCGGTAGTATTCAATAGCTTCCATCAATTCAGCCACATCATCTTTATTTTGAGCCGAGGTCACTAAAATATCTTTAGGTTTAAGCGAACGTGAAGCCGCTTGTTCTCTTAACCAAGCAGTTAATTTCCCAACTTTTAGTGATTTTGGTAAAACATCACGTTTATTGGCAACCATGAGTAAATCATTTCCACCAGTCAATTTATGAAGGTTAGGAATCAAAGAGCCATTAAAGTCAAAAATATCAACCACATTGACAATCAAAGCATCATGTTGACCAATTTCTTTAAGTAAACGCAAAAAATCTGCATCCGTCAAACTTGTCGGTGCAATCTCATTATAATGGCGCAAGCGGAAACAACGCTGACAGTATAAATCCTCAGTTTTGATAGAAGCTTCGCTTCCCTCATCTCCAGCCTGAACAGCTTCCATTTGGTCGCGTTCAGCTATTTTTTTCTTCAAAGCACCCGCAGGCAAAAAGCCAAGTGCATTTTTATCCTCAGTTTGAATTTTTGCACCACAACCAATACAGTACAAATCTTCCATTGTATTTTCATTTTCAATCATATTGCTTATTATACCACATTTCAACAGCATTTTTAGCCTTTTTTCCTATAATAAAAGACCTATTTTTATCATCTTTTTACTGACAAATTTTTCTGTCAGTAAATTTCAAAATAAAAAAGAGAACGACAACTTGTCAATTCCCTTTTTTTACTGACAGAATTCTTGTCAGTAATTTTTATTGTACAGAATAGTTAGGTGCTTCTTTAGTAATTTGTACATCATGCGGATGTGATTCTTTCAAACCAGCACCAGACATTTCGATAAATTGTGCTGAATCATGCAAAGCAGTAATATCAGCCGCACCAGTATATCCCATTCCTGCTTTCAAACCACCAAGCATTTGGAAAACGATATCTGTCGCTGTTCCTTTATAAGCCACACGTCCTTCAATTCCCTCTGGAACAAGTTTGTTAGCTTCATTAACAGCCCCTTGGAAATAACGGTCTTTAGAACCTTTTTTCATGGCTGCTAGGCTTCCCATTCCACGGTAAGTTTTAAACTTACGACCTTGGAAGATTTCAAATTCCCCAGGAGATTCGTCAGTACCTGCAAGCATTGAACCAAGCATAACAGCGTCTCCACCAGCAGCAAGCGCCTTAACAATATCACCAGAATATTTAATCCCACCATCAGCGATGATTGTTTTACCAAATTCACGCGCCACATTTGCCGCATCATAAATGGCTGTAATTTGCGGAACACCTACACCAGCAACAACACGAGTCGTACAGATAGAACCAGGACCAATCCCAACTTTAACCACATCAACACCAGCTTCAAACAAAGCACGAGCACCCTCACCAGTAGCAATATTACCAGCAATCAAAGTACGGTCTGGGAAATGATTACGGATTTCACGGATTTTACGTAAAACACCAGCTGAATGTCCATGAGCCGTATCAATAACAATCGCATCAGCCCCTGCAGCGAACAAAGCTTCCGCACGCTCAAAAGTATCAGAAGATACACCAACTGCTCCAGCAACAAGCAAACGACCTTGCTCATCTTTAGCAGCATTTGGGAATTCAATCACACGTTCAATATCTTTAATTGTAATCAAACCAGCCAATTTACCAGCTTCATCAACCAAAGGTAATTTTTCAATTTTATGCTCTTGCAAAATACGAGCAGCTGTATCTAAAGTTGTTCCAACCGGAGCAGTAATCAGATTTTCAGAAGTCATCATATTTTTGATTTGTTGATTATAATCCGTAATAAAACGCAAATCACGGTTAGTAATAATCCCTACCAATTTACGATTTTCAAGCGTATCAACGATTGGTACACCAGAAATTCGGTAAGTTGCCATCAAGTTTTCAGCTTCTTCAATTTTATGATTTGGAGTCAAGAAAAATGGATCTGTAATAACACCAGATTCTGAACGTTTCACTTTATGAATTTCTTCAGCTTGTTCCTCAACAGACATATTTTTATGAACTACACCAAGTCCACCTTGACGCGCCATCGAAATAGCCATTTTTGAGTCAGTTACAGTATCCATGGCAGCAGAGATAATTGGAATATTCAAAGTCAAATTTTTAGCCAACTTTGTCTTCATACTCACCTCATTTGGTAAAACATGAGACTCTGCTGGAATCAGCAATACATCATCAAAAGTAAATCCCTTTTTCAAAAACTTAGTTTCCCAGTTTGACATCGAAAATATTCCTCCATTATCGTGCTATATATAAGCAATATAGCTATATTTCTATGGCATTCGCCAATTTTTTATTTTTACTATTCTACCACTATTCCCAAAGCATTTCAACAGTAGGAAACAGCAGGAATAAAAAAATGCATTATTTGAACTGATAATTACCTTATCATTTCATAAACTTACCTTAAATATGCTAACATATATACTACAGGATGAAAAAAACAATTCTAAATTACATTTTAACTTAAATAAAAACATTCTAGTTAAATTGTTAATTTATTTTTACTAAAATGCAACGTTTTTTTCTTCTTATTGTTGTAAAATAATAAGAACACTTATTTATCTGAAGCAAAAATTAAAAGAAAGCAAAAATTTTAGAAATGAAATTGAAAAAATCCCATATTATTCCCCTAATACTCTTTTCTGGGTTTCTATTGGCTAAGCCAGTACTAGCTGATGAGGTTAGTTCTGACAATACTCCAATGGGGCACTACATTGAGCAAATTCAAACTCAGGAAAATTCCAAGGACAGTAGCAGTGATACATCAGCTACAACTCCTAATATCAGAACTCGTTTGTTTGCTGCAGCTCCAGCTGCCAATGTTCCCTCTGATCTCAAGTCCGATGATAATACACTGCCAAGAAAAGATGCTGTAGATATTGCTAGCTATCAATCATGGATGACACAAGCAGACTTTAATTCTCTTAAGACATCTGGTGTCAAGTCAATCGTTGTTAAACTGACCGAAGGAACTAATTATACGAACCCATATGCTGCAAATCAAATTAAAATGGCACAGAATGCCGGCTTAAATGTTGCAGTTTATCACTACGCACGCTTAACAGGAGCCAATTCACAAAGTGCTGCAAATTCATTAGCCATACAGGAAGCCGCATACTTTGCAAAAGTAGCTAAATCTTTTGGATTGGCTAGCAACATTGTAATGATTATGGACTGCGAGCAACCTTATAGAGATGGCTCTGGAAATATTATCGGCCCCAACCCCATAACGGTTGACTGGGCAACAGCAGGTGTGCAATTTGCTAATACGCTCAAAACAAATGGTTATAGCAACACAAAGTTTTATACCTCTGCTTCGTGGATTGGAACAAATACAGCAACTTGTCAAATGAACTATAATACATTAGGTGGTCCCAAAAATCTTTGGGCTGCTCAATATCTATTTGGCAAACCATCTTCTAACGACCTCAAAAATCAACAATATGGTGCTTGGCAATATACAAGTCAGATGTATTATCAAGGAACAAAAAATCTTCAGACCTATCCTGTTGATACTTCAATTGATTATAGCGAGTTCTTTACCGATAACTCTTCTGCTCCAACATCTACACCAATATATCGCCTTTATAATTCCAACAATCTCGAACATCTATATACTTCAAACCTGAACGAAAAAAATACCCTTGTCAATATTGGTTGGGGTAAATATGAAGGAATAAGCTATTATGCACCAATATCTGGTGGAACTCCGGTTTATAGGCTTTACCACAAGGGACTAAAGATCCATATCTATACTACAGATACTAATGAGAAAAATGTTCTCTCTAAATCGGGATGGAATTATGAAGGTATAGTATTTTATGCCTCCACATCAAGTACAGGAAATATTCCTGTTTATCGACTATATAACTCTGGTATAAAACAACATTTATTTACAACTGATACCAACGAAAAAAATGTATTATCCAAATCAGGATGGAATTATGAAGGTATAGCTTGGTATGGTTTGAAATCATAATTATAACCCCAAAATAAAAAAATCAGACTTAGTTTTCTGATTTTTTTATAATATTTTTTTCTTGAACACTTTTTGATATTCATGTCAAAATTCAAGCATACACTCCAAAAAATCATATGAGGAAAATCAATCACTTTCATTTTTTTTTTGATACAATTTTCCTAATTCTTCCTTAACTTTACTTGAGGAAATCTTCCCACGCGGAAAATACATTATCTTAAGATGAGGAAATTCATCTTTCAAAAAATCGAACTTCCCGCGCCAGTCATCTCCCATAGCAAATATATCAACATCAAACATATCAATATAAAGTGCTTTATCATCCCATGATTGTTCCGGAATAACCAAATCAACATATCTTACAGATTCTAAGACATATTTTCTTGTATCATACTCTTGATATGCCTTCTTCCCTTTTGTAGCATTAAATTCATCTGTAGAAAGCATTACAATTAGTTTATCACCAAGATTACGCGCATTACGAAGCATATTGATATGACTTTCATGTAATATATCAAATGTTCCTGCTACAAGAACGATTTTCTCTTTTTCATTCTCTTTCATAAGTATCTCCTTAATAATTAGTAGTCAAAACATCAACGCCAATACTTTGCAAATATTTTAATGTATTAATATCTCCAACTGTCCATGCACCAACTTTTATACCTGATGCATGAACTGCCTCAACCACCTGTTGATTAACGTTAGTGTATCCCATATCTAGTCCGGATTTAATTCCTAGAGATACTGCAAAAGTAACATTTTCAGTAGAATATCCTTCCACAATATACATAATATTAACCGTTGGAATCAAGGACTCAATATTAGTTAGAGGCTCTTCATAACCAGAGATAATATACCCTGTTGAAGAAAAACCATATTGTTTAAATTTCGTAGCAATATCCATATATTGTTCAGGGGTAGCGGTTGCCTGTTTAATTTCTATTAATGGAATAACTCCCTTTTGCTTACAAGCTGCAAGGTATTGATCTAAAGTTGGAACTTTGTATTGTGTTATTTGACCAGAATTATTTTTTAGATATAAATTTTGAATTTGGGCAAGAGTAAGATCTGCTACAGCTCCATGTCCATTAGTTGTTCTATCAACAGTTGCATCATGCATATTAACCCATTGCCCATCAGAAGTTGTTTGAATATCCGTTTCTACCGCTGGATATTTTGCTGAAAGAACTGATTCAACAGAGTTCTCTGGAAACTCTGTGTGATTACCTCTATGGTTTACCAAAAGTATATCATCAGAGTCACTATTTGTAGCAGAAACACCGTACCAAGCAATACCTTCATATCTCCAAAAATTTCCAGCACTTAAAACTCTTTTCTCGTTCGCATCAGTAGTGAATAAATGCTGTTTAATCCTTGAACTATACAATCTATATACTGGAACGCTTCCCGCTACTGTCGCTCGAAAAACAATTCCTTCATTCTTCCAACCACTGCGGCTTAACACCCTTGCTTCATTAAGATCAGCAGTATACAGATGCTGTCTAATAGAAAAGTTATAAAGCCTATATATAGGTGTATCACCATTATTTTTTCCATAGAAAGTTACTCCCTCAAACCTTCCCCAACCAATACGTACCAACGTATTCTTTTCGTTAAGGCTAGAGGTATATAAATGTTCTAAATTTCTTGGATTATAAACCCGATAAACAGGGGTAGGAGAACTGGTATCATCAGCAAATCCTCTAAGTTCATAAGACATTCCAAATAATATCAGCGCAAACACAAAAATAATTTTTAAATCAATTTTTTTCATTTTTACCAAAGTCGTTTCTATCATAATTTATATTTTATTTTCCATATTATGTAAATCATCCAACCAAATAGCAGATTAACCCTGACCAATCTTCTTTGACCACTTTCAGTTATAATTTCCCTTACTTTCTTCTTTGCAAAAAATCCATAGGCAATATAAAGTAAGCTGTTTTGAATTCTCAATTTCATTTTGAATTCATTCGTCATTGCGAGTTTTGCATTTAACATTGCACCAAGAGGATTTTTAATCAATAAGAGTCTCCCTGAATGAGTAAGCCCATCTTCCAAATACTCTGTAATGTATACAATTTTATTTATAAATAATGAATCACCTTTGTGTGCTAACTGTTTCCAAGCGACTCCTTCACTCATAAATCTTTCTCCTGGAATTTCAGGAAAAGGAGTTTCTCTAAATATCTTAGTTGATACAACCTCAGCTTTATCACCTTTTATTCCCATATTATATCGAACTTGATTAAAATTCTTTATCATAAAATCTTCGGGATATTTTTCACCTATGACTTTATCAGGAGCATAGCCTCTTAACAAGGTCATCCCCATTAGGTTCTTTTCTTTCAAATAGTGAGAGTTTTCTAAAATTATGTCAATAGCATCGTTCGTCAAATAGTCATCGCTATCTACGATAAAAATATAATCAGAATTAATAGACTGAGCACCCGTGTTCAAGGCTCTGTGCTTACCACCATTTTTCTGCTTGATATAGACAATGTTTATCTTCCCATCGGCTATAAATTCTGATATTAATTGCTCAGTATTATCAGTGCTGCCATCATCAACAACCATCCAATCAAAGTGTTTGTTAGTTTGCTCAACTAAACTAGCATATAACTTGGGGAGAATATATGCTCTATTATATGTTGGGGTTAAAATTGTTAAAGTATTTGTCATATTATACTCCTTGCTTTCGGTATGTTAGCTCCATCATTACACTCAAAAGAAAGACAATCATTGAATAACCAAATAATTTATATAAGTGTTTTATAACTTTCAGCTTGGGGTTTAAATTATATTTCATAAGAAATGAGTATTGTTTTAAATCATTTAAGATAGTATTTTCTTTTATTGCCCCTCTGTTGATTGCCTCTTTTGTCTGTCCAATAAGAACAACGTAAGGATAAGCAAGGTAAGAATAATAAGCCTCTCGGTATCTACTATCTTTAATTAATTCGCCATTTATTACCGCTGTTTTAATAACAGAAAATGAATCATGGATGATTGATTCTGGGAGTCTTTTTGCAGTAACACTTTCATCGTGTTTTACATAAGCATAAAATTGTTTCTCATACCAATCAAAAGAATTCCCTAGTCTAACAAGCTCTGCAGTGAAACCTGTATCTTCTGTTTGTCTTACAGTAGGAAATAAAATATTATTTTTAGATATAAAACTTCTACTTATTACTTTCGTCCATGCCGAACGTGTTAATTTATCTTTTTTAATTAAATACTCTATAAACTCTATTTTCTCTAGCTTTAAAACTTCTTCTCTTAAAAGAGAAGAATGCAAATCATCAGGAGTTCCATTGCCTCTTTCAACAAAAGAGTCATGAATTAAAACGTCCGCTTTGGTTTCTTCTAATTGATTATTAATTTCTTCAAAACCGAGAGAAGAGGCATAATAGTCATCACTATCAGGAAATAGTAGATAATCACCTGTTGCTTTACGAATTCCATGATTTCTAGCGACAGCTGCACCTTGATTTTCTTGATGATAGACTTTCACTCGATTATCTTTTCTAGCGAGCCCCTCACAAATTTCTCCTGATTTATCTGTCGAACCATCATTTATAAGGATAACTTCTAAATCTGAATAAGATTGACTCAATACTGATTCAACACAATAATCAATAAACTTAGAAGCGTTGTATACTGGTATTATTACACTAAATTTCATTTTTTTCCTTCCAGTACCATTTATAATAATCGTGATTAACTCGTTCATTCTCTGGTGGGAGTTTCATGTAGTCGCCATATTGACGAGTTAAATATGCCTCATGATTTTTAAGTTTACGAGCGATTAACCCCTCAAACTTAACATCTTCGTATTCTTCCCAAATGTCTTTAGGGAAAATAGCTTTTTTATAGCCAGTGTAAAGATAACTAATTAATTGGTTATCGCTATTACTATATTTTTGCATGAATTTATCCAATTGTTCAGCCAAAATTCGATATTTTCCATAGAAACGAATGTGTTGAGGCATCCATAAAACAAGTTTACCCCAAAAATATATTTTTTTACTTGAACTTGCAAAATCTAAGCCATGAGGATTGGAAGCCGTTAGTTGAATTGCCTTTTTCAAAAACTCTTTTTTAAAGAGTTGTCTTTCTTCTTCATTGTCAGGTAAAATATCCATTGGAAAGATATCTAAAAAGACACCAGTCCCTCGATTTAAGTTGTCAATTTTACTTGTAAAACTTGTACGAGTATCATAAAGTTTAGCAAAGGGGAGATAAGTTTCCCTTACTTTATAATGTAAAAGTGCATATTTTTCATTTGGTAGTTGATTCATCAAAACACTAATTAAATGGTCATAATGTGGCCGGGTTAACTCTATATCAATATCGTCGTCCCAAGGGATATATCCCCCATGTCGAATCGCCCCAATTAGAGAACCACCTGCAAGCGTATATTCAATACCATTTTCTCGACAAATCTGATCGATATATTTTAGTTGTTCTAATTGTATTCCCCGAAGTTCTTCGTTAGTGAGTTCTTTCATTATTTTTCATCCAATTCGTTAAAAACTTTTATAAATTGTTTTGCAGATTGATCCCATGTGAAATTTTCCAACACATTTTTAGAAATTTTCTTCTGCATTAATCTCATATACTCTTTATTATCTAAAACTTTTGTTAATGTTTCAAATAATTCTGTTTCATTATTTTCAATAATATAGCCATAAGTTTCATCAGGCATGATGTCTCTAGCCCCTCCAACAGTGGGTGTTGTTATGATAATATTCTCTAACATCGCTGCTTCTAGCATCGCCGTTGCAAAACCTTCACTACGAGACATAAGCACAAACACATCTGATTTTGCATCAATTTCCAATACTTTCTCATAAGGAACATACCCCAAAAACTTGATATTGTCTTGTGAATAATTTCTTTGAACCTCTTTTAAAAGTGGACCATCCCCTGCAATAATTAATTCTAAATTTTTTCGTTCTTTTGAGAGTTTAGAAAAAGTAGATAGGAGTATTTCTACACCTTTCATTTGAGGAATCAGACGACCTGCATAGGATATAGTAATCTTATTTTCATCTTTTTCGATTTTTTGATTAAGATACTCATCAACAGCAACTGCATTAGATAAGACCCCTTTAGCTTTTATATTAAAAGTTTTTAACCACTCGGATGCTTCGTTTGAAACACCATAGAATAAACTTGTATCTTTTTTCACCCTTCCAATAAGCCATTGTTCTATTTTTCTCAACACAAAGTCTAGAACTGGGTTATTTAATGTCAAGTAAGAGGAACCATGTTCAATTACAATTGCTTCTTTTCCTTTTGCTTTTGCCATTTTAACTCCAAGCATAGCAGGAAGATGAAAACGAGTATTAGCAACATAATAATCAATTGGCTCTGTTTCAATTTTTTCTATTAATGAATGATAAATTCGATTTTTTTTCAAAAAAGGATATCTATTTTTCCAAAGATTTTTTATGGGTAAGCGATAAACTTTTATTCCTTCTTGAATTTCTTCATTGGCTAAGTTTTCATCATGTTGAGTTGTTATGATAATAACACGGTAACCCTTTTCAGTCAACTTCTTAGCGATGTTATAAGTATAACGTTCTACACCTCCAAGATGGGGAATATAATAACCATTAAAAATTGCAACTGTTTTTTCCTTCATTTTTTTACCATTTCCTTAATTTTCTTAAATTCTCCTGTAACGACTAAAAATAGTGCAACAATAATTAGCCAAATAATCCCTCTCAGTAACAGAGTGATAAACAGATTTGAAAAACTAATATATGGATTGGTTAAAATGACGATAACACTCAAAATGACTCCCAAAAATAGTGGTTTAATAATCACTTTAAAAAGTTGGAAAAAGTTACTATCTAAGGCACGTTTCATCAATAGACTTCCAGAAACAATAAAATTCAAGAAATATGCTCCTGATACGGCAATTGAAACACTAGTTAAGTTACCACCTAAAATCCCTATGAAAATACATAAGCTGATGATTCCAAGAGAAATAAAACCACTTACTGATTGAATTTTAGTAAGGTTACGAGATTGCCAAATTGCAGACATTGACTGTGACAACATTTGGGGACAAATACTTAAACTTAGTATAGAAAGTGGGAGAATTGCCATACTCCATTGCTTACCAAAAAGTAAATAAATAATAGGACCCGCATTTAATGAGAAGAAAATTGAAACTGGGATAGCAACAATTGCAAGCAGGCGACAAACTTTGAGGTAGGTATCTCTAATTAATACAACATTTTTTTCATGTTCAGCCAGAATAGGTTGCATCACTGGATTGATAACATTCAAAAAAATTGTAATCGGGAAAGATAAAAGTTGATAACTCTTTGAATAATTTCCTAGCAGTGTAGTGCCAAGAAATTTCCCAACTAATAAATTGTCCAAATTTCGATAAAAATAATTGATAACGGAGAATCCTGTCTGATGTTTAACAAAAGGTAAAATTTCTCTAACTGGTTTAAAATTTAGAGATCTAGTATAATCTATCTTAACAATTTTAAAGGTCAATAGAAAACTTGTTAAGTCAGTGACAACATAGACAAGAACCATTGCATAAACTCCAGCGTGTAGAAAAGCTGCTGTAATACCAAAAATCGCTCCCAAAATACCTGATAAAAGTAAACGAATACTTATTTCTTTGAATCGCTTTTCTTTACCAAGAATTCCATTAGGAACTTGTACCATAGAACTCATCATAATAATAGGCGTCATTGCCCAACATAGTGGGATATATATTGGATTACTATAAATAGTGCTAAGGATTATTCCTCCTCCAAAGCCAAAAGCTAGAACCAAAAATATACCAAAAATAGCAGAATAGTTAAAAATTATTCCGTAGTCTTTTTCATTCAAATTTTTGTTTTGGATGATAGCAGGTCCAATTGCTGATCCGGCTAAAAGTTGGAAGAAAAATATAATAACTTGCACGATGGTAACCGTTCCAATTTCTTCTGGGGTTAGTAATCGTGAGAGAATCATATTGATTATAAGCTGTACAACGACTGTGCTATACTGAGCAATTGCAGTAAAAAAAATGCCTGTTTTAAATTCGTTTTTCATTATTTAAATTCATAGTTGAGGTACTTTTTCATACCATTAGATAAATCAAATTTAGGTGAGTATCCTATGTCCTTAAGTTTTGAAATATCGGAAACTGAGTCTTTGATATCTCCTTGTCGCACATCATCAAATTTGATAGATAGCTCTTTATTTGTAAATTTTTGAGCAAATTTCGTTAAATCGTTTATTGAATTTTTGACCCCAGTCCCGACATTATAGACTTCTCCAAAGGATTGTTCAGAGGTCGCTATTAGTAATAAGGCTTGAATAACATCTTCTATATATACAAAATCTCGAGACTGTTCTCCATCTCCAAAAATAGTCAATTCTGTACTTTCTCGCAAACGGTCAACAAGAATGGAAATAAATCCTGAATAGGGTGAATTGGGATTTTGATTTGGTCCATAAACATTGAAAAAGCGTGTTGCACTGGTAGGAACATCATATAAATTATTATAAATCATTGCCATTTTTTCAGAAGCAAATTTATCAATTGCATAGGGAGTAAGAGGACGAATTGTACTTTCTTCAGTTTTAGGGAGCGTAGGTTCGTCACCATATACAGCAGCGCTTGAAGAGAAAACAAATCGTTTCAATGATTTTTTATTTTGACGTAAAATCTCGAGAAGTATCATCGTACTATCAAAATTAACTTGATGAGTTTCATACGGCCGTGCAACTGAATCGGCAACTGAAGCAATTGCTGCTAAATGAAAAATATAATCAAAATCATTTTCTTCCAAAACTTTTACCAGGAGATTTTTATCAGTGACATCACCTAAAATTTTTGTAAGATTACTTGATTCATGAAGATTATTAAAATCTCCCATCGAAAGATTATCAATAACAGTAATCTTATTTTGAGGTAGTAATTCGTTCGCTAAACTTGAGCCAATAAAACCTGCTCCACCTGTTATTAGTATATTACTCTTTGTTATCATTTTTTCTCTCCAGATCTTTGATTTTCTTATTTGCCAAGGAAACCTCTTGTATCAAATTTTTAATCTGTTTTTCTGCAGATATCAGGGACATCTGGTATTTCAAGGAAATTATTAGTAGGATACCTACCAGTATGAACAGAGCGAGTGAGGTTAGGGTTTGAATTCCAAAAAAGTGAGCAATTCTACTTCCCATTTCTGGAAATATTGCTCCAATCAAAATAATGAGGGCCAAAACAAGCCATTTTAACATGTGTCTTATTTCAGCCTTATCTTTTCTGACCAATCTTACCATATAAACAAAAAAGAGTACAGCAAGTATAATGGCCAATAGCCGAAGTTGTATAGGCATTATCATTTCTCCTTTCCTAATATAGAGCTTGCTAAAATTGCTAGAGAGACGCTAACCATATAGTTTACACCCTTAATTAAATTGATACTTGAAACTCCAGTTGTTCGTTCAAACATTCTTACTCCTACTTCTTTAACTCGAACATTTTTTGAAAAAAGGTGCATATAGCTCTCAGGTTCTGGATATTGTCTTGGGTATCTTTTAACAAATTGTTCAATAGCTTTACGATTTCCTGCCCGATACCCACTGGTAACATCTTTAATTTTTATTTTAGAAGACATATATATCAATGAAGACAAAATTTTTATTCCTAATTGGCGAGATTTTGACGATTTAAACTCTGAGTTACTTTCATCTAAAAACCTTGAACCAACCGTGAAATCAGCCTCATCATTTAATATAGGGTCAATTAGATTTGGTAGAGAGTGAATATCATGTTGACCATCTCCGTCAAATTGAACGGCAATATCATAGGAATTTTCCAGTGCATACATATATCCTGTTTGAACAGCACCACCTATTCCGAGATTTTGAATAAGCTCAATGTGAGTAATATTGTGTTCACGTAAAACCTCCTCCTCATTATCCGTTGAACCATCGTTGATAACTACATAATCAATTTCTAATTCAATTTTACTAATATACTGTTTTACGACTTCTACGACTTTGATGATTCCTTCAGATTCGTTATACGCTGGAATAATTAATAAAATTCGTTGTTTATTCATAAATCTCTTTTCCCTAATTAAACTTCAGATAAATTTTTTTACTCTGTTTCACAAAATACACCTCATTTTAAACTTTACTCAAACTTTTTTCAACTAACTAAAGTATACATCCCAAGTGATAAAATTAAAACGTTAATATAAATCATTGATATTTGAAGAAAATCAGTAATTCTGCTTTCGTCTTCCAATTCTTTAACCTCATTAATTGGAATAATTTTTTTCATCCAATCCCTCCATAATAATGGTAGACTTAGTAATATTGGATAAAAATATCTAAACTGAACTCCATTGATTGACAATTCTCCAATATTATAACCAACCCTATTATCGCCAGATAATGCATAAATAATAGCTAAACTAATTACTAAATATCCAATATAAATAAATATTTTAGCTGTTTTATCCAATTTAATTTTTATTCGAATTGTTACAAGTATGAATAAAAAAGTAAAGATAACTGGTAGAATTCCCGTGATAAAATTTGAAGTATGTTGAACATACTGAAGAGGGGCCGGAGGATTTGAAGTATTTGAACCAGAAAATCCGCTAAAAGAGCCTAAAACATCTCTTATAAAAGTTCTAACTATAGGTAGAGGATGTTTAATGAAATAGCTTATACCTGCTTTATTTGTTATATTAGTGCTCACTTCAGGAGAAGTTCCCTTAGAAATCATTTTCACGATCGTGGACTGCAGATACCATCCTACTGCAATTAAAACACTCCCAATTAGTGAAATTCCGTACCAAATTTTATCTTTTACATTAATATAGTAACGTTTGGAAATAAATAATGGAACAACCCCCATCAATATAAATGGGAACTTTGGAAACATCATTAATGTTGTCGTCACAAGATAAAGGATTAGATCTTTTTTTCTGATGCTCTCTTTTTCAGAGATAAACTTTGTGATAAATGCTAATATCATTAAAGATAAACTGTAAAAAAGCCAATCATACTGAAAACTTGATACAATCCATAAGGTTGTAGGAAAAGCAGCGAATAATAGCAAAACTTCTCTATATTTCTTTCCAATTTTCATTGCCAAGCATACCATAAGTGCATAAGCAATTACATTAAAGATTCTACCCAGATAATAAGCCACAGCAACCCTTGAAGTGGTGACCATACCAATTTTCCACCCCAATGCATTAGGAATTAGTGATATATTGTTAATCCCAATTTTTTTTCCAGAATAAGTTGATGCTTTATGTTCATCTGAGAAAAATTTATTAGGAAATCCATTTTTGGCATGTTCAGCCGCTGGATTTCGTAATGTATCGTATTTTTCAACTGTAGCCCAATCTGGCTGTTTTTCTTGTTCACGTGTGAATAATTGTCCATCAGCAAGTCTAATCGTCCATCTAAGATGGGTTTCCTCATCAATTCCAAATTGAACTGGTTTTATCAAAGAGATTCCTATTCCAAAAAATAAAATTATAAAAAAAGTATTCTTAGCTAATTTTTCACTATTACCAAGTTTTAAGCAAAATACAACACCCACAATAACGACTAATGAAATAAACAGTTTCGAAGTATTAGGCATTTGATTTGGAATTATGCTAACTGCCAATTGAGTTATAAATAATAAAATAACACTTATAACCAAGATAAATAATTTTTGATTCCTTTTCATACTCACTCTTTCACAAATAGCTTTGTTGTATCCAATTTAAATAATTTATAAAACCTATAAACAATTAATCTTTTTAATTTCTTTATTGAAAGAGCCAAAACATATCGTAATCTTATATCATCTGAATTTTCAGGGCTAATATAAAAACGTTGGTTTAAAGTTCGTGAGTCAATAAATGGAGTAAGATTCAATTTATTTGGGCTGATTTTGAAGTCCATTTCTTTGTCCCATGCAAGATAAATTAGCATCCGTTCAATCGCATGCAAAATTGTATTTTGGGGCAGGGGTTCATTTGGAATTTCTCGATCCATTATTTCTAAATTAAATAAAGGTTCAAGAACTTCTGTTTTAGCCCAAAAAAATGTCCCATAACTCATTGTAAATGTATTAAAATCATGAAAATTGACTTTCTTATTCATTTTCATTCTTTTCCAGATATCATTCATAATAGGAGCAATCTGTTTATTTTCATTGTCAGCATTGACAATTTTGTTAAACCTAAAGAAACTTGGAATATCAGCAATCACGATTCCTAATTTTTGTTTTTGCTCAAAATGTGCCATAATGTTATCAGCAGGTTCAATCAACATTGATATTAACTCAGTTCTCCAAGATTCCCCTGCAAAAAAGGCAGCCTCTAAGGAGCGCTTTGTATGAAAATGACCAACAATATCATATTTTTTTAATTCTTCTTTAAGTGCTAAAAACGGCACTATATCACGCCCATGATTAGGTGTCCTGACAAGCTTAGCCTTGGCATCCTTACACTTTAACATTTCTTTAATAATTTCTTCTTTTTCATCTGTATTAGTTGTTAGATACAAATCATAATCAAACGAAAAGTTTTTAAAGGCGTCTAAAAATTCTTCAAGTAATTCTGGATAATATACATGCAAATGTACTGCAACAGTTTGGTGAAGAACAGTTTTTGATAACGGTGTAATCATTTTACTTGGCAATAAAAAATTTAAATCTGGATAACCAACTGTACTGAGATGATCAACAACAAGTGATTTTGGATAGTCGGTGTTTCTATCAATATAGTCCAGCATATAATAAGCAATACCATTGCTTTGAACGCTTTGGAACGCTTTAACTTTAATAAAGGGTACTTTTTCTTTAAGGATTACATCTGGTGCATAATAAGAAAAATCTGGATGCAAAAGATTTTTTGCATCTAGAGGCCTTGTATCAAGGACAGATTCATATTTAAACCCAGCATCCATAAAAATTTTTGTAGATTGAATTTCGTAATGGTCAATAACATCTTGAACATTCGTATAATCAACAATACTTTTCCAAAAATCTTCAAAGATCTGTGAATTAATAACATTATTGTTGAATACTTTGTAATAAGACTGAATATGCTCATCGAAATAGTGACTTTTTGATTCATGATAGGCACGATGATTTGTTATCCCCCAAAAATCAATATTTTGTATTTCATACTTTTCATAAATAGGGGCCATTTCATAAAGAGGACCAAAACAAGTGTCATTCATCAGTGTAACCGAATCATACATCTTTAATTGGTCAAACCCTACTTGCTCCATCCCATCACGCCAAGCAGCGAAGTCAAAACCTTTATTTTCACGTTGAATGAACTCATCAACAAAGTCAACAAGTTGTTGTTGATATTGTTCTGATAACTCACTGTTTGAGATAAAAATTACTTTTTCAAATAAACTTCTCATATGTTTTAGTTGATAAATAACATGGTCACTTACTTTATTGTTTTTATTGAAATGGACGTATAATAAAAGGCGTTTCATTGATTCTCCCTAATTTCCTTTCAATTTTTGAAGGAATTTGTAACTTTTTGAATTTTTAATAATATCTATCTCTTGCTTTTTCTCTTCGAGTTCTGCCTTAGTTCTATCAATCTCATCTTCTTTAGCTGCTAAAAGACTTTTTAATAGATCAATTTCTCTTTGAAAGTTAGAAATATGTTTATCTTTTTCTTTAATTTTTGAAATATTTTCAGTTAATTGTTGGTCACTTTCTAAGTAACTTTTTAACCATATTTTTACATTTGCTTGACTTGCTTTTAACACTTCTTTTGGAAGTAACGTTTGATGCTTTTCCAAAAGATAAAAATATGAATCGTAATATTTATCCCAGTTTCCTCTTTCGGTACGAGAAGTATTAAGGACACGATAATTTAGTTTTATACCTTTAACAAAAATTGGCTTTGCATGATTAATTAAAATTAACGATAACCAAAAATCATAATCTTCAAGGGCTTTATGATTCAATTGTTCATCAAAACGTACGTTCAAAATTTTGGATACTCGAACAAGGGAGGACATATCAATCAAATTTCCCTCAAGTTCTTTATCAAGACTAAACTCCAAATCATCACGTAAAACTTGACGTGAATTAACAAAATCCCAGAGCTGACAATAGGCAATATCAACATTTTGTTCTTGTAATGACTGGTGTAAAATTTCAATATATTGATCGTCAAGATAGTTATCACTGTCAACAAAAAGAAGAAAGTCACCTTTTATTTTCGTCAGAGCATCATTTCGAATTGAAACAATCCCTCGATTTTCTTCAGAAAAATAGAAAGTTTCCGAAAATGGACTTTCTTTCAATATTTTTTCAATTACTTGACCCGACTGATCAGTGGAACCATCATTAAAGACCAACAATTCAATGTTGCGATAAGTTTGTGCAAAAACACTTCGTAAGCATTGTTCAATATAAGCTTCATGATTATGACAGGTTACAACAACAGAAATTTTATCTAGCATGATTTTCTCCTTCTATTATGCATTATTCGTCCAAGTTGGTGTGATTTTCAAAACATAACTCCTGTAGAAAGTAACAACCAAATATAAAACAGAAATAGTGATGATTGTCCACACTGACAGTCTTCTAACAGTCTTTTCAGACATAGTAAAGTTGAATTTTTGTCCTAAATTTTGAACAAATGGAACAAAGAAAAACAGAAACGGCGATAGGTAACGTCCTTGTAGATTAGCACTCGCAAGACTAGCAGAATCTATAAAAAAACCTGCAAAAATACCAAACCAATTGACTAAATAAGTTAAACTGAAAATAATAACCGTTCCCGTTGCCCAAGTTGCTTTAAGTTCTCCCATCATCACAATAAATAAAATTAGTATAAAAAGAATATTTACAAAAATAGGTAGTGTAGTTGGCACAACTTGCCAAAGTTGTTTTGCATTATTTCCCATTAATTCAACATTCATATAATTTTCAATAAATTTTTTTATTATTGTAAAAATAGATATTTTTTTATTAAGGAATAAGCATGCTACTGATATTATACCAAGAATAAGCATAGAAAGAAAAGTTTTTCCTAAACTACTTAATTTTCTTACTTTATTAATAACAGGACGATAAAGCATTGGAAGTCCTAATAATGCAAAAAAAGCAAAAATATAGTTTCTTTTTATAAAATAGAATGAACAAATAAGAAAAATAGTATAGATTACTTTTTTTAATCCTACATCACGTATTTTTTCAATTCGTACGAGATCCATTAAGTTCACAACAAAGGCAGAAAAAACAAGAAAGCTAACAACATCATAACTTGGACTAAATATTTTTTGTATACCACCAACCATAAAAATCAATGTCATTGACCACTTGGCATGCTCATTTTTTTTAATTAAAAAATAAAATATAAGCGAAAAACAAATTAAATTGGCAATGCGTCCACCATAGTCCATAACTCCTAAGCTAGGGTAAATTAGTCTTGCAATCAAAACACCAATTGCTCCCGGTAAATGCATGAAGTCCAAACTTCCGAAACTGTTTCCCCCTCTATTATAAATCGAAAATTTGACACCATCATCTTGCAAATTTATTTTTTTAATAATCAATTTTTTATAAAAGGTAGGGTTAACTTTGCTTTCCGTTCCAATTCCAATAGCTTTGAATTCTTTAGCTCTCACTTGGAGATTAGACATTGATTCTGGCGCTTTTGTTGAAAATAGATTATAGCTCTTGCTTAGATGATACCCTTCATCTCCCATTGTCATAGGCGGAGTAATGAAAATTGTAAAAAAACCGATAAGCAATATTAAAAATAGAAAAATATTTTCTGGCCTAGAATATTTGCTTTGCTTGTTAGCTCGATTTTGTATTTTATTCAAACTCCCATGACCCATTCCGCTGAATTAGCCCTGTAGCAGAATCCTGTGCGCTCTTATCATCATCTGAAATATCATTACGATTAATCAAAATTACTTTCTCATCTGCAAAAGCAATCATCTCGTCCCGCTTATTTCTAATTGATACTTGTAACTTGAGTTTTAAGTTGTTGACTTGATCTAATTTACAAGTGTAAATTGCTCTATTATGCCCCTTCCCTTTTGTGAGGTAATCAAGCGAATTGTCATTATAAATCCAAATATTACGGTCCACATCTGTTAATGAAAAAGCAATATATGTTTCTGTGTCCTTTTTAACATCATAACTTACTTCAAATTTAACCTCGTCATTTGGTGTAATTTTTTGCTGATTGATGAAATTAACTTCTAAATTTTCAACCCATTCCTCTTTGATATCAATCTCTAAATCTGAATTTGCTGTCACTTCTGTTTGAAGATTATCCAAACTATACTGATTAGCAACATCATTTACATCACCAGAAACTTTAATCAATCCATTTTCTATAAGAATTGCTTTATTGCAATATTTCTTTGCAGCTCCCATATCGTGCGTAACTAAAATCGTTGTTTTTCCTGATTTTTTACGCTCCAAAAAGTAATCGTTACATTTTCTTTGAAAAGATTCATCCCCAACGGCAAGCACTTCGTCAAGAACAAGTACATCTCCTCGAGCTTTAATAGCAACAGAAAAAGCTAAACGCACTTGCATTCCTGAAGAATAATTTTTTAGTTTTTGATTCATGAACTCTTCAAGTTCGGCAAAATCAACAATTTCATCATACATGTCTGAAATTTCTTCACGCGAAAATCCAAGCATTGCTCCATTCAGATAAACATTTTCTTTACCTGTTAATTCTGGGTTAAAACCAACACCAAGTTCAATAAATGAAACCAATTTACCATTAACAATCACATTGCCTTTTTCTGGTGTATAGATCTGTGAAATAATTTTCAGTAATGTTGATTTCCCTGAACCATTACGTCCTACAATGCCAAAAAAGTCACCTTTTTCAACAGTGAAATCAATGTCTTTTAATACATGCTGTTCTTTATATCCCTTAATTCCCCGAAGACGGTTAACTAAAGTTGTCCTAAGACTACTTGCCGCTTCAGTTGGAAGGTGAAAGAATTTACTTACATGGTCTATTTTTACTGCAATATTGTCATTCATTAGATAATCTCCGCAAATTTACTAGAATTTTTTGTAAAAATCCACAAGCCGATTCCAAAAATGATAAATGGAATGAGATATGGAATAATGATGAGATAAGGTTTATCTGTCATCTGCCACAAAGTCGGATTGGTATTATTACTAAATGTCAAGATATAACGCATATCTTGGACAATTTGAGCCATTGGATTCAGCATTAAAATTTTAGCGATTGTTGGGTGTGTTTGCGAAACCTGAATGATTGGATAAATAATTGGCGTTCCATATAACCCTGCTTGCATGCCTACCTCCCAAATGGGACCCAAGTCACGGAATTTCACAAAAATAGTTGCTAAAATGAAAGCAATTCCTGTTGCGAATAATACTAACTCAACCAAAAGTGGAAGGACAAAGATAACATTCCAGGACATATGAATTCCATTTAAAAATGAAAAAATTACAACAACAACCAAACTAATTAATAAATTAATTAGTGCATTTGCAACAACCGAAAATATTATGATTGGTTTTGAGAAGCTAATTTTCCTCAACAAATCACCTCTTGAGACAACTGAAAGCATCCCCATATTTGTGGTTTCAGCAAAGAAATTCCATAAGGTCAATGCTAACAAGAGCGCAACAGCAAAATGAGGAACTGCACTGCCGAAGCGCAAGAAACGAACAAAGACAAGATACATAATTACGAATAGCATGACTGGTTTTAAGATTGACCAAAGATACCCTATCAAGCTTCCCTGATACCTTAGTTTAAAATCAGTTTTAACAAGTTCTCTAAGTAGAATTTGATTTCTACGGCTGAAGAAGTTCATTTATTTTTTTCCTTTATATGCAAATTTTGTGATGATAAGTGTGCGAAAAATACTTGTATGATAATTTTTGTTTTTACGCAAATTATATCGGTCAAGAATTTGTCGACGCTCTGTTTTTGGTTGCTTTAAAATATTGACATAATCACTGACAAGTGATTTATCAGTTTCCGACATTAGTGACAAATTTTCTGTCAGTAATTTTTGAGCTTGTTTTTGACTGGCTGTAATGAGCCACCAATATTTTTCAAACCATAAGTTTGGGTGTATCCATTTTTTTATCCGTTTTGAGAGGGTTCTTGCTCCCAAAACATTAGAATCGTGCTGACGATAAAGATGAGTAGGTTGGTCAATATAAACCAACTCGCCGAGCGCAGCTGCTACAATTGCCAAATACCAATCATGCATAATAATATCATTTGTGCTTTGCCAAAGTTGTGCAAGCTCATGATTAATCATACTCGCTCCGCCTGTGACCGTATTCTCGGTCAATTCTTGAACAAGTTTTGTATTTGCATGGTCAGACTGACTGCGTATCATGGATTCCGAAGTCACATTAAGGTTTCTGTCAGTAACTTTCAAATCTGTATAATACATGACCGGTTTACTATTATCATGTTTCTTAGTTTCTTCTAGCATTACTGACAGCTTCTCTGGCAACCAATAATCATCTTGGTCAGCAAAAAAATAGAAGTCAGCATTGTTATTATCTGTTACAAGCTCATGAAAGGATTTGATCACCCCAACATTTTCAGCTCGAATTAATTTAATTCTGTTGTCTTTACTGACAAAATCATCAACAATTTCGCAGGTTCTATCACTTGAACCATCGTCACGAATGATTAAATTCCAGTCAGTATAAGTTTGTTTTTGAATACTCTCAATCTGATCAGCGACGAACTTCTCGCCGTTGTAGGTTGACATTAAAATATTAACTCTCATCTCCGCCTCTGGCTAGGTTCTCCATTTTTCTTAAAGGCTCAGACTCATCAGTAAACTTTGGAGCGAAAAGGTCCTCATATTGAGCACAAATATGCTCCCAAGTATATTTTTCTTCGATAATTGCCTGAGCTTTTTCGTGTAATCTTTGACCTTCATCTGGGGTCAAATTTTCAACTTCTGACAAAGTTGTCAGTAAATTTTCCTTGTCAAAATAAATGACGGAATCGCCTGCTGTCGTCCGGTTGAAATTGACTCCTAAAACAACATTGACCGCTGTTGACCACATGGCCTCAAGCAATCCAGGATTTGTCCCCCCAACCTCATGACCATGTAAATAGGCAAAGGCATGTTCACGAATATATCTTAATTCGTTTTGATTATAGACTGTTCCAACAAATTTAATTCGTGAATCCTTGTCGAATTGCGTTTTTTCGCGCAATTCTTTGAAGTAAGCATTGCCTTCGTGATTAGTAATAATCACAAGGTCTCGTTTTGTTGAACTTTTCATGAAGGCTCTAATTAGCGTTTCATAATTATTTTCAGGCACAAAACGTCCTACAATCAAATAATAATCATTAACTTTATATTTTACCAGAGTTTCTGATTCTGTCAAATCGGACTTGAACTTTTCTGTTCCATAAGCAATCACTTCTGATTTAACTTGTCCATATTCACTTGTTAAATATTCTTTAATTCCTGCGTTATCTGAAATAATCAAATCAGCATATCGCACCATTTTTTTCTCAGCAAATTTCAAATAAGAACGAATTGGTGCTGCCCACTTGGTTCTTTTCCATTCCAATCCATCAGGATTGACAAATAATTTTCCACCAAGTTTATGGATTTTATTAGCATAATGGCCAATAAATCCACCTGCTGTATTCCCAAGAATATAAAAAATAGGCGCTTTGATTTCTTCTTTTTTACAATATTTAAGTGCTGCATTAATGGCTAAAATATCATAAGCAATCACACGTGCTGAACCAATTTTGGGTAACTTAATTACAAAACAATCTGCTCCAAGATACTCAAAATGTTCTCCAGGTAGTGCCATGTCTGAATTCTCACTTTGACAAGCTACATGATATTTTATATTTTTATTATTTTGATGTTTGACGAGTTCTTCAACAAATGTTTCAAACCCTCCATATTTCGCTGGTAAGCCACGGCTACCAATGATAAAAACGTGTTTTTTCATGTTGTTCCTTTTACTCACTAAAATTTATTTAGTGATTATTTCAGCCTCTCAAAATGAGAATTCTGTCAGTACTGACGAGCTTTTGCAGGTCGCTGACAGAATTTTCAATTAGTTTATTTTAATGACAGAGTCATTATTTTTTGTTAATTTCGCCTTTTACGCCATCTTTATTTTCACGCAAATCGCCTTTTTCAAGCATACTTGCTAAAGCTTCTTGCCATGTTGGAATGACAAAACCTGTCGCTTTTGCTTTTTCAAGACTCATTGTTGAATTAAATGGACGTTTTGCTTTTGCTGGGAATTTGCTTGAATCCACAGGTTTAACAAGCACATCTGTGTCTTTCAAGATTTCTTTGGCAAAATCAAACCAAGTCACATCTTCACCAGGCGCAGCATCGTTTGTTAGATGATAAAAACCAAAATCAGCTTTTTCATTAACCAAATAAACCATAAATTCAGCAAGTGTACGTGTCCAAGTTGGTCTGCCGTGTTGATCATTAACAACGGTTAATTCTGGAAAACGTGTCGCCAAGTTTTGCATTGTGAAGACAAAGTTTGGGCCATAAGAACCAAAGACCCAAGCAGTACGGATGATGTAATGTTTTACACCAGAAGCCACAACTGCTTCTTCACCAAGATGTTTCGTCCGTCCATATTCAGATTCAGGAGCTTTTGGTGCATCAACCGGCCACTCTTGGCCAATTGGCAAAGTTCCGCCAAAAACATAGTCAGTTGAAATATAAACGAGTGTTGCCCCAACACGTGCTGCCGCTTCGGCTACATTTTTAGTTCCATCAACATTGATTTTTTCATCAAGTTCACGACCTTCGTCTTCAGCTTTATCAACAGCTGTATAAGCCGCACAATGATAGACAAGTTCAGGTTTATTTTCATCAAAGAATTTATCAACAGCGACGCCGTCAGTAATATCGAGTTCTTTAGCATCTGTTGCTGTATAAGCTATGCCACGTTCATCAAGTAAATGACGCAACTCTGTTCCAAGTTGTCCATTTCCACCTGTTATTAAAATCATTTGTTCTCCAATCTTTAATTTTTCTACTGACAGATTTTTTCATTATTACTGTCAGTAACTTTTAGATAATATAATTGGAATTTATTTTATTTATCCAAAACTTTTTGTGTTTCAGCATATTTTGCTTCAACAGCTTCTTTTTCAGCTTTCCACCAGTTTTCGTTTTCACGATACCAGTCGATGGTCGCTTGCAAACCAGATTCAAAGTCAGTATGTTTTGGAGCCCAACCAAGTTCTGTACGTAATTTACTATTATCAATCGCGTAACGAAGGTCATGGCCAGCACGGTCAGTTACACGGTCATAATCGTCTTTATCTTTGCCCATACGAGTCAAAATATCTTCAAGAACTTCTTTGTTATTTTTTTCACCGTCTGCACCGATAAGATAAGTTTCGCCCATACGACCTTTAGTCAAAATTGTCCAAACACCTGATGAATGGTCTTCTGTATGAATCCAGTCACGAACGTTTTTACCATCACCGTAAAGTTTTGGTTTGATTCCTGAAAGAATATTAGTAATTTGACGAGGAATAAATTTTTCGATGTGTTGGAAAGGTCCGTAGTTATTTGAACAGTTTGAAATTGTTGCTTTAAGCCCAAATGAACGGACCCAAGCACGAACAATCAAATCAGAAGCCGCTTTAGTTGAAGAGTAAGGGCTTGATGGATTGTAAGGTGTTTTGTCAGTAAATTTTTCACCTTCACCTTCGCCATGACCTGGCAAATCTTCGCGATAAGGCAAATCACCATAAACTTCATCAGTAGAAACATGGTGGAAACGTAAATCATATTTACGAGCCGCTTGAATCAAAGTATAAGTTCCGATAAAGTTTGTTTGGATAAATTCATCTTGAGATTTCAATGAATTATCATTATGGCTTTCAGCTGCATAGTGAACAATTGCGTCTGCTTTAGAAGCCACTTGATCAACAATTTCAGGGTCTGCAATGTCGCCAACAACAAGTTCGACACGTCCACTGTCAAATAACATGTTAATGTTATTAACATTTCCTGCATAAGTTAATTTATCCAAAACTGTGATATGCACGTCTGGATGATTGTTATAAACATAGTGTACAAAGTTTGAGCCGATAAATCCTGCTCCACCTGTCACAACGATATTTTTAAATTCAGTCATGTTTTTTCCTTTTTAAATTATTTATTAGTAAATCTTGAAAATTAATCCACTCGATATTCTCTGACAAATTTTGCTTTTGGCACAGCTTTTAAATATTTTCCATTGAAGACCAAATAATCGCCAATAGGAACTGTCATTTTGAGTAAACCACCGACATTTTTTACTGACAGTGATTTGTCATTCCAAGAAAAGCCCCCGTCAGTAAGTGCCTGATTGGCCCAGCTCGGTCTGTCAGTATTTTTTTCAACTTGCCAAAATTCTAAACGTTTTTTAGTTCGTAAATGTAAAGCAAACATTAGAGTTCATCAGCCTTCAAAGCTTTTACATCTTTTAATAATGGATGATTTTTATCAGCTTCAGAAACTTCAGCATTTTCAACATCTTCCCACTTAATTCCCAAAGTTGGGTCAGCATAATTCACAAAAGCGTATTTAGGTTTAAGTTCAAGTGCCCAGTAATCATTAACTAAATAGCTATAAGAAACTGTGTCAGACAAAACTTGGAATCCATTAGCCACACCACGTGGAACAAAAATTCCTTTACTTGCATCAATCACAGTTTGATAAACATGACCGAAATTTTCTCCTACACGTAAATCAACCCATGCGCCTAAAACACTTCCGCCATCAGCGACAGAAATATACTTATCCCAAGGTTCAGCGTGGAGACCACGCAAAACATTTTTACGAGAAAAACTTACATTGTTTTGTAATTTTTCTTCGGCAAAGAAGCTTTCTGGAAAGCCAAGTGGCATCATTTTTTCTTTTTGGAAATTTTCTTTAAACCATCCACGATTATCACCATGAACTGGGATATCAAATTCTAACATTCCAGGAATTTGGCTGATTTCTCGTGCAGCCAATGTTTTTTCAAAAAAATTATCAGTCATATTTTTCTTTCTAATCACTATTTTCAAAGTTTATTCAAGAACAACGCTAACTTCATTCAGTCACTTATCTTTTTTCGCTTTTGCATTGACGTGTGATTTTTGAATGTGTTCGAGCGTTAGGTTATTAGGTACATCTGGATGATGTTTTCGACAAAGAACATAAAGTCCATCAGCTGTGCGGTGAAGTCCAATTCGATGACAACCTGGTGCATGACATTTTAGTCTTCGCCAAACAACAGCAAAGACACCAAAAAGTGGCAAACAGCTGAAAAATCCGCCCCACCACGCTGACCAACCTGCGTCAGTCACACCAGTAAACCACAAAAACCATTCCCAAATATTTTTTAGCATTGATTGTCCTTCTTGTACTTTGACAACTTTACTTTAATAATGACTTTTTAGTCTTTTCCAATCAAACGAAGCAAGTATTGACCATACTCATTTTTCTTAAGTGGTTGGGCCAATTTAAGAACATCGTCAGCTGTAATATAACCCATACGGTAAGCAATTTCTTCCAAGTTTGCCACTTGCATATTTTGCATCCGTTGAACTGTTTCAATATATTGTGCAGCTTCAAGGAGAGATTCATGTGTTCCTGTATCTAACCAAGCAAAGCCACGGCCCATTAATTCAACTGACAAATCGCCACGTTCAAGATAAGCTTTATTTACGTCAGTAATTTCAAGCTCTCCACGAGGTGAAGGTTCAATGTTTTTGGCAATTTCAATAACATCATTATCGTAGAAGTATAAACCAGTTACTGCATAATTTGATTTAGGTTCTTCTGGTTTTTCTTCAATAGAAACAGCATTCATGTTTTCATCAAATTCAACGACACCAAAACGTTCTGGGTCAGGAACATGATAACCAAAAACAGTGGCTCCTTTTTCTTTTGCAGCTGCATTTTGGAGCATTTTAGACATTCCAGGTCCGTGATAAATGTTGTCACCCAAAATAAGCGCAACTGAATCATCGCCAATAAATTCTTCACCAATAATAAAGGCTTGAGCCAATCCATCTGGTGATGGTTGTACTGCATATTGCAGATTAATCCCAAACTCAGAACCGTCTTGAAGTAACTCTTTAAAACGTGGGGTATCTGTTGGTGTCGAGATAATCAAAATGTCTTTAATCCCAGCCAACATCAAAGTTGACAATGGGTAATAAATCATTGGTTTATCGTAAATAGGCATCAATTGTTTTGACGCAGCACGTGTCAGTGGGTAAAGTCGTGTTCCAGACCCTCCTGCTAAAATAATCCCTTTCATCAAAGGACCTCCATAATCATAATTAATCAATATACATTATAACACAAAATGTTTCTCAATACACAACCCTCTGTGGTCATTTTGGGGATAAAAGGTTGATAAATAGGCATTTCTGACACTATTTTAAAACACTAATGAAAAGATTCTACCTATATAAATAAAAAAATCTCTAAAATTAGAGACTTCCTTTTTTATCTTCTTGGTTGAGCAACCAAAGCAGATTGAATGTTAAATTGACGTTTCAAGAGCCAACGAACTCCAAAGGCTACAAGTCCAACAATAACTAAAGCAATTGCAGGAAGTTGCAAATTAACTGATGTTGGCAAAAGGCCAGAGAAGATAGTTACCGCAATCCAAAGGAGAACTGACAGAGTGGTTGCTGCAAAACCTTTCCAATTCCAAGTTCTACGACTGTTATCCGCTTTAGGACGATAAAAGTAACGATACATCATATACATTACCAAACCAGCAACTGCCGCTGACAAGATTGTTGTAATCAAGCCATAAACCGGAGCTTTAGAAGTGATAAGTGCGGTTACTCCATTTAAAAGAGAAATAAATCCTAAAAAAAGTAGGCTACTATCAAGCCACATCAAAACTGGATTTTCATTTTTTTCACTGACAGGTCTGTCAGCAATTTTTGGTTGATATTGAGCAACAAATTCAGTTGGCGCTCCCAATAATTTACGAGCAATAATTCCTGATTTTTGACCTTCAATAATTTGTGGAAGAATGTCATTCAAGATTTCTTTAACTTCTTCATCTGATTTCCCAACTAAAATCAGTTGTTTCGTTACCGAATGAATGTATTCTTTATTTTTTGCAGTAAGTTCTTCGATTAAATTTTCCATAATCTCATTTTATCAGAAAGCGTGAAAAAAAACAGCCAAAAATAGTCAAAAGCTTGATTTTTTTATTTGAAAAATGTTATAATCAACAAGTATGTTGTTTTTAAGCACATAAAAATCTAATGGGAGGTAAATATCATGTCTAAAGAATGTTATTTTACTGGTCGTAAGACTGTTTCAAGTAACAACCGTTCACACGCGATGAATCAAACTAAACGCGTAGTTAAACCAAATCTTCAAAAAGTTACAATTCTTGAAAACGGTGAACTCAAAACTGTATGGGCTTCAGCTAAAGCTTTGAAGAAATTGCCAGCAGGCGTAGAACGCGTATAATTTTTGTTTTTTGCAAAACACAAAAATATCCTGTCATCTGACGGGGTTTTTTTATTTACTGACAAGCTCTGTCAGTAAATAAAATTGTTACCAACAAACTCTGTCAGCGCTGACAAATGGTAAATTTCAAAAAGCAGTTCAAAAGAGCTGTTTTATTTTATAAAAGTATGATAAAATGAGTAATGATATTTAAATAATATGGAGGAAAGTGCCGTTTGTCAGTCAATTTTTCTTTATTTACAAAAATTTGTAAATTATTGACGACGGTACAGCTATGAAAATGAGTGTTACTATCAACAACCAACACGGGAATGTCGATATTGCTACCGAAGTCATTGCAACGGTTGTGGGTGCGTCTACAACTGAAATTTTCGGCGTAGTCGGCATGACCAGTAAATCCGCTGTTAAAGATAATGTTCGCAGTGTTTTGCGTCAAGAAAACTATTCTAAAGGAGTTGTCGTTACAACTGCTGACAACGAAACTTCTATCGATGTTTATGTTGTCATTTCTTATGGTGTAAAAATTAGCGAAGTTGCAAAAAATATTCAAGAACGTGTTCGTTTCAATCTCGAAAATCAACTTGGCATCACAGCCAGTAGCGTAAACGTATATGTACAAAATGTGAAGGTGGTTGAAGATTAGTGTCAAATATTAATGCAAGTAAATTTCAAGAAATGGTTCAAGCAGCGGCAAGCCGTTTGAACGAACAAGCCGAATATGTTAACTCGCTTAATGTTTTCCCTGTTCCCGATGGAGATACAGGAACAAACATGGGCATGACCATTACAAATGGGGCAAAAGATGTTGCTTCTAAACCAGCTGATACTGTTGGTCAAGTGGCTCAAATTCTTTCAAAAGGTCTTCTTATGGGAGCTCGCGGAAATTCTGGTGTTATTTTAAGCCAACTTTTCCGTGGTTTCGCTCAATATGTTAAAGATTACGAAGAAATTGATGGAATCCATCTTGCAGCTGCACTTCAAAATGGGGTTGAAGTAGCCTATAAGGCAGTTATGAAACCCGTTGAGGGAACAATTTTAACTGTTTCTCGTGGTGCTGCTGAGTTAGCAAAACGCAAAACTGACGAAACTGATGATGCTGTTAAAATTATGGAAGCAGCACTTGAAGGAGCTAAAAAAGCACTTGCCATGACTCCTGATATGCTCCCAGTTCTTAAAGAAGTTGGAGTTGTTGACTCTGGTGGTCAAGGTTTGGTTTATATCTATGAAGGCTTTTTAATGGCGCTTAATGGTGAATTCGTACCAGAAACACCTGTTGCCGAACTTGGCGCAATGGACCGTATGGTTAATGTTGAACACGAAAGTGTTGCCAATGCTTCAACAGCGGACATCAAATTTGGTTATTGTACAGAAATCATGGTTGAACTCGGTAAAGGTCCAACTTCTCGTGAAAGTTACGACCACGATAACTTCCAAGCTTATCTTGCAGGAATTGGGAATTCACTTCTTGTTGTTGATGATGAGGAAGTCGTTAAAGTCCATGTTCATACAGAAGATCCTGGTTTAGTTATGCAAGAAGGACTTAAATATGGACGTCTTGTAAAAGTTAAAGTTGACAATATGCGCCTGCAAAATGAAGGTGTCGCTGAAAAAGAAGCAAAATCAACAAATGTTTCAACTTCTACTTCTAAAAAAGACTGGGGCTTAATTGCTATTGCTGCTGGTGAAGGTTTAGCTGATATTTTCCGTGAAATGGGTGTTAATCATGTTGTTTCTGGTGGTCAAACAATGAATCCTTCGACAGAAGATATTTTGACTGCTATTGAAGCTGTTAACGCAGAAAAAGTAATTATCTTACCTAATAACAAGAATATCTTTATGGCCGCAAAATCTGCTGCTGAAGTTGCTGAAATTCCTGTTGAAGTGATTGAATCTGCCACTGTTCCTCAAGGATTTACAGCACTCTTGAGCTTTGACCCTACACGTTCAATTGAAGAAAACAAAGCCGCTATGACTGATGCACTTCTTGACGTTAAATCTGGTTCAGTAACAACAGCCATTCGTGATACAAATGTCGATGGTATCGAAATTCATAAAAAAGATACACTTGGAATGTTGAATAACAAAATTGTTGTTTCAACACGAAAAATGAATGATGCAATCTTTGCTGTCTTTGACCAAATGATTGATGAAGATAGTGAGATTGTAGCGATTTATATTGGTGAAGAAGGCAAAAAAGCCAACGCTGACAAAATTGCTAAAGAACTTGAGAAAAAATATCCTGAGATTGAAGTTGAAATCCACGAAGGAAAACAACCGGTTTATCCATATCTCTTCTCAGTTGAGTAAAATATAGAAATAAAAAATTCTGATGTTAAACATCAGAATTTTTCTTTTGTTTTATAAAAAGTTACTGACAGAAGCATTTTTCATCGATTAAAATTTCTGTCAGTAACTTTTTTATTGAGTATATAGAATTATGAAAAGTATTTGATGTACTCTCCATAACCTTCTGCTTCTAATTGGTCAAAAGGAACGAAACGCAAAGCGGCAGAATTAATACAATAACGCAAACCTCCCTTATCTAAGGGGCCGTCAGTAAAAACATGACCCAAATGACTGTCAGCATTACTAGAACGAACTTCTGTACGTTCCATAAATAGAGATTTATCTCGTTTTTCTTTGACAACCCCTTTTTCAATCGGTTGTGTAAAGGCTGGCCAACCGCAGCCTGATTGATATTTATCTAAACTTGTAAATAGCGGTTCGCCACTCACAACATCAACATACAATCCTTTTTCAAAAAAATCATCAAACTCATTAGCAAAAGGGGCCTCTGTCCCATTTTCTTGGGTAACACGATAAGCAAGTGGGCTTAATTTCTTCTTAAGTTCTTCTTTTTCCATCAACAATTTTCCTTCCCTATATGTGAGCATTGACTGTCAACCTTTTTGACACTAATGTAAACTTGGTTGACAAAGGGCTTGACACCTTTACATTAGGCTGTCAACGAACACTTTTTTTGTCAAAAACAAGTCCTCATCTGATATGATTCATCCTATCAAAAATCGCTATTGATTTCCATTGAAAGTACTTAAAGATTTTAGGAGATCCATTTCTTAAACATTAAAAGTTACTGTTATTTTTCAGAAAATTCTTGTATCGTACTTTAAATTTTGATATAATCATAAATGTAAAACTTACTTGACATTTTCTGTAATCATTTGATTCCGGGAGGTAAAATGAAAACTCTTAACAATACCCATATTGGGCAAATTTATTATATTCATAAAATTATTGGGAAAAACCAAGCTAAACTGCGTGATTTAGGCATGATTTCCGATAAAAAAATAACACTAATTTCTACTGACGGCGAGAATGCAATTGTCAAAATTGATGAAACTCGCCTTGCTTTAAGTTCTGAATTTTTGGAGCAAATTTTTGTAAAAGAAGAACGTTCTAGCGAGGATATCATTGGTTTAGCTCACTTGCAAGTTGGCCAAACTGGTGTCGTTCGCATGATTGATGCAACGTCTGATATCAGGCGCCGCTTGATGGACATGGGCATTACGCGAGGAACAAGTGTTCATCTGCAAAAATTAGCACCACTTGGCGACCCTCTTGAACTTAGGCTTCGAGGCTATTCTCTCTCTTTGAGAAAGACGGATGCTGAAAAAATTAAAGTCGTTCTTGAACGATAGTAAGCAAAATTGTTGACCTATTTTTATCGTTATTTTTGTAAAGAAATTGTCCTAGAATACTTAACAAAGTCTAACGAAATTTAAGAAGAAATTTTAATAATATGAAAATAATTGCACTACTCGGAAACCCCAATAGTGGAAAAACGAGTATTTTTAATCAACTAACCGGTTCAAATCAGCAAGTTGGTAATTGGCCAGGGGTCACTGTTGAAAAGAAATCCGGGTTTTATCGAAAAGATAAAAGTATTTGTATCCAAGATTTGCCTGGTCTTTACTCTCTTTCTCCTTATTCACTTGATGAGCAAGTTGCCAGAGATTTTTTGACAAAAACACCACCGGATGCCCTCATTAATATTGTGGATTCAACGAATTTAGAGCGTTCACTTTATTTGACTTTACAGCTGATGGAACTTGGAATCCCTATGGTTTTAGCGCTTAATATGAGCGACCTTTTGGCTGGTCAAGGAAAAAAAATCGACATTGAAAAACTTTCTTATAGCCTTGGAATTCCTGTTGTTACAACCTCGGCCATTAAAAATAAAGGTTTAGATGAGGTTGTTAAAGCAGCACTTAAAAGTCATGAAAGTCAGCCTTTAGATTATGACCATCGACTTGAAGGGGCGCTCTCGGAAATTGGTAAAGTAACTGGTTTTACCAATCGTTTTGAACAAATAAAAGTTTTCGAAGGCGACAAACTTTTATTAGCTGGAGAAACAGATAAAGCGCTAAGTCAGCAAGTTCCTACTGACAATTCTCAAGCTGGCTTATCAGCAAAACAACTGGCTGAAATTGAGGAAATTGTTTCTATCACCGAAAAATTAATGGCAGATGACCGTGAATCGATTATCGTTAATGAACGTTATGATTTAATTGGTCATATTGTTCAACTTTGCGTTACTCAGACTGAAACTGGTAAAATTAATCTGACAGATCGAATCGACCAGATTATTACCCATAAATGGTTGGGACTTCCTATTTTTGTTTTTATCATGTGGTTGGTCTATTTTATTTCTATTCAAACTGTCGGAACAGCAGCGACCGATTGGCTCAATGATGTCTTCTTTGGTCAATGGCTTCCTGATTTAATTGCCAATGGAATGAATGCTTTAGCGGTTACTCCTTGGGTTCAAGATTTAGTTTTAAATGGTGTCGTTGCCGGAATTGGGGCAATTTTAGGTTTTGTTCCCCAGATTTTTGTTCTCTTTTTACTTTTAGGAATTCTGGAGGATTCTGGATATATGGCTCGGGTAGCCTTTGTCATGGACCGAATTTTTAGACGATTTGGCCTTTCTGGTAAGTCTTTTATTCCCATGCTTATTGCTTCTGGCTGTGGCGTACCTGGAATTATGGCGACGAGAACGATTGAGCAAGAACGGGACCGAAAAATTACAATTATGGTCACAACTTTTATGCCTTGTTCTGCCAAACTTCCTATTATCGCATTAGTTTCTGGTGCCTTTTTCCCTCATGCTTCTTGGGTTGCTCCTAGTGCTTACTTTTTGGGAATGTCAATGATTATTCTCTCCGGTATTATTTTGAAAAAAACACGGATGTTTTCCGGCGATACTTCGGCTTTCATCATGGAGCTTCCTGCCTATCATTTACCATATGCGATGACTGTTTTAAAATATGCTTTCGACCGTGCGTTTTCTTTCGTCAAACGGGCTGGTACGATCATTTTCGCTATGAACGTTCTGATTTGGTTCACTTCAAATTATAATTGGACCTTGGCACATGTTGATGCGGGTCAATCCATTCTTGCTGATGTTGGTAAAGTTGTTGCTGTTATCTTTGCTCCTCTTGGTTTTGGGGAATGGCGGGCAACAGTCGCTACAATTACTGGACTAATTGCCAAAGAAACAATTGTCGGAACAATGGGTGTCCTTTTTGCTCATAATTCTTCTGACAGTCACCAACTCTGGTCCGCTGTTCAAGCCACCTATACTCCTCTTTCCGCTTATTCTCTCCTTGTTTTCAATCTGCTTTGCGCGCCATGTGTTGCTGCAATCTCAACAATTTATAAGGAAATGGGCGATGTTCGCTGGACTTTACGAGCGGTTGGTTTTCAAACTTTAGTTGCTTATAGCATGAGTTTCATTATTTATCAATTGGGTAGTTTGTTTAGCTCACAAAACTTTGATGTTTTTAGTTTATTAGCATTAATTGTATTGTCGGTTGGTTTATATTTCATTTTCAGAAAAGGGAAAGGTCTTACTTATGAACTTAGCTAGTATTGTCATTTTGGCTGTCATCCTCATTATTACTGGATTTGCCATTTTTAAAACTGTTCGTAGCAAAGGGGCTTGCGAAGACTGTAATGTTAACACTTGTCCGGTCAAGGGAGCGGCGGCTCTACACGTTTCAGCTGAATCTCATTCAACTAAAAAAACAGATGTTAAACATGATTGTTGTAATTAAAAAGTTACTGACAGACTTATTATGGTTAAATTTGCTACCATGGCAAGTCTGTCAGTATTTTTTTAATTTATTTTGAACGTTTTAAAATACCTATAATTTTGTCAGTACTTTTCACTTAATAATCTTGATTTGCCTGCTAATTACCCTTTGTTTATAATTGACAAGAAGAAAATTTATAACTATAATCAAAATATAACTGAAATATTATGCAAAATCTGTCAAAGTTTTTTCACAAAGGCTCACTGACAACTATTTTTGAACTCAAGAAAGGTCTTCTATGAAAAAATACATCAGCGTCTTTAGTGTTTTCTTGGTCTGGCTTGCCTACCTACTGGCACTCGATCCTATTCTCAAGGCTCTTGGTCTTATCAATTGGTTACGCAGCCTCGGACATTTTGCTTCGCTAACTTCTATTATTATTCAAGAAATTCCAATTATCATCATCTTACTGCTACTCAATCATTTTTTCTGGCATCAAAAATTGCTATTTAAAGGTTATAACTGGAAAAAAGCATTAGGAATGTTCATTCTTCCTTTAGTCATGTTTCTGGCAGGTTTAGTTCTTGCAATAGAAAAACATGCCCCCGCTTCATATATTTTTCTAGCTATTGGAGCCACTTTATTAATTGGTTTTGCTGAAGAACTCTCTTTTAGAGGTTTGATTTTTGGTATTTTAGTTAAAAATTCTAAAGATAAGATTATTGTTCCTTTATTTATTTCAAGTATACTATTTGGACTCATGCATTTGGTCAATATTCGTAATCAGCCTTTAGGAAATACTATCATCCAAGTTCTTGGAGTTATGGCTTTTGGACTTTTCGCAGCTGTGGTTTACATGAAAACAAGCAATTTGATTTTTGCGATTGTGGTACATGCCATGAATGATTTCATGGCAATCATGGCCAGTTCGGGTAGTTTATCTTCACAACAAACCAACCCTCTGACAATTCTCTACGAATGGTTTATTTTTGGAACACTCGCTTTCGCATTATTTTACACGGGTTGGACTCAAAGAGAAAAATTCATTGCCGCTATTCAAGAACGTAGTCCACAACTTACAGCCCGTAAGTTACCTACTCTTGCTCAAAGTTCAACTTTCCGTAGAATTTTTGCCCTAGTTTCAATGATTTATGGCATTTTGATTTTACCAACGATGCTCCTTTTTTCAAAAATATCTACTAGTGCTGGCAGTCGAGCAGAAATTGCAAATAAAGCATTACCTATTTATCTTTTATTCCTTCTAGGAATCGCCCTATATGTCTTTTTAATTGTTTTCTTTGATTTCCACTTAGGAAATCTTTGCTGGTTATTACTTCCATATATCGGTGGTCCAGTCTTTGCTTTAATCGCTCTGGTTAATGGTGCAAGACCACTAACTCAAAAAACAAATCAATCTAAAACAATCAATAATAAAACTCCAAATTAATTCATTTGGAGTTTTTCTTTTTTAAAATTTAATTAAACTAACAAAGAATAGTAGGACTTGTACAAGTTGAAAAACCATTAAGATTTTAACCGATGAAATAAATGTTTCTTTTTTTACTTGTTTTAGCAAATATGGTCGAGCAAATTTTATCATCAATGGTGCAATTAACAGAATCAAAAGCATAATTGGAGAAAGTAATCCTAAAATTACAGCAACAACAATGGTAACAAAAGCCAAAATTAAAGCTGTAGTCCACCAAATAAGTGCTGCCTTTTTTCCAATATAGTGCACGATTGTGTAGCGGTGATTGGCTTCATCTTCTTCTAAATCGCAGGTGTTATTGGCTAACATCAGATTTGCAATCAATAACGTATTAGGTAAAGCAATCAAGAAAGTGGTTGCCAGATTCGCAAATGACCAAACAAAGTTCTGAGAACTATTGATATAAAGACAAATCAGAAAAATGACATAACCCATTGTCAAACCTGATAAAAGTTCCCCAAGTGGAAGTGATGAGAGCGGTTTTGGCCCTCCAGCATAGAAAACTCCAACAGCATAACAGAGTAATCCCAACCAAAAGACTGCCCAACCAGTCATTAAAGCGACAATAATTCCTAAAATCAGACTACCAAAAAAGAAAAAGGCCAATAAACTTTTGATGAGTCCCATTGATAAGTTCTCGCGTCCGATAATATTTGTATTTTTTTGATAATCATCTGTATCTACTGCTTTATGATAATCATTATAGTTGTCCCAAATATCAACAAAACAGTTGAACATAAACATTGCCACAAAATAAATAGCGAGCGCTGACAAATTGACTGACTGATAATGATAAAGCGAGTAAGCAAGCCCTAGTAAAAATGGAAAAATTGAAGCAGTTTTAGCTTTCAATTCAATTAGTTCAGCAAATATTTTAAAATTCATTATTTCCTCTTTTTATTTATCAATTCGTCTATAAAAACTATTTCTTATTTTATCACATTTTAAATCAAAACTTTTAAAATCAAACTAGAGAAATACTAGCTTTGAAAGCTTTATCTCAAAAGTTACTGACAGAAATTTTGAGATAAAAAAGTTACTGACAGAAAAATTTCCGAATAGCTGTCAGTAAAATTTCCTATGAAAAAGCCTGTCAGTGACAGGTTTTCAATAATTTCTTTCCAATAAAATTTGTGTTGCTTCTTCTAAAATCTGCCGATTTGGCGACTCTGGTAATTTCCGAATTTCATTCAAAGCCAGTTCTGTTAATCCTCCAGCAACAAGGAGCGCTCCTGCTATCCCACCTGATTCTGTCACTAATTCTGCTAAATCTAAACATTCTTGTCTTGACAAATTTTCTGGCGCTTCTAAATAAGGAGCAATCGCTTCATCATTTACTTCACGAGCCAAGAGTAAAGGTAATGTATAAATCCCTTGACGGAAATCTGTCAAAATAGGTTTATCAGCTTCATCAAGTCCTACTGTAAAATTTAAAATGTCATCATAAACTTGAAAAGCAAGACCAATTGCTCGACCAATTTTACGGGCAGAATGTTGTAATTTTTTATCCCCGCCAGCAAAATAAACACCTTCTAAACAGCTAAGACTCAGTAATTCAGCTGTTTTTCCGCTAATTGCTTTCATATAGCGTCTCGCTGTATTATTTTTGTCAAAAGCAGATTGCATTTGAGTCAATTCACCCTGAAGAATTTTTTTCATTGATTGAGCATTTTTAGCGACAAAACTTGTCCCATTCATGGTTTCAATCAATAATTCAAAATAAACAGTATAAACAAAATCTCCAGCATAAACAGCTACATCTTTGCCAAATTGTGACTCTATTGACGGTAAACCACGTCTTAAAGGAGAGTCGTCGATAATATCATCGTGAATCAATGTTGCTGAATGAAGCATCTCTAATGATGCAGCGATTTTAATGAGCTTCTCTTCATCTTTAGAGCCATTAGGGACAATCCCAGCGAACAGCAAAAAAAGCGCAGGACGAACCATTTTCCCGCCACGTGATGCAAATTTCTCTAGTGCTGCTTCTATCTCTTGATTATTAATTTTTAAACGCTCAATCATGAGCGCTTGAACATCCTTTAATTTATTCTGAATTTCGGGATAATCCTGCCAAAATGTGAGCAATGTTTTTTCTCTTTCCTCTCGATAATTCATTCATTTCTTTTGATAATGACTTATCAAATATCTTACTCCATTTTAGCAAAATAGACCCAATGTTGCGAACATAATGGCTTTTTTTCATAAGTAAAAAGAAGTTCAGATGAACTCCTTTTTTTATCGAATTTCCATAATTTGACTTTGAGGTAGGCGGTAACTTGGTTTTCCTTTATCTTCTGAATTTCCAAGCGGAATAATTAGTTCTGGGCGATAACGTTTTTCAACTTCTAAAAGTTCATTCACTTTTTGAGTTCGATTAAAGCCCATGATGATGTTGCTTTCATAACCGTAATTTTTAATAGCCAAAACAAGATTCATTGTAACCAAACCAATATTGATAGAAAGATAATTACTTTCATGAAGTTCTTCAAATCCTTCATACATTTGTGGATAACGACTATTGAAGCGCAGAAGTTGTTCATCATCCAACTCTCCAGCCCCTAATCTAGCAATCTCACGAGAACGTTCAACTAAATCTGTATCGCTAAAGAGGACAATGACTGCACCAGCTTGTTTGATTTGTTCGTGATTGCCAGGATCAACTTCAGAAAGTAATGCTTCCCGTTTTTCTTCTGATTCTACAATGACAAAATGCCAACTTTGAATATTGTGGGCAGAAGGAGCTAAACTTGCTGCAGAAATAATTTGTTTAACATCCACTGTGGGAATTTTTTTACCGTCAAAGTTTTTTACTTTGTGTCGTGATTTATTGAGCTTTACGTAATCCATGATACTCCTCTATTCCTCTTATGAGATGTAGCTGAATAGTTTCTCTGAAATTGTTTGCATCAATTTCCAAGTCTAGTAGAGCAGACACCCGTTTTTTCTTTGTTTATATTTTAGCAAATTTTTTCCACTTTTGCATAGCATATTTATTCATTATATTTATTTTTTTATTAAATATAAGTTATTTCCGAAATATTTTACTGACAAAAGCGGAAATAAAAAAACTGCCTGGTCAGCAGTTTTTTATTAGGCTAATTTAGCCTTATTTTTCTTAATTTGTTTTGAACGTAATTGTCCACAAGCTGCATCAATATCTGTTCCATGTTCTTGACGAACGACACAGTTAATGCCATTTTTCTTCAAAACATCATAAAATTTTGCCGTATTATCTTTTGTTGAACGTTCATATTTAATATGTTCCGCAACTGGATTGTATGGAATCAAGTTAACATAAGACAATTTATTTCTAGGTTTTATCAAATCAGCCAACTGTTGAGCAATTTCTGGACTGTCATTTTCACCAGAAAGCATAATATATTCGTAAGTCACACGTCGATTGGTTGTTTCTGTATAATAGTCAATCGCATCAAAAAGTTTTTCAAGTGGTGCGTTACGAGTAATACGCATCAATGAAGTCCGCAACTCATTATTTGGAGCATGAAGTGAAATTGCTAAATTAATTTGTAGATTTTCATGCGCAAATTCTTTAATTTTTGCTGGCATAAATCCACAAGTCGAAACTGTGATGTGACGGGCCCCAATTGCCAGTCCATTATCATCATTAATAACACGCAAGAAGTTCATTAGATGTTCGTAATTATCAAAAGGTTCACCAATTCCCATAACTACCACGTGTGAAACACGTTCATCTAAACCACGTTCATCAAAGTATTTTTGAACGAGCATGATTTGGCTGACAATTTCCCCAGCAGTCACATCACGTTCTTTTTTCAAAATCCCAGAAGCACAGAAAGTACAACCCATATTACAACCTACTTGAGTTGTCACACAAACAGACAAACCATAAGATTGACGCATCAAAACTGTTTCAATCATCATCTTGTCAGGGAGCATAAATAGATATTTCACTGTTCCGTCAGCAGATTCTTGAACAACAACTTGTTCTAATGGATTCAAAATAAAATGCTCATTAAGTTTATCAATAAAAGCAGCTGATAAATTGCTCATTTCTTCAAAAGATTGAACACGTTTACGATAAAGCCAATCCCAAACCTGAGTTGCTCGGAATTTCTTTTCTCCATTTTCAATTGCCCATTCAATTAATTGGTCACGTGTCAATCCATAAATTGAAGGACGCGTTTCTGTTATTGTATTCTCTGTCATTATTTTCCTTAAGTATCTTAAATTTTAATCGTGCAATTTTTCATATCCCTTGAATACACTCATAAAATCAATTTAAATTATTATCATTTATTTATGAAAAACTAAATCACTTAGAAGTCCATAAATGTTAATTCTACGATAATTTTTAGTCTTTGACAAGTTGGCTGACCGTCAAATAACTTTTACAAAATCCTCAATCCTTTTTACGATTACGAATGACAAAGCCTTGATTCTCTTGCTTTTTAGTCTCTGTTTGCTCAACTTTTTTACGAGGATTCCGTTTTTTCATTGTAAATTTTTTATCAGAATCTTTAGCTGGATTTTGTTTTTTATTGTCTGTTTTTCTCTCTTGAGATTTTTTACTGACAGAAACTTTTTTATTTTTGTCAGTAACTTTTGGTTTTCTGTCAGTAGATTTTTCACGAATTTTAAAATCTTTACGAGCTTCTGATGAATTTTCTGAACGTTTGTCTTCTTTAGCATTAACTTTCTGCTCATCACGCGCCCGATTGCGATTACGATTTCTCTTACGACGTGGCTTATCAAATCCTTGCTTCAACTCTTTTTCGGTAAAAAGTTTCTCAGAAACAAAGGCTTCATCTTTTGTCCGAATCCGCCGTAAAACAAAATAAGCACAACCGTAATTACAATATTCATTGACATAATCTTCAAGATGATCAATCTTATTGTCTGCCAACATTTTTCTACGACTGGTTGAGAAAAAACCCTTCAAACGCAATTGCTCAAAGCCCCAATCTCCCACAATATAATCATACTTATCTAAAACATCAGAAAAGCGTTGTTCTAATTTTTCCGCATCAAAAGCCTCACGATAATTATGAACAATATGAAAAGTTCGTTGTCCAACTTGAACAACTTCCCCTACTGCCATAACATGTTCGCCAGGATATTTATTATAATTTAACTTACTTTCGTCTATTACTTTAGCCATTAATTTTTCTATTTCTATTTATTTTTAAAATGTTCTGCTACAATTTCTCGTAAGAAATAAGGGAATAAAATTTCTGATTTTCCCAATTTTTTCAATAAAGGGAAATACCAAGCAAACAAATATTGGTCAGGTAAAACAATTTGATAACTCTCTTCATCAGAAATTTTTTCAAGTGACTGATTTTCCGAATTTTTTATGTAAAAATTACCTTCGTGTGGCTCAATTCCATGAAATATAAGAGAACCAAATGTTTTTCCACGAAAACCCATTCCTTGAATTTTTTGGGTGGCAAGGAAATCCGAAACATCCATAATTTCAAGCAAAACTTGTCTAAGTTCTTCACCTGTAAATGTGAAACGAACTAAACGAATCGAATGGGGTAAAAATTCATGTAAATCATCTAAAGTTAAATGATTTGGTAATTCATCCGTCACCAACAAGCCGGAATTCATGAGACAAACTTTTGTATTTCCATAATCCGCAAAGATTTTTGCCAAATAATGACTTGCTTTGAAATCCGGTAAAACATTAGGTAAGGCTTCAGGTAAATCAGAAACGACTGTTCCTTCTAAGAGTTTATGCCCTCTCAGTTCCCAACCATTGGTTTCTACCAAATCCGATTTTCTTTGAGGAAGCGTATTGGTTGCTGTCGCTTCAATTTGTGCATCAACTAATTGATTATTTTCATTAAAAGTTAAATCAATTTGCCCCACATATTCGCCATAGCGTCCAGCAGCTGCAAGAAGGGTTTGATTAACTTGAGCACCATGTTCAAATAAATGATGTGTATGAGCTCCAATAATCAAGTCAACCTCATCATAATCCTTTGCAATTTGCTCATCAACATTCTTACCCAAATGAGAAAGTAAAATGGTAAAGTCACAATCCAGTTTTGGTAAAAGTTCATCTAAAACCACAAAAGGGTCTGACAATTCCCAGCCCGCCTGTGGATAAGCAAGAACATAAGGGGCTGTCAAACCAATTAATCCAATTCGTAAGCCAAATGAAGTCGTGACTATCAAAGGCTCAGATTGTGCAAAATTTGTCGCCAAATTTGACAAGAGAACAGGAAAATTAGCTTCATCATAGAGATGAGAAAGCATCTCATGTGTCAGTCCCAGTCCCTCATTATTACCTATTGTCGCCGCCGTCAAATCTAAACGATTCATCAATTCAACATTAAATTGTCCCTCTGTTGCCTCCGTCAAAGGATGAACCCGATCCACATTGTCACCCAAGTCGAAAGACAAACTTTCAACTTCTTCATGTGATTTTTCCGCAAAAAAACGCTCAATCACAGGGAAACGTTCCAAGTGAGAGTGTAAATCATTCAAATGGAGGATACGCAGTTTATTCATAATACTATTATAGCATAGCTACTAAGGCTAAACAATATTTCGTCTTACTAGCTTTCGCCTAATTTATAAGCAAGTGAAACTTAAGATAGCTATAGTTCTTCCTCAGAACAATAGAGCATCTCCAGATGTCCTAACATTTTGCTTGTGACAAACATAAGATTTAACACAGGTAATAAGAATAGGCTTTAAAACTTCTGTTCGCAAAAATAAAAAGCGCTATTGCGCTTCTTAAATTACTTTAATTTGGATTAGGCTCCTGTTGACCCAAAACCACCAGTCCGTTCTTCTTTTTCTTGATTTTCATCGCCATCAGCGACCAAGAAAGGCATGAAGACTCCCTGAACCACGCGCTCCCCTTTTTCAACTAGGACTTCTTCATCAGTGAAATTACGCATCTGCATAAACATATGCCCTTCATTATCAGGATTATTATAGTAATCCTTGTCAATAACACCTACTGAATTGATTAAAACCAAGCCTTTTTTACGAGGATTTGATGAACGGTCATACATATAAAGTACTTCATCTGACTGCATATAGGCCTTCAAGCCTGTTGGAATTAATTTAATTTCCCCTGGCGCAAAACTAACGGTTTCAGCTGCTTCAATGTCATAACCTGCTGAATGTTCAGTTGAACGTTTTGGTATATTAATTCCAGCATTTTTATATTTAGTTACCACTTCAAATCCACGAATTTTCATCTCTTACCTCATTTGTTTTTTTCTATTATATCATAAAAAAAGCACTCAGAGAGCGCTTTTCATTTAGACTTCTTCAGCATTTGTTTCGATGAGATGTTGATACCAGTAATAAGAATCCTTCGGTATCCGTTTCAATGAACCTTCCATTGTTTCATCTTGGTCAACATAGACAAAACCATAACGTTTTTGGTAGCCATTTAACCAAGAAAGAAGGTCAGTATAAGACCAAGTGTGATAACCAATGACTTTTGCTCCATCCGTCATCGCTTCTTTGATTGCTTTAACATGACTTTCTAGATATTTGATTCGATAATCATCATGAATTTTTCCATCTTCAACTTTATCATATTCGCCCAAGCCATTTTCTGTAATCATCACTGGAATACGATAACGAGAAGTGATACGACGAAGTGCAATTCTCAGGCCTTCAGGGTCAATTTCCCAATCCCAATTTGTTCGGTCAATAAAAGGATTTTGAATTTTTTTATGGAGGCCAGGAATTCCTGATTCTTTGGTTGTTCCTTTTTTACCACTTGTATTAAAGGAACCGACTCCAACTCCTCCGTCAACTGGATTCCATGCGTTAGTAGCTGTCTGGTAATAATTAATACCTAGAAAATCAGGTTTAGCTGATTTCAAAAGTTCAGCGTCCCCAGCTTCAAATTCAGGTGCTAGCCCATTTTCACGTAAATAAGCCATTGCCGCAATTGGGTATTCTCCGTAAAGATAAACATCCATCCAAAAGTGACTATAAAGCTCTTCTGCATTTTCAGCCGCTAAAACATTGAGTGGGTCAGAATCCTTAGCATATTGTGGCGTATAGGCAAACGAAGGGCCAATTTGTCCATCCATTTCAAGTTCATGAAATTTATTGATTACTGCAGCGTTTGCCAGATTAGCAATATGATTGACCTGATAAAAAAGTTTCATATCTCTTTTTCCAGGTGGGTGAGTCGCGAGTGACCAACCTTGACTTGTAAAAATATTTTGTTCATTAAGCGATACCCAATATTTTACTTTACCTTTGAAAGCATTAAACAAAACTTCAGCATAGTTAACAAAATCTGCGATAATTTCTCGTGATTCCCAACCACCATATAAATCTTCTAAGGCTTGGGGCAAATCCCAATGATAAATCGTGACAATTGGTTCAATCTCATTAGCAATCAACTCATCAATCAAATCTTCATAGAATTTCAAGCCTGCTTGATTGACTTCGCCACGTCCGTCAGGTAAAATCCGCGTCCAAGCAATTGAAAAACGGTAGGATTTAAGGCCCAACTCTTTCATTAAAGCCACATCTTCTTTATAGCGATGATAATGATCAACAGCGACATCCCCATTCGTTCCTTTAAAAGTCTTGCCTGGAATACGGACAAAATTATCCCAGACACTGGCTTTTTTGCCATCTTCAAAAGGTGCTCCCTCAACTTGATAGGCTGCCGAAGCTGAACCCCATAGAAAATCATTTGGAAATGCTTTTAATTTTTTGTGCTCCATTTTATTCCCCCATTACTTGTTTATAGTCTATATTATAACATTTGTAACCGTTTTATTTTGTTTTATCTTTTGGAATTTGTTTTTTTATTTTTACGTGATTGTCCTAAAAAAGTTGTCTTAAAAGACAACTTTATTTTCTTGATTTTATTTTTATATCTTTATGTGCTTGTTGATTTTCTGCTTCTATTTTGTTGGCTTTCTTTTTTTGGCTGCGTGCAATAAGAATCATTGCCAAGCCAATTAAAACGATTGCTAAACCAAGCCAGTTATGATAAGCCACAAGCAATAGACCTAAACTGATAAAAGCGATGCCCCAGGTACTCATACAACACTCACATTAAAGAAGACAGCTGCTCCAAATGAGCTTCCTTTAATTAGCTGTTTAGCCATTGCTGCGTCAGTCGTTGCATCATCTGTTGGTGTTTCAAAGAAAAGTTTTAATCCTTGTTTTTTTGTATGTTTAAAGCCATTTTCTTCTAAAAGTTGAATAATTTCTTTTTGCATCATTGCAGAATTTACGAGTATCATAGTATTTCCTCCTCTATGAGTGTTTTTTATCACATCTGATAAGGTTTATGTTATAAATCTTACCAGATTTAACAAAAAATGTGTAGAGCAAGTTTTCTTACTTGCTCTACCATTAATTTCAAATTTAGTCGAGTTCAGTTTCTTCCAACTTGTTAGCTGCGATAACGAATGGTACCCAGATAACAAAGGTAATGATCAAGTTGATAATTGTAAGGACAATTGCCCGCCAGTCAAAACCGGTTGCCATGAAGGCATTCATAATTGGTGGTGTTACCCATGGCACAGCATTGACAACTGGGTCAACCAAGTGAAGGGCTGTTGCAGTATAGGCAATGATTACAGAAATCAATGGAGCGACTGCAAATGGAATAAAGAAGATTGCATTCAAGACAACTGGCAGACCGAAGAGGACTGGTTCGTTGATGTTGAAGATACCAGGTGCAAGTCCGAGACGTCCAACAATCTTGTAGTCTTTACGTTTAGAGAAGAGGATGATTGCAATAACAAGTGTAATTGTACCACCTGATCCACCAAACCATGCAAAGGCATCCCATGAACCACGTACCCAAAGGTTAACGTAGTCACCATTAATGGCGTGTGCTTTATCAACCGCACCTTTAGCAATCAAGTCACGGATACCTTGTGAATGAACTTGGAAGTAGAGGGCTTGGTTATTAAGTCCAAGAGGTCCCCAGATACCATCGAGTACTGGTGCCAAAACGTTTGGTCCGTGAAGTCCGAAGAACCAGAAGACTGAAACAAAGAGTGTAACAATCAGTACTGAGAAGATATTTTGTGACAGAATTTGGAATGGCTCTGCGATATAGTGGGTAATCAGGTTAATGACAGAGTCATTTGTCAATTTACCAATGATGTAGTAGATTAGACCAACGATATAAAGTGCTGCAATTGTAGGAATGATTGCTAAGAAAGCTTTTGCTACTGCAGGTGGAACTGATTCTGGCATCTTAATTGTGATGTCAGCAAGCATGAGTTTTGCATAAATAATAACTGCAAGGGCACCCATAATAATAACTGTGAAGTAAGCTCCAGCATCGAGGTGAGCTGAGGCAAAGAGTGGTTTCCAAGCGGCAAGTCCTTGATCACCAAGAACGCCATTAAGCTTGTCAGTTGCTGCTACACCAGCTTTACCTGTACCGAGGGCTGCTGTAAATTTACCCATTTGGTTTGGCAAACCTGCAAATAAGGTTGCAACTGATACGATACCACCAGCGAGGTCATTGACTCCGTAAGCACGGGCCAAATTGTAACCCCAAGAAAAGGCAAAGATAAGACCAATAACTGTCAGTGTTCCTTGGTTAACAAGGGCTGAAATATTGTTCAAATCACCAATGATTGGTGTATTAGCAAGTGTCCAGACTTTCTCTGGTGCTAATTTTGAGAATGCTGTTGCTCCCAACATCATTTGTTGGATAGCTGACGGGAATGTTGTCACGATAGCTGAAATCATGGCAGCTAAGGCACCAGCAAGTGTTGCTGGCAACATACCGATAAATGAGTCACGCAGCGCAACTAGGTGTTTTTGAGACCCAATCTTTGCCGCAACAGGGACGAGATATTTCTCCATCCACGCAGTAATTCCGTTCATGGAATTCCTCCTTTATAATATAATAATAAATAACTTTCAAAAAAACTTTTTGAACATAATTAAGGTTCTGTCAGTACTGACAGGCATAGATTATCGATTATTTTTTGCTCTCGATAAGTTTAAATGAGCTCCATGGTTTTAGGAAATCGAGTAGGAATAATTCATCATCAGCGATACGTCCAACGACATTGACTCGACCATCATTTTCCATTTCACGTAAGGCGATTTGAGTTTCACCTTTATATTGACCATAGCCTTCGTTGTCAATAATGACATCGCCACGTTGAATTTTATCAGTATCGTGAGCGGGGAATTCAAGGTCTTTATAAGTGATTCTTGTCATTGTTGAACGGAGCATATAAGCTGATTTATCACCACGGTAGCTATGTGTCGCTTCAAAAAGACATTTGCGTTCATTTTCACTGATTGTTTCACGTGGAACGACTTTAATCTCAGGCATGCTTGCATTAAATGCTTGGCTCATCGCTTTAAGTTCTTCTTCGCTCGCATAAGCATTGGCAATAGTCACATCATCAATTCCACCGAGGAGTTTGTAATGTTTAACTTGTGTCGCAATTTCAAGGCTTCTATGGTCTTCAAGAGTACAAAGGCCATCTTGAGTTGGCCAAGGACCAAATGTTGCTGCTTGCGAATTGACAAAGGCCATGGTGTTTAAATTATAGCCCTTGAATTTTTCTGTACATTTAAGATAATGGTTAAATTCCAATCCTGTGTAACGATGTGGGTAGAAATTATGACTTCCCAACAGTTTTTCAGTATCAGGTGAGTAATCCATTATTGAAGCAACATAGGTTGTTCCCTGACTCATGTTGATTTCAATTTTGATTCCGTAAGGATTTCGGGTCATTCTGGCTTCTTCGGCTCCTGTGAATCCTATGTCAAGTCGAACTCCATCTGCACCCATTTCATGGAAAAAGCTGAGGTCATCATAACTAATGTTAAGTTGTGTAAAGAGACCTGGATTGATATCCACCATGACTTCCATTCCTAACTGATTGGCGTAATCAACAACTTTTTTGAAAGCTGCAAGAACCCCTTCTTTATCTCCATCAATTTCGAGTAAAGAAGTGAAGACACGCTTAAATCCATATTGATGCGCTAAATCAAGATAAGCTTTATCCGCCTCAAAGTTTGATCGTTCTGGATAGATAGATACCCCTAATTTTCCCATTTTTTTCTCCTTTTTCTTATTTGTTTATTTCCTTTTTTATTTCTGAAATAAACCTTAAGTCTATGATAAGGCTTTCATTTCGTTTTTGCAAGCGATATCATCTCAAAAAAAACATGTTTCTTAAATTGAAACATTAACGATAAATTCTCATTTTTAGATAGGTTTAACGCTTTCTTTCGTTAAAATCTTTAAAGTAAGGCGAATTGACCTATACCAATTTCGGCCAGTAACATTATCGTAACAAACAAATTCCACCTCCAACAATATTCTAATTTTTTAATTTTTATATTTCTTAAGCTTAACCAAAAAAGTTACTGACAAAACTGTCAGTAACTTTTTTAAAAATATTCACGAAGAATTGCCTGATTCTCTTTTAAAATTTTTGCCGTAAATTGGCCAATGGTCATTTTTTCTCTTTTTCCTTCTCCGAGACTAATATTGTTTTCAGGAATAGTTTCGTCAGTAATTTCAACTGAAAAATCGGGCTGACCGTGTACTTTTAAAAATTCCTGTAAATTAACAATCCGTGCCTGCATATAAGGAACAAGTTTAATTTCCGCTCGCTGTGGCTCTGTCAGTTCTTCTTCAAGGAGAATATCTGAGGGTGCTTGCCAACTAATTTCCGAAAATGAACCGGCATGGCTTGAAATAAAACGATAAAATGCTTGTTTTGCCTCGTCAGTCAAAGTTATCAGTTCTTTGATAACAAATGTCATTTCTGAAAATTCATAGAGAAGATAGCCCAAAGCCTTACCATTTTCGCGATAAATCGCACAGTGAGGTTGTGATTTAAAACTGAAAAAGTAAGACCAAAGTTCTGGAGAGCGAACAAGTGAGCCTTGATTATCAGCCTTTTGATGAACTTCTGTCAGTACTTTAAAAAGGGCTGTATTTTTACTGACAGAAAATTCACTAGCATTTTCATCATCAAACTCAAACTTTTCTCGACTAATTTCGCCCGCACTTCTCTTACCTTTAGGAAAATCTTGAGCTGCTAGTCGATAATGTTTTTGATTAAAAGCATAATGATAACCAAATTTTTCATAAAAAGCATATGAAAATGGTGCTAAATATGAAAAAATCACTCCTTTTTCATAATTATCTCGCAAACTTTTGGTCATTAATTGTCGAATGGCTCCATTGCCTCGAAACTCAGGATAACTGGCAACATAACCAATTCCAGAAGTTTTGACTTCTTGATTTTTCCAATAAACATTAAAGTGTGAGTCAATCACCATTGACGTGAGTTTTTGATTTTCGTAGTGGCCATAAGGAGTTGAAAATCCAAGTAATTTGTCAAAAGCTTTTGCCCGTTCCTTTGTTTTAGGCTTATGAAAGGCATAAGTTGCCAAATCTAAAAATTCTTTATTATTTTTTGTATTCGCATTCATAAATTCATTTTAACACAAATTTGTAGGAATAAGAAAACATTTTTGTTAACGTTTACTTTTTTGATTTTTCTAATCGTCCAATAGAAAAACAGCCAAAATTGGCTGTTTCAAATCAAAATTTTAATTTCATTTTATTCAAGACCAAATATTTAGCCCAAAATTACTGACAGCTTTCAGTATCATTTTCTTTAGAGCAATCAGTACTTTTTAATTCTTTCCAATTCAAAATCATCATTCAAGGCTGATTCTGTCAGTAAAGTCAAACATTAAAACTGAAAATTCAGTTTAGTATTATAATCTTTCCGACTAGCTTATCACTGAAAATAAAGCGCATGAAAACAACTTATTTCTTTGTAAATCTGGAAGTCTTAAAATTTTCATTGTCTGATACTTTACTTATCTTGCTCTACCACCATTGTAAGCTCGATTGACATTATCCAAAACAGCAACCATTTGGCGCTTTTTAAAACGTCCCAAGAAAAAACCAACGGCTTTGTCGTTAATCATTTGAATAAAACCATTTGATGTTTGGTTCTCTTCAATAACCACCTGAGTGCTTCGGTCATCAATTTTATGCAATTCCCAGCGAGTACTAAAAGTATTGCGATTTGTTTTAGTCGTAAAAGCGTAAATGCTTGGTTCTGTCAGTTCTGTAATTTTAATACTTCCTCTTTGGTTTTTCCCAAAACTCTTACTATATTCATAACCATTTAAGCTTCTAACTTTCGGACGTTTCCCTGTATTTTTTTCAATGTCAAATAGACACGAATCAATTATTTTTTCAAAGATAAATTCTCTCGGGGCATCCACTATTTTATCAATTCTCATCTTTTTTTCTCCCTCAGCAAGTTTTTTAACTAAGTTTATTCTAACAAGATTAAAGATTCTTTGCAAGCACTTTCATGTTTTCAAAAGCAAAATATATTTTTACTTGAAAAATGGTAAACCGATAAAGAGAACCAAGAGAATAACAAAGGCGCCTGTTGCAAAAACACGGTATTGTTTGGGAATAGATGGAATGAAAGCCTTAGGCGCAAAAATTGCTGACAAAAGCAGTCCACCAATTGCCCCGCCAATATGTGCCCAAATACTTACATTTCCTAAAGAAAAGAGATTCATAACCAAGTTAGCAACAATCAACACAGTAAACATTCGACCGATTTGTTGTAAAAATGGATGTTTTGTAAAAAATGCTAAACCAACAACTGCCGCAAAGAGGCCAAATATAGAAGTGGATGCCCCTGCCGAAACCACTCTAGGTGTCAGAAGAAAAACCATGGCATTACCAAAAATTCCTGACAAAAGATAAATCAGAGTAAAACGTAGCCAACCAAAAACATTTTCAATTTGCCGACCGATGAAAAAGAGCGTCGCCACATTTAATAAAACGTGTGCCCAACCAATATGGATAAAGAGTGCCGTAAACAAACGCCACATTTGGCTTGGGTCAAACAGCATAACTTGACCAAGTATGGCTCCACTATTGAACAAGTTAATTGCTGAAGTTGCCGATATTCCATAAGTAAAAAATTGCCATAACCAAACTAAGAGTGTGATAATTGATAAGATATAAGTTGCCTTGTAACGTGTAAAATCTCGTTTAATTTCATTAAAATTCATTATTTTTTCTCCCTATAAAAAGTTCTTGTACTGCGATGTCATGGCTTTCCGCCTCAAAATTCATTTTTTGGAAATCATAAAGCACAGAGGCCGTTGTTCCCTCAAAATTAGCCAAATACCGGTCATAATAACCACCACCAAAACCGATTCGATAACCCTCATCATTCCAAATTAAGCCTGGAACGAGGATAAAATCAGGCTCAACTGCAATTTCAGATTTTGGCTCAAGCAAGCCAAATTTTGAGCGAACAAGATTTTCTTTATCATACTTGGCAAAAATCATTTGACGCTCAGGTAAGCATTTAGGAATCAAAATTTCTTTGTCGTCAGATTGGTCGAAAAGTTCTGTCAAATTAAATTCAATTGGCATTGACATATAAAGCGCTATTTTTTTTGCAGATTTCCATTTTGAGGAAGCGGTTAACTGCTTTAAAACATCCTTATTCTGACGCCTTTTCTCGTAGTCTGAAAATTTTTTTAACATTTGTAATATTTTTTTACGATTTTCTGCTTTACTTTCCATATTAACTATGATAACATGAAAGTGTAAGTTTTTGTTTTACGATTAGTTCTGTGCTTTTGGGTTCATTCCTATTCAAGAAATTAGATTTACAAATTTATAAATAAGGAAGTACCAAAAATGGCACAAGGAACTGTTAAATGGTTTAACGCAACTAAAGGCTTCGGCTTTATCACTACTGAAGAAGGAAACGACGTTTTCGCTCACTTCTCAGCTATCCAAACTGATGGATTCAAAACACTTGACGAAGGTCAAAAAGTTACTTTTGACGTTGAAGATGGCCCTCGTGGACCTCAAGCTGTTAACATCCAAAAATAATTACAGCTTTAAATAAAAATCACTGACAGTTTTGTCAGTGATTTTTTATTGTCAATTTTACTGACAGACTATTTTTCGTAAGCCTTTACAAATAATTTATATTTTATCAAAAATACTATTGTAAAAACGACTAAAATGGGCTAAAATAAAGAAATCAACTTAGTTTGTTTAGGGAAAAAATGAAAGATTTAACTAAAGGAAATATTTTAACAGGACTTATTGCATTTACTTTGCCCTTACTTATGGGTAACTTTTTTCAGGTCCTCTATAACACGGCAGATACTCTGATTGTCGGTCAAACCTTGGGAAAAGATGCTTTGGCTTCCGTTGGAGCGACAGGCTCTATCAACTTTTTAATTGTCGGTTTTGCTCAAGGAATGACTGCTGGTTTGACAATTTTAACGGCCCAACGTTTCGGCGCAAAAGATGAGTTAGCCATAAAAAAATCCTATGTCACGGGCCTCTACTTTACAATTGCGATTTCTATTTTGCTCAGTATATTGTCCCTTATTTTTGTGGGACCTTTGCTTCAAGTTATGCAGACCCCAAGCCAAATTTTTGAAGGTGCCAAGACCTTTCTAAGCATTATGTTAGGCGGAATGATTGCCACTAATCTCTACGCTTATCTGTCTAATGCTCTAAGGGCTTTGGGCGATTCTAAAACGCCATTATATGCTTTGATTGCTGCCTCAATTTTAAATATTGCCTTTGAATATTTTGCTATTTTAGTCTTAAAATTAGGAATTGCTGGAGCAAGTGGAGCAACAATTTTAGCCCAAATGATTTCGGTATTATTTCTTTTTTGGCACATCAAACGAAAAGTTCCCGAATTTCAAATTTCAAAAAATTTATGGTGGCTAGATCGTGCCGAAATTGTCCACCATGCTAGACTTGGTATTCCAATGGGCTTTCAATCAAGTATCATAGCCATCGGCTCTATCACGCTCCAAGTCGCTTTGAATAAAATGGGAACAAATGCTGTCGCTACCCAAGCCATCGTTTCTAAAATTGACCAATTTGCGATGCTCCCGATGATTTCAATCGGCCTTGCCATGGCAACCTTTGGAGCACAAAATTATGGGGCTAAACAGTACAAACGAATTAATCAAGGTTTAACACGGGCTCTTACAATTGCTGTCGGTTGGTCAATTATCTTTGCCATTATCTTAAACCTTGCTCACTTCTATTTCACCACTGCTTTCATTTCAAGTAACCAAACAGCCGTTATTGAGATGTCGAGTCACTATTATCTTGTGAACGGAAGTTTCTACTGGTTGTTAGCTATTTTATTCGTTACCCGCTCAACAATTCAAGGCTTAGGTAATGCCAAGATTCCAACATTGTGTGGCTTTGCAGAGCTTTTCATGCGGGCAGGAGTCGCTATCATTGGTGTTCTTTTACTCAATTATACGGTAATTATCTCAAGTAATCCTGCCGCTTGGCTAGGTTCAACCTCTATTTTAATTCCAACAACCATCCGTATGATTAAACGTTTTAGACAAAATCAGGATTTAGCATAAAACCGCCACTTAGGGCGGTTTTTCTTTTAAATTTACTGACAGATTTGATTTAAAATTTCTGTCAGTAAAATATCATCAAACTCATTGATAAGCTTTGGGTAAAATAAATTGAGCCGCTTCTTCAAATTCTTTAGCAACTTTCAACAATTCAATTTCAGAATTTTTTGGTCCCCAAAGTTGAATTCCAAGTGGCAGATTCGTTTCTTCATTAACATAAACGGGCAGAGAAAGCGCAGGCTGACCCGTTAAATTACTGATGAAGTTATAAGGTGTAAAAGCTAATGAACGCTCAAATGCGGCTTCAATAATCTCTATTTGTTGTTCAAATTCATATTGGCTAATTTCTGACATTTCTTTTAATACTTCCGCTGTCATTAATTCCTGACCAATTTTAGGGGCTGTTTTAGCAGTTGTTGCCGTCAAAAATAAATCATAATCTTTATAAATTTTGTCAGTAAAATCTCTAGCCGCAATATCCCACTGAGCTAAAGCATTGATATAAGAAGACACTGGAGCTTTTCTTCCGGCTTCTAAAAGCGCATAAGTCAAAAGTTCAACATCTTGGCTTGTCAATTTTCGTCCGGCAGCCCGTTCCCAAGGTTCTAACATGGCCACTGTTTCAGCGGCATTCATGCGATAATAAGACTGAATCAAAGGACGAGCATCTATAGGAAAATCAACTTCTGTCAATTCATGACCTTGACGCTCTAAAAACTCTACTGCTTTTAGGCTTGCATTTATGGCATCTTTTGATAATTCAATTCCAGAAATCGGGCTTTGGAGTGAATAAGCAATTTTCAATTTTCTTGATAAATTATTACTGACAGCTTGGTCAGTACTTTTAGTGAGCGCTATAAGTTCTTTTTCGTCCAACAATTTTGCCTGATAAGGTGCTGCTTCTTGTAGGGTCTGCATTTCAAGCACAAAACGAGCTGTATCTCGCACAGACACAGTAAGAGCTCCAGAAATCGATGCTCCTTGCCAACCTCGGTAAGAATCAGGCCCTTGTGGCATCCGCCCTCTCGTCATTTTAAGTCCAATCAAGCCCGAAAATGAGGCTGGAATCCGAATCGACCCACCGCCATCTGAAGCACCAGCAATTGCAAACATCCCAGAAGCCACGGCAGACGCTGCTCCGCCAGAAGACCCTCCTGAATAATAAGCTTCATTCCAGACATTTCGTGTATCTCCGTAGAGTTTTGAATCAGAAATGTTTTTAAAGCCAAACTCTGGAGAATTCGTTTGTCCAAATGGCGTGAAACCAGCTTCTAAGAGTCTTTTAACATAGTTGTCATCCTCTGATGCCACATTCTCTGAAAAGAGGTGAGAGCTAGCCGTATCAGGCAATCCTTTATGAGTTTGTCCCAACATTTTCAAAGCAAAAGGAAGACCAGCAAAAAAACCTTGACTCGTTAAAGCTAAATCAGCTTTTGCCTTTTCTAAATCATAAGCAACAATCGCATTGCAGAGCGGATTGAGCTTTTGAATCTTGTCATTTGTCATTTCTAATAACGCTTTGGCAGAAAGATTTCCTGATTTTAATTGCTCCGCCCAATAAGTTGCATCTTTAATTTCAAGCATGATTCTCCTTTAAAAGCTGAGTTTTATATATTTGCTGACAAACTCATTCTGCCAACATTTTACCATACTTATCAAGCATAATAAAAAATATCCGTTCCAAATTAGGACGGATATTTTTTATTATTATAACTGGCAAAACAAAATAAAGTTTTCATATTGCTGTCTTCCACTAACTTATGACCGAACGAAATGTAGGATAGCTGTTTCATACAGCTGATCCTTAGAAATTATCCAATTCTTGATACAAAAGCTTTTGTGCAACCGTTGGGTTAGCTTGTCCTTTAGTTGCTTTCATCAATTGACCAACCAAAGCTTTCGCCGCATTTTGCTTCCCACCACGATAATCTGCTACAGATTGTTCATTCTTAGCAAATACATCATGAATGATTGGCAAAAGCACTGCAGGGTCAGAAATTTGAACCAAACCAGCTTTCTTGACAAATTCTTCGGCAGAACCACCATTTTTTGCTAATTCAATAAAGACTTTTTTAGCAATTTTTGAAGAAATTGTTCCATCTGAAATCAAACGAATCATTTCTGTCAGATTTTCTGGAGTCAAGCCAATCTCATGAAGTTCTTTTTTCTCACTATTCAAATATTGAGCCACTTCACCTTGCAACCAGTTTGACACCAATTTAGGGTCAGTATCAAATTTAATCGCTTGATCAAAGAAATCAGAAACTTCTTTAGTTGCGGTCAATTGACGAGCATCATAATCAGACAAAGCTAAATCATTAATATAATGTGCACGTCTTGCTTTAGCCGTCATTGGAAGGCTCTCACGCATTTGCTCAATCCATTCGTCAGAAATTTCAAAACGAGGGACATCTGGCTCTGGGAAGTAACGGTAATCAGAAGCGCCTTCTTTAACACGCATCAAAATTGTTTCACCCGTTTTGTCATTAAAACGACGCGTTTCTTGACGAATTTCGCCACCAGCGCGCAAAATCTTAGCTTGCCTGTCGACTTCAAAGTCCAAAGCTTTTTTGACATTGCTAAATGAGTTCATGTTTTTAACTTCTGTCTTCACACCAAAAGCTTCTTGACCATAAGGACGGAGCGAAACATTGGCATCACAACGCATTGAACCTTCTTCCATCTTCACATCAGAAATTCCTGTGTAAAGAATGGCTTCTTTAAGTGCTGTCAGATAAGCATAAGCTTCCTCAGGAGTGCGCATGTCAGCTTCTGAGACAATCTCAATCAATGGTACTCCTTGACGATTCAAATCGACATAAGAATAACCATCCGTTCCGTGCGTATTTTTCCCAGCATCTTCTTCTAAATGAGCGCGCTCAATGCGAATCGTCGCTTTATGACCATCTTCAAGTTCAATTTCAATGGAACCATTGTAACCAATTGGCTCATCAAATTGTGAAATTTGGTAAGCTTTGGGATTATCAGGATAGAAATAATTTTTGCGGTCAAAGTGCATTGATTTGTGAATATCCATATTCAAAGCAAGAGCCGCTTTAATTCCGCTATCAATTACCCCTTTATTCATTACTGGTAAAACACCAGGAAGTGACCAGTCAATCACATTTGTATTTGTATTAGGGTCTCCACCAAATTTTGTTGAGGCGGGACTGAAAATTTTTGAGTTTGTACTTAACTCAACGTGGACTTCAAGCCCAATTACTGTTTCAAAGTTCATTATTGCACCTTTCCAAAAATAATCGGTTGTTTTTTGTGGAAATCAGTAGTTGCTTCAAAAGCAGCCGCTACTTGATAAATCGTTTCCTCATCGTAACGTTTACCAATCAATTGCATTCCCACAGGTAGTCCATCGGCAAAACCAGCAGGAATTGAAATTCCTGGAAGGCCAGCTAGATTGACTGGAATTGTCAATAAATCCGCCAAATACATTGAAAGTGGATCATCAACACGTGCTCCCAAGTCCCAAGCTGGTGTCGGAGTTGTTGGGCCTAAGATTAAATCATATTTTTCAAAAACTTTTGCAAAATCATTGATGATTAAAGTACGAACTTGACCTGCTTTTTTGAAATGTTTATCATAAGAACCTGCTGAAAGACTGAAAGTTCCTAACATAATTCGACGTTGAACTTCTGGACCAAATCCTTCAGAACGTGATTTCACATACAAATCTTCAAGATTTTTGATGTCTTGTGCACGATAACCGTAACGAATACCATCAAAACGTTGAAGATTTGAGCTGGCTTCAGAAGAGGCAATAATATAATAAACTGCAACACCGTATTTACTGTGAGGAAGACTAACTTCTTCAACAATGGCACCCAATTTTTCCAAATGTTTAGCTGCTGCCAAAATTTGTTCTTTTACTTTTTCATCAATTCCTTCACCAAAATATTCTTTAGGCAAAGCAATTTTCATTCCCTTAATATCTTGACCAATTTTACTTGTAAAGTCAGGAACTGCAGCATTTGATGATGTGCTATCATTTTTATCAAAGCCAGAAATGACATTCAAAAGTTGAGCATTTTCTTCGACTGTTGGCGCCAATGGACCGATTTGGTCTAATGATGAAGCAAAAGCAATCAAACCAAAACGACTCACACGACCATAAGTTGGTTTCAAACCAACAATTCCATTGAATGCGGCAGGTTGGCGAATTGAGCCACCAGTATCTGAACCCAATGATAAACGAACTTGACCAGAAGCAACTGAAGCCGCAGAACCAGATGAAGAACCGCCAGGTACTTTTGTTTGATCCCAAGCGTTTTTGGTTGGCTTAACTGAAGAATTTTCACCAGAACCACCCATCGCAAACTCATCCATATTGAGTTTACCAATTGTAATTAACCCAGATTCGCTCAATTTATTCGCAACCGTTGCATTATAAGGCGGAATCCAACCTCCAAGAATTTTTGAGGCAGCTGTTGTTTCAATTCCTTCTGTAACAATATTATCTTTGACAGCAATTGAGATTCCGTCAGTCACAACGTCTGGATTAATTCCACGAGCATCAATTGCGGTGGCATCTTGTAAAGCTTTTTCTTCTGTAATTTTCAAAAAAGCATCAATTTGTGGTTCACGTGCAGAAATATCAGAAAGCGTTGCTTTTGTCAGTTCAAGAGCAGAAATTTCTTTATTTACAAGTAGCTCATGAAGCTCTTTGATTGATTTGTTATTGTATGACATTAAGCGTCTCCTCCATCAGAAAGCATTGCTGGAACTTTGATAAAGCCGTCTTCTTTTTCAGGAACGGCTGCCATGAGTTTTTCACGGTCAAGTCCTTTTTCTGCCACATCTTCACGCATGAAGTTGAGATTATCTGCCACATTCATAGTAAACGGGACACCTTCACCATCAACTTCATCTAACATTTCAACCATATCAATGATTTTTCCAAAAGTATCGGTAAATGATTTTACTTCATTTTCCGAGAATTCAAGCTTTGACAAAAGCGCCACGTGCTTGACTTGTTCCTCTGTAATTTGACTCATATTTTCAATCTCCATTTTTTAGAGTTTATTCTTGTTAATTATAACAAAAAATCGGCATTTTAACAGTCTATCAGTGATTTTAAACCATTTACCAGTCATTTTTTTACTGATAGAACTTTTTGTCAGTAAAAATAGAAAGCAAAATTACTGACAGAAAAATTTATCTCTGATAAAATTTTAAAAATTGCTGACAGATAATTTCGTCAGTAATTATAAATCGATAATCGATAATCTTTATAAGACACAAACAGCTCCCATCTGAGATAGGAGCTGTTTGTGAAACTAAATAGTACTCTAACCATGTATGTGGCTTCTGTCAGCAAGTTCAACCTTCTGACCTAACCTGATAGCATTTTGATTAAAAGACTTATAAGGCACCAACGCGAGTCACAAGCGAATGATAAAAGGGCGAAGCGCTAACATGAATTCGCTAGTAACTTTCACGTTCTAAACTAATAAAAATTTGTTTGAAACTCTTATAAAGCACGAAAAGCTCCCATCTGCGATAGGAGCTTTTTGTGAAGCCGAAGTCTAAGCGCTACCTACGTGCTTCGCACTACGCTGTCCTTTTTATCTATCCGCTAAAGCGAATGATAAAAGGGCAAAGCGCTAAGACCCTGGCTTTTAGAAATTACGTCCTGCAAGTTTATCAAATAAACCAGTATTAAGAACTTTAAGATAAGTTCCTTTCATACCAAGTGAACGTGATTCAATTACACCAGCAGATTCAAGTTTACGCAAAGCGTTAACGATGACTGAACGTGTAATCCCAATCTTGTCAGCAATGACAGAAGCAATAACATGTCCTTCTTCACCATCAAGCTCTTCAATGATTGCTTTAACAGCTTTCATTTCTGAATATGAAAGTGTGTTAACAGCCATAGTTGCCATGGTATCTTTACGGATATTTTCTTCCATTTGTTCAAGTTTAAGATTTGAGAGTTGAACACCAATTACTGTTGTTGCAAGTTCAACTAAGACCAAATCATCATCAGTGAATTCGCCGTCTTCACGCCACATGATAAATGTTCCCAAACGCATTCCAGAACCATAAATAGGTGCTAAAGTTGTCACACCTTTTGGAAAATCGCCAAGGCTTTCTTCTGGGAAGATTGCTAATGGACGGTCAACAGGAACGTTTGCCATTGTATCGTAGATACGTACTGCCGCACGAACATATTCATCAGGCAATTTACGATCATAGAAAAATTGGTCAACACGGTCATTGTTTGTATTATAAGGCAATGAGTAACCAAGCAACTCGCCCTTCGTATTAATCACACATGCATTGCAATCAATGACGTTTGCCAAGCGTTCAGTCATACTGTTATATGGCAACTCTTGTTGCAAATCGGTCACTCCATCTTGCAAAATCGCGGTGATTTTACGTGTTTTTTCAAGTAATGTAGCCACTTTGTTCTCCTATTTTTTTATATTCTTGTTTTTATACAAAATTTTTCATAATCAGTATAACATAAAAAAGCATGAAAAACAATAAAAATTGTCAGAAAATTACTCTCAACAAAAAAAGATATACGAATTATTCATACATCTTTTTCTATTTATTATTTACGATATTGCCAGAGGAAACGTTCCATTTTTTCTTGTATTTCCGCTAATTCGTCCACACGAGGCAGATAAACAATTCGGAAATGGTCTGGCTCTTTCCAATTAAATCCTCGACCATGAACAAGCAGGATTTTTTCCTGCTTCAAAAAGTCCAAGACAAATTGTTCATCATTATCAATTTTATACATTTCTCTGTCAATTTTAGGGAAAATATAGAAAGCTGCTTGAGGTTTGACCGCAGATAATCCTGGAATACCATTGATGGCTTTATAAATGAATTCTCTTTGTTCATAAACTCGTCCACCCGGCAACAGCAATTTATCAACCGATTGAGTGCCACCAAGTGAAGTTTGTACGACTGATTGAGCTAAAACATTGGAACAAAGTCGCATTGAAGCCAGCATATTCAAACCTTCAATATAACCCTTGACATGTGATTTTTCACCTGACAGAACCATCCACCCCACACGGAATCCCGCAATGCGGTGTGATTTTGAGAGTCCATTCATTGTGACCACAAAAAGATCTGGTGCCAAGCTAGCAATCGGAACATGAACTGCTCCATCCATAACCAATCGGTCATAAATTTCGTCAGAGAAAATAATTAAATTATTTTCTCTAGCCACTTGAACAATTTCAAGCAATAAATTTTTAGAATACAGCGCACCCGTTGGATTATTAGGATTAATCAAAACAATGGCTTTTGTATTACTTGTGATTTTTGAGCGAATATCATCAATGTCGGGGAACCAACCAGCCTGTTCATCACAGAGGTAATGAACAGCTGTTCCTCCAGCTAAGCTGACAGAAGCCGTCCAAAGTGGATAATCAGGCATAGGAATCAAAACCTCATCCCCTGTGTCCAAAAGTCCCTGCATGGCCATAACAATCAATTCAGAAACCCCATTACCTGTGAAAATATCATTGATATCAAGATTAGGAAAACCTTTGAGCTGACAGTATTGCATAATCGCTTTACGAGCCGAGAAAATTCCTTTAGAATCTGAATATCCTTCGCTATCCACAGCATGTTGAATCAAGTCACTAATGACTTCATCAGGAGCAAGAAAGCCAAATTCAGCTGGATTTCCTGTATTCAATCGAAGAATTTTTTCACCATTGGCTCGCATTCTTTGTGCTTCATCCAATACTGGACCACGAATATCATAGCTGACATTATCAAGTTTATGCGATTTTTCAAATTTTCTCATTATTGACCTCCGTAATATTATGAAGTTTTGATTTTCAAAACTTACAAACAGATTCTGGTAACACTAGTTTATTTCTTTTTATAGACTTGGAAATATTTTCCAGCATAGTTAGTCACTTTATAGTCTTTATCTAAAACTTTTTTCAAACTAGTCGGAGCTTTTTCACTGGCCTGTAAAACAACGAATTTATCTGACAATTTACCCACTTTCAAATCATAACTTTGAGTAAATTTAATTGGATAATTTGCTGGAACATTATCTAAAGTTGAAATTGTTTTGGTCAAATTGTTAATATTTTTACCATCAGCGACAACATAAACTCGGTCAGAACCTGTGGCATTTGCCTTAATATATTGTGCCACACTTTGCTCTTCTGAAGCAATTGTTCGGTTCATGAAATGATAACTAATTGGTGTAAAAATGACAAAAAGTATTGCCAAAATTGGAGCAAATAAACGATTTTGAAGATATTTCAACAAAATTTGATCACTATCTGTCAACCCAAGACCTGCAAAAACTATTGTAAATGGCAGGACAGCCAAAAGATTAGAACTATCAAAAGTCTGAGCAAAAACAATCATTGTTGTCAATCCAACAATTCCAATAAGCATCATGACGTACCAAACTCTGGCTGGTCCACCCTTTTTGAGTTGTACAATTCCTTGGACGAAACCTGCAACAATTCCAAAAATAAGAGTGAGAACTAAAGCTTTAGCAAGAGTTAATAATAAATCACCACTTGGACCAAAATGTGTAAAGGGAATTAAAATAGATTGTTCAATAGAAGTATAGATTGTTTGTTCTTCAAGAGAATAATAAGCGACTGAGTAACCTACTAATAGAACTCCCAAAATTGTTGCCAGCATTTGGTAAAAACCACGTCCAATTTTACGGTTACCCACATTATGAATAATGAGAGCGATAGCAGATAAAATAAAGAAAACTGACATGACAGGAGAAATAACTAAGGCAAAGGCAGCTGCCATTCCAAATCGAATAAATCCCCTATCCGTAGAGCTATCTTGGAAATAAGAACTCAAAAATCGTGCCGCCCATAAGGCAAAAGGAAGAGCAAAGAGCGTTGGACTATCTCCTCCTCTTGCCAAACCAGCAATAATCACTAAGGTAAAAACCGATACAGTTAGTGATGCCGTTTGATTTTTCGTTTGTTGACCCACTAAGCGATAAACTAAAATCCCACTGATTAGTAAAGCAATAATTTCAAAAAGCCATAAAAGCCAAGTCGTCCCACCAATATTCCCTAACCAATTAATGAGATAAAAAACCGTACCACCTGTCCCATAAAAATCATTAAAAGGAACTAAACCATGATGCATCGCAAATCCTGAATAAAGGTTTTGTGATTGGCTGGCTGTGGCTAATGGTTTCCACAAAGGAAATGCATAAAAAGTTAATGCTAAAAGCACTGACAGACCCGTAAGTAATCCATAGACTGCTAAAGGAATTCTGAGTGTTTTTTCATGTGTCAATTTTTGTCTTGAAGTTCGTTCGACGTTTTGACCTTCTGGTTCTTCTTCTAAATGCCTGATTGCTTGATTCGCTGCCGCTTCCACGACATCAGAATCTTTATTTGCCCAACGAGAGCTTCTCCGCTCACGACGTGACGAGCGGGATCTGTATTCATTTGACATGACGTCCTCCGATGTTTCCTTAGCGGAAATCTTTTTTATAAACAAAATGCTTGTTTCAAATACACAGTTGTAAAAAAATTATACCAAATTTTTGGAAAACACTCAATAAAGTTAAAAATGATTATAAAATTATAAGCAAAAAATTACTGACAAAAAGGTCAGTAATTTCTATAAGTTAATATTATTTATAAACTACTTAATTCCTAATTTTACCAAGAATCCAAAGGACCAAAGCGACAACAGCAATGAATAACCAAAAGTGTGGGTTAAACAAAAGTACAATCCCTGAAATAATCAAACGAATAATCAGTAAAATAAGTAAAATGGGCAAGATATAGCGTACAAATACTCTCAATGCCATCACTCCCAAAAGCACTAACAAAATTGAAAGCAAAGCCCCCATTACAATCAAACCTGATAAAAATCCTACAAACATTTTTTCTCCTTTTAGTAGTAACGACTACGACTGGCTCTCACAAGCCATACAATAATGCTAATTACGAGCAAAGTCCCCCAAAAATGCGGACTAAGTAAGAGCATTAAACCACCGAACAAAAATTTCAAAATCATTAATATAATCAAAGCAGGTAAAACAATTTTAAAGAATCCTTTTATAAAAAGTAACATAGCTAAAAATAGTATAAGTAGTAAAAACATTCTCTTTCCTCCGATAATTAACAAATTCTAATCACTCATGAATTTGTATTTATATATTAATTATAGCAAGAAAAAAAGCCCGAATTCTCAGTCTTTTGACTGATTTTTCAAGCATTTTTTTTACTGACAGAGCTTTATTTTACTGACAGAACAGTCTGTCAGTAACTATTTAGGGCTGACTGTGTTAACTGCGGTCCCGTCAGCATAATTAATTTTTGCATTTGGAGCGACATTGTCAAGAACAACGACAGTTGCTCCACCATTTCCTGACTTTTCACGACCACCACCGAGTTTGATAGACAAGGTTTGACCATTTTTATCAATTCCAACATAAGCCAAACGAATTTGTCGAGGCAAAAGTTCATTTCCTTCGTAGAGAGGGGTCACTTGGTAATCTAAATAATAATTGGGATGATTTGCAAGCCAACTGTCCAAACGATTTTCGTAATAAAGCATGCTGGCTGTATTTCCATCGTTCGTTCCAGTGAAATTTCCACCATTGAACCAAGCCGTTTCTGGCACTAAATTTCTTGCTTCATTATTTAGACCTGAAAATTGATAACCCACCAAATGGCCACGAGCCATTAGCCACATTTTACCAATCGAACCATCTGATTTTTTATAATAAAAATTATAATTATGCCAACCAACCGGATTATAAGTCAAGGGTTCACGTTTGACTTTAGGTTCTTGAGAATCTTTCAATTGAATATGTGAATCAACCGCACGACCTAAAGCATCAGTATTGGCCATGACCATTTGTCTTTGATTTTTAAAAGTTAAAGGAGCTTGTTTAACCGAACTTGCCAGTGATTTTGTGGAAACTTGGCTACTATTATCAGTAGCCGAATTATTCCCTTGTCCCAAATGCAGACGTCCCGAACCAAAATATCCTACAGCCAGTGCAATAATGACTACAATGACGCTTGTTAGTGTTTTTATTTGTTTCTTATTCATAGCCTAATTATAGCAAAAAATTTCAAGAATTTTACAATTCTGAAAAACTTTTATAATCATTTTAAAGAAGCTTTTAAACCACACCACTTCCCTTAATATTGTATAATAAAAACAAAGCAGGAGGAGGAAATCTAATGTACGAATTTGAAAATCCAGAACAAGAGGCAATGTTTGATTATCTCAAAAATGCAAAAACCATCGCTGTCGTTGGGATTAGCGATAAAACAGACCGTTCATCTTTTTTAATTGCTCAAGGATTACAACAAAATGGCTACCATGTTATTCCAGTCAATCCAAGACTTGCTGGCCGTGAATTACTAGGTGAAAAAGTCTACGCTTCTATCAAAGAAGTTCCTTTTCACATTGATATCGTTGATATCTTTCGTCGAAGTGAGTTTTTGGCGGATGTTGCTCGTGACTTCATTGAAACTGACGCCGATATTTTCTGGGCGCAATTGGGCTTACAATCTCAAGAAGCTGAACAAATTCTTCGAGAAGCAGGAAGAAATAAAATTGTGATGAATCGCTGTATTAAAATTGAATATGCCTATTCAGGCTTAGGAAAAAAATGACTACAAAAGTTATTCTATAGACTATTACGTTTCCCCGGCAACATTTTTTCGATTTTTTTTGATACAATAATAAAGTTGAATTACGCAAACACAAAACTCTCGTCTAAAAAGCGGGAGTTTTATCTGTTTTTTAGGCGGATGTTTACGCATTCATAAATTTTTCTCAAAGAAAGGAACTTTATGAAAGAAAAACTTTGGACAACAACTTTCGTTGTTAATATGTTACTTAATTTTATTTTTTATCTTGTTTTTTATCTCCCTACTGTTGTTATTGGTACAATGGCTATGGAACGTTATCACGCTTCTGCTAGTATCGCTGGTATTTTATCTGGAATTTTTATTGTCGGCGGATTTATTGCTCGACTTTGGGCTGGAAATAATATGAAACGCCTTGGTGCAAAAAAACTTTTGTACATAGGAACACTCATTTATTTCTTGCTTACCTTTGCTTATTTCTTTGTGCATAGTGTCGTTTTACTATTAATTTTACGTCTTGTACACGGACTTGGATTTGGTATTGCTGCAACAGCTTCTGGAACTTTGGCTGGTGCCATTGTTCCTTCTTCAAGACGTGGTGAAGGAATTGGTTATTATGCGCTTTCTGTCACATTATCGTCAGCAGTTGGTCCCTTTTTATCAATGTTTCTTTACCGGACATCAGGTTTTTATTCATTAATTTGGCTTTCTGCCTTACTTTTATTTATTGCCTTGGTCGGAATTTTCTTCATACATGTTGAAAAAACTACTGACAGCTCTAATTCTGTCAATAATAAAGTCCATAAAAAATTCGCTTGGTCAAATTACTTTGAAAAAGAAGCTTTACCAATTTCATTAATTGCCTTTCTCATAGGTATTTCATACTCAAGTATTCTGTCATTTATGGATGCTTACGCTCGTAATATTCATCTTTCAGAGGCTGCCTCATTTTTCTTCTTAGTTTATGCCATTACTGTCCTTCTTTCTCGTCCAATTACTGGTCGTGTCTTTGACGGCTTTGGTGATAACTTTGTAATGTATCCAACCTACCTCTTCTTTGCACTTGGTCTTTTACTGATTGGTTTTGCTCATTCTGGTTGGATGTTGCTCCTTGCTGCTATATTTATCGGTTTAGGCTACGGCTCATTTTCGCCTTTTGGACAAGCTATTGCCATCCGTAATTCAGAAGCTCATCGTTTAGGAATCACAACTTCTACTTTCTTTGGCTTTATGGATATGGGTGTCGGTTTTGGACCCTTTATTTTAGGAATGTTTATGCCTCTATTAGGCTATCGTAATCTCTATTTTGCATCAGCAATTCTTGCACTTCTAATTGCTGTCATTTACCATTTCGTTCATGGACGTCATGCTAAACGTGAAAATTAAGCTACTGATTGTTCTGTCAGTAAATAAAAAAAGCTGTCAGTAACTTTGACAGCTTTTTTATTATTTACCAATATTTTCGTAATAAGCAATTGAAGCCATGTTGAGGTAAGGAGTAGTCCAGAATCCTGCTAAACCACCTGAGATACCATAAAGAACATACCACCAGAAGAAACTCAATTTGAAAATGAAGTAATTTCCACGCAAACCTTTCATCATTGTTGCTGATTCGCTAAGAACGCCCATAACACCGCTGTAACGCCCTTCTTCTAACTGATCAAACAAAACATAAGTTGCTTGTGACCAACCAAGTCCCAAATAAATTGCAAATGCCCAACCAATCACTGGGATAAACATCAAGGCAACAAAAATCACCCCTTTGACAATACTTAAAAGAATAATTTTGCCAGCTGAACCATCATAGAAAGGTCCAAAAACATTTTTAAATTGTGGATTATTTCGTTCACCACGGAAAATTTTGATATAGTTAAAAATTGCCCCAACTGTTACTACTGAAACAAACAAGGCTACAACAATCATTAAAATAGCAATAAGCAAAGTCGCAAAGCTAATCACCATCCAAACACTACCTGGAATACTATCAAAATTAGAAGTATTGTAGTCCATGGACTGCTTTACACCATTTCCTCCACCTAAAATCCCCGCAATAATTGGAATAATAAAGAGTAACATTTTTGAACCAAAATTATCTTTTAAAGCTCCTTTGGCTTGATTTTTCAATTCCCATCTTGACATAAAATACCTCCCAATACTTTGTCTTACATTATATTTACTTAATTATACCAATAAATAGGCAAAATCTCTAAGACTTTCGCCCGATTTTCAAAAAATCATCTATAAAAAGCATTTAATTTTTGTTATACTTATAAGTGCTTGCTTTTTAAGCTACAAGAAGACTCGATTCTACGAGTAAATAAAGGAATCTTATGACAGAACACGCAATAAAATACAGATTAATAAAAAAAGAAAAACATACAGGAGCAAGATTAGGAGAAATCATCACACCACATGGTACCTTCCCAACTCCAATGTTTATGCCCGTAGGTACTCAAGCTACCGTTAAAACAATGAGCCCAGAAGAACTCAAAACATTAGGCTCAGGGATTATTCTCTCAAACACTTACCACCTCTGGTTACGCCCCGGAGATGAACTTGTTGCTGAAGCTGGCGGTCTTCACAAATTTATGAATTGGGACCAACCTATCCTGACTGATAGTGGTGGTTTCCAGGTTTACAGCCTAGTTCAAAACAAAAAAAATATCACAGAAGAAGGCGTTAAGTTCAAGAGCCATTTGGACGGACGTGAACTTTTTCTTAACCCCGAAAAAGCAATAAGCATTCAAAATAATCTTGGCTCTGATATCATGATGTCCTTTGATGAATGTCCACCCTTCTATCAACCCTATGACTATGTCAAAGCCTCTGTTGAAAGAACTTCCCGTTGGGCTGAGCGTGGACTCAATGCTCATCGTCGTCCAAATGACCAAGGACTTTTCGGGATTGTTCAAGGAGCTGGTTTTGAAGATTTACGTCGTCAATCAGCTAGAGACTTGACTTCAATGGATTTCGCTGGTTATTCTATCGGTGGCCTTGCCGTTGGTGAATCTCATAAAGAAATGAATGCTGTCCTTGACTTTACAACACCAATGCTTCCAGAAGACAAACCCCGCTATTTAATGGGTGTTGGTGCACCAGACAGCTTGATTGATGGCGTTATTCGTGGAGTTGATATGTTTGACTGCGTTCTTCCTACACGAATTGCTCGTAATGGAACTCTAATGACTCATTTCGGTCGAGTTAACATTCGTAATGCTAAATACGAACACGATTTTACTCCACTTGACCCAATGTGCAATTGCTACACATGCACTAACTATACACGCGCCTACCTTCGTCATTTAATCAAAGCCGATGAAACTTTTGGTCTTCGTCTTTGTTCATACCACAATCTTCACTTCCTCGTAAATCTAATGAAAGACGTTCGCGGGGCCATTATGGATGATAACCTTCTGGAATTCCGAGAAGATTTCTGTGAGCGTTACGGCTACAATCAACCAAATGCTAAAGACTTCTAGTTCTTGAAAATAGGCTTAAAAAGTTGTATCATAATAAAAGTGGGTAACCACTTTCATTATGTGCCGAGTTAGCTCAGTCGGTAGAGCACTTCACTCGTAACGAAGGGGTCACAGGTTCGATTCCTGCACTCGGCATGAAACCACAAATTCTGATTAATTTATAAAATAAAAAGCCACTAAAAATCTTCTTAGTGACTTTTTATTTTATAAATTTTCGTATTTATCGTCACAAATACTCCTATATATTTCTTTATTTTTTGGTTAATTTTTTTAAAAAAAATCGAACCTTGACTATTTGAAAATAATTTGACATTATAACGAACCATGATTTTCATCGTATTACAAACTAACAATATTTTTGTATTAAGTCACTACCACTTTTTCCAAATCAAAAACATGGCTAAAGCCATGTTTTTATATAATTTTACATTTTACGTCTTTTAAAAAATACATATAAAGTAGCACCCACCATTAATAGTCCAACACCAACTATAGGCAAGAAAGTATTTCGTTCTTCTCCTGTCTTAGGTAATTCTGGTTTTTTAGGTGTAATTGGAAGTTTTTTATTGACGAACTTTCCAGTATTAACAACTTGTGGTTTGTTTTCTGCGCTTGCTTTAATTTCAAAAGCTCTAGTTTCTTGACTTAATTGATAACCTTTTGGAGCCTTTGTTTCAACAAAAGTGTATTTACCTGGTTTTAGATGATTTGCCTTAATTACTCCATTTGCATCAGTTTTGACCCCCTTGATAACTACTTCATGAGTTTCACTATTAGTAATATTAAAGACTGCACCTGAAAGATATTTACCATTCTCATCTACCTTAATTAATTCAGCAGAGCCTTGATAATTGATAAAATTATCGGAAGCCATAACTATTTTTGGTTGATTCTTTTCTTTTGCTGAAATAGTAAAATCAACTTTTGAAGTATTCAAGATATAGCCACTTGGAGCTTTTGTCTCAACAAATGAATAATCTCCTGGTACAAGATTTTCAATTAAAACTTTACCAGTTTTATCGGAAGCCAAATCTTCTTTGATTATTTTTCCTTTTGAATCAATAACCTTAAAGATTGCGCCTTCTAAAGCTTGACCTTGGCTGTCATGTTTAATTAATTCAGCAGAGCCTTGATAGTTGATGAAATTATCGGAAGCCATGACTACTTTGGGTTGACCCTCTTCTTTTGTTGAAATAGTAAAATCAACTTTTGAAGTATTCAAGATATAGCCACTTGGAGCTTTTGTCTCAACAAATGAATAATCTCCTGGTGCCAAATTGTCAATTAATACTTTACCAGTTTTATCGGAAGCCAAATCTTCTTTGATTATTTTTCCTTTTGAATCAATAACTTTAAAGATTGCACCTTCTAAAGCTTGACCTTGACTATCATGTTTAATCAACTCAGCTGATCCTTGATAATTAATAAAGTTATCTGAAGCCATGACTACTTTTACTTCACCTTCTTCTTCATCTGAGATGCTAAAGTTAACTGGCAGAGTATTCAAAATATATCCTTTAGGGGCTTGAGTCTCAACAAATGAATATTCACCTGGAGCCAAACCTTCAATTAATACCTTACCAGTTTCATCAGAAGTTAAACCTTCTTTTATGGTTTTTCCATCTGCATCAATCACCTTAAAGATTGCACCTGATAAAGCTTGACCGTTGATATCATGCTTAATCAATTCAGCTGATCCTTGATAATTAATAAAGTTATCTGAAGCGACAACAAGTTGAGGCTGGCCTTCACTTTCATCTAAGATTTTAAAATCAATAGGCTTAGTATTTAAAACATAACCTGTCGGAGCCTGTGTTTCGATAAATGAATAGTCACCCGGAGCCAAGCTTGTAACATTTACTTTACCAGCTTTATCAGATGTTAAACCTTCTTTTACTAGTTTTCCAGTGTTATCGACTACTTTAAAAATTGCACCTGAAAGTGGTTGGCCTTGGCTATCTCGTTTAATTAATTGGGCTGATCCTTGGTAATTAACAAAGCTATCTGAGGCTATAATTATTTTGGGTTGACCGTCTTCTTTATCTGAAATCGTAAAGTGAACAGGATTTGTGTTTAGAATATATCCTGTTGGTGCTTGGGTTTCAATAAATGAATAGTCACCTGGAGCCAAGCCTGTAACTGTAACCTTACCATCTTTACCAGATGTTAAATTAGACTGTATAGTATTTCCTGCTTTATCAACAATTTTAAAGATTGCATCTGAAAGTGGTTGGCCTTGGCTATCTTCTTTAATTAATTCAGCTGATCCTTTATAATTGATAAAATTATCCGAGGCATTAACAACTTTTGGTTGGCCTTCTTCTTTGTCTGAAATTGTAAAGTGAACAGGACTTGTATTTAGAATATATCCTGTAGGAGCCTGTGTTTCAACAAATGAGTACTCACCGGGAGCTAAATTATTAGCGATAACTTTACCATCTTTACCAGAAGTTAAACCTGTTTGTATCGGTTTTCCATCTTTATCAACAACTTTAAAGACCGCTCCAGAAAGAGCTTGACCATTATTATCATGTTTAATCAGTTGAGCTGAACCTTGATAGTTAACTTTTTCCAAGTTGATATCTGGTATGATTCCTTCTTCATTGGCTTTAAGTTCAAATTCAATTGGCGTAGGATCTAAAATATAACCTGTCGGTGCTTTTATTTCGACAAGTGAATATTTACCAGGCAATAGTTTTTCAATCGTTACATTTCCTGAGTTATCCGAGGTAATTTTTTCATAACCTGAAACGACTTGTCCTGTACTATCCAAAACTTCAAATTCTGCACCTTGAAGAGGGTTTTTTACTTCTTCGCCATTTTTGATTGTTAACCCAAATTTTTTCAAAACAACTTTTGTAGGATCATTTAGAATATCTTGAAGTGGAAAATTAGAATTCTTTCCATCTTGTGCAATTGTTACCTTTTTACCACTCGCTAATTCTTCATCAATTGTATATCCCGTTGGAGCCTTCGTTTCTATTAAAAGATAATCTCCCACTCTAAGATTACCAAGTTTTAAATCACCACTGCCATCTGTATCACCTTCACGAATTAATTTATCTTTTTTACCATCTTTTCCAATAGACCATAGTTGTAAATGTGCTCCTGCAAGTTTTTCCTTTTGGGGTCCAACCTTTTCAAATGTAACTGAACCTTTTGATCCGTTTGCACTTCCGTTATGATTAATTACGGGCACGTCTTTTTCAACATCTTGTTCTATTGTTTTCTCGTTGTCTCCAGTAATACGGGCTTGATTACTTACAACATCATTAGATTTGTCAGAGGTAATTAATGCACGATATTCTACAACATATGCAGTGTTAATTTCTGATAAAAATTTAATTTTAACTGTTTGAGCACCTGTAGAATTATCAGTTTGGATATCAACAGAATAATCTTTGCCTTGTTCAAGTATAATATTTTTATTCTCAGTAATATTACCAGAGGCATCAATACTTGTTCCATAAATAAGAATATCTTTTGCTACAATATACTGATTTGAAGAAGGATTATCGGTAACTTCAACATTTTTTAAGGTAGATTGCGAGGCGTTTACTGTAAGTTTCCAATTTACATAATTAGAATCTGTACTCGACTGTGAGCCATCTTTCGTTACGAATTCTCCTTGATGTGCAGGAGTGACACTAGCGCTTAAATCATGTGAAATGTCCTTATTTGTAAATGTCGCTTTGTTTTTGTATTCCTTCTGATTGATGAGGTTACCTTCTAGACTTGTTTCAAATATTAGAACATAGGCTTTTGTGCTTCCATCTGGTAGTTCTACCTTAACACTTCCCTTGCTTTCTATTATTTTTATTCCCATATCTGAAGTAACTTCAGCACCTAAAGTATAAGTACCATTTTTATTAATCGTAGCTTCATAGACTTTAGCACTTCCAGAAACATAGTTTTGATCATCAGAGATTGGATCAATTATTGAGGCACTGCTTAATTCTTGTTGATTGAAATTTGCTGCAATTGTCCATGTAATTTTTTTGCTGGTTGCATTATATGAACCAGATTTTTGTCCATTATATTGGAACGGAGGTATTGGTTTAAATTCTTTATGATCATTATTAGTATGATCTCCTCCATTTTGATCCTTCCAAGTCATTGAAGCATCATTTACAAATTTGATATCTCCTTCATGACCAGACCCATTATCAATCACACTAGTATCAAATTTTGTTTTGTATTTAATTTGATATTTATGATATGTTCCCTCCTTAAGTGGGGAATTAAAGGAAACTGAAAAGCCTGTTGCTGTTTTTACCAGTGTATATTCTGTTGGGGAGAGTACTTTATTTCCAGCAGTTTTATCAATAATTTGGAAAGTATTTTCAAGGAAAGTCAAACCTTCAGACATTTTGTCTTCAAGTGACCAGTTTTCCATCCAATAGCCTGCACTATTAATATCTATTTTCCATGGAATTTCTCTATTCTCGTAATCAATAGCTCCGTCAATATTTTTAACGATTCCTTGTTGAGTCGCATTACCACCTGACTCGCTGTTATCTCCTGTATCAGTTGTTACTGAGTTATCAATAGTGACATTTCCATCTACGATATCTTTAACCTTCGTTTGATATTCAACTTTTACTGCATAATCGATATCAGTAATAAACTCAATTTTAAATTTTTGAGGATTATTAGGGTCTTGTACAAGTTTATAATCTTCCCCTTCTTTTAATTGAGCACCTTTAATTTCTTTTCCGTTACTATCAAAAGTAATTTTATAAAGTTTAACACTTCCGTTCACCAGCTCGATGGCATCACTCATGTTATCTTCAATAAATGCCCCAGCTTTATGATTTCTTTCATTATAATTGTATTCTATACTCCAATTATAAAGTTGATCACTTCCTGTGGAGGATGGTTTATTTTTTTTAATTGGTCCTTTATATTGTGCAGTAACAGAGGCACTTGCATTGGTATCTGTTTTTCCATCATTTAATGTCGCTGTATTTTTAAAACTTACAGTTCCCTCTTTTTCTGGAATGCTACTTTCATCAATAGTTGTTGTGTAGACAACATTGAATGCTTGTTCGGTGGTAGCGTACTTACCAATAAAAGTAATTTTTCCATTTGAATCAACAGTATAATCTGTACCTTTTACTAAAGGATGTTCTTTATCAATGGAAATGATTTCTCCATTTTTTCCAACTGTCTCAGGGTAAATTTCGACGGATTCATAAGTTGTTCCTTCTGGCATTGGATCGGTAAGTGTAGCATTTTCCATTGTATTTAATGGACGGTTAATATTTATTTCCCAAATAACTTTACTAGGATTTGGAGTTTTATCGAAATGTCCTGATTTATCAATTGCTTGGTCATAGTTTGGCCGAACATGGATTTCTGAAGGGGGAAAATTTTCCTCCGTTGGTGTATCAATTACAACTTCTCCTGGAACGATTGTCTTATCGAAATGTGCATCATAATGAAAGGTACCATTGATATCATGATAGTTTTCAACTTTTTCATTGAAGACGAAACGAACGGTTCCATCTGCATTAACTGTATAGGTTCCATAATCTCCCAATGATGATGTCGCTTGCTCAATTGTTACCCCATCAGGAAGTTTAAAATCAAAATAATCTCCTGATTTCAATGGTAAGATATCTTCTGGAATACTCCAGGTATAATCGATTTGAACTTCTGCATCTATCGGAACATCTGTTTGATCTGGATAAGGTTTTCCTTCTTTATCAAGATATATGACCTTAGCTGAGTCGATAATAGTCGCTGGTGAAATTCCTGATTCTTCTAGAAGTTTACGAATATCTTGATTCTCAACAGATTTTTTAGCTTGTTCTGAATGTTTAGTCGTAGTGCTTTCTTTTTCTTTGATTTCAGGCGTAACGGTATTTTGAGTCACAGTGGAGGTTGACTGACTTGGAGCTTCTGAAGTCGAACTCGTTTTTGGCAACAATACATCAACCTGACTATCATTTAATTTGGCTGTTAATCGCTCAAAGTTTTTCAAAAGTTCTTTAGAGATTGAAAAATTGATTTTCACTTCACTTGTATTTATTGAATTAAGGTCTATTGTCAATCTATTTTCGTCAGCAGTATAAGATGCTGTTGACTTTTGTCTGTTAACCTCATTTGGTTCATTAATTTTAATTGATTTATCTAATTCAATAGCAGTTGTTTTACTTTTCAATGTTGACTGATTAATCTTGAGACTTAAATCAAATGTCATTAAATCAGCATTACTTTCGGATTCATCTATTTTAAATTGACTTAATGTTATATCCGAATCATTTGTTTCTTCATTTATTGCTCCTGCAATTGCTCCAACTGGGGTAATAACATATTGTAAAAGCAACATTAAACCTAAAATTATAGAAATAACTTTTTTTCTACTTTTCATAATGTCCTCCTTTTGATTTTAAATCATTTTTGCAAGAGATGTATTTTATTGATTACATTTTCTTATAAAAATTACCGATTCTAGGATATTATAGCATAATATAATACAAATTTGTAATAAATTTCGTACATTAAATTCTATTATTTTACTTTTGTTTATATTTTTGTTAGTTCCTAATATGCCTTTTTTGCAAAAAAACGGCACCATTGAGCTATTAATCTTTTTTTGGTATTTCATAAATATTTAAATGATTAATAAAAAAAGACCGATAAAAATTAAAAATTTGATTCTAAATCGACTTTTGTAACAAAAAAAACAAGTTAAGGCTTTTTTAAAAGAGTAAAGTTTCACTTTCGTTTTATTATTTTTACATCACTCCTCTAAATTGAGTCTTGTTTTAAATAATAAATATTACCGCTTAAGCATTAAGGATAATGATGTATAATAAAGAGAAAGGAACGAGGAACAAATATGGATTATAATGATTTTATGAAAAGTAAGCACATTGCTGAACGTTGGGGAGAGTTTCAGGCTAATTATAAATATTTAAATAAAACAAGTGAATTAAAGGCTTATCATGATTTACTGACAGAGTTTTATGATTATATTCAAAGCCTAGAGGCTCATTTTTTTAATGACGAAAAAGTTGCTGACCAAAAAAATTTACTGACAGAAAAAGTAGCAACTCCTTCGCAAATTTTTAATGCTCCCAAAATTCCAGAAACACTTTCTTTTGGCCAAGAAGCACTCGGAGGTGAGGAAGACCCTTGGTTTGGTTTTAATGATGAATAAAAATATTTACTGACCTATTCTGTCAGTAAATATTTTTTATTTTATATGGGAATTTCGTTGTGAAAACCTTTGCAAAAGTGATAAAATAGAGCTAGAAATGATTTTCAGTAAAAAGGAGAATAGCTTATGCCTCTAAATATTTTGGATTACGACCCTTATTTGGAACCTTTCAAAGAAGATTTGTCTTTGCGGCTTTTTGAATTTGCTCGAACAAAAAAACGGCTTTTAGGAACTGATGGTTCGCTTGTTGATTTTGCTAATGGTTATAAGTATTTTGGCTTCCAACAAGAAAGTAAACACTGGACTTTTCGCGAATGGGCACCAAATGCTAAAAGAGCTTGGTTGGTTGGAGATTTCAATAATTGGGAAAACAATTTTGAGTTGAAACAAGCCTATGGTGGGACTTGGGAAATTTCAATTCCGGGTATGCTACCTGTGGGTTCTAAGGTGAAGGTTAAACTGCTTTTACCGTCTGGTGAAACAGTTTATCGTGTTCCCTCTTATATTATGTTTGCTGTTCCCAATGAACGCCATGAATTGGATGGAGTGATTGTTCAACCAAAATATGATTGGAAGAATAAAGCCCCTCAGTTAAAAGAAGCTCCTTTGATTTATGAAGCACATATTGGTATTTCAACTGAAGACTATAAAATTAATTCTTATAAAGAATTCACGCGCGATGTCTTACCAAGAATTAAAAAGGCTGGTTACAATACTATTCAACTGATGGCAATTATGGAACATCCGCTCTATGCTAGTTTTGGTTATCAAGTTTCCAATTTCTTTGCAATATCTAGTCGCTTTGGTCAGCCAGAAGATTTGATGGAATTGATTGATCAAGCTCATGGTATGGGTTTGCGAGTGCTTTTAGATGTGGTTCATTCACATGCTGTAAAAAATATCGAAGATGGTCTCAACTATTTTGATGGGACAGAAAATCAGTATTTTCATGAAGGTGAACGAGGAAATCATCCAGCTTGGAAGACAAAACTTTTTAATTATGGCAAAGATGAAGTGATTCATTTTCTACTTTCAAATCTTAAATTTTGGTTGGATACCTATCATTTTGACGGTTTTCGTTTTGACGGTGTGACTTCAATGCTTTATCATGATCATGGTTTAGGGACTGCATTTACTGATTACAGCAAATATTTTTCGCTCAATACAGATATCGAAGCGGTGACTTATTTGATGTTGGCAAATGAATTAACACATTTATTCAATCCATCAGCAACAACAATCGCTGAAGATATGTCAGCCATGCCGGGAATGGCCCTACCTATTTCAAGTGGTGGAATTGGTTTCGATTACCGTTTATCAATGGGAATTCCTGATTTTTGGATTAAACAATTGAAAGAAAAAACGGATAATAGTCTTGACTTATTGAGCCTTTGGTGGGAATTAACGACGCGACGTCCTGGTGAAAAAAATATTGGTTATTCTGAAAGTCATGACCAAGCTTTAGTTGGTGATAAAACGATTATGATGTGGTTAGCTGATGAAGAGATTTATTGGAAAATGGACCTTAATAGTCGCTCTCTAAAAATTGACCGTGCCATAGCGTTGCATAAATTAATTCGCCTCATTACTTTTAGTTTGGCTGGTGAGGGTTATTTAAATTTCATGGGTAATGAATTTGGCCACCCTGAATGGCTTGATTTTCCGCGTCAAGAAAATCATGATGATTTCCAACATGCCAGAAGACAATGGTCTTTAGCTGATAATAAAGATTTGCGTTTCCAATATTTATTGGCATTTGACCAGGCGATGATTAATCTAGAACGATATTACAAGTTTTTAGAAAGCCCAGAATCTGTCCAACAACTTTGGATAAAAAATTCGGATAAATTACTAGCTTACAAAAAAGGGCAACTTCTTTTCGTCTTTAATTTCCATCCTAGTTATGAACAAGAGCTTCAACTCCAATTTCCTGAAAAACCAGAACTTATCTTCGATAGTGATGACCAAAAATTTGGTGGTTTTGGTCCAAGAAGTAGTTTTGGTTGGTCAAAAGGGCATTTAAATCTAATCCTTGAACCTAGAACTGCCATGGTTTTCCAAATTAAAGAATAAAAACCTGTCAATTGACAGGTTTTTTTACTGACAGAAATCCAAAAAGTCTGTCAGTAACTTTAAAAGGCATTTAAATTCGGTTCAAGCAAAGTCCAGAGATTTTCAAATTGATTTTGAAATTGGTCATCCCACTGTGGGGCAATTTTTGGGTGATGAAAATAAACAAAAGCTTGAATATATGCAGCAGCTTCCTCTTCACTTTCAAATTTAGCAGCTGTCTTTAGACTCTCAACCATTTCTAAAATATGTTTACGCCCCAATTCTAAATTTTCTCCAATGTAGGTTGTGTATAAGGCAAACATTTCTGGAGTTTTTCGATGTGCTTCATATTTGGCAATGGCGACTGACCAGAGCCAGTCATGAACAATCTCTTTTTGATGTTCATACTTGCTTGTGTCAAAAGGAAATATTTTTACAAGTGTCTGACCATTGAGCCAACGAAGGGCAAGTATTGTTAAAAGTTCATCTTTACTTTTAAAATGCTTATAAATAGCTGGTTGACTAATATTGAGTTCCTTAGCAATTTTTGAAATGGTGAGTTTCTCTATTCCATTCTCTAAGATAAATTCTTCTGTTTTTCCTAATATCTTTTCACGTGTATTCATAAATTAATTGTAACACAAGTTATAATTCTTGACAAATATAACTTTCTGGTTTATAATTCATTTTGTTGGTTATAAAAGTTAAAAAAAATAACCTCATAAAAAGGAGAAATCATGACATTTACAGGACATACGATTTTAATCACAGGTGGTACAAGCGGAATCGGACTTGGTTTTGCTAAAAAGTTTTCCGAATTAGGAAATAAAGTCATCATTACCGCCCGAAATGAAAAACGTCTTAATCAAATTTTGAATGAAAATCCAACTTTTACAGGATTTGTCAGTGATGTTGCTGACAAAGACTCCCTCCCCCAATTAGTCAACTTCATCAAAGAAAATTTCCCTCAACTTGATGTCATTATGAACTGTGCCGGAATTATGCGTGCGATTAATTTATTTGAACAAGCTGACAATTCTCTGGAAGTACTGACAGAAGAAATTCATATTAATTTATTAGGAACAATTGCTGTGACACAAGCATTTTTGAAAATCCTTGTCGCAAATAATGGACTAGTCATTAATGTTTCATCAGGATTATCAAATCTGGCTGACGGTGCACACCCTATTTACAATTTGACCAAAGCTGGGGTTCATTTTTACTCTGATGCGCTTCGAGAACAAGCTAAATATTTTGAAAAGACTTTAAAAGTCATCGAATTAGTTCCACCATTAGTTGCTGAAACAAATCTCGAAAGCCATACAAATACTGACGCACCCAATAACATGGCACTTTCAGACTTAATTAGTGAAACTTTAGCCGGACTTGAAAATGGCTTAGACCGGATTGACGCTGGTTTTGCTAAACAACTTCACCAAATGGGCAAAGTAAATAGTGACGAAAACACCAAACTACTTTCTCAACAAATGCTCACTAATTATTTTCCCAAAATGAAAGATTAGAGAAGAAAAATGTCACTTAATCCCCTTCAAATGCATAATACCAAAAAAGAACTCCGTAAAAATTTTGAATTCACAGGACTTAGCAAATCTGAAATTGCTAATGATTTAAAAATTAGCGAAGTAAAACTTGAAAAAATATTTAATCTTAAACAAAGAACACTCGAAGACACTTGGATTTTACGAAATTATTTACTAGAAAAAGTAGAAAAAATAGGTCAACAACCTGTTCCCTTTACCGCTTTAGCTGGAGATTGGCACCGTCACTGGTTTTTAAAGGCCAATCTAATTGACCAGCAACAAATGTCTAAAGGCGACAACTAAAACTCAAAGGAGAAAAATCATGAAAACACTTATCACTGGCGCAAATAAAGGAATTGGTTTTGCACTTGCTCAAAACCTTGGTCATCGCGGCTATGAAGTCTTGGTCGGAGCCCGTAATGAAACGCGTGGACAAGAAGCCGTTGAAAAGCTGAAAGCCGAAGGAATTACTGCCAAATTTGTCAAAGTAGATTTAGATGACTTAAATCAATTGACGAGTCTGTCAGCACTGACAGATATTGATTTACTTATTAATAATGCTGGAATTTCTGGGAATATTCATTCAGATAAAGGGCACCTTGATATGGAAAAATCAGCTTTTGATTATTCAACAACTGATTTAGAAGAAACAATTATAACCAATTTTTTGGGAACACATGCTGTGATCAAAGAACTTCTTCCACATTCACTGACAGAAAACGCTAAAATTATTAACATCACCGTACCTGTTTCTCAAGAATATTGGATGCCACTTGCTTATGTCACTTCAAAAGCTGCACAAAATGCCATGACCTTTGCTTTTGGTCATCAATTCAAAAAAGATAAATCTAAAAAACAAATCTTTGCTGTTATGCCTGGTGCAGTTGCAACAGATTTGAACGGTGCAAAAGTTGGGGATAGTCCGTTTGTAAAATCTCCTGAAGAAACAGCTCAAATGATTAGTAAATTTATTTTTGATGACAAAAATCATAATGCTCAAATTATTAATTTTGACGGAACAATTTATGATAACTATGAACCAGGCTTACGTAACAAAGTCATTAAAGATGTCTCTAAAAATGGTTTAAAGCGTAAATTTAAAAAATAAATAAAAAAGTTACTGACAGATTAGTCAGCAACTTTTTTATTGTTTTTTGAAAAAAGCGTAAGCAAATCTTAACATTTATGATAAAATAATTCCATGGAAAAAGAAAGATTTTTGGCCTTTACAGATGCTATTATTGCCATCATTGCAACGATTATGGTTTTAGAATTTAAAACCCCTGATAAAAGTGGCTGGCCTGCTCTGGCAGAATTAGCCATCCCACTTCTAGCCTATGCTTTAAGCTTTTTTATGATTATGACCGTATGGTATAATCACCATCAACTTTATCGTGATATTAAAAATATTACTCCTCGAATATTCTTATTGAATACGCTCTGGCTATTCATTATGTCATTTTTCCCCTTCACCACGGGTTGGGTCGGAAAACATGCAAGTGAGTTTCTCCCTGAATTTTTCTATTTGATTGTTATTTTTCTCTGGGCGGCTGTTTTTCACCTTATGGACCATGAGCTGCTCAAAGAAAATCCTGATAAAGAATACAAAGAACTCACACACAGTCTTTCAGGTAGAAATCTTTTTCTCATCAACTTTCTTTCTATTGTTATCGTTTGGTTTTGGCCTCCTATCGGCTTAGTTTGCGTTGCTATGCTTGCTACAATATCCCTCATAAGTTTCTTAAAGAAATAAAAAAGCCGTCAGTTAATGACAGCTTTTTATTTTAATCTTCTTGTTCATCCATAAAGCTATTGAAGACTTCTTCAATCATATCCCATTCATCTTCAGCATCTTCAGGGATTGGTTGCAAATCACCTTCAGTACCGTCAGCATTCTCAGTAAATGAGTAAGCCAAAACATCGATAAGACCTTGTTCATCTTCTTCAAACTCAGTAGGTTGTAAAACAACATAGTTTTTGCCAAATTCTTCTTGTCCATCAATGGTAATCAAAATTTGGAACAAGCTTTCGTTTCCATTTTCATCAACCAAAGTAATATAGTCAGGTTCATGATTATGGTCATGTTCGTGATCATGTGTATGAGTCATTTTATTTCCTTTTCTTCATCCTTAATTAGAGGAATTTTCTGCTATTCATAATAAAATAAATAGACAACTTTTACTGACAGAAAATCCTACGAATACTTGTCAGTATTTTTATACTTACAAATAAACTAAAGCGTTCATCAGTAAACCAAAAATTATAATTTTAATGCATGAGCATCCAAATAATTTTGTAAAATCAAAACAGCAGCCAATTTATCAATTGATTTTTTGCGATCTTTACGACGCACACCACCATCAATCAATACTTTTTCAGCTTGCGCAGTTGTCAATCGTTCGTCTTGATAAGCGACTTCCAAACCGAATTCATTGGCTAATTTTGTACCATAATCCCGTGATGCTTCGGCACGAATCCCTTCATCACCGTTCATATGTTTTGGAAGACCAAGAACTACCTTTTCAGGTTTGTATTCTTTAATCAAAACGCCCAAACGTTCAAAGCCAAGCTCACCAGCTTCACTGTCAATCTTAATGGTTTCAACAGGTTGAGCGGTCATCCCAAGTAAATCACTGACAGAAACTCCCACAGTTTTTGTTCCGACATCAAGCCCTAAAATTCGTGCAAACACTATAAATTGACACCATTATCTTTCAAATAATTCTTGATTAATTCCTCAACAATATCATCTCGGTCAAAACGGCGAATTTTATTACGCGCATCATCATGACGAGGGATATAAGCAGGGTCTCCCGACAAAACATAACCCACGATTTGATTGATAGGATTGTAACCCTTAGCCTCAAGCACATTGTAAACATCAACGAGTGTTTCGCCAATTTCTTTCTTGTCCGAATCACCAAATTCAAAACGGACTGTTTCATCTGTAAAACTCATAAGACACCTCCTTTAAATTTATCTGTAAAGCCAGATTAAACTAAAAATCAATAATTTCCATCCCGTCAGCCAACTGATGTCCACATTTTTAGAAGACAATCATTTTATTTACTGACAGAAATATCCCATTAAAAATTTCTTAGATACATGTTAATTATACGTTATTTTTTGCTTGAATTCAACCGTTTTCTCCATTAAAGTAAATAAAAGCCTTCTGTAAAGACTTTTAAATTTTAAATAAAAGACGAATTTTAATTTGAAAATTACCAAAGAATAAGAAGCCTAATCACTAGTTACTCAGAATACCCAAAAGCTTAATAAATTTGGTAAATAAGTATTTATCAGATTTATTGAACTGTGAAGAGCGATACTTTCCCCAATTGCTTTACGCCGGTGATAGGCCAAAGTAACAACTAAACTCATAGGTAGATAAAAAAAGAAAGAGCAAGTAAAACCAGTATGGACCCATGCAAACACAGTGACGCTCACAAAATAAGCCAACCATTTTTTATCAAAAAGTCGATAAAGATATTCCCGAAAAATCAACTCTTCACTAATCGGTCCAATCACGAATAAATCTAATGAATGCGTCCAAAAAGGAGTTCGTGCAAGATAGTTTGCCAAATCTATTGAATGTTCTGGAAAAGCTTCTAAAGCTGGTATCATCTGAAAATATAAATGATGTGCCAAAGCAATAAAAATATTTCCACCAACAATAAAAAATAGAATAAATAACAAACTTTTTGGACGAAATATATCAAAAATCTTTTTAAAAGCATCATTTTTATAAGCAATAACTATTATTACTAAAAAAGTTAAAATATCTACAAGTCCATAATAATTAAAAGTAAAATCATAGAAAGTTGGTGGAAAAATATCTAGTCCAGGTTCCCAACCGTTGTAGAGAATCAATGTCACTAATAGCAATAAAACTACTTTTAATTTAGTCTGTAAAGATTTTTTTATACGTTCAATCATAAAGGCCCCCAAAAAAAGGATTGATAAGTCATATTAACAACCCTTTACAAAATACAGTAGGACTAGTAAAAGATACTAGTAACGAGAATAAATATCACCTTCAGAACCAATATCAAGTAGTGGCGAAATCCAATTTTGATAATTAGTATTTGTCCCTCCACTAACTTCCATCAATTCCTCATCAGTCAACACTTCAAATTCTTCAAAAATAGTTTGCAATTCCATAAAAACACACTTTCTAGCCCAATCGGACTCGTTTTGAGCATTTTTAGTCAATATACATTTCCACTAGAAAGGCTCATCAAATTTCGGGATCTCCGTAATTAATTACAAGTATATTTTAAACTTTTCTGAATATTTAGTCAATGGTGTTTTAGTATTCTTTTTGTTTACTTTTAGTTTATATTTTCACTATCTTTTAACAAATCATCTATTGAACATTTAAATACATTTGCCATCTCTTGGACAAGTTCTAAACTTGGTTCACGTCGGCCGTGCTCCCAATTACAGACAGCTTGTTTACTCGAATAAAGCAGTTTCCCAAGTTCTTTTTGTGTCAGCCCCGCTATAAGCCTTTTTTGTCGAAGATTACTAGAAAAATTTCCTCCAGAGACCTCTATCAATTCTTCATCATTCACTTTCTCAAAAATTTCTAACTTTGAAAAAATTTTTACCTTACTGTCATTCTTTTTCTTGAAATATTTAGAAAAATCCATCAGATTTCCTCCCAAAAAAGTAATCAAAAGACTAGTTTTTTTAAACTAGTCTCCTTCTTTAATTATATTTAAGGTAAAATATTTCCAGCTGCCATGTACAAGTCGTACCATTCCGCACGTTCCAAGGCAATATCTGAAGCAGCAGCAATTTCTTCAATTCGGCTCAATGTCATCGTTCCAATAATTGTTTGGATATTGGCAGGATGCCGATTAATCCAAGCGACAGCAATTCCAGTTGGAGTAGAATTGTATTTTTCTGCATAAAATTCCAATTTTTTATTCAAATCAGGGAATTTTTCATTTCCAACAAAGACGCCTTCAAAGAAACCATATTGGAAAGGTGACCAAGCCTGAATAGTCATCTTATTAATACGAGAATACTCTAAAATTCCATTATCATGAACAAAAGAACCTTCATCACTCATATTTACATGAATCCCAGCATCAATCATTCCCGTATGTTTCAAGCCAAACTGTAATTGATTAAATAACAATGGCTCTTTCACCGCTGTTTTCAACAGTTCAACTTGACCAGGATTTTGATTAGAAACCCCAAAATAACGTACTTTCCCTGCTTTTTCCAATTCATAAAAAGCCTCAGCTACTTCTTCAGGTTCGACTAAAGTATCTGGACGATGCAAGAGCAAAGTATCCAAATAATCAGTTTTTAAACGAGATAAACTCCCCTCAACCGATTCAATAATATGTTTTTTTGAAAAATCGAACATTTTTCCAGGAACAATTCCACATTTTGACTGTAAAATAATATCTTCTCGTTTTACTGACGATTTTTCTAGAGCATCTGCAAAAATCGATTCACAAGCTCCACCCCCATAGATATCAGCATGGTCAAAGAAATTTATCCCTTGCTCCACTGATTTTTCAATTACAGCAACCGGATCTTTTCCCTCTTCATTAATTCTCATACAACCTAAAATAATTTGAGAAGCTTCAAGTTCACCAATTTTGAATTTTTTCACGACAAAACTCTCCTTTAAGTGTGAGATTTCACCTTATCTTCAATCAACAAAGGAAAAAATTTCACTAATTATTTAATAAAACCATTATAACACAATTAATGAAACCGTTTAACAAAATATATTTAATCATCAACCGACTCCCGCTTTATTTAGGAATAATCAAATAAAAAAAATCAGCCATAAGCTGATTTCAATTTCATTTACAAATTAAACTGTAAGTGAAGCACGTCCTTTACGACGACGAGCTGCAAGGACACGACGTCCGTTTTTAGTTGCCATACGGCTACGGAATCCGTGAGTAGTCTTACGAGATTTTTTGTGTGGTTGGTAAGTACGTTTCATTTTATATAAGTCCCTGGGCTACTTCACTTTTGGTTGAAAGTAGCTCCACCTTTTCGGTGTTCCTTTCATCTTTTTACTGCTATTAAAAGCATACCTTACAATTCTACACTATGAAAGGTCTTTTGTCAAGGCTAAATCTCTTTAGTCACAACAATATAGCGATTATATTCCTGTCCTTCTGAATGACTTGATACACCATTTTCCTGACCAATAATAGTGTGAACAATTTTACGTTCATTAGACTGTAAATCATTAATATAGACAGTTTCACCGCCACGCGCACGTTCAGCTGCACGATGAGCAAGGCTTACGATATAAGCTTTGCGTTTTTCATGATAATCACCCACATTAACAGCAATATTCATTCGTGTATTCAAAATACTATTAGCGTAAGCTTTTGCTAAAATTTGCAAACTTTGTAAAATTTTACCATGTTTGCCAATAAGCAAAGCATCATGATTAGAAGTCAAATTGAAAACTGTTAAATTTCCGTCACGAGAAACTGAAACACGCGTTGCAATTCCCATTTCTTGTGTGATAGTTGTTAAATAGCTTGAAATTTTTGAAGCAATTTTTTCATCTTCGTTTGAAACTTCTTTCTTCGCTTCAACTTCTTCTTTAACAGCAGAAACCACATCAGAGAGGTCTGCTGTTCCTTGACGATTTTGAACAACCGTCTTTTTAGCCACTTCAATAATCGCATTACGCTCTTCTTCAGTGATTTCACCATTTTGTTCTCTCTCAGCCGCACGGACAGCTTTAACCACTTGGCTTAATTCAAGTGTTGCTTCCATAGCAGATTGTGACTTAGGCACACCAAGATTAATTGTATCATCCACACCACGTTCTGCTAAATGGTCAGCTTTACGCACTGTTTCTTCATGGATTGGCTCAATATTAACCCGAGCCCGTTTCTTTCCAAATCCTAAGAAACCCTTTTTTTCTTTTTGTTCAATATGAATATGAACATTTTCACGCTTAACATTTAAGCGATTTAAGCCACGTTCGATTGCATCTTCGACCGTTTCACCAGTAAAAATAGCCATAATAAAACTACTCCTGTCATATGATAAAGCCTATTGACAATTTCTAGCACAACTTCCAAATTAAAATAAAAACTGCCAATGGTATTTTTTATTTTTTTCTTGCTTTCTTCAATGCTTTTTCGCGAGCTTTAATTTTGTCTTTTTCGACCTGTACCTTAGCTTCACGCGCCGCAATAATTTTGTATGGATTTGCCAACAACATTGTTTGGAATACTTGGAAAGCATTAGAGATTACCCAGTAGAGTGCAATCCCAGCAGCAAAGTTAACCCCCATAATCAAGATGAAAATAGGCATGATATAAGTCATTGAAGTTGTCATTGCATTTCTTTCTGGAGCAGATTTCATCATCAAGTATGAACTCAAGAAAGTAAAGACCGCAGCCAATATAGGCAAAATAAAAGTAGGGTCTTTAGCACCAATTTCAAACCATAGGAAAGTTCCGTGTTTCAAAAAGTCCACACGAGACAAGGCTTGATAAAGTGCCCATAGCACTGGCATTTGAACAACTAGTGGTAAACAACCCATGTAAGGGTTGACTTTATTTTCTGCATAAAGTTTTTGAATTTCCTCGTTCATCAAACGACGAGATTCCATATCTTTGCTTGGGTATTTAGCCTGAATTTTTTTGATTTCTGGCTGAATTTCTTGCATACGTTGGCTAGATTTGATTTGGATATTCATCAAGGGAAGCAATGCTGCCCGAATAACAATCGTGAATAAAATAATACCAACTCCGGTCAAACCACCAAATGACAAGAAACGAATAACCTGTGCAAAGCCATATACAATTTGGTCCCAAAGGTTGGTTGAACTACTTGTCACAGCTGTTGTTCCACAAGCTGTAAGCAACAAAAGAGCTGCCCCTGCCATTGCGATCAAACTAAATTTCTTTTTCAATCGTTTTCTCCATCCACATAGATTTTTGACAACTTCAAAACGTGTTTTAGATTTTTCTTTACTTCCTCAAAGCTAAGTGTTTCAACACCCGAACGTGCAATAATTACAAAATCTTCATCTGTCAAATAAGGCTTAAATTCAGCAATGGCATGGCGTAAAAGACGTTTAATTCGATTACGTAAAACCGCATGACCAAGCTTTTTGCTTACTGATAGACCTACACGAAAATGAGGTTGATTTGTGTTTAATTTATAGACCACAAATTTTTTATTGGCAAAGCTATGTTTCGCTGAAAAAATTTGGTCAAAATCCTTTGAGCGTTTAACGCGATATGTTTTTTTTATAGCCAAGCCACTCTCTCCCATTTTAGAAATTATCGTATTAATTTTACCATAAACTTGCTAAAAAGTCACTATATCACCTGAAAACGTTCTATTTTATTGAAGGGATTAACAGTTACATTTAGCATTTAAAAATACCATGTATTTAACATGGTATTTTTAAATATTTTCTGGATTATCTAGACGACTAAGCAGATGATTGACCATGTAAGTAAAGGATTCTTCTTTAGAAATTGATCCAGACTGACGGAAATATCCTAATTGTGTTAAAGTGATAAATCCATGAAGCGTTGAGCGAAACATCCGACTGATATGAAAATTTTCTTCTTCTGACAAATGAAAATTTTCCAAGCTTCGTCGAACCAAACGAATATTTTCTTTTGCTAAATATTCAAGTTCTCCATTATTTGTTTGATGTATTACATTAATAAGTTCATAAACTGCTTCATATTTTTCAGCAAATTTTTTATAACTCTCAGCATAAGCCCTAAGTGCTGCCAAAGGAGTTAGTCCCACCATTGCATGAGTTAGTTCATAGTTTAATTCTTTTTGGAGGTAGACTGCCGTTGCCACACGTACTTCTTCCATATTTTTAAAATGATTATAAAGTGACGGAGCTTTAATTCCAAAATACTCAGCTAAGCGCGGAAAACTAACATTAGAGAGACCAATTTTACCAGCTAGTTCAATAGTAGCTTGAACAATTTTATCACGAGTCAATGCAATCCTTGCCATAATTGGATTCCTTTCAATACTTTCGATGCCGAAAGTTTACTCGAAGTTTGAACTTTTATAGTCGATTCAAACTATCTTACTATCAGTATAAAACTATTCTCAATCTTTTTCAAGCAATGGTCCATTATTGACAAACTACGAACAATAGTTTTATAATATTATTATGAATACATCAAGAAAGAAGGACATTCACTTATGAAAGAATCATGGCAACGAAATTTAATTGTCCTTTGGTTTGGGACATTTATGACGGGGATAGGTTCAAGCCTTATCGCCCCTTTTATATCACTTTACATCAGTACACTTGGCCATTACTCAAAAACGGAATTAAACATCTGGTCAGGCTTGGTCTTCTCATCCACTTTTATTGTTTTAGCAATCGTTTCTCCCCTTTGGGGAAGATTAGCTGACCAGAAAGGTCGGAAATTGATGCTCTTACGCGCTTCTCTTGGGATGGCAATTTCAATTTCATTAATGGCTTTTGTTACAGCTGCTTGGCAATTGCTTATTTTACGCATGCTACTTGGGGCCTTTTCCGGTTTTGTTTCTAATTCAATGGCCTTAATGGCCAGTTCTGCACCAAAGGAAAAATCAGGGGCCGTCTTATCGCTCCTTACAACAGGATCTGTTGCTGGAACTCTTATCGGTCCAATCATTGGCGGAATACTTGTTAATATAACTGGTTATCGTCGCGTTTTTAGCGTCACAGGAATCATTATGTTTCTCGTCTTTTTCCTTGCTTTATTTTTTGTCAAAGAAACATTTAAGCCCGTTGAGAAGAAAAACATGCTTTCCTATAAACAAGTTTGGGAAGTTGTTACTCACCCATCCATTATTTGGGGCATGTTTTTTGCAACCCTCATTACTCAAATGACCAATCAATCGATTAATCCTGTTCTTTCACTCTATGTCCAAGAACTTATGCATGGTCAAGGAAACATTACTTTCATGGCCGGAATTGTCGCTGCTGCCCCAGGAATCGTTACATTAGTGGCTGCTCCATTCTTAGGTCGTCTAGGCGATAAAGTTGGTCAAAGAAAAATCCTAGGTTTTGGACTTTTCTTTTCACTAATCGTCTTCTCAATCACAGCAATGACAACTAATGTTTGGTTTTTAATTGTTATGCGACTACTTGTCGGAGTTTCTGATGCAGCAATTCTCCCTTCAGTGCAAGCAATTTTAGCAAAAGAATCTCCTCAAGCTATTACTGGTCGAATTTTCTCTTATAATCAATCTGCTCAATCAATTGGTGCTTTTGCAGGTCCCTTACTTGGTTCAGCTATTGCTGGATTTATTGACTATCGTTATGTCTTTGTGGGTTCAGCAATTCTGGTTGTCTTTAATTTAATAAACTACTTTACACATACTAAATCACTTGCTGTAAAAAACTAATTATAAAAAAGAACTTCAAATTTGAAGTTCTTTTTTTGCTTCTTCTATTTGTTTTTTAACTGATTCAAATCCTGTACCACCTAGAGAATTTCTTCTTGAAACTGCCGTTCTTGATTTTAAAACTTCATAAACATCTTCATTGATTAATGGAGATAGCATTTGATAATCTTGTAAATTTACATCTTGGAGGTAAATTCCTTTTTTTATACAATCTAATACTAAGAGACCAACTAATTCATGAGCTTTTCTAAAAGGAAGGCCCTTTGCTGCAAGGTAATCGGCCAACTCTGTCGCATTAGAAAAATCTTGTTCAGTTGATTTTTCCATGTTTACACGGTTTACAGTTAAAGTTGACAACATCCCATTCATAACTGTTAAAGAAGTTATTATAGTATCAGCACTATCAAACATTCCTTCTTTATCTTCTTGCAAATCTTTGTTATAAGCTAAAGGTAAACCTTTCATCACAGTCAATAAAGCTGTAAGATTTCCATAAACGCGGCCTGTTTTTCCTCTGATTAATTCTGCCATATCTGGATTCTTTTTCTGTGGCATAATAGAAGAACCCGTAGAATATGCATCAGACAGACTGACAAATTTGAATTCATGACTAGACCATAGTAAAAGTTCCTCACAAAATCTTGATAAGTGCATCATTAACAAACTTGCATTTGAGAGAAATTCTAAAATAAAGTCACGGTCACTGACCGCATCCATTGAATTATCATAAGCCTTCTCAAAACCAAGTAATTTTGTCGTCAACATTCTATCAATCGGAAACGTTGTCCCAGCTAGAGCTGCCGCTCCTAAAGGATTCATATCTGTATGCTTAACATTAAATTCAAAACGTTCAAAATCACGTGTCAGCATTTGATAATAAGCCATTAGATGTTGACCAAAGGAAATCGGTTGTGCATGTTGTAAATGAGTATAACCAGGCATAATAGTGTCAATTTGGTTTACAGCGAGCTTTACAATTGTTTCTCTTAACCCTTTTAAAGCTTCTAAAACGGCCTCTAAGATACTTTTGAGGTATAGATGCATATCTGTTGCCACTTGATCATTTCTAGAGCGAGCCGTATGCAATTTACCAGCTAGTGGACCAATTTCTTGATGAAGATAAGATTCCATATTCATATGGATATCTTCATTTTCCATCTTGAATTCAATTTGGCCATTAAGAAGCTTTTCTTCTACTTTTTTCAGACCTTCGGCAATTTTTTGGGATTCCTCGGTAGTAATAATTCCTGTTTCACCCAACATCTTTACATGAGCTAATGAGCCTTTTAAATCAAAAGGAGCAAGTCGTTGCTCAAATTTAATTGATGCTCCAAATTCTTCCGTTTGTTTATCTAGTGACGCCTCAAAACGTCCTCCCCAAAGTTTTTCTACCATTCTCTTACTTTCCAAATTTTCCTATAGCTATTATTTGAGATTTACTTGAGCATTGACTTGAGTAGGTAGACCCCACAATTTAATAAATCCAACTGCCGCTGCTTGGTCAAACTCATCTGCAGCAGTATATGTTGCTAATTTTTCGCTGTAAAGCGAATTAGTTGATTTACGTCCCACTGGTGTTGCTAAACCTTTATATAATTTAATTTTTACAATCCCGTTAACTACTTTTTGAGTTTCATCAAGATAAGCGATCAAAGCCTTAGTAGCAGGATTGAACCACAAACCATTGTAAATCAAGTTTGCTAATTCATTTTCAAGAACTGGTTTAAAATGTGCAAGTTCTCGAACGAAAGTTAAATCTTCCAAATCTTTATGTGCTTTTAATAAAGTAATGGCAGCAGGACATTCATAAAATTCACGGGATTTAATCCCAACCAGGCGATTTTCAATATGGTCAATCCGACCAATTCCATGTTTTCCTGCAATAATATTCACTTCTTTAATGATTTCATGCAATTCTAAGCTTTTTCCATTTAAGGCGATTGGTAATCCTTCTTTAAACTCAACTTCGATAAATTCAGCTTCGTTTGGAGCGTCCTCTACAGAATTAGTCATAAAGAAAGCATCCTCTGGACAAGTATTCCAAGGATTTTCAAGAACACCAGCTTCAATCGCACGTCCCCATAAATTCATGTCAATTGAGTAGGGATTGTCTAAATCAGCAGGAATAGGAACACCATTTTGATTGGCATATTCGATTTCTTCTTCACGAGCCCAATGCCACTCACGAACTGGAGCAATGACTTCAAGCTCAGGCGCAAGAGAATGGATGGCTACTTCAAAACGCACTTGGTCATTTCCTTTTCCTGTACAACCATGAGCAATAGCCGTTGCCCCTTTTTCTTTGGCTACTTCTACTAATTTTTGAGCAATCAAAGGGCGACTCAAAGCGGATACTAAAGGATATTTATTTTCATACATTAAATTTCCTTTGAGTGCAGCTCCAACAAATATTTTAGCGAATTCTTCCTTGCAATCCAAAACAACAGATTCCACTGCCCCTACTTTAAGTGCCTTATCATGAATAAAATTCAAGTCTTTTCCTTCACCAACGTCCATGCAGGCAGCAATGACGTCAAATCCTTTATCAGTCAACCATTTTACAGCAACACTTGTATCCAATCCACCCGAATATGCCAAGACAATTTTTTTGTTTCCCATCATTTTTCTTCTTTCAAATTAATATAAATGCAATTGTACAGCATATTTATTCATTTGTCAACATTTTTGTATAAATATGCGTTTTATTTTCATTCTAGCAATTTCATATTATTTCAAGAAGAGAATCAACTGTGATATAATTAATTTAGATAAAGGAGTGGAGCCATGGCAGAGTGGTAATGCAGCGGACTCGAAATCCGTCGAACCGTGTAAAGCGGCGCAGGGGTTCAAATCCCCTTGACTCCTTTTATAAATGGATTTTTCTACCCTATTTGAAAAAATTATAGAAAATCCAGTGACCAATACGCTTACTCCTTTTCCTCCTGACTGTATAAGATTACATCAGGAGGTTTTTTTATTCAAAAAAATTTTTGTTTATGAAAAAAACTACCACTTTTTGCAAGGTAGTAGTTATAAATATAATAAAATTGAAAGTTTTATTTAGATTTTACTGAAATTTTTTCTGTTTAAGAATAGTGATAAAAATCCGGTTCCCAGTAGAATAATCGCAGAGATATAATATGGAAATAAATGGTTAAGGTCAAACATATAACCCGCGGCCATTGGCCCTAAAATATTTCCAAAACTCGTAAAGGCTGAGTTCAAGCCATTGATTGCCCCTTGCCGATTGCCCGCATGCTTTGAAAGATAGGTTGTTACAGCCGGTCTAAATAAATCAAAGGCCAGAAAAACAACAAATGTAGAAAGAGCAACGACTAAATTTGATTTTGTAAAGGCAATAACAGCAATGAAGATTGCACTGGCAAAGAAAGTTAATTGAATCAAGCCAAGTTCACCAATTTTATTGACGATTGCATCAAATAAGAAAAGTTGGAAAAAGAGGGCTAAAATTCCACTCACTGTAATAACCAAAGCAATTTCACTCATACTAAAACCAAAGTTAATGCTTGCCATGATACTATAAATTGACTCAAAGGCCTGTAAACCAAATGATGAAATCAAAATAATAATAAAGAGTGAACCAAATAATGGATTTTTGAGAATATCAAGAAATGAAACTTTTTCGATTTCTTGATGACTTTCAATTGTGCGCTCTGGTTCTTTTAAAATTGTGATTGTTAAAATAAAACCAAGGAAAGCTAAAATTGCTGCAACATAAAAAGGAACACGTATTCCAAAATGGGCAATAAAACCACCCACTCCAGGACCAATAATAAAGCCACCACTGATTGCTGCTGAAACAAGTCCCATCGCTTTAGGACGTTCGGCAATTGTGGTCATATCAGCCACGTAAGCAGTAACTGAAGGCATGAGCATCGCAGCTGCAACGCCCCCTAGCGCTCGCGAAATATAAAAACCTGTTTTCGCTTGTGCTAAACCAAATAAAAGTTCAGAAAAAGAAAAAATAATCATTCCAATGGCAATGAGTTTTTTGCGCCCAATTTTATCAGATAAAGCACCAGCGACTGGTGAAGCAACCAATTGAGCAATTGCAAAAATAGAAATCATCATTCCCATTGTTGTTCCTGAAAAGTGCATTTGTTCTTTAAGGGTTGGCAAAACAGGAATGACTAAACCTGCACCCAAAAATACTAAAAACAAATTAGAAATTGCTAAATTCATCATGCTTTTTTTGTTTTTCATTTTTTCCTCCTCATTAAAAATAGCAAATAGATTATTCTATTGCTATTTCTTTTATTTTTTACCAATTCTCTTATTATATCATGAAATCTATATACTAAAAAATTAAAAGACTGTATCATCTTTAGTGACCGCTTGTTACTTTTATTCCAATAATACCCACGACTAAACAGGCAATGAAAAGCCAAGTTAATGTTGGGACTTTATCTTTGAATAGAATAAGTCCGATTAAGATTGAGCCAACGGCTCCAATCCCCGTCCAAATTGGATAAGCAATCCCTAAAGGTAATTTTTTTAGAGCTAGCGCAAGAAAACCAAAGCTAGCAATCATTCCGATGATTGTCAGTAGTGTAAACTTCAAATTTGAAAAGCCGTGGCTCAACTTCATTGTTGTTGCCCAAGCCACTTCAAATGTTCCCGCTATAAGTAAATAAATCCAAGTCATTTTTGCCTCCTCAGCTAAAAAAAGAACGACCATCTACATTTCTTCTCAGACCTACTGAAATGCAAATAATCGTTCATACGATTTAACTCCCGGTGGAGTATTTATTCTATTTTCTTCATTCTATCACACTTTTATTAAAAATGCTAAATATATTTTTTAGAGTTGAATGATTAAATCTATTATTAAAATAGAGAATCTTTTAATTTTGGTTTTACATTGAATTTCATGTATAATAAAATTCATGAAAAAATTTAGAAAAAAACAAATTTGGCGTGTGATAATTGGCCTTTTTGCTCTTCTTTTAGTTATTAATTTAGGAGCAACTTTATATTTTTATCAAATTGCCTGTGTTCGAAATAATCAACAAATTGGCCAGGTCAACAGTAGCAGTCCTAATTATTCTTTGGTACAAAAATTCGATAAATTATCAAAAAGTACTGAGTCAATTAAAAATGATGGTCTGAAACTTGATGCATGGTATGTTCCAGCTGAACACAAAACTAATAATACAGTAATCGTGGTGCATGGTTTTCGTCAAGATAAATCGGCTATGCGCCAGTATGGTCAACTTTTTCATGAATTAGGTTATAATGTGCTCATGCCAGATAATCGTGGGGCCGGTCAGTCAGAAGGCAAATTCATCACTTTTGGTTATCATGACAAATTTGATGTCATTGCTTGGGCTAACTATTTAACTGACAAGAATCCTGAGAGTCAAATCAGTCTTTACGGACTTTCCATGGGAGCTTCTACAGTAATGATGGCTTCCAGCGAAAAATCTTTGCCTTCGTCAGTAAAAAATATTATTGAAGATTGTGGATATACCAACGCTTGGGATGAAATTACTTATCAAGCAAAAGAAAGTTATAATATTCCACCTTTCCCACTCGTTTATAGTGTTTCTCTTGAAAGTAAATTGCGACAAGGTTGGTTTTTCCAAGAAGCTAGTGCTACAAAAGCACTGACAAAAGATAAACTTCCTATTCTATTGATTCATGGAAGTAATGATACTTACGTCCCTACTTCGATGGTTTACGAAAATTATAAAGCCGTCAAAAAAGGAACGCCAAAAGAATTATTTGTTATCAAAGGGGCTGCTCACGCCAAATCATTTGAAACAAATCCTGAACTTTACCGCCAAACAATTTCAAAATTTATGAAAGCTTATAATCCATAATTTACTATAAATCTTGTCAGTAAATTACGAGTTAATTCTTGACAGAGAACAATGAAAATGGTATTATATTTAGGTACTGTTTTCGCGGTGGTGGCGGAATTGGCAGACGCGCAGGATTAAGGATCCTGTCGGGAATTTTCTTGGTGCGGGTTCAAGTCCCGCCCACCGCACTAATAAAACTCAGCTAAGGCTGAGTTTTTTTGTCTCATTTTTTACTGACAGAAATCTCCTCAAACCTTTCTACTTCTGTCAGTAAATAAAAAGTAACTTTACATAAGTTTCATTTGCCTCTCCTTTATTTTCCTATTTTTTTATTATCTTTTTTTATGGTAAAATAGAGAAGTGTTGAAAGGCTTTCAACAAAATTTCTAAAAGAGGTAATATTTCCATGATGAATATGCAATCAATGATGAAACAAGCACAAAAACTTCAAAAACAAATGCAAGTTTCACAAGAAGAAATTGCCAATACAACTTTTGTTGGTAAATCTGCTCAAGACCTTGTAACTGTTGAATTTTCAGGTGACCGCACTTTGAAATCTCTCGACATCAAACCTGATGTGATTGACCCTGAAGATCCTGAAACTTTACAAGATATGGTTACTGACGCTGTTAACGATGCGCTAAGCCAAATCGAAAAAGTTACTGAACAAAAACTCGGAAAATTCACTAAAGGATTACCATTTTAATCCTTTCTATAAGTTACTGACAGAATTGTCAGAGTCTCTCTATAAACTCTCAGAGTACAAAGGGATTCGACTTTTCATCAGTAATTTTTTTATTGTCCATAAGGCAATGTCAGCAACCAAAAAGTGGTCAATAAAAGAAGGATAATATTGAATATCAGAGTAGTTACGCTCAATTTTGACCAGTAGATGCCACTCTTACTGACAGAGCGTTGAATAATATTAGGAAGAGCCATAATAAGAGGAAGCGCAAAAATATTCAAGACTGAACCGCTTGTTTCTTTACTCGTCAGAATTATCCAGAAATTCAGCTTAATTTGCTGAGGTAAAATTAAGAGAAGTATTAAACAAAAGATTAATTCTCCAATTAGCCAATAATCAAAAAAATTTAGCTTTTTCATAAAACTCCTTATCCACTTATTATTATACTCTTTTCAAATTCAACTGATACAAAAAAACTTATCCACGTGGATAAGTTTTTTTGTCAGTAAATTTGTTGTTGATAAATAGATTACAAAAAATCCTGTCAGAACTGACAGGATTCATTTATTCAAATCAATTGAAAAGATTATTTAGTGTATTCTTCAACGAGGGCAATAACTTCTTCCATTGTTGCACATTCGCTCAAAGCTTTGCTAGACAATTCTTCCATTTTCTTAGAATCCAAACGTTTCATAAGTGAACGAGTTTGGAGTACTGATGTTGCTGACATAGAGAATTCGTCAAGCCCCATACCCATAAGCAATGGTACAGCAGTTTGGTCGCCGGCCATTTCACCACACATACCAGCCCATTTACCTTCAGCGTGAGCTGCTTTGATTACATTGTTAATCAAACGAAGGATTGATGGATTGTAAGGTTGGTAAAGGTAAGAAACTTGTTCATTCATACGGTCCGCAGCCATTGTATATTGGATGAGGTCGTTTGTACCAATTGAGAAGAAATCAACTTCCTTAGCAAATTGGTCTGCAAGCATTGCTGCTGCTGGAATTTCAATCATGATACCTACTTCGATACCATCTGCAACTGGAACACCTTCAGCAATCAATTTTGCTTTTTCTTCGTCATAAATCTTCTTAGCTGCACGGAACTCAGTTACGAGAGCAACCATTGGGAACATGATACGAAGTTGTCCGTGTACAGAAGCACGCAAAAGTGCACGCAATTGTGTACGGAACATTCCGTCACCAGCTGTTGAAAGGCTGATGCGAAGTGCACGCCATCCGAGGAATGGGTTCATTTCTTTAGGAAGATCAAAGTAAGGCAATGTTTTGTCACCACCGATGTCCATTGTACGGACAACAACTGGTTTACCGTTCATTCCTTCAAGTACAGCTTTATATGCTTCGTATTGGTCATTTTCTGTAGGGAAATCTTGTGCATCCATGTACAAGAATTCTGTACGATAAAGACCAATTGCTTCAGCACCGTTATCGTTAACACCTTCAACGTCTTTAGGTGTTCCGATATTAGCAGCAAGCTCATAATGACGTCCGTCAGCTGTAACAGTTTCAGCGTCTTTAAGAGCAGCCCATTCTGCTTTTTGAGCAGCATAAGCTTCACCAGCTTTGTGGAATTCGCTTTGTTGTTCAGTAGATGGATCAAGAATTACTTCACCAGTCAATCCTGAAACAGCCAAAAGTTGACCTTCAGAAACAAGTTCAGTAATATTATTTGTTCCAAGAACAGCAGGAATTTCCAAAGTACGAGCCATAATTGCAGAGTGAGAAGTACGTCCACCAATGTTAGTAACAAAGGCTTTAACGAATTTCTTGTCCAATTGAGCTGTATCAGATGGTGTCAAGTCTTCTGCTACGATGATTACTTCTTCATCGATAAGCGCTGGACTTGGCAATTTAACACCAAGAAGGTGAGCCAAAACACGTTTTGTAACGTCTTTAATGTCAGCTGCACGTTCTTGCATATAAGCATTATCAGTCATTCCTTCAAAGATACCGATAAACATATCAGTTACTTCTTTGAGGGCTGATTCAGCGTTAACTTTTTTGTCGTTGATTACTGCTTTAATTTGAGCAGTCATATCTGGGTCAGCGAGGACCATCATATGAGCGTCAAATACAGATGCTGCTTCTTCACCAAGGGTTGTTACTGCTTTGTCCTTAATAAGTTGAAGCTCGCTTTGAGATGTAGCAAGTGCTGCATCAAGGCGAGCTTCTTCATTAGCTGTGTCAGCAATTGTCTTTGTTTCGAAAGACAAATCTGGTTGGACAAGCAAGTATGCCTTAGCTACTGCTACACCTGATGATGCGGCGATACCTTTAAGCATAGTTGTCATGATTATTCTGCGAGTCCTTCTTTAGTCATTGTTTCAGCGATTGTTGAGATTGCATCGTCAGCATCTGCACCTTCAGCTGAAATAGTAACGTCAGCGCCTTGACCAACACCGAGTGACATAACACCCATGATTGATTTAAGGTTTACTGATTTACCTTTGTATTCCAAAGTGATTTCTGATGTGAATTTTGAAGCTGTTTGCACAAGCAATGTAGCTGGACGTGCATGGATACCAGTTTCTGCAACGATGTGGAATTCTTTAGATGCCATTTTTATGGTTCTCCTTAGATGTTTTTTCATTTTTATTGACGATATCTAAAATATCTATCACTCTTGAAATTGTACCACAAAACGAAAGGGTTTGCAATATCTGCTGTTAATTTTTCATTATTTTTTTCATGGCTGCTTTTGAATGGTTGCTAGACTTTGATTTCTTTTATCATCAAATAAGTATTTTTTATATTATTTCCCTGAAGAAAATGAGCTGAAAAAAAGCTGTCAGTTCTGACAGCTTTCATTTTTAGTTATTTTTGTTTTCAGCTTCGTAAATTTCTTGAACAAGTGCTTCTGTTTTATCCCAACCTAAACATGGGTCAGTAATTGATTTACCAAATACTTCTGGTTTATCTTGGCGACCATCTTCTAGGTAAGATTCAATCATGAAGCCACGAACATTTTGGCGAATTTTATCATCCCAGTCACGATTAACTAAGGTTTGACGAACAATACGGATTTGTTCCATAAATTTCTTACCAGAGTTATCATGGTTTGTATCAATGACAATAAAAGGATTTTTCAAGCCCATTTTTTCATAAATTTCAATTGTATCAAGCAAGTTATCAGTGTAGTAGTTTGGATGGTATTTTCCATTTTCATCTTGTCCACCACGCAAAATCGCATGTGCTAAAGGATTTCCTGATGTTTGAACTTCTGCACGACCAAAGAGGAAATCTTGTGATTGTTGAGCGGCGTAAATTCCATTAAACATCACTTTTAAATTTCCTGATGTTGGATTTTTCAAACCAGTTGGCACATCAATCCCAGAAGCAACAAAACGGTGTTGTTGATTTTCAACAGAACGTGCACCAATTGCATGGTAGCTGACCAAATCATCTACCATTGGAAGATTTTCTGGGTAAAGCATTTCATCAGCAGTTGTCAAACCAGTTTCAGTGATGACCTTGTAATGTAAGTCACGAACCATTTTAATTCCATTGATTAAATCGGTATGTCCATCAGCATCTGGTTCGTGAATCAATCCTTTATAGCCATCGCCATTTGTACGAGGTTTTGCAGTATAGACACGCATGACCATAAAAATTTTATCTTTAACTGCTTCTTGAAGTTTAGCTAAACGGCGAGCATATTCTAAAACTGCTTCTTCATTGTCTGACGAACATGGCCCAATAATCAAGAGTAAACGGTCATCTTCACCTTTTATAATTGCTTCAAGTTCTTTATCTCGTTGCATTTTTTTTTCTTGTTGCTCACTGTTGAGATGTCCCAACATCTTAATTGCATCAATATTTATCTTAGGACTTATTTCTTTAAAACTCATTCCAATTCCTCGTATTTCGCTTTGTTATTTTATCTATTGTATCAAAAATTTATTTAATTCTATACTTATTTGCGTCCATTAGTGATAAAAAAATTTACTGACAGAGCTGTCAGTAAATTAATTGGCCTTTTAGGCAATATGTGTACGTCCGTGACAATTTTTAAACTTCTTACCAGAACCACAAGGACAAAGGGCGTTACGTCCAACATTTTCAAATGAAATTTCTTCACTGACAGAATGTTCAGTATCAACATTTGTAATATTTTCTTGTGAAGCTGTGGTTGTCACTCTTGGCGCTTCCTGACGGATTGCCGTTTGTGGTTGAATTTGAGCTTTCATCATCAAACGAGTCACTTCAAATTCAATTGCACCAATCATATTATTGTACATTTTATATGATTCTTCTTGATATTCAACAATAGGGTTATTTTGGGCATAACCACGAAGTCCTACTGATTGACGCATTTGGTCAAGTGCATCAATGTGTTCTGACCAGTTATTATCAACAACTCGTAAGATAACTGCACGTTGGAATTCCAACTGACGTTCTGGGTCAGATAATTTTTCCATTTGTGAAGCATAACGAGCTTTGACTTTATCAAAAATCAAATCTTTCATTGCTTGTACTGACAAACCTGTCAGTTCAGATAATTCAATGCCATCTTCTGGCAACATTGTATTGTGCAATGTTTGCAAGAGATTTTTGACATTTTCTTCATCTTTAAGACTTCCTGCAAGTTCATGACCATCCACTTGACGATCAATTGTTCGCTTGAACATGCCCATCAAAACAGGAGTCATATCTTCTGTAGCCAAGATAACTTCCTGACGTTGCGCATAAATAACTTCACGTTGCTCACGGATGACATCATCATATTGCAAGACTTGTTTACGAGAATCGTAGTTATTTCCTTCGACACGTTTTTGTGAACTTTCAATCTGACGAGTAATCAAGCCAGATTTGATGACAGCATCTTCACCAGAAATACGCATTCTATCTAGGAAAGCTGAAACACGTTCCGAACCAAAACGTTTCATTAATTCATCTTCAAGAGAAAGATAGAATTGTGAAACCCCTGGGTCACCTTGACGTCCAGAACGACCACGTAATTGATTATCAATACGACGAGATTCATGACGCTCAGTACCAATAACAGCAAGACCTCGGAATTCAGGGTCTGCATGATCAATTACACCAGGCCCAAGCTTGATATCAGTCCCACGACCAGCCATGTTGGTCGCAATCGTTACTGCTCCTTGTTGACCCGCATTCATGATGATTTGTGCTTCACGGAAGTGATTTTTTGCGTTCAAAACTTCGTGAGGAATTTTTGCTTCAACCAATTTCTTAGAAATCAATTCGGAAGTTTCGACAGCAACAGTACCAATCAATATTGGTTGACCTTCAGCATGACGACGTTTAATGTCATCAATAACTGCTTTAAATTTAGCTTCCAAAGTTGGGTAAAGTAAATCTGGATGGTCTAAACGTTGAACAGGACGGTTGGTTGGAATTGGTGTGATTTGAATGTTATAAATCTCACGGAATTCTTCTTCTTCGGTTTTAGCAGTCCCTGTCATCCCTGACAGTTTTTTATACATCCGGAAGTAGTTTTGAATCGTAATTGAAGCCATTGTTTTTGATTCATCTTGAATCGGCACAGCTTCTTTAGCTTCAATTGCTTGGTGAAGACCATCAGAATAACGACGTCCAGGCATCGTACGTCCAGTAAATTGGTCAATAATCAAAACTTCTTGGTTTTCATCAACCATATAGTCGATGTCGTGAAGCATGATAAAGTTGGCACGTAAAGCATTATCTACAAAGTGAGTTAAGGCAACATTTTCCATATCATAAAGATTTTCGATTTGGAAGAATTTTTCGGCTTTATCAATTCCTTCTTCAGTTAAGGAAATTGTTTTTGATTGTAAATCAATCTTGTAATCGTCGCCTTCTTCATATTCAGAAGTAGCAACATTCAAGTTTTGACCTTTTAATGTCTTAGTGAATTGGTCAGCACGATAGTAAAGTGCTGATGAACTTTCAGCTTGTCCAGAAATAATCAAAGGTGTTCTGGCTTCATCGACCAAGATTGAGTCAACTTCATCGACAAGAGCATAGTTCAATGGCTTTTGAACCATATCTTCGGCACGTGTCACCATGTTATCACGAAGATAATCAAAACCAAGCTCAGCTGATGTTGAATAAGTGATGTCACAGTTGTAAGCTTCACGTTTTTCTTCTGGTGATTTTGAATTCAAGTTCAAACCAACAGTCAATCCAAGCCAGCTGTAAAGTTCACCCATTTCAGTCATATCACGTGTTGCCAAATATTCATTGACAGTAACAACGTGAACGCCTTTACCTGACAAAGCGTTAAGATAAACTGGCATTGTCGCAGTTAAAGTTTTACCTTCACCAGTACGCATTTCGGGAACGTCACCATTATGTAAGACAATCCCACCCATAATTTGAACGTGGAAAGGGTATAAGCCAAGCACACGGCGGGCTGCTTCACGACAGACAGCAAATGCTTCATAGAGAAGATCATCAAGACTTTCTCCTTTTGCAATACGTTCTTTTAATTCGGGAGTTTTGGCTTTCAATTGCTCATCAGTCAAATGTTCCATTTCATCAGCGAAACTTTCAACTTGAAGCGCCATTCTATTGAGTTTTTTGAGCTCTTTTTTGTCGTTTTCGACAAGTTTTCTAATAATATTCGGCATAATTTCTCTTTCACAAAAATAAGTGGATATTACCATTAATTGTAACACTTTTACATAGCTTTTACAAACTGAAATACCACAAATAATTCGAATTTAATTCGTTTTCATGTTGACAAGCAACAAAATTAAGTTTATAATGTTGCTTGTCAACAAAAAAAGAAAGAAGAATAAAAATATGACAACTTTACTTATAATTTTAGCTCACCCACATACTGACGACTTTAGCTGGTCTCTTGCTACAGTAGAAGAATTCAAAAAATCTTATCAAGAGTCTCATCCTTTAGATAAAATAATCATCCGTGATTTATTTTCAGAAAAGGTCCCAGCTCTTGATAATGAAACTTTTGCTGCTTGGAAACGTAATAAATATGCTCCTGATACACTGAGTGCTGGTGATAAAAATTTACTACATCGACACGAAGAATATTTAGAAGAATTTCTATCAGCTGACAAATATGTTTTCGTCAACCCGATGTACAACGGCTTTGTCACTGCTGAATTGAAACAATATATTGATGTTATTGCTGTGCCTAGAAAACTTTTCCGTTATACTGAAAATGGTCCGATTGGCTTACTTGAAGGAAAAAAATCGCTTCACATTCAATCAGCCGGAGGATTTTATCATAATGAACAAGCCCCAACACATATGGCTAACGATTTAGGTGCTGCTTATATTGACCAAACAATGAAAATGGTAGGAATTACTGACGAGAACCGTCAACAACTTTTCGTAGAAGGATATGCTCGCTACCCAGAACGTGCGGATGAATTAAAAGAAAAAGCATTTACCAGTGCAGAAAAATTTGGGAAAGACTTCTAATTCCCTTTTATTGTATAATGTAAGCATGGATAAGATGACCTCAGCAGACCTAAACCAACAAATTTCAAAAGAATTGCATGAGTTACGACATGCAACTGACAATCGTTCTCAGGAAAGAAGCTGGATTTTAGAGCAATTAGATAATGATAAATTAGAAAAAGAAGTTTTGACTTTGTCAGTTGTTGCCCTTCACATTTTATCAGCTTTGACCAAAGAAGATTTAACCGGTATCGAATTAGCCACAAAATTATCCGTCACTCGTGGCGGAGTGACTCGTGCTGTCCAAAATTTAATCAAATATCAGTTTTTAACTACTTATCAATCTGAAAGTGATAAAAAGAAAATTTTCTATCGCCTGACAGTCAAAGGTCGAAAAGTAGCGACCATTCACGATAAAATGCATAAAATCATGGATATTAAACTTGGACAAATTTTCGATAAATATAATGAACAAGAAAAATCAATTATTTTGAGCTTTCTGTCTGATTTCAATCTGACAGAAACAGGACTTTTTGATTCAGAATAAGTCAAAAAAAACCTAGCAAATCAATTTGCTAGAGTTTTTTTATTTTGCTTCATAATGAAAATCTGGGTTCAATTCTTTATCAAGCTCTGCAAAAGCAACTTCCATTCGACGGTTAACTTCGGCAATGCCTGCTTCATCCATTTTTTTAATATCTGAAATATCAATTGGATGTCCAATATTTATTGAAACTTTTTGACGTTTGAAAACACCTTTCATCGTCAAAGGCCCTTGATAGACGGCAGGTACAATACGGACTTTTGCCATTTTAGCAATGACCGCAACGCCACCTTTCATCTCTGCACTATGACGACTTCCTGATGGAAACATAATCATTGATTTATCTGATTCTTTAAGCATTTTAACCGCATGTTTTAAAGGCTTAGTTCCTGGATTTTTGCGGTCAACTGGAAAGGCACCACACATTTTAATCCACCAACCCCCAAAACCTTTAAACAATTCTTTTTTCGCCATGAAAATAAATTGTTTAGGACGAGTTGCAAAAGCAAACCAAACTGGCTCCCAAGCCATTCGGTGAGGGGCGACTAATATATAATTTTCATCTTTAGGAATTCGGTCAACATTGTAGTATTTACTTTTTCCATTCAAAATGAAAAGTAAAAAAGCGACAAGATTGCGTAAAAAGACATAAAAGATTCGATGTTGTTTTTCATATTCTTTCATTTTTGGGTAATTTACTCCTCATATCATAGTTGCTGATAACTTCCCTATTTTAACTTATTTTAGTAATTTTAGCAATTTTTGTCCGCTCCAAAATGATGACAAAAAAATGGTTCCAAAAGATTTTGAAACCATTTTTTATAATATCTTTTTATTTTTCTTCTGATTTTCTGCTTCGACGATTTCCATAAGCAAAATAAATCAAAATTCCAATAAGGAACCAAATTCCTGAATAAAGTTTTGCTTGCACATCCAATCCCCAAAATACAAATAATGAACCAATAAAACCAAGAGCTGGTAAAACTGGGTAGAAAGGCATTTTGTAAGTTGCTTCTGGCAAATCTTTTCCTTGACGACGACGAAGTGAATAGATTCCAAGTGTAACAAACATGAAAGCAATCAAAGTTCCTGCTGAAATAAGTTGAGCAAGGAAAGCAAAGGGGAAGAATGCCCCGATGACAATAGCAACAATGGCTAAGGTCCACACACCATTTGCTGGAAGATTTCGAGCATTCATTTTACCCAAACCTTTAGGTAAAAGTCCATCGCGTCCAAAAGCATAAAGCAAACGTGAACCTGCAAGAACCATTCCCAAAAGGGCGATAAACATTCCGGCAAGTGCAATAGCTGTTACAACTTCTGATAAAACAGAATAACCTGATTGTTGAAGAGCCCAACCAACTGGCGCTGCGTTTCCTGCGTAGGCTGAGTAAGGATGCATCCCTACAAGTACCAAGGTTACTGCTGCAAATAGAACAACAGCAATCAGAAGCGACCCAATAATTCCACGTGGCATTGTTTTTTGGGGATTTTTAGCTTCCGCTGAATTTGCTGCAATTGAATCAAAACCGATATAGGCCAAGAAAATCATTGACACCCCAGACCAGATTCCTGAGAAGCCACCAAAACCTGTTTTGGGATTGTGTGGTGGAATAAATGGATGGTAATTTGCTGGCTTAATGACCGTAATCCCAACAATAATGAAAGCAATAACAGCGGCTACTTTAAGCACAACAAGAATTTGACTGATTCGTCCAGCATCAGATGCCCCACGAAAGACAATAATTGCCGAGAGTAAAATGACTAAAAGTGAAATAATATCGACAACTCCACCGTCTGTACCAAATGGATTGGCCAATACTTTTGGGAGATGGAAACCGAGTGGCGCTAGCAATTGTTGCAGATTTGCTGAGAAGCCTGAACCAACAAAGGCAACGGCAATAAAATATTCCGCAAGCAAAGCCCAACCAGCAATCCAACCAAAACCTTCGCCAAATAAGACTGAAATCCAAGAATAGGCCGAACCCGCAAATGGCATCACTGTTGACATTTCAGCATAAGCCAAGGCAACAAAACCAGCGACTAATGCAGCAAGTAGGTAAGAAAAGACAACACCTGGGCCTGCAAATTGAGCAGCGACCTGACCTGGTAAAGTAAAAATAGAAGTCGAAATAATTGTTCCAACACCTAGTGCAAGAAAATCACGTGTGGTTAACACCTGATTATAGTGTTTATCTGCATCTCGATAAAGCTCAAAATCAGCTTTTCTCATAAATCCCATAATAAATCCTCATTTTTCTGAATTTGTAACTAAATAATTTCAATAAACTGTATTTTACCGAATTGTCTGACAATTGTCAAGAACTAACTTTATGCAGTATAAAAATATTTTTTCCAAAAAAAATTACTGACAGACTTGTCAGTAAATTATTTCTTGGAAATTGAGTTCTGTCAGTACTTTTGGTGCCTTTAGATGATAAGTTTTCAAACCTGATGCTTGTGCGCCCAAGATATTATCCGCATTGTCATCAATAAATAAAGTTTCATCAGCCTTTAAATTTGACTGACGAAGAACCTCTTGAAAACTTTCAACTGTTGGCTTTCTTAAATGCAAATCATGTGAATAATAGGTTTTTCTAAAATAAGTTGATAGAGGCTGACCCATTTCTTCAATACAACGTTGCTCAAAACACTTAGCGTGAATAGCATTCGTATTTGAAAAAAGATAGAGTGAAAAATCTGCTGACAGCTCTGTCAGTAAATCCATTCGTTCTTTTTGGAAATCTTTTAGAATTAAATTCCAATTTTCTTCAATTATTTCATCTGTCAGTTGGCTATTTGTTGCTTCTCTAAACTTGTCAAAAAAAATTTCGGGAGAAATAAGGCCTAATTCTAATTCCTCAAAAAAATCGACTTGCTTTTGCGGATTAAAATAAGCAGAAAAATCTTTTATTCCTAAGTTCTCAAAGGAGTTGACCATTCGTTCAAAACCTAAGTCTAAAATTACACCACCTAAATCAAAAATAATATTTTTTACAGTCATTATTAACCTTCTTTCAAATAAGGAACACCGATAGAACGTGTAGCAGCATAAACTTCTTCCTCCTGATTGCGGTCATTAACCATGCGGAACAAAAAGTTAAAAATAGGAACAATAACAAAGAGCCAATGTCCATAAAATGGAAAAATAATGGCAATAATCATGATGACAACATTCATTAAAATAGTTGAAAATAGTCTGATTAACCAAACACGACGCCAGAATTTAAAGGATTTAGGCATTTTATGAAAATGATCTTTAGTAATTGAATAACTTAAAAGCTCCTGCTGAAGTAAAATCACAATCAAAACCAGACCAAAATTCAGGGCACTAAATGATGTTGGAGCAACCATAATCCATTTGGTCAACAGCGGAATTAGTGAAAGCAAACCAATAAAGATAAAATCTTGAACAATGATTTTTTCCGTAATTTCCTCTGTCAGAGCAAAAATCTTGTGACGATTGAACCAAAAATTAGCTGTAACAACAAAACTAACTAAGAAGATTCCAACTGAACTGATGAACTCCCAATAACCTTGATTACCAGAAGGGACAGGAATTTCAAGGAGCATAATAGTAATGATGACCGCAATAATTCCGTCAGCAAATGCTTCAATGTGATGACGGAGCTTTTGTTTTCTAAGCTTCTCATCTTCTAAAGCATGATGAGTCATTGATTCTTGCAATTCTTCACTCGTCATCTTGGCATATTGTGGATGCGTATTGAGAAACTCTTCTTTAAGTTCTTCACGCGCTTGAATCATCTCCGGATTGCTTTGCATTTCCTCAATTTTTCGTTTCTGACGTTCAGTCAGGTTTTGACTTTGTTGTTTTCTGGCCTGCTCCTTTGAATAACCGTTATCAAGTGAGCCAATAATATTATTTTGCCAAATTTCACCAACTTGGTCAGGTTTTTCTGAGGACTGATAAGTTTTTATTTTACTGACAGAGCGAACAGGAACCCGTTTTTTTACGCTACTTTTTTGCAGTCTTTTAGCCATTTTTTCTAGCTTCTTTCGTATCTAAAATAATAGTGACAGGACCATCATTTATCAACTCAACTTGCATATCAGCCCCAAAAACGCCTGCTTTAACCGGCACAATCTGAGCTAAGCTATCATTAAATTTTTCATACATTGCTTTTGCAAAATCAGGTTTACCTGCTGCAGAAAAGCTCGGACGATTCCCTTTTTTAGTCTCCGCATACAAAGTAAACTGAGAAATTGACAAAATCTCTCCTTGAATATCTTGAACGGAGAGATTCATTTTATCAGCTTCATCTGAAAAAATTCGCATTTGCGCGATTTTACGTACTGCATGATCCAAATCAAAATTGCTGTCAGCATCTTCAACCCCAACCAACAATAAAAAGCCTTGATTAATTTTTTCCTTAATGACTCCATCAATACTGACAGAAGCTGACTTTACACGTTGAATTACTATTTTCATAATCTTTATATTTCACTCCTATGATAATCTCTTTACTGACAGTATAGCACAAAAAGTCCAATTTTAATCAGCTCTCTTTGGACATTTCTTCATTTTAATAACATCAAAAGAAAGCTTGACATCACAGGACTCTTTAGGTATTATCATAAATAGGTACTAAGATAAGATAAAAAAATAAAAAAGGAAAAAAATGGAAGAATTAGCGATTGTTGTCCCCGTTTATAACGAAGAAGAAACGATTGAGCTCTTTATTAAAGAGGTAAATGACAAAACAGAAAAACTCGAGCTAAAAAAAGTTTTTTACTTTGTAAACGACGGTTCTAGTGACCAAACGCTTCCTCTTATAAAAAAATTAGCGAGTCAAGTTGATAATATTAACTATATTAGTTTCTCAAGAAATTTTGGTAAAGAAGCAGCTTTACTTGCTGGTTTAGAAGCTACTACAGAACCTCTTGTTACAGTAATGGATGTTGATTTACAAGATCCACCTGAACTACTTGTTTCTATGTATCAGAAACTTCAAGAAGGTTATGATAGTATTGGTGCTCGCAGAATTTCACGTTCTGGTGAATCTCCACTGATTTCATTTTTCTCTCGACTTTTTTATAAGATTATTAATAAAGTTTCGACTACACCTATTGTAGACGGAGCCAGAGATTTTCGCCTTATGACTCGTCAAGTTGTGGATAGTATTTTGACACTCAGAGAAAATAATCGTTTTTCAAAAGGACTTTTTTCTTGGGTCGGTTATGATGTAACTTATTTAGAATACGAAAATCACGAACGAAGTGCTGGTCAGACTTCTTGGTCTTTTAGTCAACTTCTCCGTTATTCTATTGATGGGATTATTAATTTTTCGGAAATGCCGCTCAATATTGCGACATTTGTTGGTTTTTTTAGTTTTTTAGCCTCACTTTTACTTAGTATTTTTTATCTTCTTAAAACGCTGATTTTTGGTGACCCTGTTCAAGGTTTCCCAACTTTGATTGTTTTGATTTTACTTTTAGGCGGCTTACAACTTCTCTCTCTTGGAATTATTGGTAAATATATTGCTAAAATATTCCTGGAAACAAAAAAACGTCCCAATTATATTATTAAAGAAAGTAATTTAAAAGAGCTTGACTAAGTCAAGCTCTTTTTTAAGCATTTGTCCGTTTTACAGAATAAACATCTGGGGTCATTTTGATTTTATCAACAATCAAAGTCAAATCTGATAGATTTTTAATGCCTAAAGCGATGTGAATATTCGCCATTTTTTTATCTTTAGTGGGTTGAGCGTTAATTGAAATCAAATTTTTAGTAGAATTTGATAAAACTTGCATCACATCATTGAGTAATCCAGGACGATTAAAGCCATAGACATCAATATTAGCGACATATTCTTTCACTAAGTTTTCTGAATCATCCCATTCAACTTCAACAAGTCTTTGTTCAAAGTCTTCCATACTTCGCACATTTTGACAATCAGCTCTATGAACTGAAACACCACGCCCTTTTGTAATATACCCCACAATTGGGTCCCCTGGAACAGGATTACAACATTTGGCGATACGAACTAGTAGGCTATCAATCCCTGAAACACTGACTCCACCATCGTGACGAATCTTCATGATGTTTTTACTTGATTCGCGTTTAACTTCACCCTTCATCAGCTCTTCAGCTTCGGCTTTTTGTTTGGCTCTCTCAACTTCACGACGTTCATTTTCAGTTAAACGATTGGCAATTGTTGTTGCTGAAAGCTCACCAAATCCAATTGCTGCATACAAAGCTTCCGCATTACGGTAGCTAATCTTATTGAAGACTTCATCTAGATGTTTCTTATCTAGATACTGATTTGGTACAAATCCGCCTTCTTCCAAAGCTTCTTGTAACATTTCACGGCCTTTATTGACCGACAATTCTTTATCTTGGTTCTTAAAGAATTGTTTGATTTTGTTTCTGGCTTTATTAGTTTTAACTAGATTAATCCAGTCACGGCTTGGTCCAAAAGAGCTTGAGCTGGTAATAATTTCAACCCGATCACCTGTTTTTAGTTGAACAGATAATGGTTTCATTCGTCCATTTACTTTCGCTCCAGTCGCATGGTCACCAACTTTTGTATGGATAGCATAAGCAAAGTCAATAGGACCTGAACCTCTTGGTAATTCTTGGACTTCACCATTTGGAGTGAAGACATAAATCTTATCTGATAAAATATCTTCTTGAACGGCTTTGACAAAATCTTCTGCTGAATCACCAGCTTCTTCACGCAATTCCACAAGTTCATGAATCCAATTCAAGGTTTCAGAAATTTCATGAACATCAACTTTTGCTTTAATTCCTTGTTTGTAAGCCCAGTGAGCGGCAACCCCAAACTCAGCGATTTGGTGCATTTCTCGTGTTCTAATTTGGAATTCCATTGGGCCTTTGGGACCATAAACGGTTGTATGGACAGATTGATAACCATTGGCTTTTGGATTGGCGATGTAATCTTTAAAACGACCTGGCATTGGTTTCCAAAGGTCATGAATATAACCTAAAGTTGTGTAAACGTCACTTGTTGTTTCTGTGATACAACGAATGGCAATCAGGTCATAAATCTCATCAAAACGTTTCTTCTTATCGTGCATTTTACGATAAATAGAATAAATATGTTTTGGACGACCATAGATTTCTGCATCAACTCCAGCTTTTTCGACTCGTTCTTGTAATTTACCAATTACTTCAGCAACAAGCGCTTCACGAGCTGTTCTTTTTTCATTCATGAGACCACGAATGCGATAAAATTCTGCTTCTTCAAGATAACGGAATGATAAATCTTCTAATTCCCATTTGATACTAGCAATCCCCAAGCGATGAGCAAGAGGGGCATAAATTTCCATGGTTTCACGTGAAATCCGCTTTTGTTTATCTGGTCTGAGATGTTTAAGCGTGCGCATATTGTGCAAACGGTCAGCCAATTTGACCAAAATAACACGAATGTCTTTGGACATAGCCATAAGCATCTTACGGTGGTTTTCAGCCAATTGTTCTTCGTGTGACTTATACTCAACTTTACCTAACTTAGTAACTCCATCAACAATTTCAGCAATTTCGTCGCCAAATAATTCTTGCAAATCACCTTGGGTAAAATTGGTATCTTCAACAACATCATGCAAAAAACCACAGGAAACGGTAACGGCATCCAGTTTTAATTTGGCTAAAATTCCTGCAACTTGGGTAGGGTGGACAAAGTAAGCTTCTCCTGATGCACGATATTGGTCTGCATGGGCAAGTGAAGCACAAGCAAGTGCTTTTTCTACGAGTAAAAGGTCTGTTTCATTCATGTAGTCAGAACAGATATTGACAACTTCTGCTCCGGTTAAGTCTGGTTCTTTAGGCATAACTTTAGATACTAGACCATTTTAAAGTTGACTCTAAAATGGTGACCAGTTTTCCTCCTTATTTAGATTAATATATCATCTCATCAAATTTTGTAAGTTAAGGTTTATTTCACTTAATTTAATCTATTCTATCACATTTGTAGGTTAAGCAAAAGGATGACTATTGCAAAACTAAAGATAAAACTCCGATTATTCGGAGTTTATTTATTTTTTTCATTATAATCGGTTGAGGGTTGAATCATTTGTAGCATTTGCTCAGTAGTGGTAGAACTCATCATTCTAAAGCGTGGTAGTGTTAATAGACCATCACTTTCTTTGGCTGCTATTGCGACAGCACCATTACGGCCTGGGTCAAGCAAACCAAACTTATAACCTAACTCGTTAGCTAAATTCAAGGTATTCTGGTTATAACCCCCTGCTGGATAACAGATGATATCTGTTTTTTGCTCGAGTTTTTTATCTAAATCTGCTTTTGATTGTTCAAGTTCTGTTCGTTGAGCTTCCAAAGTGAGCTTTCCTAAATCAGGATGGCTGACCGTATGACTGCCAAAATCAACAAGTCCACTTGCTTTCATTTCCTTGATTTGTTCCCAGGTCAAAATTCCGCCTTGGCCTTTATTCACATAACCTGTGATAATAAAATTCGTAGCGTGCATATTGTATTTTTTCAACAAAGGGAAAATTTCAGTATACATTGTGACTGAACCATCATCAAAAGTAAGCCAAACCATTTTATCACTTGGTTTTTCTTTGGTCGTTAGAATTTTTTCGGCATCTGAGCCACTAACCGTTGTGTAGCCTTTTTCTTTCAGCGCTTTTAATTCATTTTCAAAGGTTACAATATTGATGTTATTACTATCTTGTGGGAGCTGATCAGCCCTTGAAGTGACATAATGAAACATCAAAATGGGCAGTTGATTTTCATTTGTTCCAGCCAGCCATTTTGTTTCTTTTGGTTGAGAAGCACTAGATGAGGCAGTGCTTTTAGCTTTTTCTTGACTTGAAGTTTGACTGCTTTTTGGGCTTGTATTTGTTTTAGGACTTAACAAATGAACCCCAGCAAAAGCAATTGCAATTATTCCAATTAAAAGAACGAAAACTGTGAGGACCGAAGCCCAGCGAATTCGTTTTTTGTTACGTTGTGCACGTTTTTTCATAATCGATTTCCTAAAAATTTTTCTTTATTTATAATAATTCAAAATAAGCTGAAATACTTGAGAGGGCATATAATGGAGCCGTTTCTGCTCTTAAAATTCGCGGCCCTAAGCCAATCATTTTTGCACCTAAATCGGAAAATTTTGTGATTTCGTCTGGACTGATTCCGCCTTCTGGTCCAAAAACGATAAGCACTTTTTGGTTGGGTAACATTTCTGTCAGTGCTTGTTTGAACATTGTTTTCTCACCCATTTTTGCTGACTCTTCATAAGCGATAAGAACTTGGTCAAAATCAGAAAATTTATTAAGTAAATCAGTAAATTGCTCAAAAAGTTGAAGTTCTGGAATCATTTGTCTGCGTGATTGTTCGGCTGCTCCTAGAGCAACTTTTTCCAATTTTTCTTGTTTTTTTGTCAGTTTTTTCTTGTCCCATTTACTGACAGAAGCTTTAAAAGGTGCTGACCAAATGGCTGTAGCTCCTAATTCTGTTGATTTTTCAACAATAAAATCGAGCTTGTCTCCTTTAGGAAATCCTACAGCTACTGTAATTTGAATAGGCAATTCTGAGGACTCTGTCAGTAATTTTATCAGCTTCACTGATTGGTCACTTGGCGAAATGACTTCTGACAGCCCAATTTCACCATCAGTAAAAACAAGACGGATTTGGTCACCACTTTTAGCCCGCATCACAGTGAAAATATGATGAGCTGCTGCTTGATTTTCAATAATAAATTCTTCGCCCAGTTCCGGTAATTTTTTAAATACAAAATATTGGTTGGCCATATTTTTTCCAATCATTTCTTAAAATAAAGTTTTGAATCTAATCTTTTCTTTATTATGCTTCTCCATTGACTGAAAGATAAACGACTTTATTTAAGCCTTTTATCCGCCAATGACGCCTTCACGATTTTCTGTTTTCTTGAAAATCAGGCAGTTCCATTCGCCTTGAATCATTCGTGTTTCAAGGAAAAATCCAGCTTTTTCTGCTGATGCAATGACCATATCCGCTTTGTCAGCAATAATTCCTGACATAATGAGATAGCCTTCTTCTTTGACCAAGCGGAATGCGTCTTCTGTCATTAAAACAAGGATATCAGCCAAAATATTAGCCACAATGACATCCGCTTTTTTGTCAATTCCTTCAAGCAGATTGTTTGCTGAAACATGAATTTTTTCATGACCAGGATTGAGTTCAATATTTTCTAAAGCCACGCGCACAGCCACTTCATCAATATCATAAGCAAATATTTCTGCTGCGCCAAGATATGAAGCTGCAACTGACAGCACACCCGAACCTGTTCCAACGTCAAGTAACGTTTCTCCACCACGAAGAACTTGTTCTAAGGCATAAAGTGACATTTTGGTCGTTGGATGTGTTCCAGTCCCAAAAGCCATACCAGGGTCAAGACGAATCAATTTTTCAGAGCCTGTCGCCACGTAATCCTCTGTCCAACTCGGCACAATGGTTAAATCATGCGTAATTCGTGCTGGTTCAAAATATTTTTTCCAAGCTTCTGCCCAATTTGTTTCTGACAGGTTATTCGTTGTTACTGACAGACCTGTCAGTGAAAAATAATCACTCAAATTTGCGATTTTATGTTCAATTTCGGCTTTGAGTTCCACAATTGGCATATTTTCTGGATAATAAGCAGTAATTTCAACAAAATCAGATTGTTCAATTTCAGGAAGAACTTCGCCAAATTGGTCTTCGTGATTGAGATAATCAGCACTGTCATTAATTTCAACGCCGGCTGACCCCGCCTCTATCAGCAAAGCTGAAATGGCCTCTTCGGCTTCCCGACTGATTTTTATTGTGATTGAATTCCAATTATTCATTTATTTCATCTTTCTTTCTATGGTTTATCTCGGCCTACAAAAGAGTTCTTTCCCAGTAAGAAACCAATCGCTCGCCTAACATTTCGCTCGATAGCTTCTTCTGTTTTCAACCTTGCAATGTAACGATTAATTTCAACTTGTTCAGAGGGGATTAATTGGTCAAATACTTTTTTTGCTTCCAGATTTTTAGCTAATGCTTCACTTAAAACTTGTGGTTGCTTGACAATTCGTGGCTCTGAATCATAGGAAATTGTAAAATCAAAGATTTCCCCGATTCTTTTAGGCGAATTTTTCAGCATCGTCGTATTGACATATAAGCGCCAATACCCTTTGAAAAACATTAGATTTTGCTGATAAGTTTTTTCATTAATCTGACCACAAATAGGAATGGGCGATTTTTCTCGTCCTGAATCCTGAAATATTTTCTGCAAAATATCTGGCGGTACAGCCACAAAGGGATTGATACCGATAATTTCCAGTTCAGCTTGAAAACTATAACTTTTCATAGTGCCCTTAAAGTCCTCTTTCCTGTCAGTAAAAAATTTACTTTTCAAGTTTTTTTAGTTCTCTTTGCATTCGCGAAACAAATTTTTTTGCTGACTTAAAATCTTCATCATCAACATATTCAACAGCATCTTCAAGCAAATCAATCCAACTCAATATCTCTGAGTTAAAATTGTTCACATCGTACTTTTTAAATTCTGTCAGTAAAATTTTAAGCGTCTTTACTAACTGTAAGCTGCGATAACGCCGCTCTGAGCGGCGTTTTGCCAAAGTTCGTGCATAATCTTGTTCGGGATTTTCCCAAGGATGAAGTTTCTGAGTCATTTTTCTCCTAATACTGTTTAATTTTTCGTGCAAGCCAGTATAACTGCAGTTCAACTACCAATTTTTAAGAAAAATTAGAGATGAACTAGCATAAGAATTAATCAGTAATTACAAAATACGAGTTGTCCATTCTTCACAGTTAATGACATCAGAAACTAGACCTTCATAAAATTCTGGTTCATGTGAAACCATCAAAACAGTTCCCGGATATTCAATAAGTGCACGCTTGAGTTCTTCTTTAGCGTCCACGTCCAAATGATTGGTTGGTTCATCCAAGATGAGAATGTTAGATTCGGTATTCATTAATTTAGCAAAACGTAATTTTGCTTGTTCTCCACCTGAAAGAACATAAACACGTGATTCAATTTGTTTGGCCGTCAAGCCCACCCGAGCAAGTGCCCCGCGGAGTTCTGCTTGATTCCAACTTGGATACTCATCCCATAAATCATCAAGTACCGTTTTTTGCGAAGGATTTTTGACTTCTTGCTCATAGTAAGCAATATCTTGGAAATTTCCTTTTTCAACTTCCCCATCAAGACTTGGAATCAAGCCCATTAAACTCTTGAGCAAAGTTGATTTCCCAATCCCGTTGGAACCAATAAAGGCAATTTTTTGTCCAGATTCTACTTTTAAATTAATTTCTGACGACAAAGGTTCATTGTAACCAATGACTAAATCTTTTGCCTCAAAAACGAGACGACTTGGTTTTCGACTAAATTTAAAATCAAAATGAGGTTTTGGCTTTTCAGAAATAGTCTCAACAATTTCCATTTTCGCCAATTTTTTCTCACGTGCCTTTGCTTGACCAGATGTTGCCACATTCGCTTTTTTACGGGCAATGAAATCTTTAAGTTTAGCTTGCTCAGCGACCTGCGCATTATGCAAAGATTCAAGCTGTGCCTTTTTCTCTTCAAAGACACGTTCAAATTCCGCATACCCCATTGAATAGCGGGTAATCCCTAGACCATGCACATGATAAATGATATTGACCACTTCATCCATAAATGGCACATCATGCGAAATCAAAATAAAGGCATTTTCATAGTTTTTAAGGTAATTTTTCAACCATAAAATATGTTCTTCATCCAAATAGTTTGTTGGTTCATCCAAAAGCAAGATATCTGGTTTTTCAAGCAAAAGTTTGCCAAGTAAAATTTTCGTTCTTTGCCCTCCAGAAAGCTCGGCCACATCTTTATCCAAAAGAGGAGTTAAACCAAGACCTCGTGCTGTTTCTTCAACTTTGGCATCAATTAGATAAAAGTCACTATTATCCAATTCTTCTTGAAGTTCTCCTACATTCTCAAGCGCAGCATTCATCTCATCTTCTGACATTTCTGCCATTTTCATGTAAGTATCATTGATTTGCGCTTCTATATCAAAAAGATATTGAAAAGCCTCAGCCAATGCTTCACGCGTCGTTTTACCTTTTCCAAGCGCAGCGTGTTGATCCATATAGCCAACCCGGTGTTTTTTCGACCAGATTACTTTTCCCTCATCAGGAACCAGAGTTCCTGTGATAATATTCATGAAAGTTGACTTACCCTCACCATTTGCCCCAACAAATCCGATGTGCTCGCCTTTTAGCAAACGGAAACTTACATCTTCAAAAATTGCGCGGTCACCAAAACCGTGGGATAGATTTTTTACATTTAAAATACTCATTTTTTATTTCTTAAATCTTTCTAAATTTCTTAATATCTTGGATACTTATAAAATTCTGTTTCAGATAAATCAGCAATGCCACTTTCAAAAGCTTCTTTATCCCAATTGACTGAAAATTCTTCGGCAGCTTCATCAGCTAGAAAGTCCATTAAATCATCCAAGCCTTGATCGGCACTTTCTTGTAAAAATTGAGCAAAATAAGCCAAAAATTCACGAGATAAGCCTTTTTCACCATAAGGAATTGTTGCCAAATAATCATTTTCATCAAAACGTGATTTAGCGGGATTATAAAATAAAACTGCATCCTCATAGACGATATTTTCTGCTGATTCTACTCCTTCTGCATCAGTCAAAAGCGCTCCAGAACTATTTTCTGCCTCTAGTAAAAAGCTGACTTCTACCGCAAAATTACGCTTATCCCAATTCATTTCAAAATCATAAGTAAATCCTTTTTCTAAAACTTCTTCCAAAACATCTAAAAATCCAAATTTAGCCATTGTTCACACCCTCTTTATATTATGTTAAAATAATTATAACAAAAATTTGCTCTAGAAAAGTCGCAAGACTTAATAAAACAGTTCATTTAATAGCTTTTTTTACGTTTAGAATGTGTAAATAGATATTTTTTTAGAATTTGGAGAAAGATTTAATGGAAATTAGAAAAATAGAACCACGTGACTTTGTCAAAGTTGCTCAATTGGAGAATGAAAATTGGACCTTAGCTTCAACTCCACATGTCATGGATTCCTCAGCAGAAAAAATTATCGGTAAAATTATGACTGGAACCACTTATTTTCTGGCAGTAGAAAATGATGAAATTCTTGGAATACTTGATTACGCCCCCCGCCACAAATCTGAATTTGGAAGACATACTGTCACCTTTGGCATTATGACAGCACAAGAAGCCAGAGGTAAGGGCGTGGCTACTACACTAATAAACTTCTTTATTGATTTTGCAAAAAAAGAAGGATTCAAAAAAATTACAATTCAAGTGATGGGTTCAAATCCAGCAGCCTTGAAACTTTATAATAAATTAGGCTTTGTTGAAGAAGGACGTTTGAAAAAAGAATTTTTCATTGATGGTGAATATATTGATGATTGCATTCTCGCCTTCTATCTAGACAAAAGCCTTATGTAAACCAGATTTACATTTGTTGTAAACCTATGGATTGGAGATGAATATGGCACAAAATCTTGCAAGACGAATGAGACCACGAAATATTGATGAAATTGTTGGACAAAAACATTTAGTTGGTAAAGGAAAAATCATTCGCCGAATGGTCGAAACTCAACTTCTTTCAAGTATGATTCTCTACGGACCTCCTGGCATTGGTAAAACTTCAATTGCTTCAGCAATTGCTGGAACAATGAATGTCGCATTTCGGACATTTAATGCAACGACAGACACTAAAAAAAGACTTCAAGAAATTGCCTCAGAAGCCGAATTTTCTGGCCAACTTGTTTTATTACTTGATGAAATTCATCGCCTAGACAAACCTAAACAAGATTTTCTTTTACCACTTTTAGAAAATGGACAAATTATTTTAATTGGAGCAACAACCGAAAACCCTTATTTTTCAGTTGTTCCAGCGATTCGTTCTCGTGTACAGATTTTTGAATTAAAACCTTTAGAACCCGAAGATTTAGAATTTGCTGTAAACCTAAGTTTACAAGATAGAGAACGTGGATTTGATTTTGATGTGACCATTGACGGTGATGCACTTTACTTTTTAATTCATTCAACTAATGGGGATTTACGTTCTACTTTTAATGCCTTAGAATTAGCCGTTCTTTCCTCAGAAGAACACCATGTCACTTTAGATGATATGGAAAATTCTTTACAAAGAAAAGCTGCAACTTTTGATAAAGATGGCGATGCTCATTATGACTTGCTTTCTGCTTTACAAAAGTCAATTCGTGGTTCTGATGTCAACGCAAGTTTACACTATGCGGCTCGTTTAATTGAGGGCGGAGATTTGCAGAGTCTAGCCCGGCGCTTAACCGTTATGGCTTATGAAGACATTGGTTTAGCAAATCCTGATGCCGCACTTCATACAGTTACAGCATTATCAGCAGCCGAAAAACTCGGTTTTCCTGAGGCACGAATCCCCCTTGCCAATATCATTATTGACTTGGCTTTATCCCCTAAATCAAATGCGGCTTATTTGGCGATGGATGAAGCCATTGCTGATTTAGGGAAATATGGAAATCTTGCTGTACCACCACACTTACAGGATGGCCATTACGCTGGGGCAAAAGATTTAGGAAGGTCTGTAGAATACCAATATGCTCATAATTTTCCTAATCACTGGGTAAACCAACAGTACTTACCTGATAAAATTAAAAATGCTGATTATTTCCGTCCTGATGATATGGGAAGATATGAAAAAGCACTCCACAGTCGTAAAGAATGGATTGATGAACAAAAAAAGAGGAGCTGACAAATCTGTCAGTAAATAGAGCACAATAAAATTTACTGACAGAAATTGAAAAATATGGTAGAACAAATCACTCAACTTAAGTTGTCAACAATTGTAAAAAACCCTTACCAGCCTCGTCTTGTTTTTGATGAGGATAAATTAAAAGAATTGGCTAATTCTATCCAAGAAAATGGCGTTTTACAACCCATAATCGTTCGTAAATCAAAACTTGTTGGCTATGAGCTTTTAGCAGGTGAACGTCGGTTTCAAGCTTCAAAATTAGCTGGTTTAGAAACTATACCAGCAATTATTAGAAGCTATTCTGATGAAGAAATGATGACTCTCTCAATTTTAGAAAATTTGCAGAGAGAAAATCTCAATCCACTAGAAGAGTCCAAAAGTTTGGCACAACTTGCTGACAAATTGGGAATGACCCACGATCAAATTGCTAAGGCCCTTGGAAAATCAAGGTCTTATGTCTCTAATCTTATTCGTTTGCTTGGTTTGCCTGACACAATTTTGAAGCATGTTGAAAATCGAGAGATTTCACCTGCTCACGCTAGAACACTTTTAGCTGAAAAAAATCCTAAAAAACAATTAGAGCTCGTTGATAAAATAATTAAAGAGCAGCTCAATGTCAGAGCACTTGAAGCTATTATTTATGGCGAAGAAAAAGTTACTGACAAATCTGTCAGTAAATTAAATATCAATCTTTTTACTGACGAAACTGAAAAAGAACTGATGAAAAAATTGGGAAATAGGGTCAAGATTCAAGCAAATAAAAAATATCAAGGGAATTTATCCATTCACTTTGATAATCTTGATGAACTGGAACATCTAATAAAATTACTAAAAAAATAAAAAAAATTTACTGACGGAATGCTTAAAAGTCCTCTGTCAGTAAATTTTTTCTTTATCCTCTTAAAGCCCGAAGCGCATAGAGAATTGAAACAACATCAATGATCTCTTGGAACAAAGCTCCAATCACAGCTGGAATCACTCCCAGAGCTGCAATAAACATCAAAATAATACAAATGATAATCCCAATCATGACCGCCTGTTTAGCAATTTTTAACGTATCACGACTGATTTCAATAGATGTCGTCACTTTCCTAAGGTCATTTTGCAATAGAACAATATCGGCCGCTTCACTTGCAACTGTACCTGAGCCCACACCAATCGAAATTCCAACATCTGCTGTGGCTAGAGCTGGAGCATCATTAACTCCATCGCCAACCATAATTACTGGGCTATTCGTCGCATTTTTAATAAATTTTAATTTTTCATCTGGCATCAAACCTGCATAAACATTGTCAATTCCAACAGTGCTCGCAATTTTATCAGCAACAAGTTGATTGTCACCCGTCAACATCGTAATCTTTTCAAGACCAATTTTTCTCATCTGAGCAATTGTTTCTTTAGCTTCTGGTCTTAAAGTATCAGAGAATGTGACCGCCCCAATATATTTACCTGCTTTACTCACATAAAATGCTGTTTCATAGTTGAGATTTTCAGGTGCAAAAGCAAACGAACTTCGGCCAATTTTAATTTCTTGACCTTCGATTTCTCCAATCACACCAAGTCCAGCAACCTCAGTTAAAGAGGTCAATTTTAATGGTTGAACCTTTTTATTTTCAGCATATTCAACAACAGCTTTTGCTAAAATATGACCACTTGATTTTTCAACTGTGTAAACCAACTGTAAAAGTTCTACTTCATCTACCGTTTCTATTGGTTTTAGGCTGTCAACCTTAATTGTCCCCTCAGTAATTGTACCTGTTTTATCTAAAAATATTTCCCGAGCTTTTGCTAATTTTTCGATGACTGTTCCATTTTTGATTAAAGCTCCATTTTGACTAGAGCGACTCATTCCCGAAACAAACGCGATAGGGGCTGCCAAAATCAATGGACAAGGGCTGGCAACCACTAGGACTTCCGCAATTCGTACTGGGTCACCAGAAATAAAGTAAGCAACTGCTGCAATAAGATAGGCAATAATTGTAAAAGGAACAGCATAACGATCAGCCAGACGTACAAATTGAGCTGGAGTTTTCTCCGTTTCTTTAACCAGTTCTACAATCTTTTGAAACTGTGATTCTGCCGCTATCACCGTAGTTTCAATCTGGATACTGGAATTCCCATTGATAGCACCCGAAAGAACAGGATCACCTTTTACTAATTCATTCGGCTTGGTTTCACCCGTCAATGACGCCGTATCAAGTACCACTGCCTCAGAAATAAGTTTCCCGTCAATTGGAATAATTTCCATCGGTCTAATCAATAAATGGCTCCCGACTTCCACATGGTCTATCGGCAAATCGACCACCTTATCCCCTTTTTGCACATGAGCAATATCAGGCGACTTATCTAATAAAGCAGCTAAAGCTCGGTGAGCTCGACCATTTGCATAGTCTTCTAAACTCTCACCTCCAACAAGCATGAGAATAATAATCAAAGAGGCCCAATATTCGCCCACTAGTAAAGTAGCAATAATGGCCGTGATGGCCAATAAGTCAACACCATAAGAGCCAGACCGTAAAGTTTTAATCATTTCAATCAGCATTGAGAAAGCCAAGACTCCCCCAGCAATTGTAACAATCAAGCGTGCTAAAAAAGGTTGATTAAAGCCAAAGTAAGCAATCAATGCCACGCCTGCAATGACAAAAACAAGAATCAGTTTTTTCCAGTTCTTCATTCATTTCTCCTTAAAAATTTAATTGTCCTAGAACATTGCCCTGCTTTGTGAGGAGTTTTTACGACCTGATTGTCTTCTCCTTACGCCGCTTTGATTCTTTCGAAGCTGAGCTTAAATTTTTAAGTTATCTGTTAAGTTACTTCTATTTTATCAAATTTGCGCTAAAGGCCCTATCATTTTAGTTGTCAAAGATATTTGTCAGTACTTTTGCTTACTCAAATTTTACTGACAGAAAGGTTTGCAAAAATTTGTCAAGTAATTTTACTTTACAAAACTTGCATTTCTGAAAATTTATGCTATACTAATAAAGTACGTTTTTGCACTCTGCAAGAACGAGATAAAATTCTACGGAGGAAAAAAACAATGGCAGTACCTGCACGTCACACTTCATCAGCAAAGAAAAACCGTCGTCGTACACATTACAAATTGACAGCTCCAACTGTTACTTTTGACGAAACTACTGGTGACTACCGTCACTCACATCGCGTTTCACTTAAAGGCTACTACAAAGGCCGCAAAGTTCGCGACACTAAATAATTCGACAAAAGTTATAGAAAGGGACTATCATGCGCGTAAATATTACACTTGAACACAAAGAATCTGGTGAACGTCTGTACCTTACTCAAAAGAACAAACGCAACACTCCAGACAAATTGGAACTTAAAAAATACTCTAAAAAATTGCGTAAACACGTAATCTTTAAAGAGGTTAAATAAGGTTTCATTACACGTCAATAGACTTGTAAAACCTTGATTTTTAGTGATTTTATAAGATTTTTACTTTCAATACATTTCACTAAAAATAAATCTTATGGCAACCTTTTTGGCAACCTTTTTTGAAAATATAAAATGGAGAAAAGAAAGAGTCCAGCGTAAATAAATGCTTATAAAAGTTGATAGAATTAACTCTATCTACTTTTATTTTGTATTTAAAATAACAGATACTATAAAAATTGATTGAATTTGAGATATCATATTTTAAATTCTAGAGCATCAGCTTTTGAGAGTGATTCTTCATTGGACATTAGAGGTCAATCGATTTATAAATCGTTGAATGAGTCACGTTGTATTTTTTAGAAAGCTGAGTGATGGATTGCCCAGAATGGTAGAAGTCGATAAAGGTTTCTTTAAATTCTTTTGCATGATTTTGTCCTTTGTCTAAATTATACAATACACCTCTAAGCTTTAAGGTAACATCACTATTCTTACATTTAAATTTGTTATTAAATATGGTATAATTTAAGGTATATTATATAATATATATATGGAGATACCATGAATCAAAAAAAGAGGCGTCATTATCGTAAGAAAAAACACACACTACTAAAAGTTATTTCAATTATTTTTGTATTAGTAATTATCGCTGTTGCTTCTATAGCCTACGCCGCTTATAGAAATGTTGAATCAACATTTTCAACATCATATGAAAATTTCCCTAAAACAACAAGTATCGACTTAAAAAAGTCTAAAACATTCACCACACTTATCATTGCAACTGGTAAAAATAATTCTAAAAATACAGCTTATGCTACTGTTTTAGCTTCAACGAATGTAAAGACAAATCAAACTACTTTCATGAACTTCCCAGTTTTTGCGACAATGCCTAATCAAAAAACAATCACTGAAGTTTACAATACGAATGGAGATGATGGAATTTTCCAGATGGTTAAAGACCTATTGAATGTGTCCATTAACAAAGTAATTCAGATCGATGTCAATAAAATGGGATCACTTGTACAGGCCACTGGTGGAATCAGCATGCAAAATCCAAAGGCATTCAATGCTGAAGGTTATGAGTTTAAACAAGGAACTGTTAATTTACAAACTGCTGATCAAGTCCAAGCCTATATGACACAAATTGACGATACTGATTTGGATGCTTCAATCACTCGGATTCAAAATGTCTCAATGGAACTCTACGGAAATATTCAAAAAATTGCTCATATGAAAAAACTTGAAAGTTTCAATTACTATCGAGAAATTCTCTATGCTTTTTCAAACACTGTTAAAACCAATATAAGTTTCAATGATGCTAAAACGATCGTTATGAGCTACAATAAGGCTCTAAAGAATACCAGCAAGCTCAATCTACATACAACAGATGAAAATGGAGCTAAGGTCGTTTCTCAAACAGAATTAGACTCAGTCAAAACCCTTTTTGATAAATCTCTAAAATAAAAGAACCAAGAGGTTCTTTTATTTTTATTTCATCACAATATAATCCGGTACGGCTCGATCATCTTGACTAGCAACAATCGTTTTACCATTGACAGATAGTTGACTTGAACCACCACTATCAAGTAATAACATATTTTGGAGCATCAAATTTGACACTGATTTCATTATATTATCATAACCTGCATTTGTATCACTCAAAATAGCATAGAGATTATTATCTTTATCATTCGCAATAAAAATATGGATCTTCCAATCTACTGAGCCATCACTTGGTTGAATTTTACCATCACGGATAATTGCAGTACCAAAATCATAGGCTTGTTGCCCTCCGTTTTTAATAATAGTTGAAGCAGGTGTACTTGAATCATAAATTTTGCACGAACCATCTTTGTTAATGACAAAAGCATATTGAGTCGTTGTACCTGGGCTCCAGTCTTGAATCAACTTTCCATTATTAATTTGAAATCCAGCTACTTGTCCTGTCTGCATATCAAAAGCGGAAGCATTCATAATCAAAGTATTAGGATACTTAGCTATAACTTCTGACATTTTCATCCGTTGATCCGTACGATCGGTAACTGTTTTTAAGACTTCCGGATTGTTAATTCGATAAATAGTGATATTATTCGTAGATAAATCAGTAAATTTATCTAAATTTACCTTTGAGGGAACTTTAACCCATTCTGGTACTCCAGCGTCATCTACAAGTGCTATACTACCCACAGCAGCTTCTTCACCTTTTTGCTCCACGTAACCGTTAGAAACCGAAGTTTTGGTCGGTTGATCCGAACTATTTGTTTTCGTATGTTCAGTAGGAATAAGTGAATATCTTAAGGCATAAGCCCCTGCTCCTATAAGGGTAATAAAAATTAAGATAGGTATAATTATCACCCCGATGCTCTTTTTACTCTTTTTACACTTTTTTTTTCGTTCCAATTTTTCCTCCAGAATTGTTGTTTAGTCACGACCAAATAAATCTCTCGTATAAGGTTTACTTTTAGTATTCTTTAGTTTTTTAAATATAAAAATTTTAATTAAAATTTTTATAATACCTTGCTCCAAATTTTTAGCAAATTTTTTTATTAAACTAGCTATAGTAAAGAACATAAATTAAAAAGTTAAATAATTAGAAATCTGAGTTAATTTTTTGCTATAAATTTTTTCCAAAAAACAACTCCTTCTACCCATAGATAAGTATTAAATAATTTATTCAATAATACATAGGATAATATCCCCATAAATACTTGTAATAGTAATAATTGAATATTCATTTCTAATAAAAAGTTTAGACTAAGAACAACAACGAACATAATACTACCAGCTACTATATACTTCCATATACCATGAAAAAGATCTGGTACTGGTATTTCCTTCCTTATACTATAAAGTTGATATGAAATTACAAATAATTCAGACAATACCAGAGCCACTGTAGCACCAATAACACCCAAAGTTGGAATGAATGCTAAGTTCATAGCCACATTACTAACTGCCCCAATTATAGCAGATATGCTGAATATATAAGTTTTATTTGTTGCTACTAAATACTGTCCTCCTACAATATTAGACCCTGTTATAAAAATAATTATAGGAGACTCAACTAACATTATTAAACCAACCATTCTAAACTGTATTCCTAAAAAGAAAGGAGCGAACTTTAATGATATTGCTGCTAGCCCAAATGCTACAGGTACTGCTATACTAATTGCTATATTAAATGTTTTTATAATATTTCTACGAACTCCTACCAGATCCCCTTTTGAAAATAATAGAGAAGTTCTTGGTAGCATTACAACATTTAAAGTACTAACAACAGCTAATGCAGTTTGGATTATTATATTTGATTGATTGAACAGTCCTAAACTATTAATAGAATCCATCACTCCAATCATATTCTTATTAACTACTGTATATACTTGGACTGCTATTGTTGGAATAAATAGAGCAAATGATCCATAAAAATGTTTTTTTATGTTTAAATTTCGTAATTCTGGCTTATATAATTCACTTTTTAAATAAAACCATAAAATCATATTACTAAATAGTGTTCCCAATGATAAAATAATAATATAAGCAACCAGGTCATTATGATTTCGTACAAAAATAAATATTAGTATTAAAGTAATTACTTTCACTAAACCATTCCAAGATATAATAATTTTAAAATTTTCAATTCCTCTAAAATACCAAGAAATATCAAAAAAAACTGATAAAATAGCAATCCCTTGCCATAAGAAAACTAATTCATATTTTTTATAATATAGAATAAAGACTAGGAAACATATTATAGAGAATAATGTCATTATAAAACTAATAAAAGTGATTCCCCAAAATGCGTTACTTCTTTCTCTCTTTTGGTTCTGATGGTAAGCTATTTCTCTTGCCCCATAAATACTCGTTCCAAGAACAGCTATTATAGTAAAATATTGCACAATTGTGGCAGTAAGTGTATTTAAGCCCACTCCGTCAACGCCCAAAACACGAGATATATAAGGGGTAGTAATCATCGGGATTATTACCAAAAGTAATTGATAACTACTATTCATCAATAAATTTTTTAATATTTTCAATTACTTGCTCCAACGTACATTATTTTTGATAATTCTTGCGGGAACTCCACCGATTATACTATTAATCTGTGAGTTGATCGACGATGTTACAATACTGCCAGTCGCTACCACATTTCCTTCCATAAGTACGACTCCTTTCAACAAATGACATTGAGAACCAATCCAACAATTATTTCCTATAATTACAGGTATTCTTTTCCTATTAATCCAATCTGTCATAATTCCATGTCCATCATCATCTCTGATTGAAGTATTATAACCAACCAATACGTTATCACCAAAAACTATACTTTTACTCACATAAATAAATACATTACGAGATGATTCGAAGTTATCACCAATGACCAACTCTCCTCCAGAGTCAACCTTAATACAGGAACCACTACTAAATTTTGCCCCCCCTTTAAATATGATTACCCCATCATCGATTTGAACACTGCTCTCACAATTTTTACTTGGCGCCTTCCATGTTTCAAATCCTAACAAAATTCTATTATTTGAGCTAATTATCACCTGACCTTTCCTTGCTTTAATGGAAAAACCAATTGCCACTATGAATGGAAGATGCATTGCTTTTTTCATTCCAAAAAGTTTCCAAGATATTAAAAACGATTTAGGGACTGCAATAAGTATACTTAACTTTCTCTTCATATTCTACCACCTCTACTAATATTTATTATAATAAGTTTACTATTCATATTTTTTACATCTAATTATAGATGAGAAAATAATATATATTAAGCGCCCAATTTTTTTGGAATCTTAAAATATTAATAATTTCAAATTTTTTTAATATATGTCACACTTTTTGAATACTAATAAAATCAATTAGATCCGTTTATGTTATTACTTTCTATTATAAAAATACGTAACTTCTCCTACTAATGCATCCAAATTTTGTTATCTTAATATTTTTTGTTTTACTTGTGATTTATCGTTTGTTTTTAAAATCTAGTTTTAAAAATATATACTTTTTATATTTTAAATGAGAAAAAACTAATTATAACCCGAATTGCTAGTTAATTGCCTCCATTGCCTTGAATCCAATAGAATATCCGAAAGTCATTGGCTTAACTGACTTATCGTGCTTCAAAAGTAATGAATAAGCCAAGATAATCAACTCTATTCTCAGTTAAAAACAATGAATTCAGCGACTTTTAGACCGCTCAATCCCAAGATTTGCTAAAAATGAAAAGATACATTTAATGACTTTTCTTCGTTTTGAAAAGTTCGGAAAAGGACTTCGCTTTTGCTTCGTGTTCTTACGTACTGGTGTAATGAGCTGAACCCCTTGAAGTGCTAATCTATCATGCAATGCTAAACCGAGGTAACCTTTATCTCCAAGCGCCGTCGTAATTGATATGCTTTCAAGCATTCACTCAGTCACCGTCTGATTTGCTTACTTCACTGATGACGTAATTCAAGAGATAACCACCTTCTGAAACTAGTGCATAACACTTACAACCTTAGAAATACTGGCCTTTTGTGGCATTATATTCAATATTAGCATAGTCAGAAAGCACATGACTTATGAGATTACGAATCGGTTGGCGTATTGAAATGGGAGTCTGTCAATGATAGACAACTTCAACCCCTTGAACTTCATGAAAGGCAAAAGCTTGTCTCATCAGTTGAACACAAGGTAAAAGTAATTACAACGGCGAACAAAACGAGAATACTCAGGGAAATCAGAAAACAGACTACACGCAAGTTGGTGCTTCGCTCTAATGGTTTCACATAAATGAAGCCCCCAGAGATAACAAGCTATCAAAACCATGTCAGCTTGAATCATCAAGGCAGTATTTATGTGGTTCCTGATAGAATTAGAGACGTGTGTCTGATAAAGTGATTCGTATGTATGTAACAAATATACAAAAACTTTGGAAGTGTGTTAAAATCAACGTTAGACAGGTTTTGTATATATTCTGGCTCTGCTCTCATTCTTTAGTAGGTTTAAGATGAGAATAGCAAAATCTGTTTTCTTTTGCTTATTTCGAGATTTTAACTAGAAATTCAGGTATAAATAATTAAAATTTGTATCCAAATTAAACTTCAAAAATACTTGATATTATAATAGTTATTTCGTAATCTTATATAAAAAATCACTTGGAATCATTTATTTTATTAGTTCTTTAATTTTTAAGAGTTTCTAACACTTTTTTAATGAATTAAAAATCATTATATCGGGCCTAAGAAACTCATGATAGTAGGATTCATTTGAACTTTTCATATCATTAAGCAGCTTTTTATTATTAATTAACTTCATAACTTGATTAATTAACCCTTCACTCGTATCAAATTCAAGGAAGTTTGTATTTGCTTTTAATTCAGCCCCCGGTGAGTAATTCATTTTTTCAGTCACTATAGGTTTACTTGCTGCTACATATTCAGCAAATTTCCACCCAATTGATCTATGAAGTCCTGTTGTTGTTATGCAAATATCAGATTCTTTGACCAATTGAAGATAATTTTTCCTTCTTGTAAGTATATTTGGAACAAGTCAATCTTCGAAATTGACTTTTGCATATGCTGTAGGTTTGAATCCTGCAATAACATGTTTACCTAATTTTTTTTAACAAGCGAATGCATGAGGCTCTAAATTCGTTAATTTCTTTAGGCAAGTTTTCCCAAGTTCTAGTTAAGAACAAGATTTTGGGATGTTCACTTGAAGCTAAAGCTCTCTCTTCAAACTTTTCAGGATAAATTTGTTTAGCATAACTGTATCTTTGAATCGATGCCAAAAAATCATGCAAGTTTTTTGATTTAAAATCAATCTTTGTTAATGGATTTCCATGGCAAGTTACAAAATAATTCAATCCTAACGGAAATATTTTATAAGGCTCATTTAGGCCCAAGTTTTCTTCTTGATTATAGCTTCTTTGAAAATAGTAATCTACACTTTCTATATATTTATTATATTTGTCTCTTTCTTCTATAATTACTAAAATAAAATCCGTCATGATTATCATAAACAATCTTTATTTTTTCATTAAGTATACATTCTATGATGTGTTCATTTGGCATTTTATCTGATAAACTATATCTCTTTATAATAGTTAATGGACTAATATCACCTCTTTGCTCTAGTAATTTAAAACCTGTAACAATTTGTGCATTGTGCTGTTCCCTTGAATAAATAATTAACTTAATTTCCATATAATTCTTCACTTTCTTAACTTTATTTCAGTATATTTTTTAAGACACATAAGAATTATGATATATATGCCTGAGTCAGGAAACTTCATGAATTTCATATATCACACTACTTAATGATCCATATCTACAAATTTTTTTCTATTTCTATATTGGAACTTTTGTTCAATTACTCTGTACTCTTTTATTCTCAATACCAACAAAAAATGTAATATTGGTAACAACGCAACAAATCTAAAAAATGGGTTTAATATGTGTTATAGCTTTCTTTTTAAATATGTAATTTTTTTATTTTTTAAGGTTTTTAATTTTAATAATTGCAACTTTTGTATTAAATTTAAGCCGCTCTTTAAACGGTCTAGCCGCTCTGATAGATTTTGTAGATTGTAATGCTTCGTCAAAACAAGTTACATTTTTATTTAGTTTTATATGATTCTTTGTTAATATCCGAGTCCAATCTCGCATAAATGAATAAATAGCTTTTTGTAAAACATTACGAATTCTAGAACTTTTTGTGATTGAAAGTTTTTTCAAAAATTCCCTAATTACAATTTCTTCAGATTCTGACATACGTTTTGCATTATTTGATGTTAAAATGCTTCCAGGGCGGATTCTATATTGATAGTCCATGTAATCTGTTGTAACAACTTTTTCAGCTTTTAAATATGCTCGGGTTGTAAAGTCACCATCTTCGAGTAAAATACCCGGAATGAATCGTAAATTATGTGTGTTTAAGAAATCGATATTATATAAGCTTGACCATACAACAAATGATGTGTTATTATCTAAAAATTCGTTTAATACATTTAATCCTAATTTTTGGTCTGTTGTAAAGTCGGAAATCCAACCATCTGGAATATTTCCATCAAAGTCTCTAAATGACCCTCGTACAATATTAGCATCAAATTTAACTGCTTGTGTATAAAGATGTTCAATAAAGTTAGGTTTTATTTTGTCGTCAGAATCAATCATAGCCACATACTTACCAGTCGCATTTTCAATCCCCGTATTTCGAGCTGCGGACAGTCCTTGATTTGGTTGTGAAATAACCCGTATTCTAGAGTCCATTTTAATAAGATCTTTTATAATTTCAATTGATTTATCTTTTGTTCCATCATTAATAACAATAATTTCAATATTAGAATAAGTTTGAGCTTGAATAGATTTGATGCACTCTCTTATATACTCCTCTACATTGTAAACAGGAACTATAACGGATACTTTGTATTCCTCAATCTCTGTTTTATTAATACTCACTATGCCACCTTTTCTATTACTTTATTAGCCTCTTTCTGATCCATTATTACTATCAATACTGGAAATAAAATTACAAACCTAAAATATGTTCAAACTTAGAAAGTTATTTTTTCATAAATTGTTGATGTTTTTTATCTAACGTTTTAACCCCAATACTTGCTGCGTAAGAGATTTTTTTTATTCCAACATACGGATTCAATAAAAAATATTCAAATTCTTTATCTGATAACCATGTAGGATTCCAAACTTGATCAGACCCCACAATGATTTCTTCTACTTCATCGGAAAAGTGTTGCTCATTCAAATAAATGTTTGAGAACTCTAGAAATTTTATTCCTCTTTTCGCCTTCGCCATTAACCTTTGCCTTTTATTAATACTGAAAAGTCGAAGTAATCCCTGTATCCCTGATAGTTTTTTTCTTCCTCTAGTTTGTTGTTCCCCAATAATTGAAATAACTTCTCTAGAATGGTGCGTTTCTATAATATATTTTAAAGCAAAATTCTGGAGTCGATTTCCGTAATTCCAATAATCTCCACAAGTAACAATTCCTATTTTCATTTTTATTCTCCAAACTACAAGATAGCAACTTACTTCATAATAGTTGCTATCTATTTGATTTTCTTACCCTTAACTTTTTCCTGAATAATTCTTAGTGTTAAAAATACCTTAGAGTAAATCTTTCTTTGAGATTTCCAGATAGTTTCAATATTATCCCATGAATTTGTTACGATTTTATCTAATGAATCTTCCAAATGTTCATTCTACACCATTTATTCTAGATAATCTTATCATTTTCAATACTGACTGAATTAAATTTGATTGTACTACATACAAAACTTCTTTATTTATTGATTTCATTTTTTCTAGATTACATTGAATTTCCTCCATAGAATTTACTAGAGAAAATTGTCTGATATTAAATTGGTGAGTAGCACTACTTTTTATTTGAACATAATGATATGTTGGAGAATTAATTATATTAGCAACTAAATCCGATTCTCTCTTTTGCAACTCCAAAAGGTATCGAATAACAAACTCCGTATCTTCCGCATAATATAAATTTTCTTTAAACTTCAATTCATTACTTTTTATTACTGAATTACTAAATATTTTATTAAACAAAAAGCCTTGATATCTATGATTATCTAAAATATTCATAAGAGTTCCATAAAAACTACAATCATAATTCTTACTTGCTTTGGGAATAACCCAAGTAGTTTCCCCGGTCTCTACAAATAGACTATTTAGAATAAAGGAATTTTTTGATTTTCCTATATATCCAAGAATATTACTTAAATGATTACTATCAATGTAGTCATCCCCATCTATAAAAATTATATACTCCCCTTCAGCTTCTTGAAGTCCCTTATTTCTTGCTGATGATACTCCTTGATTCACTTGAGAAATTACTTTTATTTTACTAGAATATTGATTTTTAAATTCTTCGATAATATTAAGTGAATTATCATCTGAACCATCATTAATAAGTATAATCTCAAAATCATTATAATCTTGATTGAGAACAGATTCTAAACAGCGATATAAATAATCTTCTAAGTTATATACTGGAATAATTATAGAAAATTTAACCATTATATTTTTTCCTTCTACTGTCTCTCATTCCTACAAATCCTCCCAAAGTAATCATTAACAACGTTATACATTGTGGGGTATATGTATTAGCTTGATATATACTAACAAAAATCAATATCATTGGAACATAAAATAAAAATCTATTTTTGAATTGTGAATTCTTCTGTACTTTTTCCAACACTTCTTTACTCATAAAGTAGAATACACATATTAAAGCAATAGCACCTTGTACACCTATTTGGTATACAAATGATAATAAGGCTGTTTCTGATCCAGTAGTAAAATCAAGTTCTCCCCCTGTAAATACTGCTGAGGCGTTTCCTCCCACACCTAATCCAAAACCAATTGGTCGATGACTTATACTATCCAATGTACCTTGGATTGCATAAAAGTGATTCCCTACAGCTCCTCCAAAAGTTTTGAAATAATAATTTCCACCAATAAACATAATAATAGTTAACAATATAAAAAGATTTCTAAAAACATTCATTTCATTACTTCTTGGAAAGAATTTTAAAAATAATTTATGTCCGATACCTGCAACCATCACCCCTATAGCTAGAAGCATAGCACCTTTCCCAAAAGTTAACATTCCACCTATCAATAAAATCAGTCTATATAAATTTATATATTTTAATTTTTGGGTATTAAAGAAAATAAAGGATATAATCAGCATAGAAAATATTAAATACCCCAAATTTATTGGTTCAAAATAAATTGATCCCATACGTGTTACGGAAATTCCAAATACATCTGATCCAAATCTGCCATCAAAATTATTAAGTAAAGTAGTTACCCCCTTAGCGTAGTAAATTTCATCTATTCCCAAAAATTTGTTTAGAGGATAGCCTCCTAAGTATAAGATAATACCAATTAAAACTACAAATATTCCTAAATAAAGAATTTTCTTTATAAACCTCGCAAATATTTCTTCAGTTTTGATAAATCTTTTACCTATACGATAAGTAAAATAAAATGTCGATAAATCTCTTAAGTTCGAAATAATTGCCTGAATTGGCCCTCGTCCAAATGCCAAAGATGACAAAGAAAATATCATAAGAACTATAAAAGAAATATCAACTTTAGATAATTTATCTACCTTTTTCAAACAGAGATTAATAGTCCAAACAAAAACCATTGGAACTTGAGTGAGATAAGTTAAACCTGACAGATTCCCTGTTAAATGAGACCCAGTACCTATCAATAAATTTTGAAAAACCAGTATTAAAATAACTGAATACGGAACAAATTCATTTTCTAGTAAATTTGAGCTTATAATACCAGCTAATACAGAAAACACTAAAGAAATCTCAAAAAAACTTGTTGCAGCTCCTACCCAAATTCCTGAAAAAAGCAAAAATATAACTGTTACTTTTCTTATTAGTATTTGGTTATTAGTTACTTTTATTCCTGTGTTACTCAATACTACTATCCCTTCAACTTCGTTTTTATCGACTCATAAAAGTTATCACCAATCCAGCGTCGAATTTTAATTTTTAGAGATAAAAATTTATCTTTTCCTTTTTTCCAACCACCATCATAGTGATGAATAGAAAATGTATTTTCTGTAATTACTAATTTCCTAGTTTCAAGACTTAATGGACATAAATAATCTGTCGGAAGGATAGTTATTCCTTGTAAATCCTGGTTAATATCTTTTTTTTGTAAACCAAATCTTTTTAACAAATTAGTTGTGTAAGTCACACAAGTAGTCGTACCATCAAACTCAAGTTCAGCATAAACCTCTAAATTTGCTTTAACTATTTGGTGGTTTTTTATAGCTCCAAATCCTTGGCCGGTATTTACACGACCAGCTGTTTCCATTCCCATATATGCTTGATTGACAAGCAAATCATCCAAAGGTTTTATCAGTTCAACATCAGTGTCAAGATAAATGCCCCCCTCACTATAAATGATATCAAGCCTTGCAACATCCGTGACAAAAGCATAACGTTTCTTTTTGTACGCTTCTTTTGTATATTGAATTTTATTTACATCATAGTTTTCCTCAGACCATTGTTTTATTTCATAATCTGGACAAAACCTTCTCCAACTTTCAATACATTTTAGCACAGATTCTGGTAAAGGTTGCCCTCCAAACCAGCAATAGTGTATTACTTTTGGTATCATATCTTCTCACTTTTTATAAATAGCTGGGAAATTTCAGCACTGAATAATTTTATAAATTCAGTATTGTGATTTACAGTTTTTTGTAAGGTATCTGAAATTTTGGAACTAATAATATTTTCGAGAATATCTTCAACATCTTCGCACAAAATCAATGAGTATCCCTTTTTCACAACCTGTTTACTTACCCAAAGTTGATGATCATTTATATGCTCATCAAATTTCATTTGCCGTGGAACAACTATCGGAATTTTACCTAGTTGTAATACTTGCATATAGGTAGATGGTCCGCCATGAGTAATAATCGTACTCGCTTCATTCATACATCTTTCCATAGTCTCATATCCAATAACCTTTTCCCATTTAGTATATTTGGGTTCATAAGTTGAGTACCCAATTTGCATGAATACATCGTCTTCGATTTCACCATCGCGTACAAGTTCATCAATTTTTTGAATGAGTCGATTAAATGGTTGTTCGTGAGTTCCAACCGTTACAAAAATCATTAGAAAATTCCTCCTAAATTAATTGCTTTAGGGTAAACTTTTTTTAACTCTTCCCATTGAACTATAAACTTATCAGTAACTGGATAAACTAATTTTCCTGTTAAGGTTGGTTTATCGATCCGGTCAAATATTTCAATATAGACTGTCTTTGCACCGAATAGTTTACCTAACCAAAAAAAAGGAACGGCTACCGCAGCACCACTCGAAATAATCAAATCTGGTTTTTCTTTTCTAAGTATTTTAAATGCAAGAATGGTATTTTTTATCGTGTTTTTTACATTTCTATTTGTGGGATAATAACAAGGATAAAATCTTTCTTCTTTCAATATAGATTTTGCATCTGTTTTATCAAATGTGACCCAAAATCTATCTTCGTTTTCCCAAAACTTTTTTAACAAATACAGGTGTGTCAAATGGCCACCGCTGGAACCTACTAATGCTATTTTCATTTTTTAATATGCCTCCGATCCGTGAATACTTTGTACAATTGTGAGTACTAGAAGCTTGATATCATTTTTGGTGCTATGGTACTGGAGATAATAGAGTTCTAAATCTGCTCGTTGAGGAAAAAGAACTTTACTTCGACCATGTGTCGTCCAATAACCAGTAATTCCAGGTTTACATATCAGTAAATAAGGAAGGCGCTCCCCATATTCTTTCGCTTCAAAAAGTAGAATTGGTCTTGGGCCAACCAATGCCATATCCCCTTTAAGAACATTGATAAATTGTGGTAACTCATCAATTGAGTGTCGTCTGATAAATGACCCAATCTTCGTTACCCGTGGATCATTTTCTAATTTGTTGCCATTGGCATGGTAGGCAGCTTTAATTTCTGGATGGACCTCTAGATAATGCTCAGCATTAAGAATCATTGTTCTAAATTTCAAAATATAAAAAATTTTACCATTTTTCCCATAGCGTTTTTGTTTATAGAACATTGGCCCTTGATCTTTTTCCGAGCTCATTTTGTAAGGGACATAAAGCAATGCAGCCGCGATAAGAAATAAACCTGAACCCGCTAATCCCCCTAAAATATCAATCCCTCTTTTTATAATTATCTCTCTGTGAGAAAATTTTTTTAATTCTACTAACTTATGCTCTTCCGGTTCAGGTGATGAGACATCCTCAAAAACTTCCATTATTTACTCCATTTAATCCCTTTAAAATAATCCTAAAAATTTTTTTGTTTTGATCTTTGTTGGTTTTTCTTGATAAAAACTTTCGTTTAAAATCACTGACTCTGCATTATCTTTAAACCTTCGTGATACATCAGAGCCATAACTTTCTTCAATCATTTCAAATGCTTCCTTCATCTTAAATGCACGTGACGTCACATTATGCGCATCTGACGCAATGAAATGCGTCAGATGGTTTTCTATCATTTTAAGTGACAGCTTTTGTATTTTTTTACCAAAATGACCAGTGATACTCGAAGCTGTTATTTGACTTAGTACTCCTTGTTCAATAAAATCAAATAATAGATCAGGGTTCTCAATGATTCCACTATTACGCTCAGGATGGACCAAAATAGGTTGAAGTCCCTCCAATTGAATATTATAAAAAAGTTCTTTAGCATAAGCTGGCACATAATTTGATGGAAATTCAATCAATATATAACTTGAAGTGCCCGCTGCTGTCAGTAACTTTCCTTCAGAAAATTCTTTTAATAAATCACCATATATTCTCACCTCTTGTCCGGGTAAAACTTCAATTGGTAATTGATGTTCGTCAATGATATTTTGAACTTCCTTAACTTTTTTCAAAATAAGCGGTGATTCATTATTAAATTGAGGATTATGATGAGGAGTCGCAGTGATAGTTGTTATCCCTTCATCAACTGCTGATTTCAGCATTGTCAGAGTATCTCCAGAAGTTTTAGCTCCATCATCTATCCCCGGTAAAATATGGCAATGAATATCAATCATTTGCTCTCCTCTTCTACAAATTTCTGTCTTTTATTTGATTAAAATTTATTCCAATTACTCTACTCCGTAGTAGTAATACGACGGTGACTCAGAAGAGTCTACCCCATGCAAAACAACTCCTAATATATTTGCATTAACTTGTTCCAGTATTTTTTTTGTTTTTACTAAACTCTCTTTTTTTGTTTCATAGGCACGTACAACAAGAACCACTCCTCCTACATAACTACTCAAAATTTGAGCATCAGTAACTGCAGAGAGCGGTGGAGTATCAATCAAAACAACATCAAAGAAATCGGACACAGAGTCAATCAAATTTTTCATTGCACTAGATGCTAATAATTCCGATGGATTAGGTGGAATTGGACCAGAGGTAATTATTGTAAGATTTTCAGAAAGTCTTGTCCCTTGTATGGCATCTTCAATCGAAGATTGATGCATTAAAATATTGGTTAATCCTACTCTATTTTGTACTTTAAAAGTAATGTTAACAGTCGGTTTACGAAGATCGCCATCAATTAAAAGTACTTTTTTACCTTGTTGTGCAAAAGCAACAGCTAGATTAGCACTCGCGGTTGATTTACCTGCAGCTACTTCTGAAGATGTTACTAGAAAACTTTTAATCCCTTGATCCGCCATTTTAAAATCAATGGTCGTACGAATCGTACGATATTGTTCGGAAATAGGTGATTGAGGATTGACACTGGTAATAATATAACGATTATTGTCTATGCTTCTTTTATTTTTAGCCATCCTGAACTCCTATCTTTTATTCCTTTTTGATGATCTATTTACTTCATGGTCGCTAGGCGGACTTGACTTAGTTCCCGATTGCGTGCCATTTTTATTCGTATTCTTATTAAAATCACTCATTTGAGCATAGGTTGTTACACCAAGAACCGTGAGTCCCAGAGCTTCAATATCTTCTTCTTTATTAATTTTGTTATCAAACAATTCCTTCAATAAAGCAATGGCTAAACCTAAAACTAGTCCGGCTATAACAGATATCGCTAAATACAATTTAGGTTTAGGACTAATTGGTGTTGTTTGAGCTTTTGCTTTGGATAGAATATTAACGTTAGTAACATTCAATAGTTTCGCTGCGTCTGAACTAAATATTTTAGCAGTCTCGTCTGCAATCTTTTGTGCAATGTAAGGATTAGAATATTTAACAGTAAGCGTAATAACTTGTGAATTTGTTTGATTTGCTGCTGTAACTTGTTTTTGGAAAGAGTCATCAGATAGATTTAAATTACTTTGAACTTTATCTAAAATGACTGGACTAACAATAACTTGGTTAATTGTGTTCGCCATTTGAATATTCCCGGTCACTTGTCCAGCGTAGGCTGCTGAATTATCCGAATTTGGTAGTTTAACGACAAGTTGAGTTGAGGCTGTGTAAACTGGGGAGGCTATAAAAAATGTGTAGATGCTCCCTAATATTGTGACTATTAAAGCACTAAATAATATTAAACCTAACCTTTTGCGAATAATTTTAAAAATCCCTCTTAAATCAATCGTTTGTTCCTGTGTTTCCTGCATTTCTTCTCCAATATTTAATAATTGTTATTTATAACTTAATTAGTTTGCTGTAAAATATTTAGTAATATAATCTAGCCAAACCTTATTCCCCGAAGCATTTAATGTTCTATATACTCCATCATCAGAAAACAGCCCCTTCATTTCATCAGAATTTTTGTCTGGGTAACTAGCCCAGTAGTCTATATAGGGATACTTTGTAGATAAAGATTGTTTAAATTGTTCTTCTTGTACGGGGTACACAACACCACCATAGATCGGTGGAGAGGGTTGAACTATTACCTCCGCTCCTGCACTAGCCAAATTTGTTATAAGTTGCTCATTACTAGTCAGTGAGGCTGTTGCTTCAATGTTTTGGTTATCATTAAAAAGTGGAGCTTCATATAAAACAACATCAGGATTAGTGGCTAATACTTGGTTTTCAACTTTTTCAGCCAATAATTGTTCACTAGTTTCGCCATTGTAAGTGATATTTTTGATGTTCCAAAACTTATTTCCATAATATTTTTGTAAGTTTTGTTGAAATTGTTCAGAAATAACTGAATCAGATTGCCAAATACAAGTTAAAGTAACTTCTTTATTTTTGGATGAAATATCATCTATTTTATTTTGAACTGATTTTGGTAAATTTTTATAATACTTTTTATAGGTAAGGTCTATCTGATTTTTTTCACTGCTATTTTTTACAACTTCTTTTCCTTTATCAGCTTTTGAAAGATTATTTATCCTAGAATTATAACTATAAAAACCTCCAATTATCAATGCTATAGATATCACTATAGTAATTACAAAAATTCCTTTTTTCATCATATTAATAAGAAAAACTCCCAAAATTTATTATTGTTATAACTCTATTTGATATTCTAAAAAAAGCCATTTTTGACAAATTATAAACATTTCTTTTTTCTCTTCTTGAGTTAGAGTTTTAAAAAGATTAATTGCAGAACTTTCATTAGGCTCATCAATTATACCCATCAGATATTTTGGAGACACATTAAAATACTCTGATAGTCCTATTAATCTTGTCCCAGAGGGTTCTCCTCCCAACTTATAATTATTCAAAGAATTTCTAGGGTAACCCAATTCCCTTTCTATTTGATTTGCAGATTTACCACTTGATTCAACTAGTTCCTTTAGACGATGGTAAAATAAATCATTCATAAACATAATCCCTCTTTGTTATTAACTTCTATAAGAAAAACTTTAGTTTTTCTGAAAAATTAAATCAAAACTTGCTTAAGTAACACCATCTTGGTGTTTTTTTAATTTTCAATACTATATTGATTATATAAAACGAAACCTATTAATGCAAGTGAAAATACGGGCTTCAAACTTTAAACTACAAGAAATTTTCGTATAAATATAGATATAAGTTTAATCATTTAGTATAATTTTTCAACTTTATTTTCAGAAAAATTAAAGTTTTCTGAAAATTATCGCCTTAACTCTATCTTAAACCTTCTATATATACAAGAATAAAAATTCTATATATTAATATTGTGGATTAAAAAATCATTAGAGCAATTTAATAAAAAAATGATAAAAAAGAAGTTCACATCAATCTGATGTGAACTTCTTTTTTGTTTTCTCTTTTTTATCCTAATTGACTGAAAGTTAGTCCATCTTAACCCTCATTTATTTTTTAACCAAGCATAACTTTTCCAATCCTTAAGTTTATCCTCAAGTTGCCGATCCTTCCCCGATAAATCTCCTTGGCATTCGAATAAGCTATCATAATGATTCATGTCACTCACTAACCCTTTTAGATCTAATTCAAAATTTTCAAAAAATAGTTTTTCTCTTATAAACAGAGGGTCAAAAATTGGTAAGAAAGATGAAATTTCTTTTGTTGAATAAGAAAATCGATTAGAAGACAAGTAAGCAAACAGTGCTTCTGAAATAATATATGCTCTTTTATCTATTACTCTACGATGAGCTTCAGTCAAACCCTCCCAGCGTCCTACTTCTTCTGGGAACTCTTGTTTTTCAATAAATTCCTGAAAGTCAGCGTTCATGGCCAAAGCTTCGCTATCATAATCTGAGCGGCTCTTAAAACGTTCAATTGTATCTTTCTTAGATTGTTCCCGCAAGTAGTCAAACAGCTCTTCGTCAATAATAGAGTCCTTAACCTCTTGACGATAGGCTCTTGCAGGATTTTTAGCTTTTTTTGTTGACTTCTTTTTACCAATTGGTTGAAAAATTTCGTTTCCGTTTTTTATTTTCTCTTCTATCACTTTACGAATTTGCTTTTGAAAGGCCTCTGTATCCTCTGTATCAATTTCAAACTTCTTATACCCAATTTCCGCTATCTCAGGAACGGTAAACATCTCACTTTCCACTTTCCACACTCTCTTTTTCTTTATATATTTCTCATATAATATATTTAAACCTTTTTATAAAAGGTTTTTTATCAGTAAATAATAAAAAAGATTCCTTTTTTATTCTTTATATAAGATGAGATAATTATACCATAGTAAAAAAACCTTGTAAATTAATTTAATTTTTGCGGAGTTAAAAAGTGACTGAGCCTTAATAAGCAATCGCTATAAAAACGAACCAAGCCACATTTTACCCTTTCTTTTATCTACATAAACTATCCGTATATTTCTTTATATAAACACTGATATCTCGGGGTTTATAAATAAATAGTTAAATTTAATTCTCTTTATATTCCTATTTTAATTTGGAATAATGAGAGTATAGATCATCATGAGAATAAAACCCTATGATGGACTTAGTAGATTAATAAAAAATTATTAAAGGAGAAACAAAAATGAGTTCAATCTCCACCTAAACACTTAAGGATTACACCATCCGATCAATGAATATATCTCCACTGAGAAGAAAGAATTTTAAAACAAATAATGCTTTTTTCTAATCAATTCAGCCACATTTTACCCCTTCTTTATATCTACATAAATTATCCATATATCTCTTTGTATAAACGCTGATATCTCGCGGCTTCTAAATAAATAGTTAAATTTAATTCCCTTTATATTCCTATTTTAATTTGAAATAATGAGAGTATAGATCATCATAAGGGTAAAACCCTATGATGGACTTAGTAGATTAATAAAAAATTATTAAAGGAGCTACAAAAATGAGTTAAATTTCCATCTAAACACTTAAGGATTACACCATCCGATTAATGAATATGTCTCCACTGAGAAGAAAGAATTTTAAAACAAATAATGCTTTTTTCTAATCAATTCAGCCACATTTTACCCCTTCTTTATATCTACATAAATTATCCATATATCTCTTTGTATAAACGCTGATATCTCTCGGTTTCTAAATAAATAGTTAAATTTAATTCCCTTTATATTCCTATTTTAATTTGAAATAATAAGAGTATGGATCATCATAAGGGTAAAACCCTATGATGGACTTAGTAGATTAATAAAAAATTATTAAAGGAGAAACAAAAATGAGTTCAATTTCCATCCAAACACTTAAGGATTACACCATCCGATTAATGAATATGTCTCCACTGATTGGAGCACTTTCCACTTATTCAAACGGATTCTCAGTTGAGATTGATCAAGAAACACAATTAATTCTAATCATCATCCAGACCCCTTCCGCAGTCCCTTTGACTGAAAGTTTATACTTTGATATTTATCAAACCTTGAATGTTGGCTTATTTCCATTAGTGAGCCTCATCAAACCTATTAATATGAAGTTAATCGCCCGGACCGGAGTCGATTTCTCAGAAGCACGTGCATTTGCTTATCCATACTTAAACGGAACTCCTCAACGCCTACATATCAATAACTTGGATCACTTCATCATTAAACAAAGCCAATACAAAGTAAAACTAATGGAAAATTACTTTGTAGACATGTCAAAAATCCCTGTCATTGCGGTGCAAGGTATGGTTGGTAGTGGTAAATCAACATTTATTAATTTCCTCATGACTGTTTTCAATTCATTCGCAGACTGCATAGCCATTGACCCAAAGATGGCAGATTTGACATTAATGGCTCAGAAATTAAAGATACGGTGTCTAACCCCTCTCAAAAAAGGGAACACAGATGATTTTCTAAATTCTGTTAACGCAGAACTAGCAACTGCTGTTGATAAAATTTATGAAAGACAAAGTCTTCTATTAGAGCAACCCAGCACGATCCTCAAGCCCTATTATATATTTATAGATGAACTTATTGCTTTAAAAGGACTAGCAACCTCAAAACCTGTCATCCAAACATTTGACCGGTTGATCAATATTATCAGTGTTTTAGGCAGAGCCACTTCCGTAAGGCTTTGCGTTTCAGGGCAGAGCTACAACGTCGCTGACTCAATTTCTAGTACAACTCGCTCACAAATTGGAATGGCGGTACTCCTTGGAAAGGTTTCTGATGCCACGGCTCAATTTCTATTTGATGGTAGTGTTTCGGGGATTGTAGTCCCACATGACGGTCGAGTAGGAACAGGAATCATTGCCGTAGCAGATGGAGGAATCAATGAAACAACAATTCTTCCCTTCTTAACACCAACATATTCCTTAAATTAGAAAGGTTTTACATATGAAATATTTTAATACAAAGACACACAACTTCGATTTGCGCTACTTTTTTTTGAAGTACTACTTCTTGATCTGGAGCTCTAGGGGAATTTTCATCCTCAATTTAACATTTTCAATTTTTATCCATTTTATAAACATTACTTGGCTCAAGCCCTTACTACCACTGTTTATCAAATTGACATTTAGCTCCTTTTTGATCTATCTCTCAAGCATTGTGATCGCCAGCCTAGCAAATCATCAGAATTACAAAAGTCTTTTTATGAGTCGAAGACAAAGCTCTAAAGTAAAGCGTCGCTTTTTTCAACTCGAAGTTCGAAAAAATTTACAAGAGGGAAACTTGACAGGAGAACGAAATCCTGAAATTAGAGTTTTAAACAAAGCAATTGCCAAAATCATCATAGATGTTCGAGGCGATAAGCTCTTTGTAATTGTTCCAATCCCTAGAGATCATCTCACAAGCGAAGCACTTGAAGCACTTCTCCCAGCCATTCATAAATTTATTTCTAATGAGAATGAAAACTATCGTTTTAGTTCCTTTGAACGTCATGCGAATCATTGCTGGCATTGTCAAGCTAATTATAAAAATTAAAGGCTGGTGCTGCTGGCAGAATCGCCAAGCAAGCAACCAGCCATCTAAAAAGACCAAACACTGATTGTCTTAAAAAGCTGATAGAAAGGTCATTAAATGACAAATAAAATTAACGTTGCAGTAGTTGCAGTATCTACTAAAAAAGAACAAGGGTGGATTAAATGTCAAACTCTTGGAGGGAAAAGCTGGAATGATCTCGGAATGCATTTTGATAAGGATAAATTTGCCAGTACTTTCGCAACACCCGGCCTATTTGAAATTGAGTACTCTTCTCTTACGAGTATTGAAACAGGCTATACCTCCTATCTTGTGGAAAATGCGACACTTATCAAAGCTTTTGCGACTATTTTGAAAGGTTAGAATAACTATGAATATTAATAATCCCCCATCACCTTGCGCACGGAGTCCCAATAAGAATGCCTATCAAAACGAAAAATAATTTTAAAACTATTATACTTATTGATAGGATATTTAAAAGACTTATACGAAGGTGGGACAAGGGCTTGTAGAAATGGACCACCACTCAATCTTAAACAGAAAATAAGCCTATAAAAAATTATGAAAGTAAACCTAAAAAAGGAAGTCTAATTCATAAGTCTAATAGAATAGAAAAGAAAAGTGATTTCACTTAAAACTAAAGAAAGGCATTAATGGTACAGCAAACTCAAATTCAAAATATTAGATTTCATATCACTCAATTTTTAAAAAAGGAATATTGGCAAAACCCAGATATTAGCGCCGTTGATTTCAAAGATAGCATAGCATTCCAAAAACAGATCTTTTTGGCCCTTATCCCCTTAGGATTAGTCAAGTTCGCCTCTATCATCCACGATAAGGACTTACAACTCGATCAAGTCACCCCAAAACCTCCTCATATCCATGCCATAGTTGAGTTTGAAAAGAAAAAGGATATTAATGTCGTGGCACTCGCCTTAGGACTAGAACCTCAGTATCTTGACACAGCTAAACGAGGCCGATATGCCGAGGAAAATTTATTAGCCTATCTTATTCATGCCAAAGATAAGACAAAATACCAATATTCCCCTAAAGAAGTCTCCACTTTTGGTACATTCAATTATATGGCCTATGAAGAAGAACATCGTAAGCGCTGGAAGAATCAAGCAATCGTCGCCAAAGGAAAGAAAAAAGATGAACAGCTTCCGATTTTATTAGAAGCCATTCGAGAAGGAGCGCTCAATCGAGAACAAGTTCTTGAAAACCCTGACTTCCTCTTTCTTTATCAACGTCATATAATGGAATTCCAAGCAGCTTTTGAGGGCTATTTACTCAAAGCTGAAGCCGAAACAAAAAAAGCAATCAAATCTGGTGAACTAAAACTAACCACTTTGTACATTTATGGCTTATCCAATGCAGGAAAATCCAGGTTCGCCGAAACATTGGGCGAAACCCTCAAGGCTAAAGTAAAAGGATGTGAAAATTGGACAAGTTATACCACAGCTTCAACGAACCCTTATGATGAATATACCGGAGAGCAGATTGTTATTTTAGATGACTTAAGAGCAAAGAGTATGACAGCAGAAAACTGGTTAAAGGTCTTAGATCCTGAGCGCATTTCAAAAAGCGCGGCCCGCTACCATAATAAAACAATTTCTTCACATCTTATCATTATTACTGCCCCAATCTCACCCCAAAGTTTTTTTCATCAAATCAGCGAATCTGAGGAACTCAATCAGTTTATGCGTCGATTAAGCCTTACGATTGAAATTTCTCAAGGAAAAAAAGAACGCTTATACACCGTCAATTCTATTGAAAGAAAAAAAAATAATGGGAGACCAACGTTCCTTGAAAAACCTTTGCACGAAAAGAAATCACTTAATAAGGCTCTTGGGAGTTGTATTGCTAAACTTTTAAACAATGATAAAACCATCAATAAAAAGCCATCTGACATTAAGGCGGCAACCTTGTCAGATGACTCTAGTCCGTTGGGATAAATGTATTTTCTACACTTATCTCCTTTATTTTAACAGAAAAGGAATAAATATGATTAATGATCTTACTTTAAAAATTGAAATTCAATTAACACTTATAATTGAAATGATAAAACAGCTCAACTCACATCAAAATTCTATGTCAATCTTGACACAAACAGAACTTCTAAAACAATTAAATATATCACCAAATACTTTGAAATCATGGGAACTTATAGGCTTGAAAAGATTAGAACCTCCAATCGAAAATACTAGAATAGCTTTTTATAAAATTGAGGATGTTATCTCATTTTTAAGCAATTAAGAAAAAAGTGCTAAAATAGATATATTCATCAAAGGAGGATTATACAACTATCTTAGCTCTTTCTTTTCAACAAGAAGGACCTACTCCATGCAAAAAGAAATAATCGTACATAACGATAAAAAGGTAACTAAAACTATTAAAAATGATGGTTCTGTCTCTTATTCACAAAAAAGTGTATATCTTGGTATTGACTCGAAGACAGGAAAACCCGTAAAAACGACAATTACAGCTAAAACCCTTAGGGCTCTTGATAGGAAAATAGTAACGGCAAAATTAGATTTTGAAAAATATGGTTCAACAAGAAAAGAGCAAGTCAAAATCACCAACTTTAAAGATTTAGCCGAAGTTTGGTTTGTTAGTTTCGAAACATGGGCTTCATCTGAGAATACTCTGAATAGAGTTCAAGGATATCTGAGTACTTACATTATTCCTCGATTCGGAGAGTATCAGCCAAATAAAATCGAGCCATCAGATATACAAATTTGGGTGAATGAGCTAGCATTAAATGCGCAAAACTCTCTAAATTCTGGAAAAAATTATTCTGAAAAGGGGAAAGCTAAGGATTTTGGAGCCATTGTTCATAAATTGTCAGATATTTTTGACTTTGGTATAACTAATTTTGGACTCAAAATTAACCCAGCTAAAACCGTAAAAATACCTCCGAAGCCGAAAGCAAACAAAAAGCGTATCATGATTTTAACTGATGATAATTTAAGTAAGTGGCTGAATTTTCTCAATGTCCTAGAAGAAAGTAGAGGAAACAGGAGATTTAAAATAATTTGTGATACCCTACTTTGTTCTGCACTCCGTATCAATGAGTTACTCGCTTTGACAATTAACGATTTAGATTTCAAAAACTCAGAAATATTGGTCAATAAAACTTTAATGTGGAAAAGAGCAAACAAAAAGCTAGGGATCAAAGGGAAGGTAATTTGTAAACCAACACCTAAAACTGACTCAAGCTGTAGGAGCGTCCCAGTTCCTCTCGACACTCTAAACCACCTTAAAGAATTTCATGAAGAGATGAATCAATATTTCAAAAAAAATAACCTTGCAACATCAGATTTAATTTTTCCAACTATCTATGGGAACTACATGTGTGACAGGAATGAAAGAGTGACACTTAAAAAGCGTTTGAGAGATCTTGATTTGCCCGATTATGGTTTCCACATTTTTCGGCATACCCATGCCTCTATAATGCTTAATGCTGGAGCAAATTGGAAAGAGCTCCAAGTAAGGATGGGGCATAAATCAATTGCAACCACAATGGATATTTATGCGGAACTTGCACCTAAAAAGAAAGCAGATGCAGTCAATATCTTTCTTAACAAAATTGAGGAGTTATCTTCCTAATTTAATTCGTGGCAACCTTTATGGCAACCTTTTATAGATTAATAAAATTAAATTTTAAAACCCTTGAATTACAGCGATTCAAACAACCTAAGATAGTAAACACGTAATCTTTAAAGAAGTTAAATAATAAAAATGACCTTCGGGTTATTTTTTTATTTTGAAAGCAAACAAAAACTTACTGACCCAATCATCAGTAAGTTTTTTTATTTATCTAGGTCGTAAAAGGCTGAATCGATTTCCTAAAGTACTGTAATCATCACCCGCTAAACGCCCAACTGGTTTGAGTTTATTTAGATTGACATGAAAGTTTTCCTCATCCAATAGTTCCTCTGCAAAAGAGAAATTGACAACTTCAAGAAGAACTAAATGCCCGCTCTCTCCTAAAGGTAAATGATGATACAATTTAGTTTCTAAACGAACATTTGACTCCTTTAAACTTGGAACCTGAACTTTCTGAGAAGGGACAAGTTCAAGTGAAAATTCTTCCGCTTCACTAATATGCTCCGCTAATGGTGCTGCCGTTTGATTCATTAGCTCCACATTATCCTCATTCACAAGGTGAACCACTGCTTCTTTCGTCGTCAATAAATTATTCAAACTATCTTTATTTCCCGTAAACGAAATGGATAAAAGTGGTGGATTTGACGAAGCAACATTGAAAAAACTAAAGGGGGCCACATTAACTAGACCTTCGAGATTTTGACTGGTCACCCAAGCAATTGGGCGTGGAACAATACTGCCTGACAGAAGTTTATAGACTGTTTTTTCGTCGAGCTCATTTGCTTGATATGATTTCATCAGTTCTCCTTTATTGCACTGTTTCAGCCGGAGTTCCAGCTTTGTGCTCCAATACTTTTTCAACAGTCCATAGTTCATCTTTTGTGCGGTCACGATGAGCATCTGAAGTGTCCAATGGACGTAAACTTGCGGCTGTTCTTGCTTTTGTAGCTTCATCTCCTGGGAATAAATGAGGAGGTAAGCTCAAAGATAAACCTGATTCTTCCTTAGTTTGGTCAATCCAGAAACCAGAAGTAATTAAAGCTTCTTCATAAGAATCAACAGCTCCTAGACCTGATTTTGCCATGTCCAACGCCCCAATCCCTGGTGTGTAAGTCGCAATTTCAAAGAGAACTCCTGGCGCTACTCTGACATATTCACTTGAGAAATAGAAACGGTCAACCAAACCAGAATGTGGCAAACGGAAAGCCTTAATGCGTTCAATCCAATAGTTTAAAGTTTCAGGATTTGCTGTTCCCAGAGCTAAATGATGAATCGTACCATAACCTTGATAAGCATAAGCTTCTTTTTCCCCAGCTTCTTGAAGAATTAAAGCTGCTCCATTTCCACCATTCGCCACTTCAAAAAGATGTAAATCAGCTTCTTGCCCAGCGTAACGGAAGCCAAAAACTGTTTCCAAAATGGTCCGAAGATTTTCGGCATTTTCAACTTTTACAAAAACAGGTCCAAGTCCAGTAATTCCATGTTCTTGCGGAACATTAGAAAGTTGCCAAGAACGTCCTTTTGAATCATCCCCACTATTATTTTGGTCAGAAATCAATTGATACAATTGACCATCAAAATCTTCAAACTCTAAGGTTTTTTGACCAAATTTACTAGAAATTTCGCCATGTTTAACGTGTGCATTGTCGAAACGACGAGTCCAATAATCTAAGGACGCATCTGTCGGTACACGAAATGAAGCACGTTCAATATTATTAACTCCATGATTTCCTTTAGGAATATCTTTGAAATCAAAGAAAGTCATATCAGCTCCATGCCCATCTTCTTCTGTGAAAAAGAGGTGATAAGTTTCATAGTCATCTTGATTGACTGTTAATTTTGCTAAACGCAGACCCAAGATATTTGTGAAAAAATCATAGATTTTTTGAGCACTTGAGGTGATTGCTGTTACGTGGTGAACACCACCAAGAGTAAGATTTTCAGGTATTTTTGTTTCAATTTTTGTTAATTCAGCCATTTGTTTTCTCCTATTTAGTTACTTTGCACTGAAATTTTTTCAATACAAAATTATTTTGTTTGTGTAAGCCATTTTTTAGCGGCTAAAACTTCCTCTTGCGTCAATTGATGACCAAGTGAACTTTCATATATTTCAAGCTGACAGCCTGAATCTTCCAAATCACCTTTTAAATCACCAAAGTTTTTCTGAGGAACAATCATATCATTTGGTGCATAGCTTAGAAAGACATGCTTATCATCAAGTTGAACGGTCTGTTCAAAGTCTTCCAATTGCATCCCATGAAAGGCAATAATTTTATCAAAATTTATTTTTCCTCTAAGAAACATATTCAAAGCTACATTTGCACCATTTGAATAACCGATAGCTATCATTTTATGGACGTCAAGGTCATATTTTTCAGCCAACAAACTGACCTCATCCGTCAACCAGTCTGTTTCTTCATCTAAAGATTCAAGATCAAAATTTTCTTTAGTAAATCCACCTAAGCCTCGGAGTTTAAAATAACGATTGACTCCTTGCTCATTAATACGTCCACGAATTGACAAAATAGGATGTGAAGGGGCAATCATTTCAGCAATTTCTACTAATTGATGCTCATCTCCACCCGTGCTATGTAATAACAAAAGAGGTGCCAAATCTTTACGACCTGCCTTAAAAACATAATCTGTCATCTTTCCTCCTCCATTCACTATTTCAGATTCTTATTTACTAAGTTTGAAATACAAATCAGCAACATTTCCACTAAATTCTTCAACTTGTCCAGAAATTACAACTTCAAGAACTTTCGCTGAATCATCAATTGCCGGAATTTCACGATTTTGTAGTGTTACGAATTCATCTACACTAGCAAATTCTTTAGTCATTGTACGTCCATCAAGGGTTTTAAAAGTAACTTTCATTGTTCAATCCAACTTTCTCATTTCTATGTTTACAATTGTAAACGAAAAGAATTTCATTGTCAAGGAATTTATTTTTAAAATACAAAAAAATCGGCAAATGCTTGCCGATTCTTGAAATCTATCTAATTTATTTGATGATTGTTACACTACAAGGTGCATGTTTAACCACGTAAACTGCTGTAGAACCAAGTAACATTCGGTCAAGAGCGCCTTTTCCTGAAGAGCCCATCACAATCATATCAATTTCATGTTCTTTAGCGAAATCGACAATTTCATTTTTGGCCGAACCATCAACTCGAATTTCTTCAAATTTCACTTCATTATTGATAATTGCCAAAGCTTTGTCTAAAACTTCTTTAGCTTCATTATCTGCACTTTCTTCAAGTACGGGAACTGCTGGAACTACTGGAATAGCTGGTGCAGGAACCACAGGAACTGGGTTACCAGCTGCATAAATACTGTTTTTATCCGTCGCATGTAAAACAAATAACTGTGAGTTATCTCTTTTTGCAAGGACAATAGCTTCTTTTAGCGCTTCTTCCGCCTGCTCAGAACCATCAACTGCGACTAGGATTTTTTTATAATTTTTACTCATTGTAACCGTCCTCCTCACTACAATTTTACGTTATTTCAGATAGCAAGTCCAATCAAACGCTGTACAATTTATTCTATAAACCATTTATAAAAAATGACATTCTTACTAAGAATGCTTCAAACTAGCATTATCACTCAATCATCAGGTCCTTATACTTAGAATTGATTTTTAGAAAAGGGATTCTAAAAATACAAAAACATTTTCTTTTTCATTTAAGTTTCATTTCAGCATTATAACGTATAATAGTTTCCATACTCCTAAATAAACTTTTTTCATAAATACTCCTAAAACTTCCGTTTACTCCGCGGAAGTTTTTTTAGCCTTTGATTTACTAAAGTGGTATAATTACTTTTAAAATCATGAAAACAAGATACAGACAAATTGAAAGGACTCTAAAGAGATGACACAAAAAATTGTTGCAATCACAGGCGCTTCAAATGGAATGGGATTTGAGGCAGCAGAACTTTTTGCTAAACGAGGTTGGAAAGTATACGCTGGGGCACGCCGCGTTGAAAAAATTCCACAATATGAAAACAACATCAAAGCACTAAAACTGGATGTTACTAGCTCTGAATCAAACCAAGCCTTTGTGAAACAAATTTTAGATGAGGCAGGTCATATTGATGTCCTCATCAATAATGCAGGTTATGGCGAATACGGACCAGCCGAAGAAATCCCAATGGATAAAATTCGCAATCAGTTTGAAACCAACTTCTTTGGTGCCGTTGAATTAACTCAACTTGTCTTACCAACAATGAGAGCTCAAAATTATGGACGAATTGTTAATATTTCATCAATTGGTGGAGATGTCTATATGCCACTTGGTGCTTATTATCATGCCACAAAAGCAGCCCTTCAACAATGGTCTGACGTTTTGGACCTCGAAGTTGCCCAATTTGGTATCCGTTCAGTTTGTGTTCAACCTGGTGGAACTCAGTCAAGCTGGGGAAATATTGCCCTAGAAAATTCTAAAAAGAATATGAGTTCAAACTCTGCTTACCAACCTTTGGTAAATTCTGTTGCTTCAGGACTTGACCGTTTTATGAAAAATAGTGCTAAAGCTTCTGATTTAGCTGAAGTTTTTTATAAAGCTGCGACAGAGATTAAACCGAGCCTTCGCTACCTCCACTCTTTCGGTGATAAATTCATGGTAAATGTTGCTCGTAAACATCCAAAAATCTTTCGTAAAGCTCTTCTTATTACAATGCGTTACTTTGAAAAGCACAATCAGTAAAAATACAACCTTGAGTTGTATTTTTTTATTTCTACTTTTAAAAGTTCTATCAGCTCCATTAAAAAATCATATCGCTAGAATTTTCTGAATTTCTTATAATTATAATAAGTTTTATAGCTAAAGGAGAAAGCTATGGTTCAAGAATTGCTGACGAATAATCAACGAATGTGATTAACGACTATTTTTTATACTAACTAAAATTTTCAAAAATAGGAGAAAAAAACTATGACTAATCACAATTATAAATTCGACACTTTGCAAGTCCATGCAGGACAAATCCCTGATCCTGTCACGGGTTCACGTGCCGTTCCGCTCTATCAAACAACTTCTTTCGTTTTTAACAATTCAGACCATGCCGAAGCTCGTTTTGCTTTACAAGATCCTGGAGCTATTTATTCACGTTTAGGAAATCCAACCAACGATGTTTTTGAAGCACGCATCACAGCTCTTGAAGGTGGAAGTGCAGCCCTTGGTGTTGGTTCTGGCTCAGCAGCTATTACTTATGCCATCTTGAATATCGCTACAGTCGGTGATAATATTGTTTCCGCAAGTACCCTTTATGGTGGAACCTACCACCTTTTTTCTGGCACTTTACCAAAATATGGAATTACAACTAAATTTGTCAATCCAGATGACCCGAATAATTTTGAAGAGGCGATTGATGAAAAAACCAAAGCTATTTATTATGAAACTTTGGGCAATCCGGGAAATAATGTGATTGATTATGATGCCATTGGTCAAATTGCTAAAAAACATGGAATTCCCGTTATTGTTGATGCAACGTTTACTACCCCTGTGACCTTTAAACCATTTGAACATGGTGCTAATGTAATTGTTCATTCAGCAACGAAATTCATTGGTGGTCACGGTACTTCTATTGGTGGAGTCATCGTTGATGGCGGAAACTTTGATTGGGCAAATGGTAAATTTCCTGATTTTACACAAGCTGATGAAAGCTACAATGGGATTAAATTTGCCGAATTGGGTGAAATTGCTTTTGTGACTCGGATTAGAGCTATTTTATTACGTGATACAGGTGCGGCTTTATCACCTTTTCATTCTTGGCTTTTCTTACAGGGGCTAGAAACACTCTCGCTCCGGGTAGAACGTCACATCTCCAATACTAAAAAGATTGTAGAATTTTTAGACAATCATCCTAAGGTGGAACTTGTTAACCATCCTCTGCTTGAAAGTAATTCCTATCATGTGCTCTATCAGAAATATTATCCAAAAGATGCTGGATCTATCTTTACCTTTGAACTCAAAGACAAAGATGAGAAAAAAGCACGTGATTTGATTGATCATCTTGAAATTTTCTCACTTCTAGCCAACGTTGGAGATACCAAATCATTGGCCATTCATCCTGCTTCGACCACTCACCAGCAGCTGAATGCCGAAGAACTTGCTAGTGCAGGAATTTCCAAAGGAACCATTCGATTATCGGTTGGTATTGAAGATGTAACTGACTTGATTGCCGATTTAGAACAAGCCTTAGAAAAAATATAAAAAAATGAGCGGTAACCAGCCGCTCATTCTTTTGTTTAGGAGTAAACTTTATGAAAAATTTTATTGGAATAAGTATATTATAACGAAGCTCCCTTAAGTCCTACTAAACTTACACTGAATTGAAACTAAATTCAAAGCACTTGACAAATGAATGTTCATTTACTTAAAATAAGACTATGAGAAAAATTGATGAAAATAAAAAGGAAGCCATCACTCAAGCTGTTTTTCAACTTACTAAAGAAGTGGGATTAGTCGGACTTTCAATTGCCAAAGTTGCTAAAATAGCGGGCGTTAGTCCTGCAACTATTTATGTCTACTATAAAGATAAGGCTGATATGTTAAGTCAAATTTTGATTGGTGTTAAAGACATTCTTGACGAAGGACAAGAGGAAATTATTCTTTCTGTTTCTGATCCACTGGAACAATTCAAAAAATTACTTAGACACTTGATTCACCAATGGACAAGCTATCCTAAGCATGCGATTTTTATGCGGGCAGCACTTGAAAATCCAAGTGAAATTGCCCCCCAAGGGCTCGCTTACTCCAATCAGCGAGCTGAGGTTACCGTTGCTCTTTATGAGCGACTGTTAGCTTCTGGAAAAATTAAGCCCCTTTCGCAAAATCTGCTTATTAGCTGGACTGCTGGTGGAATTATGAACAATCTGATGTATCATATACAAATGGGAACTGAACCAGACAATGTTGAAATTGAACAAATGATTCAACTATCAGTTGATGCTATTAAAAAATAAACTCCAAGTTTAGGAGTTTTTTTCTTTTTAAAAACTTTTCTCTTGACAAGTGAATGAACATTCAGTTATAATCTTTATATAAATTAAATGAACGTTCATTTACTAAAGAAAGAAGATTAATTATGAAAACAGTTATTATCACAGGAGCATCTAATGGAATGGGATACGAAGCAGCTAAAGTTTTTGCCAGTAAAGGTTGGAAAGTCTTTGCTGGGGCACGACGAGTTGAAAAAATTCCAACCGATCCCAATATCATTGCCATGAAGCTTGATGTCACAGATTCAAACTCTAATCATAATTTTATTGAGGAAGTTCTTAAACAAAGCCATCAAATCGACATCCTCATCAACAATGCCGGTTATGGTGAATTTGGTCCAGCGGAAGAAATCCCAATGGAGAATATTCGCAAACAATTTGAAACAAATTTCTTTGGCGCTGTAGAACTGACTCAACTGGTCCTCCCAACAATGCGAGCCCAAAAATCTGGCCGAATTATCAATATTTCCTCTATTGGTGGTGACCTCTACACTCCATTAGGGAGTTATTACCATGCGACAAAAGCTGCAATTCAACAATGGAGTGATGCTTTAGATGCTGAAATAATTGATTTTGGTGTTCGTTCGATAATTGTTCAACCCGGAGGAACGGCATCTAGTTGGGGTGAGATTGCAATGGCCAATGCTTCCAAAAATTTGAAAAAAAATAGTGCTTATCAACCCCTAGTTGACAGAGTACAAAAAGCTCTTTCTGGTGCAGGTACTGCTGTAAGTGCAACCTCTCTCGATTTGGCCAATCTTTTCTACAAAGCTGCGACTGATTCTAAACCAAAACTTCGTTACTTTAATGCTTTTGGTGATCGTGCAGCCGTTCATATTGCTCGTGCTCATCCAAGATTGTTCCGTAAACTCTCTACTTTTATGCTTAATCGTGCGGCTAAAAAGTAAATGATTAATAATTTTATAATTTACAAAACAAGGGGCTAATTAAGAAGAAATTTCTTAAATTTACGGGTTTCACATACTACTTTTTAATCTAAAAAAGCCCTCAAAGGGCTTTTTTTATTCTTGTTCTTGTTTAACTGCTCTGAACATTTCATTATAACGCTCATCATCTTCTTGGTCATCTCTGGTTACTTTCGCAATTGTAAATGCAGACGAGATGACGCCAACTGTTCCCATCAAATAATAACCTTTAACCATTAGTGGCTCTTTTAGGGTATATAGACCAATAAGAATTAAAATAACAAAAAGGGCGAATGACCCCCAAGCCAGTAATTTAAAAGTGGCAGTATTACGGTAGACTTTCTTTTTCATAAAATTTCTTCCTTAGATGCTGTGTCTTTTTTCAACCTCCTTAATTTTACTATTATTTTACAAAGCTTTCAATACGTTTATCTTCCTATACCAAATAATATCATCAAATTAATGTATAAGTTAACCTAAAAATAAAAAAATGAGCGGTAACCAGCCGCTCATTCTTTTGTTTAGGAGTAAACTTTATGAAAAATTTTATTGGAATAAGTATATTATAGTCACCCTGACTTAAGTAATGCTAAAATTACGCTAAATTGAAACTAAACTTCATCTTTTTGTAAGAACATGAATGAAAATCTTGTCAAGATTTATAAAAAAGTGGGCTTTATAAAGTCCAAGATTTATGATAAAATAAGGGCAGAATGCTTATTTTTGAGCACAAAAGTAGTCAAACTACTTTATCGAAAAATATTTGAGAATTATTCTCATCAATAAAAAAGGAAAATACATGCTTACAGTATCTGATATTTCATTACAATTCTCTGACCGCAAGCTTTTTGACGAAGTAAACATCAAGTTTACACCGGGAAACTGTTACGGTTTAATCGGTGCCAATGGTGCTGGTAAATCAACTTTCTTGAAAATCTTGGACGGTGAAATTCAACCAACAACAGGTCACATCTCAATGGGACCAAACGAACGCATGTCTGTTCTTCGTCAAAATCATTACGATTACGAAGACCAAACACCACTTGATGTCGTGATGATGGGGAATGAAAAACTTTTTGCCATTAATCAAGAAAAAAATGCCATTTACATGAATCCTGATGCGACAGATGATGACTTCATGAAAGCTGCCGAACTTGAGGCAGAATTTGGCGAAATGGGTGGTTATGAAGCCGAAGCTGACGCTGCTCGTCTTTTGCAAAACCTTGGTATTAAAGCTGAACAACATACAGATTTGATGGCCAATTTAACTTCTGGCGAACACGTTAAAGTCCTTCTTGCTAAAGCACTTTTTGGTAAACCTGATGTTCTTCTTCTTGACGAACCAACCAATGGACTTGATATTCAAGCAATAGCTTGGCTTGAAGAATTTTTGATTAATTTTGAAAATACCGTTATCGTTGTTTCCCATGACCGTCACTTCTTGAACAATGTTTGTACTTACATGGCTGACCTTGACTATGGTAAAATCAAACTTTACCCAGGGAACTATGATTTCTGGAAAGAGTCTTCTGAACTTGCTCTTCGCTTGCAAGGTGACCAAAACCGTAAAGCTGAAGAAAAAATTGCCGAGTTGAAAGAGTTTATCGCTCGTTTCTCTGCTAATGCGTCTAAATCAAAACAAGCAACATCACGTAAGAAAATGCTTGATAAAATTGAAGTTGAGGAATTCGTTCCTTCATCACGCAAATATCCATTCGTTGGTTTTGAACAAGAACGCGAAATCGGTAATGATTTACTTCGTGTAGAAAATCTTTCAGTTGCGATTGAAGGGGAAATGATTATCGAAAATATTTCATTCATCTTAAATCCTGGTGATAAGACCGTATTTATTGGTCAAAACGATATTCAACAAACAACGTTACTTCGTGCTTTAATGGATGATGTGGAAGATAATTGGACCGTAACTGGCGATATTAAATGGGGAGTTACATCTTCTCGTTCATATCTTCCAAAAGATAATACCAAAGATTTTGATACAAGTGACTCTATTCTTGACTGGTTGCGTCAATTTGTATTGACAAAAGAAGAAGATGATAATACTTATCTTCGCGGTTTCCTTGGACGTATGCTTTTCAAAGGTGAAGAATCTTTAAAAGCTGTCAATGTCCTCTCAGGGGGAGAAAAAGTTCGTGTCATGCTTTCTAAAATGATGCTTCAACGAGCTAATGTGCTTGTTCTTGATGACCCAACTAATCACTTGGATTTGGAATCTATTTCTGCACTTAATGATGGTTTGAAATCATTTAAAGGCTCAATCCTCTTTGCTTCACATGACCATGAATTCATTAATACTATTGCCAATCACATTGTTGTTCTTGGTAAATCTGGTGTCATTGACCGTATTGGTGAAACTTATGATGATTTCTTAGATAATGCGGAAGTACAAGAAAAAGTAAAAGCACTCTGGGCCGATTAAATTTATTATTTAGTTCGTTTACACTATTGTGTAAACCAAGTTTACAGTTCTGTCAGTAAAATTTACTGACAGAATTCATTTTCATCCACTGTTAGCGCTAACAGTGGACTGGGGGAGAAGTCATGAATCAAAATTTAAAACTTTTTGCGACAGATATGGACGGAACTTTTCTGCGCAATGACCATTCGTATAATCACAAAAAACTCGCTGAAGTAATTAAAAAAATTCAAGATAAAAATCTTCTTTTTGCTGCTTCTTCTGGACGTTCTTTACTTGGTTTGATTGAAGTTTTTTCAGAATATAAAGATCAAATGGCTTTTGTTGCTGAGAATGGTGGAGTTGTTGCTTATAAAGGAGAAATTCTCTTTGCAAAAGATTTGACTGTTGCTCAAACGCAAGAATTAATTGATGACTTGCAAGAGATGCCGTTTAGTCCCAAAAATGATTATTTAATTTCTGGTCTTAAAGGGGCTTATTATCCTGAAGGTATTTCTAAAGAATACCTTGCTCATGCAAAACTTTATTACCCTAACTGTCAACTTTACCATCGCTTAGATGAAATTGATGACAAATTGCTCAAGGTTACAACCAACTTCCCCGAAGACAACGTGCGTGACTGTGAACAATGGATTACAGACAGACTCTCTTTCGTAAGGGCAACAACAACTGGTTTTACTAGTATTGACATCGTGCCAAATGGTATTTCTAAAGCTTCTGGTTTGGCACATTTGTTAGCACATTTTAACTGGCTCCCTGAAAATTTAGCTGTTTTTGGTGACCAAATGAATGATTTGGAAATGTTTGAATACGCTGGTTCTTCTTTTGCTGTTAGTAACGCAGCGCCTGAAATTCTTGAACTAGCTGATAAAGTCATTCTTTCTAATGACGAAGATGCTGTACTGGTTGAGATTGAAAATATTTTAAATGAAGAATAATTTTATTCAATAGATTTCCTATTGTGAAAAAAAGTGACTATCTGGTCACTTTTTTTGTTATAATTTTAATGAGAGATTATTTGATTTGGAGAAAATAAAAATATGAAAATTGCAATTGATGCAATGGGAGGAGATTTTGCTCCCGAAAATATTGTCAAAGGTGTAAACTTGGCAAAGAAAGAACTTTCTGATGTTACCTTCCAACTCTACGGAGATGGGGCAAAAATTCGTCAATTTTTAGACGATGAAACAAATATTGAGATTGTTGAAACAACTGAAATCATTGATTTTCATGATGATCCAGTTGCTGCCATTAAATCAAAAAAAGACAGCTCACTTGTCCGAGCTGTGACTGCTGTGAAAAAAGGAGAGGCTGATGCAGTCTTGTCTGCCGGCTCAACTGGTGCACTTTTAACCGCCGGATTACTTTTGGTTAAAAGAATTAAGCAAGTGTCACGTCCAGCCTTGATGTCAACCTTACCGATAGCTGATGGTCGCGGTTTTGATATGCTTGATTTGGGAGCAAATACTGAAAATACGGCCCATCATCTCGTTGATTTTGCCATTCTTGGTTCATATTACGCTGAAAATGTTCGCGGCATCAATAAACCACGTGTTGCTTTGATTTCTAATGGTGCCGAAGAATCTAAAGGTTCGCCAACTGTCAAAGAAGCGCATGAAATTTTGTCAGCTATGTCTGAAATCAACTTCATCGGAAATATTGAATCTCGTGATTTACTTTCAGGTGGGGCTGATGTTGTAGTAACCGATGGTTTCACGGGAAACGCCATTTTAAAAGCGATTGAAGGAACAGCAACTGTTCTCATGAAAGAAATAAAATCAGCCATCATGGCTGGTAGTGTCACCACTAAAATTGGTGGGGCTCTAATTAAAAAACCTTTGTCTGGACTTAAAGATTTGATGAGTACAGATGGAGCTGGTGGGGCTGCTTTTGTTGGTCTTAAAGCACCTGTTGTTAAAGCTCACGGAAATTCAAGTGAATTGGCGATTGCCTCTGCCTTGAAACAAATTCATAAAATGTTGGAATCAGATGTTTCTGGTAAATTAGTCGAACATTTTGAAAAAATGGACAAATAAAAAACTCGGGAAACCGAGTTTTTTTACTGACAGAATCGAGCTGTCAGTATTTTTTATCTACCATTTATACTTCGTACCGAAATAGTTAAAGATAATCATATCAACAACTAAAATTATCATCATAAAATTATAAGGAAACTCTTTTTTCAAAAAAATAGAATCAATAAACAAAATTACAAAGAGCGGAATAAAAATCCAAGCCCAAAAAACTTTTTTTCTGATAAAACTTTTCGGGTAATGGTTTTCTCGATTCATTTTTGTCCTTAATGAAAAAAACTAAAACTAGACCAATTATTAAAGCAGTAAAACTAGCATTTTGTATTGAATGACTGGGGATGAATTGCAAAATTAGACCAATTATTAAAAAAATACTGCTCAACAACCAAAATGTATATTCTTTTTTTGTCATATTTTTCTCCTTATTTTACTGACAGCTTTCTTCAGTAAAATAAAATATCTAAAAATTACTTACAAACGTTTGACAGTATTGACATCTGCTCCTTTTGACTTTTCTTGGTGTTCTTTGAGCCATTTTTCACGTTCATCATCATCTAATTTAACGACAAAATAAATCATAACAAGTAATATCAAGATTCCTAAACCTAAAATTAGGACGGATAAAGTAAAGCTTGTCAGTAAAACCAATGAAAAGAGAACCGAACCAATTCCAATCAAAAGGAATTTTTTCTTAATGTTAGCAAGTCCAGTTGATAAATATTGAACAAAACTCATAAAGACAGTCAGGCCACTCAGAAAAACATAATTTCCACTCAAAAAGAGAGCTATTCCACAAACTGTCGTCAAAATAATTGCCCAAGTGGGGGTTCCAAAGCGATTATTTTTAGAAACAAACATAGGCACATCTTCATGAGCCTGAGCCAAACTGGCTAAAATTGTTGGTGTATTAAAAGTGGTCGCAACAATAACACCAAAAATTGAAAAACATATTCCGACAACAAAGAGCGGAATTCCAATGCTACCCACGATTTTACTAAAAGCTGTTGCCGCAGGCACAAGTGTTTTAGTCAGTTCTGGCCCCAATGCCCCAATGGTAATGGTTTGAATAATCAGATAAACAGCCAAACAGGTTAACATGACAAGGGACATCATTTTTGGTAAATTTTTTGCTGGATTTTTCATTTTTTCAGCATTCACCGGTAGAAATGAAAAGCCGGTGAAGAAAAAGAACACAGTACCGTAAGCTGACAGAAATCCTTTAAAGCCAGCTAAATTTGCTGACGAAGCTGTCAGTAAATTTGGACTTGAAAAATTAAGACCGCGTACCAACCATAGACAAGTAAAAATAAAAACAAGAACTAAGACAATTTTCACAAAAGAAGTCAGATTATCTAAACCAGCAATAATTGAACTCCCAAAATAGGAAATGATTCCTAAGGCTAAAATAATAATGATGCCAATTAACCGACTATTAAGATTTGGAAGAATCATTTTCATTGCTGTCAGTAAAGCCGAAACCTCTGTAGCTAGTGTCACTGTACCTAGCAACCATGTCACCATTCCCACAATAAAGCCTGGAAAACGCCCAAAAGTTTCTTTGGCATAAACAAAAGCTCCACCATTTTTTGAATAAATCTTACTCATGTTGGCATAAGCAAAAGCAATCACAAAAATCGATAAACCAGCACATAAAATAGCCAGCAAACTCCAAATTCCTGCATCTTCCTAAATTTTGCCAGAAAGTAAGAAAATTCCTGAACCAATAATGGAATTCACACCCAACAGAAAAACGGCTGCCGGTGATAATAATTTATTTTCTTTCATTGAAACCTCACTTATTTTAATTAAGTTAAGACTTTGTTAAAATTATTGTTAGTTAAATTATATCAGAAAGGCCTCATTTTTCGTCATTATTTCACCAGTTTATGCAAAAAAACTAAGCTATTCATCAATAACTTAGTTTTTCTTTTATTCTATAAAATAGACTAGCCTAAAGTCGCTTCAAGTTCAATATCAACTCCTGACAGAGCCTTAGATACTGGACAGCTTTCCTTTACTACTTTGGCAATTTCTTGAAAATCAGCTTCAGAAAGTTCTGGTACCACTGAACGATTAGTCAATTTAATTTTTGTAATCGCTGGACCATCTGCTGTTGCTTCAAAAGTAACATCTGCCGTTGTGTCAATAGAAGTTGCTACTAAGCCTTTTTGTCCTAAAACCATTGAGAAAGCCATACTAAAACAGGCTGCATGAGCAGCTCCCAAAAGTTCTTCTGGTGTGGTAATATGAGCTTGACTTTCTGAACGTGCTTTGAAATTATAGGGAGTTTCTGTAAAAATTTGAGAACTTTCAGCAGAAATTGTACCAAAACCATTTTCTAAAGTGTCCTCCCAATGTGCTGATGCAGTAGAGATATTTTTCATTTTTTCCTCCTTAATAGAACTGTGCAATTGCTTTATGAATTGAATACTTAAGTTGTATTTGTAATTCTCTCTTGTAATTTGAGTATATCTTTTTGCAATTATGAATTCAAGCAAATTGATTTTCTACTTTTTAAAGTTTGACAGTTCATTACAAAAAGTGTAAAATTTAAAACAACAAGAAAGTAACTTTGATTTTGAAATCTTTAGGAAGTTGGTGGTTGTGCAAACCAACGTTTTCAGCAAAGTGAATGGGCTTGTGATTAACTAATAAATTTGATTTAAAAAAATTAAGAATCACGGCCGCTTCCGTTACAGAGCAACTTGTTTTTTGACAAGTTCTAAGAAAATCATTTGATTTTAAATTTACGGTGGCACCGCGCTCAAAGCGCCCGTAGGACTTTTTATAGTTCTATGGGTGCTTTTTTTATTTTTTATTTAGTGTAAACCAGTTTACACTCTTCAATAATCAATCTAATCCACACACACATAAGGAGAACAAAATGACAAAACCAACTATTTTAACTGGAGACCGTCCAACAGGAAAACTTCACATCGGCCACTATGTAGGCTCTTTGCAAAATCGTGTCAAAATGCAAAATGAAGATAAATACAATATGTTTGTCTTTTTAGCTGACCAACAAGCTTTAACTGACCATGCAAAAGAACCTGAACTCATTCGTCAATCTGTCGGTGATGTTGCCCTTGACTACTTAGCAGCAGGTCTTGACCCTGAAAAATCAACCATTTTCATTCAAAGTCAAATTCCTGAACTGGCTGAACTTTCAATGTATTATATGAATTTAGTTTCACTTGCCCGCCTTGAACGCAATCCTACTGTAAAAACAGAGATTGCACAAAAAGCTTTTGGTGAATCAATCCCTGCCGGCTTTTTAGTGTATCCAGTTTCTCAAGCTGCTGATATTACTGCTTTTAAAGCCACTCATGTTCCAGTCGGAAATGATCAAAAACCAATGATTGAACAAACACGAGAAATTGTTCGCTCATTTAATAATGCTTATCACACAGATGTTTTAGTTGAACCAGAAGGAATTTACCCTGAAAATGAAGCTGCTGGTCGTTTGCCTGGACTTGACGGAAATGCCAAAATGTCTAAATCTCTTGGAAACGGAATTTTCCTTGCTGATGACATGGACACACTCAAGAAAAAAGTGATGTCAATGTATACTGACCCTGACCATATCAAAGTTGAAGATCCTGGTAAAATTGAAGGAAACATGGTTTTCCATTATCTTGACGTTTTTGGTAAAGCTGAAGATGCAGAGCAAATTGCTGAAATGAAAGCCCAATATCAAGCGGGTGGGCTTGGTGATGTGAAAACAAAACGTTTCCTTCTTGATGTTCTTGACCGCGAACTTTCACCAATCCGTGAACGTCGTATTGAGTTTGCACAAAATATGGATTACGTTTACGATATGCTTAAAGCAGGCTCACTTAAGGCCCAAGCTGTAGCCAGTCAAACTCTTGATGAAGTCAAGTCTGCTATGGGAATCAACTATTTCAAATAATTCATTTTCAAATTTTACTTCCTTAGCCTTACTAATCTTGAGGATTTACCAGTTTACACTATTTGGTTTTAGTTGACACTGGTGTAAACTCAAGTCATTTATTTTGGAGATTTAACTTGATTGATTTAAAGAAAATTAAAAGATTTGCTCAAGAAATTCATGATAATAATAATGATGGACATGGCTTTGACCATATTGAACGGGTCGTTGCTCTTGCTCAAAAAATTTTACTGACAGAGCCGTCAGCAAATCAAGAACTTGTTCTAGCAACTTGTTATTTACATGATACTTATGATGAAAAATTAACAGATGATGTTCCTAAACAAAAAGCTAAAGTTGCGCAATTTTTAAATGAGCTTAAAATTGATAAAAAGCTCATTGATGAACTTTTTATGATTATTGACAACATGAGTTTTTCAAGTAATTTAATTGAGAGAAAAACACTCTCTTTGAATGGACAAATTGTGCAAGATGCTGACCGCCTTGATGCAATGGGAGCTTGGGGGATTGTAAGGACACTTGAATATGGTTGGGCAAAAAATCGAGTCTTTTACGACCCAAATCTGCCACCTTTAGATTACAATTCTAAAGAAGACTATCATAGTCAAAAAAATAACTCCACACTCAATCATTTTTATGAAAAATTATTTTTGTTAAAAGATTTATTAAATACAACCGAAGGAAAAAGACTAGGCGAAAAGCGTGATAAAATAATGCACCTTTTTGTCAGCCAAATCGAAGAAGAATACAAGGAAACTCATCTTTAATTTTTACTGACAGACCCTATCAGTGCTTATTTTATGGCCTTGTCAGTAAAAATCATTCCCAAATCGAAAGGAAGTGACTAATGTCCGGCTTCACAAAAATAGTTTATAAACTTCATAATTTTCTTGACAGAAATAAAATCAAAAACAATTTGAAATTCAAGCCAAGCCTCACTTCTAAAACATTGGTTTTTGCTCATCGTGGGTCTAAATCCAACTGTCCAGAAAATACATTGGCCGCTTTTCATGAAGCTGTTCGTGTCCATGCTGACGGAATTGAGCTTGATGTCCACTTATCACTCGATAATGAATTAATTGTTATTCACGATGAGAAAATTGACCGGACAACAAATGGTAAAGGTCTTGTCAAAAATATGAATGCTATAGATTTAAAGAAATTTGATGCTGGTTCTTGGTTCAATCCAAAATTTACTGACGAAAAAATTCCAACTTTGTCAGAGGTTTTAAAATTACTGACAGATCTATCATTTACTGGTTATTTAAATATCGAAATTAAAACTGATAAATTTGACTATCCCGGAATTGAAAAAAAGCTCTCAGAATTAATGACAGAAACTAAATGGCCTTTTAGCTATATTTATAGTTCGTTTAATTTCGATTCATTAAAAAAAATACACACTTTTGATTCAAGGGCTGAAGTTAATTATCTGACAAAAAATCTTTTGACCCTAAAAAGTCATTATAAAGGCAGCTCAACAGATTTTATTTCAGGAATTCATCCCCGAAGAACCTACGCCTTCAAGCACCCACTTCTTCTCAAAAGTTCAAAAAGACCCCTTCGTCTTTGGACAGTTAATCAAGAAACAGAAATACGACAAGCTTTTCAACAACATGTCGCTGGAATCATCACCGATTTTCCGGAACGTGCCCTCGAAATTCGTCGAGAAATCCAAGACCAGTCAAAATAGACTGGTCTTTTTTTCATCTATCACAAATGATATCTATTTCACAATATTTTGAGGTGAAAATCACATAGCACAGTAATTGTAAGCGTAAAGCATTTCTCTTTACATTTTGTTTCACAAAGGGTATAATTAAATCGTGCGTGTTATTTTGTCAAACTTGTTTGACAAAATAAGCACAAGGATTTGGAAGGGATGCATAAACATGCAATTTATTAACTATCTAGGTCAAGACGCTTACACAAATATCGCGATGGACAGCTGGCTACTTTATCACCTAAAACCAACTGAGCCTGTTTTTGCTTTATGGCAAAATAAACGTGCAGTTATTGTGGGGCGCAACCAAAACACTTTTGCTGAAGTGAATCAAGACTACATTGACAGTCATGATGTTCAAGTTGTTCGTCGAGTATCTGGCGGTGGTGCAGTTTATCATGATGAAGGAAACATCTGTTTCACCTTTTTTGTTCCTGTCGAAAATTCTGGCTCTGTTAACTTTAAAAAATTTGTTCAACCGATGTATGAAGCACTCCATGCTGTTGGAATCAAAGCTGAAATCACTGGACGCAATGACCTTGAAGTTGAGGGTAAAAAGATTTCGGGAAATGCCCAACGCTATGCTGGAGGTTATTTGATGCATCACGGAACCCTCCTTTGGGACACTGATGTTGAAGCAATGATTCGTTCTCTCAATGTTTCTGATGAAAAATTTGTCAGTAAAGCGGCTAAATCAGTTCGCGCTCGTGTGGGAAATATCAAAGATTTTGCCCCTGAGGACTTAACCTTAGATAGTTTTATTGACGCATTAAAATACTATCTCACAGACGAAGGAAAAGATGGTGAATTAGTTTTAACTGATGACCAACTTAGCTCAATCAAAAAAATACGAGATGAGCAATTTGCGACTTGGGATTGGAATTATGGCGAATCACCAAAATTCTCCTTCCAAAATCACGCTAAATTTACCGGTGGAGCCATTGATATTCAAGTCAATGTTGAAAATGGTAAAATCACTGAAATTAATTTCCAAGGAGATTTCTTAGGCGTTCGAGATTGGCGAGATATCAAAGAGCAATTTATTGGTCTAGAATTTGAACCTTCAGCAATTCTTGAAGTCCTTGAAACAAATAAAGAAGGACAATATTTTGGAACAATTCAAAATACTGAACTTTCTGAAATGTTCAAAGCTGACTACCGAACAGATTAAGTTATTTCACAAGCATAACCTTAGGAAATTTCTCCAAAAAATGATAAATTTCTAATTATAGACACATAAAATAGAAAGGGAATCTATTATGTCAAATTCAGAACAAATCTTAGATTTCAAAGCGCAGCTAGAACTGCAAGACACTACATTTCCAATGCTTCAAATTCTTAACGAAGAAGGAAAAATTGTTGACGAAGATGGTCTTAAACGTGCAGGACTTTCTGATGAAAAACTCGTTGAACTCTTTAAAAGTATGCTTTTTGCACGTCAAGTTGACATTCGTTCAATGAAATTAGCTAAACAAGGACGTATGGGATTCTTTGGACCTCACGCTGGCCAAGAAGCTTCTCAAATGGCCTCATCATTCGCTTTCACTGACGAAGACTGGCTCTTCCCAGGTTACCGTGACTTGCCACAAATTTACGCAAAAGGTTGGCCAATTTGGAAAGGTCTTCTTTGGTCTCGTGGACATCAACTTGGTAATGAGTACACTACCGATGATGGTAAACCTGTAAACTCATGGTTCCCACAAATCATCATTGGTGCTCAATACGTTGAAGCTGCTGGTGTCGCACTCGGACTCAAAAAACGTAAAAAAGATGCTGTAGCTTTCGTTTACACTGGTGATGGTGGTTCTTCACAAGGTGATACTTATGAAGGAATTAACTTTGCTGGAGCTTATAAAGCCCCACTTGTCGCCTTTATCCAAAATAACGGCTATGCAATTTCGACGCCTCGTAGTCTCCAAAGTGCTGCTCCTCATTTAGCTGCTAAAGGTTGGGCCGCAGGTGCTCCTTCTATCGTAGTTGATGGAATGGACGCGATTGCTATGTATCTTGCCTCTAAAGAAGCTCGTGCTTGGGCAGTAGCTGGAAATGGTCCCGTTGTTATTGAAGCAATTACAAACCGTTTAGAACCACACTCAACAGCTGGTGATGACCCACTTCGCTATCGTACTAAAGAAGATATTGAAGCTTGGTGGAAAAAAGAACCTCTCGTTCGTATGCGTAATTTCCTGACTGAAAAAGGACTTTGGGATACAGAGAAAGAGGAAGCTTATATTGCTGAACTTGATGCAGGTATTGATGCCGACATTAAGAAAGCCAATAATGTTGAAAAACAAAAAATTTCTAGCTTCATTAAAAATACACTTGAAGTGCCAAGCCAAGCAATGGCAGAACAAATTGCAAAATTTGAAAGCGAGGGCAAATAAGAATGGCAGTAAAAACTTATATTGCAGCAATTACAGAAGCGCTTGATTTGGCGCTTGAAAAAGATAAAGATGCACTCATTTTTGGTGAAGACGTTGGACAAAATGGTGGGGTTTTCCGTGCTACTGATGGTCTGCAAGCAAAATATGGAGAAGAACGTGTTTTCAATACTCCACTTGCTGAATCAGGAATTGGTGGAATGGCAATTGGTCTTGCAACACAAGGTTTCCACCCAATTATGGAAATCCAATTCGGAACCTTTATCTTTGAAGTTTTCGACTCAATTGCTGGACAAATGAGCCGGACACGTTATCGTTTTAATAACACACGTTCAAATAATATTGTCGTGCGTACGCCTTATGGAATCGGAACTAAAACACCTGAAATGCACGCGGATTCAATTGAAGGGCTATTTTCACAAATCCCCGGAATTCGTGTTGTAATGCCTTCAAATCCAGCTGATGCTAAAGGATTATTGTTGGCTTCAATTGAAAATAACGACCCTGTTATTTTCCTTGAAAACCTTCACCTTTATCGCTCACTTAAAGGTGAAGTTCCTGAAGGTTACTATACTACACCACTTGATACTGCTGCAGTCGCTAAAGAAGGCTCTGATGTTTCAATCATTGCTTATGGTGGAACAGTTCCACTTGCTCTTAAAGCTGCTGAACAACTCGAAAAAGATGGAATTAAAGCTGAAGTCCTTGACCTCAGAACAGTTGCTCCTCTTGATATTGTGTCAATTGGTAAAACAGTTGAAAAAACTGGGCGTGTGGTCGTTGTTCAAGAAGCTCAACGTACAGCCGGTATCGCAGCGAATGTCATGGCCGAAATTTCAGAACGTTTTGTTTTGAACCTTAAAGCGCCAATTGGACGTGTTAGTGGTCCTGACTCAATTTTCCCATTTGCACAAGCAGAAAATGACTGGGCAGTTAAAGCTGAAGATATTGTGAATAAAGTTAAAGAGGTGGTTGACTATGACTGAGATTTTTAAAATGCCTGATATTGGCGAAGGAATGCACGAAGGAGACATTGCCAACTGGTTAGTTAAAGTTGGAGATGTTGTTAAAGAAGATGACCCAATTGCTGAAGTACAAAATGATAAACTTATGCAAGAAATTCTCTCTCCTTATTCTGGTACCGTAACAAAACTTTTCGTTGAAGCTGGAACAACTGTAGAAGTTGATTCTCCTTTGGTTGAGTTTGATGGTGACGGTTCAGGCTCTTCTGCAGATACTCCTGCTGCTCAAGAAACAGCTAGTTCTGAGACTGCTACAACTGATGCACCTTCTGGAGAAGCTCAAATCTTCACGATGCCTGATATTGGTGAAGGAATGCATGAAGGAGATATCGCCAACTGGTTAGTTAAAGTTGGAGATGAAATTAAAGAAGATGATCCTGTTGCAGAGGTTCAAAATGATAAACTCATGCAAGAAATTCTTTCTCCATATTCTGGAAAAGTCACTAAACTTTTCGTTGAAGCTGGAACAACTGTAGAAGTTGGAGCTCCTTTGATTGAGTACAATGGAAATGGGGCTGCTCCAGCAGCTGCTAGTCCTGCTCCAGTCGCAGAAGCACCTAAAGCAGCTACTCCTGCTACTAGTCCTGCAAATGCTCCATTGACTAAAACAACTTCTACTGGTCACATTCTTGCGATGCCTTCTGTTCGTCATTATGCACGCAAGGCTGGTATTGATTTAAGTCAAGTTCCTGCAACTGGTCGTCACGGCCACACAACGTTGGCCGATGTTAAAGCTTTTGAATCTGGCAATGTCGCTCCTGTCTCTCAAACAGCACCAGAAGCTGCTCCAGCACCTAAGGCTGATAAACCAGCAGCTCCTGTTGCTGAAAAAGCGCCAAGCGTTAAAGCAGGGACTGGTGATCGACGTGAAGCAATGAATCCAACTCGTAAAGTTGTTTCTAAAGTCATGACTGCTCAACATACACACATTCCACCAGTAACAAACTTTGACCAAGTTGAAGTTTCTAAACTCGTGAAACACCGTGCTGTCTTTAAAGAAATTGCTGCAAAACAAGATATTAAATTAACTTATCTTGCTTATGTTGCTAAAGCGTTGGCTACTACTGCTCATAAATTCCCAGATATCAATGCTTCTGTTGACTATGAAAAACAAGAAATTGTTTATCATGAACATGTCAACCTTGGAATCGCTGTAAATGCTCCAACTGGTTTGTACGTTCCAGTGATTCATGAAGCTGAAACTAAATCAATTCTTGAGATTGCTAAAGAAATCGCTGAATTAGCCACTGCTACACGAGAAGGAACACTTAAACCTCAACAAATGCAAGGTTCAACAATTACAATTTCAAATATTGGATCTGCTCGTGGTTCTTGGTTTACACCAATCATTAATGGTTCGGATGTCGTAATTTTAGGACTGGGTTCAATCGTTAAAGAACCAATTGTTAATGGTGAAGGCGAAATCGTTGTGGGACAAAACATGAAATTGTCTATGACTTATGACCACCGTTTGATTGATGGGATGTTGGGTCAAACATCACTTAACTACTTGAAATCTCTATTGGCTGACCCTGAGTTCATGCTTATGGAAATCTAATAGGCTGTAATAAATGGTGCTAAAGCATCTATTAATTACAGGCGAGTCTCCTAGAGAATACTCGCTAATTGTCTTATTAGTAAAGGAACGAAAAATATTGTTTTCGTTTCTTTCTGTCATAGATTTAAAAAACTAGTTTACAGTATTGTAAATTCAAGTTAACACTAATGTTTACAAGAAAGAGGATATATTATGGTTGTTGGTGCACAAGCAACAGAAGTTGATTTGGTTGTTATTGGTTCAGGCCCTGGTGGTTATGTTGCAGCCATCCGTGCGGCTGAACTTGGTAAAAAAGTTACAATTATTGAAAAAGATAATGTTGGTGGGGTTTGTTTAAATATTGGTTGTATCCCATCAAAAGCATTGATTAATATTGGTCATCATTACCAAGAATCTTTGGAGGAAGAAAAAGGAGAAAATCCTTTTGGTCTTTCTGTCGGAAATGTTAAATTAAACTGGGAATCTGCCCAAAAATGGAAACAAGATAAAGTTGTCAACCAGTTGACAGGTGGCGTTAAAATGCTACTTAAAAAACACAAAGTTGACGTGATTCAAGGAACTGCAGAATTTATTGATAACAATACAATAAATGTTGAACAAGAAGATGGGTTCCAACTTTTGCAATTTAATGATGTGATTATCTCAACTGGTTCACGTCCTATCGAAATTCCTTCTTTCCCATTTGGTGGTCGCATTATTGACTCTACTGGTGCTTTGTCACTTCCAGAAGTTCCTAAACATTTGATTATTGTTGGGGGAGGAGTTATTGGTTCTGAGCTTGGTGGAGCTTACCGTATGCTCGGTTCTAAGATTACAATTGTTGAAGGTTTGGACCACATTTTAAACGGGTTTGATAAGGAAATGTCTGATATCATTGCTAATCGCGTTAAATCTGCTGGTTCTGAAATCTTTACTTCAGCAATGGCTAAATCAGCTACTCAAACTGATAAAGATGTAACTTTAACTTTTGAGGTTGACGGAAAAGAACAAACAGTGACTGGTGATTACTTACTCGTTTCTGTTGGACGTCGTCCAAATACTGATTTAATCGGCTTGAACAACACTGATGTTAAATTGACTGACCGTGGTTTGATTGAAGTTGACGATTCTTATGCAACTAATGTTCCTCACATTTATGCAATCGGTGATGTGGTTCCTGGTCCAATGCTCGCTCACAAAGCTTCTTTCCAAGCTAAAGTTGCTGCTGCTGCGATTGCTGGAGCTGAGGACGACGTGGACTTACACGTTGCTTTGCCTGCTGTAGCTTATACAACAACTGAATTGGCAACAGTTGGAGAAACGCCTGAATCAGTTAAAGACCGTAAAGATGTTAAAATTTCTAAGTTCCCATTTGCTGCAAATGGCCGTGCCATTTCAATGAATGATACCACTGGTTTCTTACGTTTGATTACTGAAACTAAAGAAGGGGCCTTAATCGGTGCTCAAATCGTTGGCCCTGGTGCATCTGACTTGATTTCTGGTTTGTCACTGGCGATTGAAAATGGATTGACTTCTAAAGACATTTCATTGACTATCCAACCTCACCCAACACTTGGTGAAGCGATTATGGATACAGCTGAATTGGCTGATGGCTTACCAATTCACGTTTAATAAAATTAAAAATCACTGACAGATTTGTCAGTGATTTTTTCTATGGATAAATTTACTAACGGAAAATCTGTCAGTAAATTTTTGTAAGTGTGATATCAGATTTACCAAGTTCAAAACGTGAAACTTGTTGCTTTGAAGTAATAAGATTTGGTGAATTCTCATAATCTCCTGCAACTTTGGCTAATGACAAATTTTTCATTTCGCGAATTTCACGAAAAACTCTTCCCCATGATTTTGAGTCCATAAATTATCCTCATTTTTTACTGACAGAAATATTTAGAGGTTTCTGTCAGTAATTTTAAGTTTTCCACTGTGGATAAATTTACTGACAGAACTTCTAGCGACTTATCCACAGATTTATTTCATAATATCTGCCCAACCAGACATTCCGTCCAAGAATTTTTTGGATTTGAGATGAATTCCGACATATTCATCATAAAGTCCATCAATAAATTGACGAATTTTTAGTTTCATATCTGCTTTTATCGAGATTTTTTTGAGTTCATCTAAAGATATTTCTTGAAAAAGATTGACCAAATAAATCACATTTGGGTCAAGATGACTCCGTCGTAAATCTTCATCAAAATGTTGGGGACAAAGGCAGCCACTAAATTTATAAGAAAAATCAAAGGGGCCAACGGTTTTATGACAAAATGCACATTCTGAGAAGTTCAATGAAACCCCAAAACGATGAAGAACTTGTAATTCAAAAATGTTAGTCACGACTTCCATATCAAATCCTTGATCTAAAAGCTCTAAACTTCGCTTTAGAAATCCATAAAGCCCTGGGTCGTATTGATTATCAGAAATGGCCGCATCAGCCAAACTTATGATATAAGAAGCATGAGCATTGATGAAAATATCTGAACTAATATTTTTATAAACGACCACTTCACTGACATCCTCGATAAAAGAAAATCCCCCGTCATTAATCGTTGCCGTCAATTTTCCATCAGTAAAAGCTTGTAAGGAACTAGCATAAGGGGATTTTCCAAAATTTTTGACAAAAAACATCCGTTTACCAAAAGACTCTGTAAAAATCTTGACCAATTTATCTTTTTCTTTGTAATTACGACTGTAAAGCACTAGACCTTGAGTTTCGGCATCACGCATGATTTTCTCCTTTCGATATTTTATTTCATTATATCACAAGTCATTCTCTCATATTTGTTAATTAATACCCAAAACTAATGAAATGACAAGCCCTTTTTCATCTACTTATATTTCACGAACGAGTGCTAATTCATCACAAAAAATCACTAACATCTCTTCTAAGAATCATTAGTGATTTATATTTCCATTCTTTTTACTGACAAAAGCCTTTATTTAAAGATTCTTTTACGCATTTGATAAAAGATATATGAAAATACTGAAAAAAGAAGACCAATCAACATAATTGTAAAGGATTCCTTCGCATTATCGGCAGTAGTTGGTAATGCCTTTGCTGTAGAAGTGGCAGAGCTACTGACTTGTGGGACAGCTTTAGAACTGTTTGAAGTTGACGATTGACTTGTCGTTGTAACAGCACTTGAACTTGCGCTTGTTGTAGTAGAAGCCTGAGCTGAACTTGCCATTAAACTGCCACTAATCGAACTCGAAGCAGCGCTTGAACTTGATTGACTTGCTGAGCTTGATGCTTCAGAACTTTGAGAATTTGGAACGGGGTAAGGTGTTGCATTTGCTTGCATTTTTAACAAATAAACTTTCCGGGAAATTTGGCCATTGTCAAGTTTACTATTTTCCTCTGCTTTATTTGTATCGACACGATAGAAGAAGGGAAGATTTTTGTAGTCACCGGGTAAATAACCAACCTGTCCACCCACAAGATAGGTCCATGTCCCCACTTCGGCATTTGTTTCTTCATCAATATAATGAACAACGACTGTCGCATGATTTATTTCGTTTTCATACTCTGCTGTGGAAATGACGGGATATTCATAGTCCGGTGCCTGAGTTCTTGAAAGCTCTGGTCCTCCTTGAGCATCAGAACGCCAATTGGCATTCCGATAGCCCCCCGGAAGCACAACACCATTATAATCTGCCTTAAAAGCTTCTAGCCATTGCCCCATCGTTACCGTGCCCACTTCTTTACCAGAAATAGCATCAATTAAGTGAACAATTGTATTATTATCAGGCTGGGTTGGTGCAGGTGCAGGTGTAGCAGTTTCTGGATACATAGCTATGATTGAAGAGCCCGGATTTGGGTCCTCCTTTGAAACTTGATTATTTGGTGTTGTCAAATTTTCTGTATTATTCTTTTGTATGTCGCTATTTAAACGAGTCATCCAATTTTCTCCAACCTCTGCTGGAAGATCTTGAACAGCTTTTAGAGCTGCCTGAAGATTATCAGAAGTTGGTTCTTCTTCATATTTTACTACAGCATCAGCGGCTTCAAGCATATAGGGTGGAAGTTGACTATTAGCCCCAACTACCAGTGAACCTTGAAATGCTAGAGTTACTACACCCATTGCCACATATTTTTTTAATAATTTAGCCTTCATTTTCATTCTCCTTTTTGACTACATCCAATTACTGTAACTGGTTCCGTTGAACTTCCACTAGCTAATGGGTGTGGATTATTATACACTTTCAAATCACGAATCAACTTTACTTCATTAAATTCATTTGTAGGAAGCACACTATAAGAGTTCTTCGTTCCACTACTCCATACCCACATTAAATCACTATCATTATTGACCGTTGACCAAGACCATGGAGCAACCCCGGGAAGTAAGTGATTAGCAAAGTCCCAATTATTATCTCCTGTATGTGCTACTCCTAAGGCATGTGCCAATTCATGTTCGATAATTTGTGTTGTTCCTTGTAAATCCTTATTAGGAATAAGTAAAGTATTGCTAAACTTAATCTCTCCTGACGTATAGGTTCCTGCCCACCACTTACTCGGCAAATCATCGGAATCTTCAAACACAATATTAATTCTACTAGCAGGTGTTGATGGAGTAGCAGCTACAAACACTCCGGGAACTTTTTTATTCCACCAATCAATTGCTGCTTGAATTTGGGGAACCAATTTTGTTTTTGAAGAATCAAGATAATAAGTAATAGTCCCATCAATGCCATATAAATTTTTAAAAGTAGGAGAGGCAGAACTAATTCCTCTGGAATCAATCCAACACCAAGTACCATTCAAATTGATATGGATAAATGTCGTTCCCTCAGAAAGAAGTACTGATTTATCAGCTAAAACAACTGTACCATGCTGAATTTTAGCTTTTTGATTTGCATTATCTGCGGTATTATCTGTCGCATAAGGGGCAGAATAAAGACCATCATTACGTCCATTTTGATCAATTGCAAAAAGAGTATTCTGAGGATAAACATTCGTTGAGCTAATCGTTCGATAAGTCTGGAGGGGGTCATCAGGACTAATACAAGGATTTTTGCTTGTATCGACTGTGATTGGCAATGTTGAACCTTTTTTGACAAGTACAAGCTGCAAGGCTTGCAATCTCAGAGATTTACTCACCGTTCCACTTGCATTTCCATCCTTAGTCCAGCCAAGCCAGCCATAATTTTCAACTTGCGTCCGATAATAAATATTATAACTGGTTGCCAAATCCCCTGTTAGTGAAACTTTAATGGTTTCCATTCGCAAGGACTTTCCAACCGTACCAGCTATTTGCCCATCACTTACCGCTGGTTGCCAACCAAGACTTTGGCTTTGAGCTTGGTAGTTAATCCCGCCTGAAACAGGCCCTGTAACCGAAATTTTCATAGCTTCCACTCTCAATGTTGTGTCAACTATTCCAAGATTCAAAATTTGATTTTCATTGACTGTTTGACTTGTCTGCCAACCACTATTTTGCATATGTGCTTGACCTGTTAAAGTTTCAGCCTTTGCTTTAATTCCTGAAACAAGCAAAACTAGAAAAGCAAGCAAGAAAAATAATTTATTTTTCTTCATAACTCTATCCTCCATAGGCATGTTATCGCTTTCTTAAACAAAGCTTACACTTTTTCTACCAAAATGTCAATATTTTTTCTTTTTGATTGCTTTTGTAATTTTAAAACAATCTATGTAAAATAAAAAAACCACTTGTTGTTTCCAACTAGTAGTTTTTTTAGGAAAATCTTATCCACGTTTTTTAGTCACATAATCCGTCAATCTTGCCATTGCTTGCTCAATCATATCCATTGAAGCCGCATAAGATAAGCGGACAAATCCTTCACCGTACTGACCAAAAGCGATACCAGGAATAATGGCAACTGCATTTTCTTTTGCAAAATCCACAGCAAATTTGAATGAATCTTGTTCTAAATCAGCTGGAATTTTTGCAAAAATGTAGAAAGCTCCATCTGGTTCAATAATTTTGAAACCAAGGTCTGACATCTTTTCAATAATGTAATCACGACGTTTAAAATATTCTTTTTTCATCGGAAGAGCATCATCAGCGCCATTTTTCAAAGCTTCAATCGCTGCAAACTGTGACTGAGTTGAAGCCGAAGTCACCAAATATTGGTGAGTCTTAATAATCTGTGCCACTAATTCACGCGCTGCAAAGATTAATCCAATCCGCCAACCAGTCATCGCATGCGATTTTGATAAACCATTAAGTACGATTGTTTGCTCAGGTGCATATTCAGCAATTGACACATGCGGTTGGTCAGTATAATTTAGTTCAGAATAAACTTCATCAGCAATCACAAATACTTCATGCTTTTTCAAAACTTCAGCTAAAGCCTTAATTTGCCCCCGATTATAAGTTACCCCTGTAGGATTTGCTGGATAATTCAAAATAACGGCCTTAACTTTTCCCTCACGCTCGACAATCGCTTGTTCAAGCATCTCAGGCGTAAGAACAAAATCATTAGCTCTTGTATCAATTTCAACCAAAGAACCGCCAGCAAGCGTAATTAATGGCTCATAACCAGGATATGCAGGCGCGGGAATCAAAACTTCATCACCAGCAACCAAAATTGATAACAAAACACTAGAAATGGCTTCCGTTACTCCAACAGTAACTAAAATTTCATCTTCTGCTGCATAAGATAAACCATATTTTTTATTCATAAATTCACTAGCTGCCTGACGTAGTTCTAGTAAACCAGCCATTCCAGTATAATGACTTTGATTATTTTCAATCGCCGCAATCCCTGCTTGTTTAACATGCTCAGGCGTATAAAAATCAGGTTCTCCCAAAGTCAACTTAATAATATCAGGAATAGATGAAACCTGTTGGTCAAACTGACGAATCAATGAAATTTCAATTTTATCTAAATTAGGGTTAAATTTTTTTAATAAATCCATAAAACATCCTCTACTTACATCCTGTTCTACTGACAGAAATCTTTTGACAATATTATACACTATTTTCAGACTATTTACTTTACTGACAGATTTCTGTCAGTAAAAAAAGCACTCTAAACTTTTAAAAATTTAGAGTGCTTTTACTATTTATGGCTCGGCAGGGGCTCGAACCCTGGACCCATAGATTAAGAGTCTACTGCTCTACCAACTGAGCTACCGGGCCAACTTACTAGCTTATTATACCGATTTATAGACCAAAATGCAAGAATTTTTATTATTTAAGTCTTAAATATTGAGTTGCTTACAAAGAGTTTTAAACTCAATTGTTACTTAGTTAAAGGCTTCTGAGTAGTGAATTACTCCTGATTTTCCTTCTAAGCCACCGTCAGTTAATTCTTTAATCATGAAGTTCTCATCAGGAACTTCAAAAGGTGCTTTGATTTGATATTGACTTGCTGGTACATAACCAAACTTAGGATAATAAGTTTCATGTCCTAAAATACTAATAAACGGATAATCCAAAATTTTTGCTCTTTTTTCAAGTTCCAATAATACTGCTGCCCCAATTCCTTTACCTTGGTAAGTAGTTAAAACATCAAGAGGAGCTAAGACCAAACCTTTGAATTTTTGTGAGTCACTTACTATCTCTACCTCACTCAAAAGACCGTGACCAACGATTTTACCATCTTCAAAAGCAACAATTTCCAAATCTTTGATATAACCTTCTTCATTACGAATTTTATCAACAAGTTCAGCCTCATTACCATAACCATGTTCTGACTGACTAAAAGATTCACGAATAAGTTCAGTAACTTCTTTATAGTTTTCCAAATTTATTGTTTTAATTATCATTATCTTCCTCTCCTAATAAAATCTCTATCATCATTTTAGCAGTTATTCTTCAATTTTTCATTAGATATTAGTAATAAATTTATTTTCTGGTTTTTTAATTACAAGAAATTTATCTAATCTTGATTTCATTTCGATTCCGATAATTATTTGATATGATTACTCATCTCTGTTATCATAGAATATTGTGATAAAAAATTAAAGGAATTATTATGATTAAACAATTTTTAGGTATTATTAACTCAGAATTCAAAGACTACAACCGACGAAAATTCTTACAAGATTTGATGGCGGGAATTACTGTAGCTGCCGTTGCACTCCCTCTGGCCCTTGCCTTCGGTGTATCAAGTGGTACAACAGCCGCAGCTGGACTCATAACAGCCATTGTTGCAGGTGTAATTATTAGCTCACTTTCTGGAGCTTTCTATCAAATTTCTGGTCCAACAGGAGCAATGGCGGCTATTTTAATTTCACTCATTGGTAAATACGGAATGAATGGAATATTTATTGCTACTTTTATGGCAGGAATCTTTCTATTACTCGCTGGTATTTTCCGTTTAGGAAATTTAATTTCACTTATTCCCTCACCAGTAATCACAGGTTTTACTTCTGGTATTGCCATCATCATTGCCAGCGGACAAATTAAAAACTTTTTCGGAATAGAACATTTTACAGGTTCTTTTTTTGATTTAATGAAATTTATCTCTGGCTTACACATTGATTATCCTTCAACAATTATTGGACTTTTAACAATCTTATTAATGATTTTCTATCCTAAATCATGGGGTAAAAAATTCCCAGCTTCATTGTTGGCTATCTTGCTGTCAACTTTAGCAGTCCTTGTCCTAAAACTAGATATTCCTTTAGTAGGAAAAATTCCAACCACCCTTATTCCCCAAGCTCATCTACGTTTGACTGAATTGAATCTTCAAGACATGAAAACTCTACTTATCCCAGCCATAAGCATTACCGTACTTGGAATGACCGAAAGTCTCCTTTGTGGTGCCTCAGCAGGTCGTGCAACCAATCACCCAATGGACAATAACCAAGAACTTGTTGCTCAAGGAATCGGAAATATTTTCATTCCTTTTTTCGGAGGAATTCCAGCAACAGCCGCAATTGCTCGAACAAGTGTAGCTATAAAAGCAGGTGCTCAAACTCGCTTAACTGGTATTATTCACGCCCTTATTCTTCTCCTCTCAATGTTTCTATTTGCACCATTTATGACTCATATTCCACTAAGTGCCCTTGCTGGTGTTCTTATCATGACCGCCGTAAGAATGAACGAGTGGGAAGCCATTCGTTTCTTATTCAAAAATAAATTAAAAAGTGGAATCATCGAATTTTTTGTAACGATGATTATCACTGTTATTTTCGATTTAAGTACTGCAATATTAGCAGGAATCATTGTTGGTTTCTTACTCTTTATCGTAAAAATTTCCCAAATTGAGATTAATAGTTCACAAATTGAACCCGAACGAATCAGTCAAAATCATCATGAAGTATTTACTGACTGGACAGTTATTTATATTTCTGGCCCGCTCTTCTTTTTAAATAGTAGCAAGTTAAAACAAGCAATTGATGAACTTCCAGCAAATACTAATGTTGTTCTTTCTCTAAGAGGTGTACCGATGATTGACGTCACTTCTATAAAACTATTGATTGATATTTACAGTATTTTTCATAAGGAAGAACGCCAAATCGTCTTCGCCTCAATGAATCCTAAATTAAAAGAATCATTTAAGAGAACTGGACTTATTAGCATGGTTGGTGAAGAAGCCATTTACCCAAGTGTCAATGAATTCCTTTTAGATTTAGTTGATAAAAATAAATAATAAAAAATAGGCCAATAATTGGTCTATTTTTTATTTATAAACTCCTAAAAGAAATTTGAGAAAGAACTCAAATAGGTGAGCTTTTATCTAGAATATCCACCATTAATAAATGTAATATCTTCAGTATCGTTGTAAGTACTATAAGCCTTGACCAAGGCTACAATCCAATCAACAAAAGACCAAATGCCAAAAGTAGCCCAGTTGAATAACAATTTACAAATTCCCACTCCAATTTGTCCTCGCATAAAACGGTCAATCCCAAATCCCCCAAATAAAAAACTTCCTAACCATACAAACAAATGTTTGTTAACTGTTTTCGTTGTCATAATAACAATACTCCTATCAGCTTTTTACGTGGCTCAGTGCCTGCACGTTATTTTAAGTTGTTAAATAAACTCAACTTTATTCAACAACTTTTTTTAAAGTAAAGTTAACAAAATTTTGCCCTCGCAAGTGTACACAGTTCTTTTTTGTTTCTTTATAGCCCATTTTTTCAAAGAAGGGCTTAGCAGTAATAGATGAATTAACCATGAAGCTAATATAATTCGAACTTTTTTCTAAATCATTTAGAAGTTTTTGCCCTACTCCCTGCCTTTGATAATCTGCACTGACATAAAATAAATCAATATATCCTTTATCATCAATGTTACCAAATCCTACTATCTGCTCATGATTAGAAATGACTCTGGCGTAGGTTTTGCCAAGATTATCATCAAATAACTTTGTGTCAACGTCAACCCAAGCTTTAATCTGTTCCAAAGTATAATCAGAAATATTTACTTCAAAAATAGTGTTTTTAAACAGATTAATAACTTCATCTAAATCTTTTGTTTCATAATTTCTAATCAGCATAAATCTTTACTCCTTTTAGATTCATATCCTTTTACAAACAAAAAACTCATAGAAGTTAAACTATGGGCTTTCAAAATCGAAAGATAGTTTGAAGTACATATCTAGGTACAAACAAAGTTAGACTGACCTTTTATTATTCGTGTAAGGTCTACACATTTGAGGTATCTTTATTCTACAAAAATTATCCAACAAATAAATTAACAAAAATTGTTAACAAATGAATGTAAAAACAAATCTAAAGCTCTAAAGCCGTTCTATTTAAATATATGGTCCCGTAGCCTAGATTTATTATTGATTTGTCTAATTTTTGATACACAAAAAAACACTGATTGAATGCCGTATGTGTAATAAGAAAAACCTTGTAAAGCATTGACACTTCTAGCTCTTAAGAGTTTAACTTTTTGAAAAAGCTAAATTTATTACGAGATTTATTACGAGTAGCATTTTTTTACTAGAAATTTGCAATTGATTCAAAGCGTTCAACTGCTTTTATTTTATTGTCAGATTCAAGGTGGCTGTATGTGTCCATAGTCATTTTTATGCTTGCGTGTCCTAAGCGTTCTTGTATCTCTTTATAGGGAACATCAGCATTAAGTAAAAGGCTAGCGTGAGAATGTCTAAAACCATGAAAACCAACTTGTGGTAGCTGGCAAGCTCTCAACCATTTTATTAAGAATGGCCTCATAGTCTGATAGTCTAATACTCCCCCTGTTCGGTTGGGAAATACCAGTTCTTGCTTTCCCTTTCCAATACTCATGAAGTATTTCGCTTGAAATAGTTTCCAATGCTTTAAGACTTCTACTGCTTTGCTGTCTATTAAAACAATCCTATTACTTTTGTCAGTCTTTGGGGTTGATTGTATGACCGCTCTAAGCGTTGTTTTACTGACAGACACAGAACCTGTCTTAAAGTCAATATCAGACCAAGACAAGGCCACAGCTTCCCCAATACGCAAACCGGAGGCAACAAGCAAACGACAAAGTCCAGTCATCAGCTCATTAGTATATTTCTCTTTGGGTAGTGCTCCAATATACTCAAAAAATATTTTCAGTTGCTCCGCTGTAAGATGTTTTACTTTCTTTTCGGTGCTTTCAAGTCTTACTTTTGGTACAATAACATTAACACAAGGGTTATCTTTAACTAGCCCAAGAGATAAGGCATGCTTAAAAATACGCTCAACGATATTAAAGTATATTTTGAAGTCTTTGCCTTTTCCTTTTGGTCTGTGGTAAGCCCCATTTAATGGTTGACTAGCATTAATCATCCATTGATTAACAATTTGCTGAAGAATAATAGAGTTTACCTTATCTATTCTATACTCTCCAAGAGCTGGCAAAACATAATTATTTAAGCGTGTCTGCATGATTTGAACTGTTCGAGGTTTTACCCCTAGCTTATAACTATCAAACCACAGCATGGCAATATCTTTAAAATCATCTACACTTACTTTTCTGACTGTTTGGCCGTTCTTTTCAAACTCATTAATAGCTCTACTTATTTTTGTATTACACATCTTTTCAGATTTAGCCGTTATAACTTTTCTTACTTGCTTACCAGTTAGAGAATCAACCCCCAGATAAACATTAGCCCGGTACACCTTTGTACCGTCTTTTTTTATATATTCTTTAATATTCATATTTTCTTCCTTTCCATTTTTGTACTAATGTCAGGCAAGGCATGTACAAGGATTGAGAAATATTGTTATTAGAGCTTATACGATTAATTAGTTAACTGGTTTATTAGTTTATAGAGTTATTAATTCTCAACTGATATAGTATATTTTACGGTATCAACGGTAACAAAGTATTATAAAGCTAGTTATATCAAGGGTTTATGCTGTTACCTTTCTCTATATTAAGAGTAACAGTAAGGTATCAAGGGTAACAAGATAATTAGAGAGGAATCCCTAAACTAGAGCCAGTACCTGGAAATGCTGGTAGAATCTCTGCAAGAGTTTTGGGCAATGTACTATAAAACTCACTTACACTTGGGGAGAGGTTACTATTTATGGCATCCAACGTAAAATTTGTCTGCATACGCCTGATGACATTGGGAATATACTCTCCTTTTTCTACTAGATTCTTTGCTTTAGTCAGCACTCTACGTTCTTCTTCTTTTATATCCTCACTAAGGATAAGATTATAAAGTGTATTTAAAAAATCTAATTTTATTTGAGATGTTTTATCATTGTCTGCCATAAATATCTCCTATCAGCTTTTAACGTGGTTCAGGTTTGCACGTATTGGGGGTAATTAAAAAAGATTCAATAATTTACTTATGGAATTTGTGGAAAAAGGGGAATTTGTTATAAACGACTATTATTTTAATGAGTCCGCAAGCGTTAGAGTTTTTCTATCAACTACTCTTATATCTTCATTTTCTAGCCGTACAATATAGCAATTGGTCAAACTCGTTGATTCATCGCCAGTAACAATTGTGGCAGTTTGTCCGTCTGATAGTTTGATAACGTCGTCTTTTTTCATGGTGTAAATTCTTTCTAATTTTATAGTAAATATAAGCCACTTTGATTATATTGAGGAGTTTGAAATACTCCGTCACGGATGATATGAATTAAAAAATATATTCATACCTTTGGTTTTCACAGATATGAACTTTCGTAAATTTCCTATAGTTGAGGTAAAGTGAAAAGTTACTTGTCCTAATTAGATTGCGGCTATAGTCGTAAAATGCGACCTCAGGTAGTTGCATATAAAACTTGTAACAACCATGTCTCTATTTATTAATTTGAAAACCAATACAAAAAGGTGTAAGATGAAAGTATAATGATTTTGAGATGTCATTACTTTCAAGTATAAAGTTACTCTTTGGAGTGGCTTTTTAATGTAAAAATTATAGAATATGTTGTATAATAAATTTATTCCAAAAATATACTTTTTCATAAAGTTTATTCTAAGCGTCCTATTTCAAACTAGGGCGCTTTTTTTATTTTCCGAATTAAATCCAGTTGTTTCATTTTATGCAATATCTTCATTATTGCTGACCTCGGCAAAATTGGCTGTTATGCGTTTAGAGTAGTTTAGAGTAATTAGAGCGAACTTATAGAGATTTGTACAAAAATGTTCATATCCTATTATTGGTTTCAGAAAAAAGTGAAACCAAAAACATATAAATAAAATGAGATTTTGGCTAGGTAAAACTAGCAAGGTTTAGACAAGGTTAATCACAAAAATGTGAGAAAGTATCTGGCTATTTTGACCGCCCTAAAAAAAGGGTGTAACGAATCGTTACTACTTCGCAGGTAGTCGCGAATCACGACCCCCTTATTACCTAATGCAAGGATTGGTTGCGTCAGGATAACAACGAAATTTTCGTTTTTGCCACTTGTGGCAGAAAGTTGGGACGATTAACGGATGGAAAAATCACTTCGTTAATACTTAGCTTGTCAGTTACTTGCAAAATGTAAGCAAACTGACAGCGGTTCAGGGTGTAAAGATTTTAACGACCTCAAAATTGTGGAGGTTATCAACACTAGACAAAGTCTATACCGACATCACGTAGGGTCAGGGGGTAACTTTGAGGTGTACCCATTCAAAACAAAAATGTCATAGCTCCGTAGTTACAAATACACAGCAAATTCTAGCAACATACAAAATTTACATGTAGTTATTCCCCATATAAATGGGGAAGCCGTCAACCATTCCGCAACCAAACGACAACCCCAAAAACACTTGCTAATTGTTGGCAAATGTTGGCAGAAATTGACTTGGTACGTCATTTTACTTTTTATGATTTAAAAAAGAAAGTACTCTATGGCGGTATAGATTAGATATAGCACAACTACAAATAACAATAATACTCCAACCGTAGAGATATGTTTTTTATTTTTCATAAATTACTCCTACCAGTTTTTAGTGACTGGGAACACATAGATTTACAAGTTATACATGGCTCATGTCATAAACCATATCAAAACTGGGATTATCACTAAAATAGAAACTATTACCAAGAGTACCCAAAATAATATATTAATAAAATTTGATTGATCTTTATTTTTTTTATCCATATCTACCTCTCACACGACCAGGCGCTTTTTTCACTTTACATTAGTCAAACTTATGAATTTCATTTTTTCTTGGTTCGACATAAAAATGATGAATATTACCCCCGCCCGTCCCTTCATCAGAAAGAGATTTTACTATTTCACGCCCTAATATTTCTCCTCTAAGCAATTCTTTCGTAATCCGCCCGATATGGAGTAGATGATTCTTTTTGATTTCACTAATGTCTACCCAATCGTTATCGGGAAGGTTTTTAATTGCTTCATAGAGCTTCATTATGATGTCTCCTTGGAATATATATTTAGTATTTCACTTTTAATAAGATTATTATAGTTTTTTTGAACCTTAGATTTCTAAGCATAGGTTTATACAACAAAACAAATAAAAACTGAGCTAGAAGTTGACAAATATTGGCATGAAGTTGACTTGGTATATCTTTATGTTTATCCAATATTTATATATCATCAAAAAATGACATTTGATTAGGATTTGATTTATCTTTTAGAGATTTCTTTTCTTTTTTCTTCAAGTCTTGAATGCTCTCTTGAGGAGTTGGGAGATGTTCTGGCATTGTAGTGCCGAGTTCTTTCATCGTATTTCTAATTGTTCTCCCAACATTGAAATGTGTATCATTAGCTAATTGCTCATCTTTAACTTGTCTGTTGCGTAAAACTTCATCGGTTTGCGTTGCACGAAAAAGATTGGCCGCTAATTCAGCACTTCCCATATAATCTAAAATATCTTGGTTACGTTCCAATCCTTTACGGTCTTGTATGTTCTGTTTAGTCATGCCACCGTACAGACCTTTATAACCTGAATTTTGAAATCTACCATAATTATTAACCCCTGACATTTTAGCGGCTTCGGCTAATGATTTATTATGGTGTTTCATTTCCTGACGGATTGCAAGACGTTTTTTATTTTCATCGAGCTGATTGAAATTTTCCGCTAGTTCTTGCTGCCGTGTTTTAATAGCAAAATAACTTTGACCGAGAGCTATAACTTCCTTGCGGGGGTCTCCGTTTTGAACAATCAAGTAGCAAGCATAACGTGATAATTTTATATCATCAATTTCACGCTCACTAATACCTACTTTTACCATTTTGCCAACGTCGGCAAAATTGGATTTTACGGGGATTCCAGCGTTTTCACTTGCGATTTTCGCCCGTTCAATCGTTTCTGAAAATCTACGCCATTGAGAATACTCCAAAACAGGCTGTAACTCTCTTGCATACCAAAATTCTTGACCGTTTTCATCAACATGCTTGATATTTTCAAAAGTTAACTCATCATAATTTGTTAATTCCATTTATTCACACTTTCTAAGATCAATCGACCGATTTATTCACGCACCCAAGCGCTTTTTATTTTGCATTCCTAAAGTTTAGGGTTACTAATTCTAAACTAACGAGAATACCCATAAAATAAAATTTACAGGGTTAAGAGTTTTTATAAAAGTGATATGTAAATCCTTTTTTAATTCATGTTTAAACGAATCGCTAAATGATGACTTACTATTTATTGTTGCGTAAACTGCCTTGCAAATATCTAGAAATAACACTAAGAAAAAGACTACAACATATAATAGTAGAACTGCTTTTAGAATTATTAAGATAAAATTAAACACATTACTCATACTGAACTCCTCTTTTATTTTAAATTTTTTGCACTCCTAAATTTTAGTACTTGTTATATAGATTTGAACCTTAGCATTTCTAAGCATTGGTTTATCCGAAAAGCACTAAATAATACTAAAGGTATGTGCTTATAGTGAATTTCTACAACCCTTGTAACGCAGGCGATTTTCCCTTGGTTATTTTTTGAACTTTTAGGGCTATGTTAATAAATGTTAAGGTTCACAGCTATATACTGAAAAAAATAATTTCAAAAATAGCAAGGATTATAAACATTATTGATAAGATAATAACCATTATTCCTATATCTATTTTTTTCATAACCCACCATCCTTTTTTACCCCACCAACTCAAACCAGCACAGCTCATACAGCAACGCACACGCCTCGTCATAGGCGTTGTGATGATAGCCGTAGAAGTCTAAGAAGTTGTATATATTTAATGTGTCGCGTGTGATGATATCGAAACGGCTGATGTCGAACATTTTGGTCATTCTTGGTCTTCGTCTAATTCTTGAATTTTTAGTAAATCCTTGCCGTATTCCAGCCATTTCTCTCTATTCTTGTTATTTAAGTTGTTGTTGATTTCTTCTAACTCTTTCGCGTTTATGTTTGTAGTACTAACTTTTTTATTATAAGTAATAAAAACATCATCACGAGTAAGTTTTTCTAGTTCATTACTCATATAAGCTAGGAAGTCCTTATTATCTCCCAAAGTTTCTATGTATCTTAAAGCTTCTTCTCCGCTAAGTTTTTCTTTACCAGCGTCTTTCAGAAAATTAGAAAGAATAGTAGGGAAATATGGATCGGCTATTTTCTTTATATCTCCAGAGGTAAACCCCATTACATTAGTTATAGAAGTGTCAAAAATATCTGCTAACGCTGACCATATCTCCTCACTGCGAGGGGAACTTGTACCTTTTTCAAATTTAGAGAGTTGGCTTTCATTAACTTTTATTCCTTTTTTCGCCAACAATTCTACCAAGTTGTTAAGTGTTAATTTCTGAGCTTTTCTAAACTCTTTTATTCTGTTTTTAGCCATGATTAGATGACCTCCTAACAAATATTTTAACAGTTTCTATAAAAAATGTAAATATTTTTTTCTAAAATAAACAAAAATCACTTGACTTTCGAAATTAGATAAATTATAATGAATTTGTTGAAATTAAACAAAAAGGAGAAATGAATGGAATTAACGCTAGAAATCAAAACAGCTCTTCGTAAAAAAAGAGCTGAGTTAGATTTGCCAAAACATGTTATTGCTGAAAAGTTAGGATTGACTCCATTAACTTATGGACGTATTGAAAGTAATAAGCAAAAATTTAATGTACAACCTACTACTTATCAGAAAATAACGCAATGGCTTGCTACTGATACAGAAGAAATCACTAACAACTAATCATCAAAGAGAACAATCGTCGATAGTTATGAGTAATTTCTATCTAACGAACGTACACAAGGTATTCACGTCCTTGTCAGTATCTTTCCTGATTCTCATAGCCTACGCATGGCTATAAACTACTGACCCAACATGACCGCGATGTCTTTAAACGAAGTAGAAAAGAGGGAAAAATGACCCCATTAGTATTATTTGATAGTCTCGACTTGTCTAAAACAAGCAATGAAGATTTTTACACGACTACCGAAATTATTGCTGAACAGACAGGTATTACCTATGATTCAGTTTCTCGATTGGTTCGTAAATATAAAAAGAAACTTGAAGAAATAGCACCGCTGACATGGCACTTTGAAAGTTCCATGAAGAAAGGTTCACGCGGATTTGAAATCCGTGTAAACAACCGAGGAAACGCAAGAAAAGTTTATCATCTCAACGAACAACAAACTTTATTCTTTATTCCATTATTAGGAAATACACCAGCAGTTGTGCAATTCAAATTTGATTTAGCTGCTGCTTTTATAGCTATGAGAAATGAGTTACAAGCTCGCAAGATTGCAAGAGCAGTCGAGAAGCCAAAAGGTGTTACACTTCATCAGGCTATTTCAGAATGGGAACACTTTCCACGTCATGGCAATACATGGCACACCATTATTAGAAGTTTGCTTGCTACTACTGTGACAGGACTAACTAAAAAGCAGATTCAAGCTAGAGATACGGACTGGCGAAAAGAAAAAACGCTCCTAGACCTCTTAAATTCAGAGGAAATGGAACGTTATAAAATGCTTGAAAGTATCGCAATAGCAATGATTGAAGCTGGTTCTGATTATGAACCTATCAAAACAGCTATTAAAGCCACAATGACAACAAAAAAGCCGTAACTGATCCCCATCAAAACGACTTTAAATATTTAGTAAGGCAAGCCTTGCAGGGCTTTGCTTTACTCCATTCTAACAAAAATTATCAGCAAAATCAAAGCTGATTGACCTTTGAAAATTGAATAAGTAGCGAGTGCATTAAATATTTTGAAAAAAGTTATAGTTTTTGCTTGACATTAAATGTAAGACATAATATAATATAAAATGTAAGACATTTAAAGAAAGGAAGTGAGACTATAGCACCTTTTGCAGGAAAGGGTAGACCAAAATTAGGAGACCCTAGAAAAAAAAGCCTTACTGTTAGAATCAATCAAGAAACAGACGAATTTTTAGAAGAATATTCTGAAAAAGAAAAAGTTTCAAAATCTGAAACAGTAAATAGAAGTCTAGAGCTTTTAAAAGAAAACTGGAAAAATAAAAAATAACTAATATCCGCCCCGTCGAAAGTTTGGATATTAGTTATCACTCACGAGTAACCTCGCTACAAAATATTATACATTGTACGAGGCTACTTTTCAAGCCGAAACTAGGATTTTTAGTAATCCAGTGTTTTCGGTATCTGTAAAAGTGGCTTTTTTTGTATCCAAAAATACAAATTAGCCCTAGAAATTCAAAGGTAAAATCATGTTTGAAGAACTAGAAATTCATATCGAAGAAGTTGAGATGTATATACAAAACATCTACAAAGCTGTTAATGATTATGCAAGCGGAACTTATGAAAGTTTCGAGTTAGATGATAAAGGCAATCTCTTTATTACCAAAGGTAACGCACAGGACTTATTAGATTATGTCAGTGATTACCTTATGACCATTGCTAACATTATCGGTGTATCAATAATTGAATAGAATCGGAGCTAAAAATGAATAATACAATTGATGTAATTTACCCAACCCACGGCATACGCACAGGCGCACAAGTGCAGTTTGACCCAATCGCTCACACTTGGACGGTTTGGACGAAACAAGGCTTAGAGCGCACGTTTAAAAACGTAACTTCATACGCTAGATACATGACGAAAGGTTGATGGATATGATTGAAGATATTAATTTAAAAAATGCTGAGGTTTCAGCAATTCTAACAATGGTTTTTGATGAAGTACAAAGAATTTACGGACTCGAAAAAGGAGGTAGGGAATACGAATTGGATAGATTGAAAGATACTTTAATAACATCGTTTTTTATGATGAATGAACGAGTGGAAGACATCAATGAAATAGCTAGTTTGATTATGAAAAAAGAGAAGCCAAAGGAGGCAGGAAGTGAATGACGACACACTAACAACCCTTGTGGCGCATGGCTTAGTTGATTCTGTGATTACAGATTTTAACCAGTATGCAAATAAGCTGTTAGAACTAAAGCGAGACCGCAAATTGCCTTATATTTCTAGGCAAGAAGTGATAAAAGAAATGGATATATCAGACGGCACACTTGATAATTGGGAAAAGCACGGATTGAATCGCTATAAACCAAGATACAAAACCACACTTATTTACTATTTGATTGATGATATATGCAAGTTCATCATCATAGATACTTAGCAACTTGTCAGGCAAGGCAAATTTTATTAAAGGATTGAGAAAATGACAAATATTATTAGAGCTTGTCCTTATGTGGCTGGTATTGATAGCGTAGGAATGCGAAGTTTGAAAGCCTATCATACGGAGCTGACAGACAAGCAAATCGAAAAAATAGACCCATTGAATGCAAACACAGGCACAGTTGATTATAGCTTTAAAGTTCGTAAATATAAGCACGGTGTCCGCTTTGAGGGCGAAAAAGAGGGCGGAGAAATCAGCTTATTTGATGAGGTAGCGAGATGATAGAACACCACCAAGGCTACACGGCTTTAAAACGGTACGGACGGAATAGTTTTAGTCCAGCAGGTAAACACCCGTTTAAGATAATTCACAACGCACGAGCGGTCAAATATGACTTGATACAGCAGTTTGAAGCAAGTACAGGCATAATCTTACCCAGCGGAGTGAAAAGCAACTTATGCACGCAACCAGTGCCAATTCTAGGCAAAGAGCTGGCTGTTATGAAACTACAAATAAAGGAAACTAAACCATGAAAATTACTATTGATGTCCTTGAAAATGAAAGTAATAAGGACAATTTAGAGTATCTTATCAGCGATACAAGCAACGAAGCTATTACTGTTTTAATGTTTGCCTTGATTGGCGAAGCGAGACAGAGAGCAAGCTATGAGCAATTTTTAGAAACCGTGACTAGAATATGGGGTTATCTCAATGAAGATAACTAATCTACAAAAAATCGACCAAAACATTATTAAATTTCTTTCTGAACATCGAGGAATTGACCGAGCTGTTAAAGGCAAAATCTTAGCACAAGCGCTTGATATTGATTTTAGAACTTTACAGAGTAGAATTGAATTTTTACATAAGCAAGGTTGCGCCATTGGCTCAATTGATAATGGCTATTTTATTCCTCTTAATGAAGATGAGCGCAGAGCTGGCATTATCAAGAAACAACGGACAGGGATTGCAATTAATAACGCAGTCAACGGATATATTTTAGCCGAGCTTGATTGGATTGACCAACTCTTTGAGGAGGACTGACTATTGACACCAAAAGAACAAGCCCTAAACTGTATTAATCGCGGTTTTTCTGTTATCGCTGGTTTTCCTTCAGGCAAAAGTGAGAGGGCTGTTATCCGCGGGACTTCAAGCGGAACACTTGATGAAATCACAGTGAGTGAATGGTTTGATGAAATACCGAACCGCAACATTATGATTAATCTTAGAAATAGCGGTTTGATTTGTATTGACTTAGACCAGCACCAAAACGGACAGAATGGCAGAGCTGTATTCAGTCGATTGTGGAATGAAAACAGCGAGGGCGAAATATTAAGTACCTATGTTGAAAAGACACCCACAGGCAACGGCTTGCATGTTTTCTTTAAAGTTCCGAAAGAGCTATTTAATCAGCCGATTGTCAGTGAACTAGCGGACGGCGTAGAGATAAAAACACACTTCACACCCATATATCCGAGCAAACGGACAGACGGCGATTATATGCCTTTGAATGATACAGAAACTAACAAGCCTTTAACTTTTGATAACCTTTGCGATTGTCCTGACTGGTTACTTGAAATGATACAGCGACCACAAAAAAGACAGAACCCAACGCTAGGTAGTCGAACTTATGGCGCTGAAATGTGGGAATTATTCAACCAAGGCGCAAGAAAAGGGAATCGAAACAATGACACGAATCGTATTCTCCACTACTGGCGAAAGATTGGCATTGATAACAATAGTTGCATGGACTTATTGCGAACTTTTAACAACCGAACCAGTCCGCCCTTACCTGATGACGAGCTGGCGACCATTTGGAAAAGTGTATTCAAGATGAGATAGAAAGGAACTCATGACAGACCAACTAGAAAAACTTGTGGCAGAAACACCACAGGAAAACGTAAGAAGCCCAAAGCCTAAAATAGAGGACTTCACAGATTATGGCGAAGACGGCAAAAAAGTCGTTAATGTCGCAGGTTATCAGGACAGTTTGAAAGACTGGCTAGAACAAGAAAAAGAAATAATCAATCACCCTGATTATGTCAAAGCAAATACTCAAACGCTTAGAGCCGTTAGAAAACTATTCTTTGAACACCGTAACTTATTTTTAAGCACACCGAAAGCAGACGGTAACGCACCCAAGTCACTAAGTCCCTTAGATACGGCTAGAATCATCTATAAAACGCTCAAAGTCATCAAACTAGACCACCAAAGCGGACTGTTAGGCGTTTATAATCCTGAACTAGGAATATACGAAACAAACGAAAATTTCTTTCATCGACTCATTTATTGGCTAGAGCCGTCTTATAGTCAAGCACGGTCTAAAGAGGTTCTCTTTAAACTTGAAACCTTAGCAGAGGTTAAACAACAAACCGCAGAAGCTCATCTTATCCCAGTTGCGAACGGTATTTTCAATAAGAAAACGCAAAATTTAGAGCCATTTAGTCCTAAGTATGTCTTTACTTCAACCATTGCGACCAAGTACAACGCAAAGGCAAAAGTGCCCAACATTAACGGCTGGAATGTGGACGACTGGCTACTCGATTTAATGAGTGGAGACAAAGAGCTTGTCAGTCTCTTATGGCAGATTATTTCCGCAAGCACTAACGGCAACTACTCCTATCGTAAAGGCGTGTGGCTCGTCGGTAAAGGGAATGACGGCAAAGGGACTTTTCAGAGCCTCATCATGAACTTAATAGGACGTGAGAACGTCGCAAGTGTCAAAGCAGAACAGTTTTCTGAACGGTTCGCCCTTTCCCAAGTCGTTGGCAAAACTTGCATTATTGGAGATGACAGCCAAGTCAGTTACTTAGACAATGCAGGAAATTACTTTTCTGTAGTTACTGGCGACCCAGTACCGATTGAAGCGAAAGGAAAGCAACCAACTTTGGCAGTATTTAACAAGCTAGTTATTCAATCGACTAATTTCTTACCTAAGTTCAGAAACAAGTCAAACGGAACTTATAGGCGTTTGCTTATCGTGCCTTTTGAAAAGTCTTTCACCGCAGATAATGATGACTGGAAAATCAAAGATGATAATATTAAACGCAAAGACGTTTTAGAGTACGTGCTTAAAATCGCTCTCTCACTCAACTTTGATAAGTTTGATGAACCAAAAGCCACACAAGGGCTGTTAGATGACTTCAAAATCAGCAATGACAATGTACTGGCCTTTGTAAATGATATGTTTGAGGAATTCGTCAGTGATTTTCTACCGACTGCTTTTCTAAGTGCATTATATCGCGCATGGTGTGAAGATGAGGGTGTAAAGCCATTTACTAAGCGAGAGTTTGAGAATAAACTACCTGACCATATTAAAAAGGAATGGGAAAAAACAAGTAAAAGACCTCATACGGCAGGTTTTAATCGAGCCATTGATTTACACCGAGCAGAGGAGTACGAGCTTTTTAGGCGGTTGTTTCATTGGGACGAAGACAAACAAAAAAAGGTCACTAAAGGCTATTTGCGCAAGAAAAAATAAAAGTGTTACTGTACTACGGTAACACGTTACCGTTAGAGGTAACAACTTAAACCGCGCCATTAAGCTATTTGCGGAGTGTTGTTACCGTGTTACCGTATTTTTCCTACTTCGCTAGGAATTTATCAGAGGAAATAAAAACATGAAAAAAGTACGCTGTCCGACAAATTGAGTTGTTGACAGAGCCTGACAAAACCTGACTTAAAAATATAAATCGGAGAAAATAAAATGACCAACGAAATTACAGAACACTTGAACAAAGCTAAAGCACTTTTGATTGAAAAATATAGTAACAGCATTGATAATGAAGCCAGCCAAGAGGCACTAAAAAATATCAACAAAGATTTTGAAACTCTTGAAATCTATGCGGACGAACTGACAGAACCGCAAGAGTATGAACCACAGGAAACAGTAAAATCAATCATTGAGGAAATGCAACAACTGACCTTTGCACCTCATGAAACCTCAGGCAATGACGTGCAAGTATTTTCAAACTTACTGACTGATAATGTCGAGCGTTTGATTAAGGCGTTAGGATTGAATGAAATGAGCCTATCAGCAGAGAGCGAGAATAAACCGCATGAATTGGCACTCAAAGCACAGGTACAAGACTTATACTCACTTAACGATTCAATGATTACTGCAGACCCTAACCATATTCCAAGATATACAGACGGAACGATTATTAGCTTATCTGATTTAGTAGATATGAATGTACAAGCCTTAGGCAATATCGCGGAACTCATCGGATTTGAATTAGAAGATTAAATAAAAAAGGCTGTCAATAAGACAGACATAAGGAGAATAAGATGTTAAAGTTTAAACCACATTCTAACATTCAGCGATTGAGATTAGAGAATCAAAAGAAGCTGGATAAAATAGATAAGACAATTAATCAATCTAATCACACAAAGCGCCACGGATTCAACGCTCTGTTTGGAGGAGGGATTCCAGTCAGGCATAACCGCTTGTCAAAGTCTGATTGGGTGAGTATCAAACAGACATTAAATCATGCTGCTCAATTACATATAGAAGCTAAGCATTGCAATACAGTTGAACGTGAGGAATATATCCAGAAAGACATTGCGAAAGATTTAGATAAGATAATTAGAAACCTAGGGCTATCATAGTACTCCTTTCGATATATCTATTATATCATGGAGGAAGCAATGTATATCAAGAAACCAAAGGCGAACTACTTGGGATTAAGTCATGAGCAATGGTTAAAGCTCAGGGACATCTTAGCTATCATCATGAGACATAAGCCACAGCCTTATCAATCCAATCTGATTATGTCAGCTCTTAATAGGATTGAAGATAAACCACAACGAAGTATCTTTGAATGCTACTACTTTAAACGTGAGGGGATTGTTTCTATTGCTAAGAGTAGAGGGCTAACGGAGCGAGTGGTTGGTCAGCTCCTCATACGAGCCGTACAAGCGTTCATTGAACAGTATGACGACGGACACTTACTCTTAATGTTTAAAGATTCCGAACTAGAAAACGAAGAAACAGAATAAATCTTATCTTTTCTGTCAAATATACCCCCGGGTCTAAAAAAATCGGCTCTAATTCCGAATTTACCACAGACCGGTTGGGGTCTTTTAACCAAAAATAAAGCTATTTTTTTGATAGGGGGGTGAGAACTGAAAACAAAATATTAAACGAAACGCACTGTTAAGCCATTTGCTCTTGTTTCATTGAAAACATTGCCGAAAACGCTGAAAACAGCCATTATCTGAATTAACTCAAGGCTTAGAGAGGGTTTAAGAGAACTAGAAAAATATAGGGAAAAAGCCTTTTAAAACAGCCGAAACTGAGAACGGTGCTGAGAATGCTGAGAACACCCTAAAACCCTAAAAAGCGATTGAGGAGACTTTGTAATTCTAAAAAATATAAGGGAAAAACCGCCCTAAAATGGTCAATATTGTTAAAATAACTGTTAAAAAACAGCTAAATGTTAACGAACTGAGAACAATTATTTAAAAATGAGGAGAACTAAAATGTTAGAAAACACACAAAAAATTTATCAATTAATTCTAGAGACAGAAAAGAAATTTAACGATGAAAAGGCGAAGCTGGTCAAAAGACGAGAAACGCTTCAGAAGAAAATTGATAGCAAGGTTCCTTTTTCAAGTGCAGCCAAAAAACGTGAAGCAAGATATGAACTCGAGGAAATTGATAGTTCACTCGAGGAGCTAGAACGAGATAAAAAACAAGCCGTCCTTGATTTAGAGGTATTGCCTCAGTTGAAAAAAGCTCATGATGAAGATAGTAAGACATGGGAAAGCTCAAATAATAAAAAAATCGATAAGCTTTTAAATGACCTTGATTCTAAAATTATTCCACTTATGAAAGCCGCGGAGGAAGAAACTAGTGAATACAGAAGTTCAGAACGTGAACTTAGTAGCAACTTAGAAAATAAATTGAAAGAATATGATTTAGAACTTTTACCCTTACAATCTTATAAAGAAGCTCATGGAGAGCGGCATGTATCTGAAAGACTAAAAGGCATTCTTCGTGCTGTTCACAAAGATTTTGATCCGAGACTCATCGCGATGCGAGAAGTGCAAAAATATAACGCTGAGATGAATCAGTATCGTGAAGAATATCGACAAAAGGAAATTGAAGAGACGGGAGCTTATCATGATGATGGGGGTGGTCTTATCATTCTAGAAGAAACTAAATATAGAGCATGGCTTCGTAAAGAGTATGGAGAATAGACGAAAGAAAAATGATATAATAGGAGTGTACTTTTTAAATAAAAAAACCGCTGAGACAACTCTTGGCGGTTTTACTATAGCGTTATTTCATCCTTTCATATATAAAAAAATAGCTTAGACATATTTCCAAAAACAAGAATCGCTCAACCGTGGGAATAGAAAAATCATTTTATTACGAGTTCCTAAAAAAGAGACAAAATAAAAAAGCCGTATATCCGAGATATACAGCCCCTTGCCTGACAAAAATTTACTATTTTTTTATTACGAGATTTATTACGAGTTCGTTTGGTTCTAATGGGTTCTGGTGGGTAACGTTTTTTTAAGAATCGCTTAAAACCGCACTTCTTACCCTCTATTGGGGTCTGCTGGGTAGCAAAAAAACACTGATTGAATGCCGTATGCTCTTCCGTGTATTGAACCCGCTAAAACGCCAGGTGGGTGTTCTCGCTTCGCATCAGCTTCCCCTACTTTCGTTCGAGGTATTACGCTACCGAATGTCTCATGAACCCCTATGCAATACAAATATAGTCGGTCAAAAAAATGAAAGAGCTCGCACATTCCAGTGCTTTTTCTATGATTCTATAATAACACTTTTTATCTTTTTTTTCAATAGAAAGCGGTTAAATTTTGAATCATAAATTGTATTAATAAAAAATCATCATCTCTCCCAAATTTTATTTTTTATAGTGATTAATAACCTTTTCGATTTCCAAAATCAACTTTTGATTGCTTAGACCAGTCACTTCTTCAATGAGCATTGGGAGTTCTGTTATTTTTAGTTTTTCTTGGAGTTGAATGGCTTGAGCATCATTTTCATCATGGTAAGCAAAAATTTTTCCAACAATATCTAGATGATTTTGATAAGAAAGCTTACGATCGTTTAATTCTCTTATTGGACGAATAAAACGTTCATCATATCCTAATTTCCGGATAGGTGTTCTTGCCACGCGTGACACTTCATCAATAATTTCTGGATTAGAAAAGCGAGAAATGATTAGTTCATGATATTTAATTAACTCATCTTGCTTAAAATATTGAGCCCATTTTGCTAAAAGTAAAGCGCGTGTTTCTTTTTGAACTGCTTTTAGGATATTCAAAATTTCTTCATCCTGTAAACCTTCTAATATTGTTTTATAACCTTTATATGCGCTAGAATAGGCAACTGCAGCATGTCCTGAGTTTACAGAAAAAAGTTTACGCTCAATAAATGGTTCGAGGTCAGTTGTATAATGAACTCCTTCAAGTTTGATTTCTTTATTTTTTAAATGACTTGCATCTATTACCCACTCACTAAAAGGCTCTACCTCAACATAGAGAACATCTTTATGTTTTTGAGCAGGAACAATACGGTCAACTGCAGCATTAGGAAAACCAATAAATTTAGAAAGATAAAGTTTATCAGATTCCGACAGATAATCGGACACTTTTTCTTCCAAAAATTCAGAGCCCCCTATCATATTCTCACAGGCAATAATATCTAACGGGCTCTGAACCTTTTCTTCCTTACGTTTCTGAAGTCCTTTTGCAATAAGCTCAGCAATATAAGGCAAGACATTAGGACCAATCGCTGTTGTTAGAATATCAGCTTTTGCAATTGCTTCAATGACTGCCTCAGGATTCTCACTATTGTTAATACCAGAGACAGCTTTTACAGAAATTTTTTCATGTTCACTACTTGCAATCCCAATTTCATAGGAATGCCGATTATTAAGTTCGTCAATTATAGATTTATTTGTGTCAACAAAGTGAATATCAAATCCATTTTTACTCAAAATTTCACCTATGAAACCACGTCCAATATTTCCTGCACCAAAATGTACTGCTTTTTTCATCTTACTTACTGCTCCTTTATTTAGAAAGTAAAAGTTCAAATAGAATTCTCTAAAATCCCTCTATATAAGCAATTGTAAGCTTTTACATTATGCTGGTAAATATAAAAAATGGCACTAAAAGCTGTGCCATTTTTTAATTAATTTTCAAAGTATTTTGCAATTTCTTCGATTGTTTGAGCATCAGCAAGTTTTACAACATTGTCAACGTCCGCGCAAAAAATTGAAATCTTTTGAATCAGCTCAAGATGCTCCTCTTTAATCCCCGCAATTCCAAATAGCATTGTTGCTATCTTAGGATTTTCTACTGTTCCAAAGTTTACACCACGAGGAACTTGAACAATGGCTACTCCTGTTTTTAAAACTTCTTTTTTTGATTCATCAGTTCCATGAGGAATTGCAATAAAGTTTCCCATATAGACTGACAATTCTTTATCTCGTTCAATCATCGCTGAGATATAGTTAGGTTTGACATAACCTCCATCAACCAACAAACTTCCACAATATTTTATGGCCTCTTCTTTATTTGAAAAGTTTTGATTAATTTTAATCAGACTTTTTTGAATTTCCATTTAAAAACTACCTTCCTTGGTTTACTAGGTTTACAACTTATGTAAACCTAGTCATCATAATGTTTAACAGCTTCAATAATTATCTCTCTTAGTAACTCACTTACAATTTCATAATTTCCGGAATCGTATATCCTAGTATAAAGCTTGTTTTCAATAATTGAACTTGAGATTTTACCTAATAAAAAGGAAACATACTCTGGAACTTCTGGAGGCGCTAATAACAATAGAACTCGTCCAATTTGAATAGCTTGATGATCCATTGCTACTCCTTCAATTGGCTGACTTAAGTCAAAGATTTTAAAAATTGGACTTGAGATTGATGAATGGACTGCGTGAAAGAGAGCAATTTTTGTTTCTGGAATTGCTAGATGTGTTTCTTTAAATCTTTCTTCCACCAAATGAACGAGTTCTCCACTATCCTCTGGGTTTACTCGCTGAATAATTTGTTTTACAGTATCATGTAATTCTGCCTTATTTTCAAGAGATAGGATTTCAAAAGATTTTAATATTTCATTGCCTATTGAAAATAAGTCATTGAGATTTAAAAAATTCTTTTCTTTTTCTGAATCAGAGGTAAGTGCTCGTGATTTTTGTTGAATCAACCTCAGCTGGTGACGAATATTTTCCAAATTCTTTTGATCTAACATTGGGTTGATGTAGAGGTAATCTAACTCTTTCTCTGTTGTAAAAATGACGTCATATTTTTCCTGAGTGACATGGACTGAGCTTTGAATAAGTTCTATCTTTTTTAAGAAGGGAAAATTCTTTCTTAAATTACTCATGATAAATTCGCAAGAAATTCGTCCACGACTGCTGACAAGTGCCGCACTTAAAGGTAAAACTAAGTCACTGCGTTCAAGAGTTGCCACAAAGTGAAGACTTATAAAAGCAATTTCCATTTCTGAAAAATTCTTATCAAAGACCTCCCTTAGTGATTCTTTGACTGTTTTATAAATTTCAGGATTATCTTTATTTATTTTTTTGATAAAATCATTTTCTTTTTTAGGAAAGAGGACTGGTAACATCTCTGATTCTTTGAGATGAGCATATAGTAAACCATATAAACGGTCATCTTTCCCAAATTCTATCTCAAGAATTGTTGAAACTTTATCAATGAGTTGGCGAATTTTATAAGAAAAATCGGTATCAAATTTTTCCATAAATAGCAGCTCTCTTCCAAAGCCAAAATATAAAATATCATAAACTGATGCAAGATAAGTGATTTCAGAAACAACAAATTTTGTTACTGGTAACTCTGTCAGTAACTTATTGACAAAGTTTAAGGCTTGCTTACTTGGTCTGCCTAGGGTTTCACTACTGACAGAATACCCCTCATCCAAACGCAGCAAAACAACTAAGCAAAAAAGTTGCATTAAAACTTTGACTTTGTCAGTCATTTTTTCAGGTAAATCTATACGTTTAAAAGCCTCATTAACTTGCTTAAATTTATTTAAATCTATTATTCTTAAAATTTTATTGTTAGAAAGTTGATTAAGAAGTAGTTCCTGAATGCTTGCTGAATTATAAATCACTGCCACAAATACTGGACGAATATTTTCTTCTGCCCCTTTAAGTTTTAAGCCACGATCTCGGATTAGTACTAGTTCATTTTCAAACAGAGCTTGCTCAATTTGCCTCAAATCACTAGTTACTGTCGGTTGACTAATTCCAAAATAATCTGTTAGAGAAGCGATAGATGCTTTATTTTCAATTAATAAAAGCAACTCACCATACAAACGTTCACTTATTGAATAGTCTATTAATTCATGGACTTGAGCAAGTTGATTGATGTCCCCTTTCAAAAAATAGCCTTCATCAGTATTTTCCAAACTGAGATTTTCTGGTAAAGACTTTTGTAAATTGTTCAAATCGCGATAAAGCGTTCTGCGACTTGTATCTGTAATTTCCATCATTTCTGCTATCGTAAGCTTTCCACGTTTCAAAAATGTCTGGATTAATTTTTGCTCACGACTTGTTAAAAACATAAAAATTCCTTTTTTAAAATTCTACTCATAACTAGACTGCCAATTAACAGCTAGTATTTTTATTTGTTCATCCGTTTCACCATATTGATGTATTCAGGAGTAGTAATTAATGACTCAACAAAAAGATGTTGAGCATTTGGAGCTTCGTTTTTTACACTTGTCGTAAACTCTTTTGTTGAAACAATCATGATATTTTTGGCATTAAATGCTCCTAAACCAATAAATTCAACATCAGAAATAGGAATTTTAACACCATGCATTTGGAATATTGCTTTTAATGTTTCTTTACCCATTGTATTTGAACCAATATGTAAATCATCATGAGCAAAGACAACTTCATCAATTTGGTTCAAGTCTATCTCATTTTTACTGACAGGTCTGTCAGTGATTATTGTTTGATTTGTAGCATTGTCAGTAGTCAATAAATTACTGATAATTTCATCATAGCGAGGTGAATTGAGGAAATTAGCCACTGAGTATCTGATTGCATCAGGAGCCATTGTCGCAGCTCGTGGAGCAAGTTCATCTTGTGTCACAACAATTGTGTCAGAACCTGCTTTTAAGTTAGCTATAGCGACATTAGTAACATCTTGTAGCAAACCTGCTTTCTTAGCTTTATTCCTCAAAATAGAGGCTCCCATTGCTGATGAACCCATTCCTGCATCACAAGCAAAGATAATATGATTAATCGTAGAGAAATCGACTTGGTCAGTAATATTATTGCTAACAGAAACTTGTCCTTTACTGACAGCTTTATCTGCAGCTACACCTACTTTTGCATTCTCAAAAGCAGAATCATCAATCATCGATTTATCTCGTTTTAAAATAAAAGATGCAACTAGAAATGAAACAATTGCTGCCACAGCTATTCCTGACCAGACACATAGGACATTTACAAAACCACCCGCTGATTTAGCTGATGCCATCCCCGTGATTGCAATAATTGAACCAGGTGAAGCAGGAGCCGCAAGACCCGAGCCTAGTAAATTATTTGTCAAGGTTCCTGATACCCCACCGGCCATCACAGCAAAAAAGAGCGCAGGTTTCATCATGACATAAGGAAAATAGATTTCGTGTATACCACCGACAAATTGAATCAAAATCGCACCAGGTGCCGTCGCTTTAGCTGAACCCTTACCAAAAAGCATAAAAGCAATCAGAATTCCAAGTCCTGGTCCAGGATTTGCTTCTAGTAAAAATAGAAGTGATTTTCCATTTTCAGAAACTTGCTGAATTCCCAATGGCGATAAAATCCCTTGATTGATTGCATTATTTAAAAATAATATTTTTGCTGGCTCAATAAAAAGATTAGCAAGGGGAATCAAATGATTAGCAATTAAAAAGTCGACCCCATGTCCCATCACGTCGGTTAGCCAAGCTACAAGTGGACCAACCACTTTTACAGCAAAAAGTGCAAGTCCAAATCCAACTAAACCAGCTGAGAAATTATTAATCAACATTTCTAGACCTGCTTTAATATGCGGTTGAACATAGTCATCAAATTTTTTTATTACCCAAGCACCCAAAGGACCCAAAATCATTGCACCTAAAATCATAGGAACATTTCCTTTAGTGTTTAGACCTCCTAGAGAAAGACTAGCTGTGGCAATAATTGAACCGAAAGTCGCAATTGCACCAACCACTCCTCCACGATGTTCATAAATATTTTTTCCACCAGTGTAACCAATCATTAGGGGAATAAGAAAAGCAAGCATCGGACTAACCATTGCTGCAAATGTTTTATTAGGGGTAAAACCATCAGGAATGAAGAACATCGTCAACACCCCCCAGGCAATCAAAATAGGAATATTTGGCATTACCATATTTGATAATGCGGTACCAAGTTTTTGCACTCGTACTTTTAAGTTTACAGTATCAGTCATTTCAGACTCCTTTACATAGTAACTAGTATAATTATATTGTAACCGCTACCAATAAAGCTGTAAATAAAAACCTTGACACAAAAAGGTGTGCCAAGATTTATTGATGATATTTATAAAATAAAAAAAGTCACCCTTAGGTGACTTAGTTACTGCGGATGTCAGACTCGAACTGACGACATCATGATTAACAGTCATGCGCTACTACCAACTGAGCTAATCCGCAATGTAAACTTGGCATCGTCTTTATCTCCCAGGGGGCAACCCCCAAGTACTTCCAGCGCAACAGGACTTGACTTCTGTGTTCGACATGGGAACAGGTATATCTCCTATGCAATAAATACCAAATATGGGAATTCCAGGATTCGAACCTGGGACCCCTGCGTTATCAACACAGTGCTCTAACCAACTGAGCTAAACTCCCAAAATATTAAGTTAAGCGGATGACGAGAATCGAACTCGCGTAGCCAGCTTGGAAGGCTGGGGTTCTACCATTAAACTACATCCGCTAAATAAGGAATGGCGCGAGACGGAATCGAACCGCCGACACATGGAGCTTCAATCCATTGCTCTACCAACTGAGCTACCGAGCCAAAATTGCGGGAATAGGATTTGAACCTATGACCTTCGGGTTATGAGCCCGACGAGCTACCTAGCTGCTCCATCCCGCGATAATTAAAAAGGAGGATGTGGGATTCGAACCCACGCACGCTTTTACACGCCTGACGGTTTTCAAGACCGTTCCCTTCAGCCGGACTTGGGTAATCCTCCAGATATAGTCCGTACGGGATTCGAACCCGTGTTACCGCCGTGAAAAGGCGGTGTCTTAACCCCTTGACCAACGGACCATATATTGTTGTGCTGTCTCAAACAGTACTTTTCTATTATACACTTTTATATTTTTTTGTCAAGAATAAACTGTGTTATCTTTTCAAAATAATATTTTAGATGAATAATAAGAAAGTCAGTCGTCTCAAACGACAACTATTTAATTATATCAAAATATTATTTTTTGTCAAGAATAAACTAGACTACTTATTCTAAAACATAAAAAAAAAGAAAAACAGCCTTATTCGGCTGTTTCATCTTCTGATTTTTCCTTATTTTCTTCTGGTTTAGAATCTTTTTTTTCATCACCATTATAGATATTAATGTTTGAAAAATCATCAACATTCGCATTTGCATCTTTGAGAGATTCTTCAAATGTTTTTGGTTCTGGTACTTCTGCTGCCGCTGCTTCATCAGGCATTTTTCCTGTTTTGAAGAGTGACATGATTTGTTTCGCATCAAGTGTTTCATATTTAAGCAGAGCTTCCGCAATTGCTTTATGTTGCTCACGGTGTGTTTCAATTGCTTCTTTAGCACGGTCATAAGCTTCACCGAGAATACGACGCACTTCATCATCAATCATAACAGCAGTTGCTTCTGAGTATGTCTTAGTTTGACCATAGTCGCGACCAATAAATACTTGATGGTCTCCTTCATAAGATACCATACCAAGTTTCTTAGACATCCCATATTCAGTTACCATTGAACGAGCAATGTGTGTTGCTTTTTCGATATCATTTGATGCCCCTGGAGTAGCTACACCAAAGACAATTTCTTCACCAAGTCGTCCACCCATAAGGCTGGCAAGTTGGTCTTGAAGATGGAAATTAGTTGGTTGCATGATTTCTTCATCTGGAAGAGCAAGCATGTAACCACCGATGCGTCCTCGTGGAACAACGGTAACTTTACGAACAGTAGATCCATTTTCAAGAACGAGTCCAACAATAGCGTGACCTGCTTCGTGGTAAGCCACGATTTCACGTTCGCGCATTGATTGAATACGATCTTTCTTAGCTGGACCAGCCATTGCACGATCCATTCCTTCATCAATGTCAGCAGCATTGATTTCTTTTTTATTTTGACGTGCAGCAACAAGTGCAGCTTCATTCAAAACATTTTCCAAATCAGCTCCGACATAACCTGGAGTTTGTGTAGCAACATTGTGCAAATCAACATCACTTGCTAAAGGTTTGTTTTTAGCATGAACTTTAAGAACGGCTTCACGACCTTTAACATCTGGAGCTCCGACCAAAACTTTACGGTCAAAACGACCTGGACGTAAAAGCGCTGGGTCAAGCACATCTGAACGGTTAGTTGCAGCAATAACGATTACTGAGTTGCCATCATCTTGGAAACCATCCATTTCAACGAGCAATTGGTTAAGGGTTTGTTCACGTTCATCGTTACCACCACCAAGACCTGCGCCACGTTGACGACCAACAGCATCAATTTCATCAATAAAGATAATTGATGGTGCAGTTTTCTTAGCATTTTCAAATAAGTCACGGACACGTGAGGCACCGACACCGACAAACATTTCAACGAAATCAGAACCTGAGATACTATAGAAAGGAACTCCTGCTTCACCGGCAACAGCCTTAGCAAGCAATGTTTTACCTGTACCTGGAGGGCCTTCAAGAAGAACACCTGCTGGGATACGAGCTCCTAAATCATGATATTTTTTCGGATTTTTAAGGAAATCAACAACTTCTACAAGCTCTTGTTTTTCCTCTTCAGAACCGGCAACGTCAGCAAAACGAACTTTAGATGTTTTACCATCTTGTTGTTTAGCACGAGATTTACCGAAGGACATCGGATTTCCACCGCCGCCTCCGCCACGAGCGCCCATTCCGCCCATCATGAGCCAGAAGATACCAACAAATAGAAGCATTGGAATGATATATGAGAGAATTTGAACCCACATACCACTTGATGAAGCTTGAACAACACTAAGTTTTACATCATTACTTTTAGCTGCATTTTGGATATCCTTGACAACACTGTCAGTTGGAATAATATAAGCTTGGAAGTTTTTAACTTCACTACTAGAATTACCTAAAAGTGGGAAATTATTTGTTCCTTTTACTTTTACAGGTTCTTTATATTCACCTGTTACAGTAATTAAGCTATCAGAAGGTTGCATTGTGACGTTTTCAATCTTGTTACCGTCAAGTTTCGTCATCAATTGTGAATAGCTAATTTTATCCACGCTTGATTGATTACTACTGAAGAAGAAATTGAAACCGACAACAACAACAATAGCCAAGATTACCCACATCAAGATATTTTTTACAAAATTTCCTTGTTTTGGTTGTTTGTTGTTATTCATATTTTCCTTATCTTTTGTTTATTTATTATTAGAAAAGCCAAGAATTTACTTCTTAGTATCACTGGTAATAAAGGATACAGGCTAGTCAATAACAGCTATACCTAGTTATAGCATATTTCCTTTTGGAATGCTAATAGTAAGTATTGGTCAGAGATTTTTTCATACTTTAGTCTGAGAAAAATTTTAGATGACTAAAATCAACGAATTATTTGTTATAAACTTCTGGTTTTAAAACTCCGACATATGGAAGATTACGATAATTTTCTTCGTAGTCCAAACCAAATCCAACAACAAATTCATTAGGAATTGTAAAACCTGAATAATCTGGTTTAATTTCAACAATTCGTCCTTCTGGTTTGTCAAGAAGTGTTACAATTTTTACGTTTGCTCCACGATGTTCCAAAAGTTCTTTTAGATATTTTAAAGTACGACCAGTATCGATAATATCCTCAACAATCAAAATTTCACGACCTTTGACTGCTGTATCAACATCTAAAATCAATTTTACTTCACCAGAAGATTTTGTACCGCCGTGATAACTTGATACAGTCATAAAGTCAGTTTCTAAGTGACAATCAATATGTTTGATTAATTCAGCTAAGAAAGGAACTGAACCACGAAGAATTCCTAAGACTAATGGATTTTTTCCTTCGTATTCTTTTGTTAATATTTCTCCAAGTTCTTTGGATTTTTCTATAATTTCTTCTTCTGAAACTAATACTTTTTCAATGGCCTTATCAAGATTTTTTTCGAGCATCGTTGATTTCCTCTCCTATACTGGGTTTAACCCATAATATTCTTCTAATTTTATCATTTTTGAGCATTTTACTCAAATCAGAACACGCAAGACCGACAATGGCATAGAGTTTTTTATCAACGAAGATAAGTGGATTCTCTCGGGCCTTTAATGGAACTTTGTTATCAATAAAAAACTTGCGTAATTTTTTATGATGACCATTGATTAGAATTTGATCCCCAGGCTGGCGTTTACGAATTTCAATTTCCCCTTCAAGAGGCAAATAAACTTCCATAAATGATTCATCTTGCGGATTTTCATTTACAATCTCTACTGAATTCTCCCTTTCAAGTTGAATTTTTTCAAGATAAAAGAAATCTTTAGTCTTCACAAAATAAAATTCCTTATTCAATTTTGCGAAATATTGTTGAGGACGATTGATAATATGAAGTAATTCTGCAAATTTTTTCTTACTTACTTCTATTTCTGGATATTGAGCAAAAAATGCTTGTAAGATAAAATGTTGTAATTCTTTTGTTTGGGAGATAAATTTTTCAGATGATATTTTTTCATCAACAATTTTAAGTTCCGAAATTTTTTGATTAATTACTGCCAAAGCCATTTTAATTTCCGAGCTCAAATCACTGATTGATTGTGAAAATTGAGGATTTTCTTTTGTTAATTCTGGAATTAGTTGATTACGTATTCTATTTCTAAAATAATCTAATCCTTGATTTGTTGAATCTTCATAATAGGTTGGTGCATCAAGTTCTTCTTTTGTAAATTTCAATAATGGTCTGATTAATTGCCCACCTGCAAAAGGTTGACGGTCAGCAATGCCCTGAAGACTTCTCAAAGGACGTCCTGTAATTTGACGCATTAATACCGTTTCAACAAGGTCTCCTTGATGATGAGCTGTCAGCAAAATATTGTAATTTTCTCTTATCATTAGCTTTTCAAAAAACTGATAACGGAAATCACGTGCATTTTTTTCTGTAAACTCTCCTGTAAACTTGTCAACATAAATTGGTACTTTAAGTTTTGTTGCCATTTCTCGAAGAGCAATTTCTTCAAACTTTGACTCTTCTCGTAAGCCATGATTAATGTGAGCCAGTCCCAGTTCAATACCGAGAACTTCTTTTAAATCATAGAGCCAGTTAAAAAGAGTCATTGAGTCTTTACCACCTGATAAAGCCAATAATATTTTTGAATCTTTATCAAAATAGTGTTCATCTTTGACTATTTTTAAAAATTTACGTTGAGCTGGTGTCATTTCATAACTCCATAAACATCTTGAGAAATTGCTTTTATTTCATCATCTGTTGCCCCATCAGTTTCAATGACCAAAAGATATGGTTTACTTGCAAATACAATGGCTGCATCATGATTATCTGTATCTGCACCACCAATTTTGTGAGCAACCGATATATTTTTAGGAACGCCTGCTCTAATTTTAACATCATCAAAAGAGGTATCAAATAAAGCGTTAAAGGAAGCCCCTCCTTCATTATAAAGAGCTTCTAGCATTCTACCTACCATTTGAGCTGAGGCATTTCGCTCTTTTGGATTCCACTCTTGTCCAGCAATCCTATTTATTTCTTTTTGATAGTTTGGATTAAACTCTTGGGTTTCATAATAGGCGAGCATATTACTTCCGACATTGTCTGAGAGTTTGGCTGTTCTATTGATGACATCCTGAAGACTGTAATATTTATTATCTGCTGTTTTTGGTAAATTTCCAGTTCCTTCTGGCTTATAGCTTCCATAAAAAGTATTAATGGCTGGGGTGTACAATAGTTTGTCATCAAGTGAAGCCAAACCTTCATTAAGTCGTTTTTGAGTCCAATAAAGAATTGGAATTTTAGAAAGACTTGCTGAATACATTTTCTGTTCTTGGTTTACACCAGCTGTAAACTTATCGTCAAGTTCTTTGACATAGATTGAATACTTTTTGTCATTGTATTTCTGATTCAATAATGCCTGAACTTGCTTGATTTTGGGATTTTCCAAAGAAATATCATTTTCTGAAACCCAACCCGTTTGGCCATTATCTAAAGATACTTCGTAGTAAGTTCCCCAGTTAGTCTTAGCGATTTTGTCAGCAGAAAGTTGATGACTGCCACTTAAATTTGTCATTATTTGATTATCATAAGTGGTTACGGGGTTGTAAAATACATTGACACTTTTATCAGTATATATTGTTGTATTTGTTGACTCTCTAGAAATTGTAAGATCTGATATCACAGCTTTTTTGTCGGTAGAAATATACTTCCCTGTCTTTAACTTAAAGGATTTTCCAACAATTTCGACAATATCTAATTGTGTCTTAGCTGGAATTTTACCAACTGATTTGGTAAGGTTTGGGTCCTCATAAGTTGTTAATTCTTGATAAGCCACTGCTCTTTGGGGGATTGAAGTCCAAGTTTCAGTTTCTTTTTCTTTGTCTGTAACTTTGTCAGCTACAACAATATTTTTTGATTTACTGACCTTTTTGTCAGCAAAATATCTTGTTTGTGAAAAAGCAAAAAAGCCTGGGATAATCATTAAAAGCATCACCAAGGCCACTCCACTATTAATTTTTGTTCTCTGTTTTTGCATGATTAAAACCTTGCCCAACATCTTATCCATTCCATAGAATAATTTCTGTTGTAATCTTTATCTTTTTAATTCCTAGAATTTTTCATAAAATAGATGCTATTTTTAGTCAATAGAATAGTCAAAGAAAAAACTAAATAATATTTTTTCTTTTTAATTATTTAGTTCAATTCACGATTTTTTTGCTCAAGTTCTGTAAGTCTTTGGTGACTTGTTTCTAAAAATTCGGCATAGACATTTTTAAAATTTTTTTCTTGATAATTTAAATCAACCTTACCATCTTCGTGTATTTTTGAAATTTCAACACCAATCAAATCTCCAATTTGTACTTTGGGTACATTTTTAGGGATTTGTGACCAACGCAAAAGTCCTCTATTTTTACTGACAGCTTTGTCCGCAAGTTTTTCTGTACTTTCGTCAAGTTTTTCAGTAGAAATTTTTACAAAAAGTCCAAATCTTGTAATGTTTTCAACTTGTCCAATCATTATTTTGACCCGTTACTTCCAATCAAAGGACTGTCAGTAGTAAAAACTTTTTCATCACTTTGTGAATATTCTTGACCGTCACTCCGAGCAAATTTTTGGAGATAGTTAGGATCCTGAAGTTTTGATATTTCTTCTTTTTTAATCGTTACTTCTTTAGAAAGACTCTCATATTGTTTCTTTGCACTTTGTTCTAAAGCTACTTGATTGTGCAAAGTTTCATATGATTTTATCAAACTCATACTTGCTAGACTAAAAAGTAAAATTGCCACGATCAAAATAAGCCCTAAATGTTTTCTTTTTGGTACTGGGTTTAAATTTCTTTTTTTATGCTTCTGAGTGTACTTATTATTTAGTTGAATCACTTGCTTTGCCATGACAACCTCCAATCTATTTTGATGATAATTACTCAACTTCTTCTGTAATACGAGTTTCGCTAATCATTTCATACATTTTATCAGCATCTTCTTTACGTGTAAACTCTTTTAATTCAGCAACCCGAACTTCAACAATTTTATTTCCGAAACGAATTTCAATTGTGTCATTAAATTTTACATCAGATGAAGATTTCGCTAATTTTCCGTTAATTTTAATCCGACCTTTGTCGGCAACTTCTTTCGCAACTGGACGACGTTTAATCAAGCGCGAAACTTTTAAAAACTTATCTAATCTCATGGTTTGATTATAACATATTTCATTTTGTTTGAAAATGCCTTTATTTATAATAATAAGGCTCCATCATTAGTGACAGAACCTTATTAATTTACTGACAGCCCTGTCAGTAATTTTTTTATTATTTTGAACGTCTAAGTTCTTGATATTCTAGCCTTGCTGCTTTGGCGTCTTCTTTCATTGTTGGATAAGCTTTTTTTATATCATTAGCTGAAATAAAGAAGAAAACAATCGCAATAATTTCAATTGGAAGTAGAATAAGACTTGAAAGTCCTAAAGCAATATTTCCTGTCCCACCCGCTGAAACTTCGGTAACTAATAAAACCATAAGAACAACTCCTAATCCTTGAGTTACATACATTAAAATTGGTGCCACATGTTTTCTTTTTCTTACTAAATCCAGTTTACTTGCCCAAACATGAGCAAAAATCACAAAAACAAAAACGATTGTTCCAAAAATTCCTTTATTGTACCCCACTAAAGATAATAGAAAAACAAGAATAATAAAGATTGGAATAATAAGATAGTAAGAATAAGTTTGATAGGGTCGGCTTTTTTCTTTCAACTCCGCTTTTGCTGCTTTTAAATCCACTTTTATAAATCTCCTTTAAGATATGAGTTTAATTTTATAAATTACATCTTGAGAATTTTTTCTCTTTATGTTTTTTATTTCCATAAAATTATTAAACTCTATTTTTTATGGCTTTATATAAAAGTATTGTATCATATTTATCTTTTTTTACAAAAAAATTACTTGTTTTCGTAACTGTCTCGTATTTTTGATAATTCTTCAATAAAATTCATTATTTCGCTCAAAAGAACAACTGAGTTTCGATTTTCAATTTTAAAGCGGAAAGTCATTTTACCATATTTTTCCCCCACAGAAGCTTTCATGCTTGTTTTAGCCAAAGCTTTGAAATAATCTTGCGGGTCATAGGTGGTATTAGCCACTTTTTCCAAAGTAACAGTTGCTTCAAACCTCGATTTTTCAATTTTTTCAACTAAGGCATTATCTGCAAAGTGTTTTAAGAGACCAATTTCCAGAAGATAAGCAACTTCATCTGGATATTCTCCAAAACGGTCAACCAATTCTTCTTGTAGTTCTTCATAAATCTCACGACTATCAATTTGACGAATTCGTTTGTAAATTTCAATTTTTTGACGTTCATCAGAAATATAATAAGCAGGAATAAAGGCATCCAATTCCAAAGAAATTTCCACATTTGAAGTCCGTTTTTGCTTACTTGTTCCAAGTTTAGCGTGAATGGCTTCTTCCAACAGTTGTGAGTACAAATCGAAACCAACAGAATCAATAAATCCTGATTGCTCACTTCCCAGTAAATTACCAGCACCACGGATAGACAAATCACGCATGGCAATCTTGAAACCTGAGCCTAATTCTGTAAATCCTTTAATAGCTTCCAAACGTTTTTCCGAAACTTCAGACAATATTTTTTCAGGTCGATACATGAAATAGGCGTAAGCCACCCGATTTGAACGCCCCACTCGCCCTCTTAATTGATAAAGTTGTGACAAGCCCATCATATCCGCATTTTCAATAAAAAGCGTATTCGCATTTGGAATATCAACCCCAGTTTCAATGATTGTCGTTGCAACAAGCACATCATAATCACCCGCGATAAAGGCAAGTAAAGTATTTTCAAGTTGTACTTCAGTCATTTGGCCGTGTATAAAACCAATTCTTGCTTCAGGAATTAATTCTTCTAATTGAGAAACTTTTTGCTCAATCGTGTCAACCCTGTTGTAAACATAGTAAACTTGTCCACCACGAGAGATTTCTCTCAACACGGCATCACGAACCACACCGTAGTTTGTTTCCATGACATAGGTTTGAACTGGATAACGGTTTGTTGGTGGTGTTTCAATAACTGACAAATCCCGAATTCCAAGCATTGACATATGTAGAGTCCTAGGAATAGGTGTGGCTGTCAATGTCAAAACATCAACCTGGGTTTTTAATTCTTTCAAACGTTCTTTATGCTTAACCCCAAAACGTTGTTCTTCATCAATAATCATCAAACCTAAATCAAAAAATTCAACATCTTTTGAAAGTAAACGGTGGGTTCCAATAATTAAATCAACTCGTCCTTTTTTCAATTTGGCTAGAATTTCAGTTTGCTGTGTTTTTGTTTGAAAACGACTGAGAACTTCAACATTTACACCAAAGTTGATAAAACGTTCAGTAAAATTATTAAAATGCTGCTCAGCAAGAACAGTCGTTGGCACAAGAACTGCGACTTGTTTCCCGTCATTTATGGCTTTGAAGGCTGCTCGCATTGCAACTTCGGTTTTACCAAAACCAACATCACCAACTAACAAGCGGTCCATTGGCCGTTCAAGTTCCATATCATGCTTAATTTCATTGATTGAACGCATCTGATCTTCAGTTTCAACATATGAAAAACCAGAATCAAATTCTTCTTGACTGGTGTCATCCGGCGAGAATGCAAATCCTTTTTTCGCCTGACGTTCAGCATAAAGTTTAATCAAATCATCTGAAATATCTTCAACTTGTTTACTGACAGAAGACATGGTTTTACGCCAACGCCCATCATTCAGTTTATTGATTTTAGGACTTTTTCCTTCACCAGCTGTATATTTACTGAGTAAATCTAGGTGATCAACTGGAACAGAAATTGTATCCCCATTTTGATATTGAATGGTCAGATAATCACGATGCATTCCGCCGACTTCAAGCGTTTGTAAACCTAAATATTTCCCAATCCCATGATTCTTATGGACTACAAAATCACCAACAGCGAGTTCATTGTAATCTTTTAGTCTTTCTGCATTTGTAATATTCAGTTTGCGTGCCTTTTTCTTACGCATTTTACCAAATATTTCATGCTCAGTCATGACGACTAATTTTTCATCAAGGAAATTAAAACCATTGGATAATTGCAAATCAATCAGATTGACTTTCCCCACTTGAATAGATTTTCTGTCAACCTCTTGTAAACTTAAATCTAATTCATGGAGTGATTTGCGGAGTTTTTCTGATGATACAGCTAAAACAACTGTAAACTCTTGCTTAATAAATCGTTCAACTTCAGTGTAAAAAAGTTCTAATTGACCGAAAAATTGTTGCATTGAATGTTGTTTGAAATTATAAAGTTGTTCAAATCTGAGATTTCCAAGCCCTTTTTGGAAATTTGAAAAGAAGGTAGCAGGCTTATAATTTCTAACTTTTGCCATTGTATCTAGCAAATAAGTCTGCCCTTCAAATCCTCTTTCCATTGCTTTTTCAGATAAAATGAAATCTGCTAATTCCATTTCTAACTTATTATTCATTTCATTTACTTTTTGAAAATCATCAATGAATATTTGAACATTTTTTGGAAAATAATTTAAAAGTGAAGTTTTTTTATCATAAAAATACTCCGCAAATTTTCGTAAATATTTGTGATAATAGTGATTTTGAGCTGCTGAAATCACTTCTTCCATATATGATTTTGCTGACGGGTCTGTCAGTAAATTTGTCATTTCTGTCAGTGATTTTGCACCCTTGTCAAATTCTTTGTCAGTCAAAATAAAATCACTGGCCGGATATATTTCCAAACGTTCAAGGCTTGTCAGTGAACGTTGACTCTCCACATCAAATGAGCGAATCGTATCTACTTCATCACCAAAAAACTCTAAACGTACCGGATTTTCCGCATCTAAAGGATAAATATCAACGATATCTCCTCGCATTGAAAATTCACCTGGCGTCATCACGCGCTGTGTCTTTTCATAACCAGCTTTTGATAATAAATTAACTAAATTTGATAAATCATACTCATCCCCAGAGGTCAGTAAAAGATAATTTTCTAAAAAATTTTCGGGTCTTGGTAAATAGCTCCGTAATGCCAAAAAAGGTACGACCAAAAATCCTGTTGACTTTTCGTCAAGTAGGAAATTAAGTGCCTCAAGTCGATAAGCAACTCGATCTTTAGATGCAAGTGCGAACTCTGCGTAGATGTTATCGTCAGAAAAAAATTGAAAAACTTTTTCTTCACCAAGCAAAGTTGACAGTTCATCATAAAGTTCATTCGCATGAAACTGGCTGTCAGTAACAATAATATATTTGTCAGCAACATTTTCATAAGCATTTGCCATCACTAAGCTCTTTGCTGTTCCTGACAATCCTGTCAGTAAAGTTCGCTCACGCTTTGAAAAACCTTGTTGCCATTTTTGTAGTTGCCAATTTTGGTCAAAAAATTCAATAATATTCATTTAGTTAAATTTATTCATTGTCTTTTGAAAATCACCATTTTCAAGATAGAATTTCATTGCATCAACAGCTTTGAAAATTCCATCTTGAGCGATTTCCTTATCTTCATTGTCAAAACCAGAGAGTACATGATTCACAACTGTCATCCCATGTTTTGGACGGCCAATCCCAATTTTTACACGGTTAAAAGTTTGACTTCCCACATGTGTAATGACTGATTTTATCCCATTTTGTCCACCAGATGACCCTTTTTGTCTTAGACGCACGCGCCCAACCGGTGAATCCAAGTCATCATGCATGACCGTTAAATCTGCCTCGTCTATATTATAATATTTCAAAAGTGGCGCCACCGCACGCCCAGATTCATTCATAAAAGTCAGAGGTTTCACGAGAAACAATTTTTCACCATTCACAAATGTTGACGCGACAAGCGACATAAAAGGTTTTTCTTCTTTAAAATCAACATTCAGTTCTTTTGCCAGTAAATCAAGTGCCATAAAGCCCATATTATGTTTTGTTTTTTCATATTTATCGCCTGGGTTTCCCAAGCCAACAATCATTTTTGTCATTTTCTATTCTTTCTTCTCTATTTTTGAAAATTTTTTATAAATTGCCGAATTTCTCTTTTATTGTGTAAAACAATTTTATTTTTTTGAGCATTTATCAGTTCACTCCGGCCAATTTTTTGCCAGATAAACATCTGTTTTAACATCTGTAAACTTGGTCGATAAGTTGATTTTTCAAGTCTCAATTTTTGTTTTACATAGCGCTTAATTATCCGATATTTCAGTAAGTTTTTAGGTAAATCTAAATAAATAATCTTGTCAACTTTGTCTAACAATGGAATAAATCGTTCGCGTAATGTATCTTCAATGATAAAATGCTCATTCTTAAAAATACACTCAATTGACTCGAAAACTTCTTTATCTGTTCGATTTCTTTCACCTTCATGAACGATATTATCCAAGTGAAACACGCGCATTGAGTTTTTTTCACTTAATTTCCTAGCCAACGTTGATTTTCCAGAACCAACTGTTCCGACAATATAGATTTTCATTAGTTTAACCTACCAAATTTACTGACAGACTTTTCAGCTGTCCTATTTTTATCTGTCAGTAAATATTTCAATAAAAGCCAAAAGGCCGATTCATAAAAATCAGCTTCTGAGATTATTATAACATGTTTATTTACCTAGAGGAGAAAAAAAAAGACCCAATATTTCTATTGAGCCTTTTTAATTTTCATCACAGATCATTCCCCAATCTCAATAACTAAATCACTAATTTCTTTCAGATAAGAATCATGTGTCACAATGACAACCGTCTTTCCCTTATCAACTTCTTGACGCAAAAGAGCAATCACTTCATTTCTATTTTCTGTATCAAGCGAACCTGTTGGTTCATCTGCCAAAATCAGCTGACTTTCTTTTAATAAAGCCCGTGCAATTGCTACTCTTTGTTTCTCTCCACCAGAAAGACTATAAACTTTTGTATTTAATCGATGATTTATGCCTACTTGGAGTAACAATTTCTTCATCTTTTTTCGTTTTTCTTTTTTTGAAATTCTAGAATAAATCAGTGCTATCTCTAAATTTTTTTCGATTGTTTCATCTTCTAATAAAGCAAAGTTTTGAAAAAGATAGGAAATATGGTGACGGCGCAGTTTTAAGGCAGCTGTACTGTCGTAAGCTGGAGCAAATCTATTCTCAAAATAATATTTTCCATCGTCATAATCTTCAATCATGCCGATAATATTGAGTAATGTTGATTTTCCAGCACCACTAGCACCATATATAGCTGTCATCTTTCCTTTTGGGATTTTCAAATTGAAATTTTCAAATATTTTGTGACCTTTATAACTTTTTTCAAGATTTATTAACTCAATCATTTTATTCTCCCTTCAATACATCTAACAATAAATTTTTCTTAAGATGTCTCAAAACAAGCGCAATAATTGAGATTTCAATAATAAAATAAATCCCTAGTGCTTCCGCAGTCACTAATTTGTCACTTTGAGTCATTGCATAGGCTAAAAATACCACCGCTTGACAAAAAACTAGTGTAAACAAGGATTTATAGATATTGAAAAATGATGCACCGTAAAGATTTTTCACCGCAATTTTCTTTTTATAGGTCTCAAAATAGAAAATAGTGGTTGCTAAAATCATGGATATAAAGATGAGAAAGACTAAACCGTTAGTCACTGCATAACTGTATGGGTTGCCAACAGTACTTAAATTATCAACTTTATTTATATCAGCTACTCTTACCATTGACGGATTACTTTCAAGAACATTATATTTTTTAAAAATTGGAATCAAAGGAGCATAGGACTTCTCTATTGAACCATTAATTTTATATTTCATCACTGGTGAATTTAAAAAGTTAATATTGCCATTGTCCACTATGTTTTTTGAAGTGTAAACTTCTATAATATCTGGAGTACTTTTAGAATCTAAACCATCCAATAATTCTAATTTTTGATTATTCTTGATAATATAATACTTAAAGGTTGAAGCTTGGAAAGAAGATAGTGAATCCGATGAAGCATAATATTTCTTAATTTGAGGAAGTTGAGATTTGTATTTTTCCGAAATAAGCACAACTCCTGAACTCTGATCAGCATCTATTTTTATCTTCTTATTTTCTGTAGATAGTACAGTAAATCTTGATAAGTAGTTAGTATTTACTTGTAAATCACTTAGGGTTCTCACCTTATCGATATTTGCACTTAGTACATTAACATAAAGCCCCGCATGATTTTCTGCATAATAGAATAAATCAAGAGCAGAGGGATTAGAAAAATTATTTCCCTCATATCCTCCTATGGCAGGATAAATCACACCATACTCATAATCCAATTTTGTATGCGTGGAAAATCCAGTATTTACAAAATAAAGTAAAGAAGCTGTGGTAGAAACAGTGACTAGAAAGACAAAAGCCTTTATCCCATAAAGGATATAATGGCTGTACTTAAAGAAAGATTTGGAATTAATCTGATTGGCAAGTGAAAAACTTGAAACAATACCGATTGATATATAAGATAAGCCAATCACTAAGAAAGTCATAACAAACATAAGAACGCTGTAGTCAAAATTAAAACTTTGAAAAAGCAAAAGGCTAGAAACCAAATAAACTACTACGCTCACAATTAAAAATTCTTCCAGGAACAAACGTTTCCCAATCATAAAACTCCCTGCACCGTTTAGCCGATAAGTGGCAATAGCTTTATTGTTTCCGACTAGCCAAACAAAAAGAAATACAGCAAAAAATACGAGGGAAATACCAATGAATAAAATTAAATTATAATTAGTGTATAAAAATCCACTTGCAGTATCTGGCATGTAACCTTCTGGTTGGACTATCAAACTCTGAGCATTTGTTTTTACATGGTAGGTCTGATTTATTTTTTTTACAAATTCTTGGAGTGCATGTCTATCATTTCTACTTTCAACAAAAATATCAGCGTTTTCTAGTTGAACTTTTGAAATATCTTTAAGCGGAGCATTCCAAAAATTATATTTAAATCCATGCGATAAATATGTTTTTTTATTCTTTTCTTTGTAATTCGTCTGGTAAAAAACAAAATTATTCTTACTAGACGATAAATCAATCTCCCCTTTTCCATTTCCAGCATACCCTCCATAGCTACTTCTGAAAACAAAAGATGCACCAATTTGAGATGACACATCTTCTGCTATAGAGGCTATCTTTTCATTGTCAACAATGGAAGAAGGAAGATAAATTTGCCTATAACCTTGCACATTAAAATTTTTTGCAACTTGTTTGTCCGCCTCATTATTTTTAATGATATTAGCAGTTGATAAAGAGATGACTGAGAACAAAATCAAGAGAACGAATTTAATAACCTTATTCATCATGCTTCTTATTTATACCATCCAGATACTGGGGCATTCCAGGCACCAACTTGTGTAGCATAAGAAATTTTGTTCGCTCCTGTGACCGAGCTATAGACTGGTTTTATATTTTTACTACTCCCAACTTTTACCCAACTTTGATGTTTACGATTAATTTTTGCATTATCATGTCCCGTTGCCTTACTAATTTTAGGATTAAATCGTTCAACATAGCAAGTATTCCAACCACCAGAAACGAAAACCTGTGCCGAAGCAAAAGCTGTTCCAGAGATAAGTGCAGTCCCCAGTACTAAAACCGATACTTTTCTCTTTAGATTTCTGCGTCTAATCAGAGCGCGTGTCATTGTAAGTTCCATTGTGTTCCTCCTTTAAATATTAATAAGCTAGCTAAAGTCTCCATCAGAGCGCTAGTGCTTTTTTTCTGATAAGACAATGTAACACTTTTTGTTTGCGCTTTCTTTATTGTGATTATAGTCTTAATTAACTTTTTTGTCAATATTTTAATTTTATAAACACTTTTATTTATTAAATGTAATTTATGAACAAGTGTAGTATTCAATCAATTACTTTCGCTAAACAAAAAAAGACCAAAATGGCCTTTTTATTTTCATCAAAATAAATGTAAAATAAATTTTAAAGTAAAGAGAAATGGAATGATAAATCCCCAACCCACTTTATAAATTAACTTCAAAGTCCGTTTGTCATCAATCTCATGTTTTGCTTTTTCTTCCATCTTTTTGTCACCTTTGAGCAACGTGTCCAAAGAACAATCGAAAATTTCACTAAGTAAGATAATTTGGTCTGTTGTTGGTAGTGATTTTCCTGTCTCCCATTTTGAAATTGATTGACGAGAAATATGCATTTTTTTCGCCAATTCTTCCTGACTGAGATTTTTCATTTTACGATTTTCTTTGATTATCTGAGAGATTTCCATGTTGCCTTCCTTTCATGCTTTAAGAGTATCGTTTTTTATTCTTCAACTCAAGCATTTTTAGGTTGCAAAAATGCACCAATTCGGTGCATTTCTTCATTTCATTTACAAGGTTTACACGTTGAAACGGAATTCCATAATGTCGCCATCTTGACCAACATATTCTTTTCCTTCTTCACGCAAGCGACCGGCTTCACGAACAGCTTTTTCTGAACCGTATTTAAGCAAATCATCATAAGACATAGTTACTGCGCGGATAAAGCCTTTTTCAAAGTCTGTATGGATAATTCCTGCCATTTGTGGAGCTTTCATTCCACGTTTGAAGGTCCAAGCACGGACTTCTTTTTCACCAGCAGTAAAGTAAGTGGCCAGGCCAAGAAGGTGGTAAGCTGCACGAGTCAACATATCAACACCAGATTCTTTTAAGCCAATTGCTTCCAAAAATTCTGCTTTTTCATCATCTTCCAACTCTGAGATTTCTTCTTCAACACGAGCAGAAATCACAGCAACTTCAGCATTTTCAGTCGCCGCAAATTCACGAATTTGTTTCACATATTCGATATTATCAGGTTCGCCTACTTCATCTTCTGAAACATTAGCTACATAAAGAACTGGTTTACTTGTCAATAAGAACAAGCTTTTAAGAACCTTTGTTTCATCTTCGTCAAAGTCAATTGTTCGTGCTGATTTACCATCTTCAAGTACCGGTTTGAGCTTTTTCAAAACATTAAATTCTGCGACCGCATCTTTATCTTTTGCCGTACGAGCAACTTTTTCAACACGCGCATAACGTTTATTGACTGATTCTAAATCGGCCAAAATTAATTCAAGATTAATTGTTTCAATGTCTGCCATTGGATCAATAAAGGCATCTTCACGATTATTTTCACGCATTACATTTTCATCATCAAAAGCTCGAACAACGTGAATGATGGCATCTACTTCACGAATATTGGCAAGAAATTTATTTCCTAGACCTTCTCCGCGTGAAGCCCCTTTAACAATCCCAGCAATATCTGTAAATTCAAAAGTTGTCGGAACAGTTTTCTTAGGTTTAATCAACTCTGTTAACTTGTTTAAACGTTCATCCGGTACTTCTACCATCCCAACATTTGGGTCAATTGTTGCAAAAGGATAGTTTGCAGCTTCTGCGCCTGCTTTTGTAATTGCATTAAAAAGAGTTGATTTACCAACGTTTGGTAAACCAACGATACCTGCTGTTAAAGCCATGTTTTATATTCTCCAAAATTAAGATTAATTAGTTCTAATTATACTGTAAATCGCCTAAAAACACAATAAAGGCAAGGAAAATCATAGAAAAACTCTAAGTTTACAAGTTTACACAAGACTCGTAAACAATAGAGCGTATCGTCACTAGCCTTTATTTTAAAGGTTTGCCACAAAATGTTACCCTAAAATACCACCTATGTTCTTGCTTTTAACTTCGCTTTAGTTGATAATGAAATCAGAAACAAATCACTAAATCACCCATTTAAATTTAAGGAGAAAAAATGCTCGGAGAAAATTTACAAAAAGCTCGTCTTGCCCAGAGGCTCACACAAGAAGAAGTTGCAAAAGAACTTTATTTTAGTAGACAAGCCATTTCACGTTGGGAATCCAATAAAACTGAACCAAATTTTGAAACATTGATTGCCCTAGCCGAATTATATGAATCAGATTTATCAGCTTTTGCTCAAGGAATTGAACCACAAAAAAGAAAGAAACATATCAACCTATTTGCTGGTTTTGGCTTAGTCTTTTTTAACTTCGTTCTTGGTTTCTGGTTGATAATTACTATTGCTTTGATTCTTTTGGCTCTCTATGCTATTATATTAGCTTTATTCCTTGCTCCATTTATTATGATTTTCGCTGTTGCTACTCATAACCCACATATTACTTTTGGCAATGCGAATGGAGCAACAGGTTTTGACTGGTGGTACTGGTTAGTTGCAATTATCGCTTGTTCGCTGATGGTTCTTGTTAGCCCTTTGATTTGGCGATTTACAAAGTTACTCTACTTTTGGCTTATTAAATACCTCAAATTTAATCTCAAATCGGTTTATAATTAAAAAAAGGGCTCACTTGAGCACCTTTTTTATTTTTTTATTAAAGTCAAAACGACTCATCATCACTTCATGATTGCAGTTTGTACATCTTATCTTGATATCTGCACCCAATCTAGTAATTTCCCAAGCATTTGCTTTTTTACCAGTCGCCTTAACAGTGCAGGCATGAGGTTTCTTCATCTCGACAATCGAACCTAATTCATATTCCAGCATTATCTATCCTTTCTATACAATCCCTGTCATTATAATCTAATCATCTAGTTTTTCAACAAAAACTTGCTGAGGGCCTCCTAATAAAATGAGATACTTGTCAACTTGGTTGACATCGTAGGCTTTTTTCAAAGCCTCACTATAAAGATTCATCTGATCTCTATAACGCTCTTTTATTTCAGAAATAGCTGAAGAACTTGTAAATCTATCTGTCTTATAATCAAATAGAACGATTTTATCAGTAAGTTTAACAAATCCATCACAAATTCCCCGAACAATATACTGCTCTTTAGCAAATTCATCTGTTCTCAACATTGAAAATGGTGCTTCTTTAACTGTTTTATCAACATTTTCTGATAAAAACTGACCGAAATCTGTATCAAACAAAGTCAAAATTTTAGCAATATCAATTTGATTTTTTATTTTTTCATCAAATCCCATTTCATCAAGTGTCGCTTGAAAACTAAATAAATCTACTTGAGAAAAATCTGCATACTGCATAAAACTATGTGTTGCCGAACCGATTTCTGCAGCAGTAACTTTCTTAGGACCAAAATCAGAAAAATCTAGCTTTTTGACCCGAGTAAATTCACTTATCGGTTGAATCTCACCCACTTGTAATTGTTTTTCGTAGCTTCGTTTTTTAACCTGACTTGGTGTTTGAATACTTGAAAGCTCTGTTGCTGCTTGATTTGGATATTCATAATTCATAATTTTTTGAGCTTTTTGTATTTCATCAGAATAGGCCATGATATTATCAAATTTTTCCGATTCTTCGACCAATTTTTTGAAATCAGGTTGACTTGTAAATTCAAGTTTTTCTACTTCCAACTCTTCTTTTGTGTAGACATTGAGTTTCATCGGAAGTTTTGTGGCATTTTGAAGCGCCAATATCCAGTGTTGAAAACCGCGACTTGAGTTACGAAATTTATCTTCTAAAGTCTTTCCTTCTAAACTTGCATTATCATAAAGGTCAAGTCCTGATTTCTTATCTGTTTCTTTTATTTTTCCGACAAGATAAAGTTTTTTCTTTGCTCGTGTAAATGCAACATATAAAACACGCATTTCTTCTGAGAGAGCTGCTCTTTGTTTTAAGTCTTTATTCACCATATAAGGGAATGTTTCCATTTTCACTAAAGCATAAGGGAAATCAGTTATAACATCTGCTTCATCCTTTAAATCAGCAATAAGCTTCATTCCTAAACCATTTTCACGACTTAGGATAACATCTTCTTTCAAATCACGATCGTTGAAACGAGATTGTAAATTCATTAAAAAGACATAATCAAATTCTAATCCTTTTGATTTATGGAAGGTCATCACTCGAACAGCATTTTGAGGAAGTTTTATATTAACAGAAGCTAAATCATTATTTTGTTCCATAAATTTGTTGATTAATCTTACAAATTTAAATAATCCTTTATAACCAGAACTTTCATATAATTCTGCTCGAACTGCTAAGGCTTGTAAGTTCGCTTGACGCATTTCACCATTTTTTAAGGCACCAACATAGTCGAAATAGTAGGTTTCAGTATATATTTTCCAAAGTAAATCATGAATTGCAACTTGGTTTACAAGTTTACGCCATTCTGTAAACTTCTTATAAAATGCTTTAAGCTTGTTCTCTAAGGAAGGATTGATAAGTTCTGGATTTTGTCCTTCTTTATTAAGTGACAAAAGAATTTTATCCCAAAATCGAAGGTCATGGCTTCCTTGAGTACTGATTCTCGTTAATTCATCTTCATTAAATCCAAATAACGGAGACCTTAACATCGCAACCAATGATAAATCATAGAGTGGATTATCGATTGCTCGTAAAACATCTAACATAATTAAGACTTCCATTGATTTCAAAAAATCAACTCGTCCTTCATCAAGAACGACCGGAATATCGTAACTAAGCAGAATATCCTCAATTTTATTATTATTTGATTTAGAACGAACCAAGATTGCTATATCTTTTGGTTCAACTCCAGCTTCAATCAATTTTTTTATTTCTTGAGCTGCTCCTTTAATCTCTCCATCCGAAATTCTTACTTCGGATTCATCTGTTTCTTCATCACTTGTATTTTCTTTGTATAAAAGAAGTTCTGGATAAAAATCTTTCTCAGATTCAACTGGATAATCAGTAATATTTCCTTGAACTAATGCTTCTTCTTTGCCATAAGTCATCTCACCTAATTTTTCATCCATCAGGTGTTTAAAGATATCATTTGTAAATGTTAAAACCTCACCACGTGAACGAAAGTTTTCTTTTAAGCGAATTAATTGATTTGGATTTTCTGTCTTGGCATAGTCTTTATATTTTTCTAAAAAGAGGCCAGGATCAGCTAAACGAAAGCCATAAATTGATTGCTTAATATCACCAACCATGAAGAGATTATGTCCATTTGATAAAAGTTCCAGCATTCGCTCCTGAGTGTGGCTGGTATCCTGATACTCATCAATCATGATTTCATCATAATGTTCTCTTAAAGTTTCACGTATATCTGGATTTTCCTCTAAAATTTCGATGGCAAAGTGTGCGATATCAGAGTATTCAAAGGCATTTTCATTCTTTTTACGTTCTAAATAACTTTGGTAAAACTCAATAACAAATTTTTGTAAGTTTTCTGCGATTTCAAATGCTTGATTTTGATATTTTTCAATCAACTGACCATGTTTTATTTTATCAACAAACTTCCGAATTTCTCCAGGTTTGGATTTCGAGCCGACTAAGTCTTGCTTTTGTGCTGAAAAATCTTTTTTCAGAGCCGAAAGTATTTCATCTTTTGAAGAACCCACCCGAATATCTGTATCTATTGATAAAAATAGTTCTGTGAAAGTTGCAAAATCTTTAGTGGTTATTGCTTCTAAGAGTTCATTTTTATTATCTAAAATAAGATTGGCCTTATCACGTCCAGCCCCTTTTTTAGCAATTACTCCATTGGTTAATGAAGTTTCTAGAAGTTCAAAAAATATCAGTAAATTCTCTTTTATATCTGCTGAAAAATCTGCTGACAAGTCTGTCAGTGATTTATATGTTTCAAAACCTTTTAAAAATTGATTTTCTAACCACTTTATTGGATTTTCAGTTGCTGACGCAAAACGGTAAATAGTGTAAACTACTTTTTGAAAACCAGCAATATTTCTGTCTTTAGAAAAATTTTTTATAAGTTCTTCAAATTTTTCTTTTGAAATATTCAATCCATCATCTTCTGATAGATAAGACTCAACCAATTGTTCAAAGACTTCTTGTCTAATTAAATCACTCTCTGTTTGATCAGCTAAGATTCGGAAATTCGGGTCAATATTTACTCGATTGAAATTCGTTTTTGTCAATTTTTGGGTGAAACTATCCATAGTTCCAATATCAGCATTTGACAGGTTCTGTAAAGCAAGTGTCAACCTACGAGCTTGATTTTCATCAGAACTTTCTTGTCTGGCTTTTTTTAAATCTCGCTCAAGCCGCATCCGTAATTCGCTTGCTGCTTTTTTTGTAAATGTGGAAATGAAAAGTCGATCAATTTCAATTCCTTGTTTGACTTTCTCGACAATTCTTTGAGCCATAACAAAAGTTTTTCCGGAACCAGCACTCGCTGAAACTAGAATATTCTTACCAGAACTATGAATGGCTTCATTTTGCTCTGGAGTTAATTTTACTTCACTCATTTCGCCCTTCTCCTTTTAATTCTGCTAAGATTTCTGCTTGGGATTTTTGACCAATTTCACGACTATGCTCATTCATGTGTAAATTTGCTTCAAATCGACAAATAGATTTAAGCGGACAGTAGCGACAACCTCGAACATTACCTGTTTGATCAATCCCTTCGGAGCGTTTCATAATTGGATTTATTGCAATCTGACCACTCTTAAGTCGCTGACCAGCATGCTGATAATGATTTTCATTCAATTTTAAAAGCTGTTCAAATTCTTCTTGATTGTAAATATTAGATTTTTTTACAGTAATATTTTCTATTGCTTTTATTTGGTCAGCTGCCTCTTCCAAAACTAAACCATCATAGCGCATTGATTCTTTCAATAAGCCAGCAATCTCTGATAAATGATTGATTTCTGATAAGTTAATTGGTTGATTTTTAAATTGTAAATAAAGAGCACCCCATATTTTTTGATTAGGAAAAGCTTCTTTAATTACGTCTAAATAGGTCATAAATTGTAAACTCAGACCGTCATAAGCATCCTGTAATTTAAAAGAATGAGCACTTGATTTGTAATCTATAGCTCCTAAATAATCAGAAGAAAGTTGGTCCAAACGGTCAATTCTTCCTCGTAAGTAAATATCATCAACAGAAAAATTACCTAATTCACTTTTTGGTAAACCAAAACTACTTTCTGTCAGTAAAGTTTTAAGTTCATCAGTAGAAACTGTTTCCTTTAAAACTGTTGCAGTCTGTCTAACAATTTCTTCTAAATTGGTCCAAGTAAATCTTGCTGTTGCATCCTGAGTAAAATAACGAGAGTAATTACTGTCAACATCATGTAAAACTTTTGTCAATTTTTCATCAAAATTTTCAGCTGACAAGGCTTCTTCTTGCATGACTTTTTCAAAAACTTCATGGAAAAAGTTACCAACAATTTTGGAATTTATATCAATATTTTCAAAAGTTTCCAAACCCAAAGTGGTCTCTAAAAAGTACTGATATTCACAGTTATAAAAGCGTTCAAAAGAACTGACAGAAGCATAAAGTTTATCACCATAAATTTGGTCTAAGGTTTCTTTTGATAAGTTTACCGTATCAATATCTTTAGCTAAATCCAATAATATTTTTTGAAAATCTGGATTTGACTTAACTAAAATCCGGAAAATACTAGACCAAAAAACTCTTTTGTCATCATTTTTTTCTTCTGTTTCAACAAGTTCACGCTCAATTTTTCCAATCATAGAAATCACTGAACGACTGTTTCCAATGTGCTCTAAGCTTTCAAAAAGATTGACTTCTTGAATTTTTTGAAGAATTTTTTCATCCGCATGATTCAAAAATAATTGGAAAACTGGTGAAAATTCTCCTTGCTCATTTGCCATAATTTGTGGCATGGACAAAACTAAAGTTTCTTTTGCCGAATTCACTAAAGAAAGGACTGTAAACTGATTTTTTTGATAGTTGACAACGTTCAACTGTTCAATAAACTGATTTTCATCAGTTGTTTGATTAATTTCTAGTCGTTCTTCATCGGATAAAAGTGTTGAATTTTTCTTTATTCTTGGAAAATTAGTTTGACTCAAACCAATGGCATAGATATATTTATTAGTTTTAGGTTCAACAAGTTCATAATCTTTGATATTTACAACATCAACGTTTGCTGGAATTTGTCGATATTTCGCATTTTTCAATCCTACTAATAAAATATCTAAAAACTCCACACTTTTCAATTTTTCATCAGAAAAAACGGCCAAAAACTCATTCAATATCGAAATAAGCATTTGCCAAACTTGTTCATGTTTATCAGCCATTTGATGCTTATTTTCAGATTCTGCTTCTGAAAAATAAGTGTTCATATTGGCCATTACATTTCCATTTTCAAGTAAAACTTGTAAATCAGAAACCCATTTTTTTCCTGTTTTTTGTCGATTTGTCCCTAAAAAGACTTGTAAAGGAGAATCATTTCCCAATAAGTTTTCGCGAAGTTGATTCACTAATTCAATTTTAGAAAACTCACTTTCATTGAATGCTTCCGTAAATTTTTTTCGACCAGAAATCTTATATTTTTGAACATAGTATTCAAAGTAATCAATGACTTCTTCATCAAGGTTGACATCAGTGTAAACCTTGCTTTTTAGGAGATTGACAACATCATCTGTCCGATAATTATTCTTTTTAATTGAAAGTAAACTTTCAAAAAAGATAACCAAAGGATGCTGACTCATTGATTCTTCTTGGGCATAGAAAAATGGAATTTCATAAAGTTCAAAAATCTCTTTCAAAGTAATTTCATAAGCAGCTGGGTCACCTACTAAAACTGTAAAATCTTTGAAAAAAGCCCCCTGACTTATTTTTTGTCTAATTTCCTTTGCGACACCTTCAATTTCAACTTTTTGGTTTTCGGCTTCCCAAATTCTGAAATATTTTGCATCAGCAGAATTTATTTCAATATTTTGATCAGAAATGGCAAATCGTGAATCCAAATCGAGTAATTTTGTCAACTTGTTGTAAACTTCATTGACAGATGAAAAAGCCATTTTTCTTAGTTCTACTGGAAATTTACTGCGAAAACGCCCAATCATTTGACTCGTACTGATATAAATTGTTTCAGATCCAGCTGTCAGTGAATTTTCATCACTGTAAGTTCCAATGACAAAACGTGCCACTCTATCTTGAATACTTTCAATAAAAAGCTCTTCTTCCGCAGAAAATCGAGTATATCCATCAATGACAATTGTCACATCTTTGAGTTGAAAATCAAATTCCCCATCAGCAAGACGACTAGTAAAATCACCAAATTCTGAGTAGTTAGCATAGTCATTTGCTAATTTTTCTTCAAATCTACTTAAAATCTTTTTTAATTCTTGATTTTTAGGGCTGTCAGGTAAATTTTCTACTGACAGATTTGCTGTCAGTAACTCTGTTCTTAACTGAATTAGCATTTCCAAAAAACCAGCAGAATCCTGTAGAGAAAAATACAGCGGAATTTCTTCTTTTGAAAAACTCCTCAAAACACGTCGAAAAAGCATTGAAAGGCCTGCTGTGCCTAACTCTGTCTTTGTTGTCGCTTTTTCCCGCTTATCAAAATAATAAGGCAATTGCTTAAAACGAGTGACGAGTAAGTCAAAAACTGCTGCATCACTTCCCTTAGCCAAGCGCTCTAAAATTTCTTTCTCCTTCTCAAATGACATTGAAGAAGGCACAATGTAATAAACTTTTCGATTTTTTCCAAGTTCTTCAAGAGAAATCTCTAATAGTCCCTCTGTTAAATCTTGTGTAATTTCAGTATATAAAATTTCCATAAAAAATAGACCTAACTTTCGTTAAGTCCATTATAACAAAATCTAAATTTACTGACAGACATTTTCGTCAGTAAATCTAAGCTGACAAAAGAGCTGTCAGTAAAATTAATTTGTACGTACTGGTGTAATCAATTGAACAAATCCAGATTCTTCATTACGTGGTTGTAAAGTGAACGGACGAACATTAGAAATAAAGCGAATACGAACTTCTGGTGCTTTAATCACTTTCAAAGCATCAATCAAATATTCAGGATTAAAGCTGATTGCTAAGTCATTTCCTTCTTTTGATAAGGCCGTCAATTCTTCATGGACAGAACCGACCTCAGGAGAGTTGGCTGTAGTTACTACAGAATCACCAGAAACCGTCATTTTTACAGTTCCATTAGTTGTCATTACTGTCAACAAACGCGCACGATCCATTGTATGACGCAATTGCGCAGCATCAAAAACTAAATCTAAAGTATAATCAGCTTCATTTGGAATTAAACGATTAGTATCAGGATAAGATCCTTCAATCAAACGACTATAATAACTAATTGTTTCATTTCTAAAAAGCATTTGGCTTCCACTAATGAAAATTTCAATCTCTTCTTCATCATTTGTGAAAACATTTTTAAAACTATTGATTGATTTACTTGGCAAAATAACATCAAATTTTAATTCTGAATCTTCTAAAGGCAATAAACGTTGACTCATCCGATGTGAGTCAGTTGCGACTGCTTTTAATTCTCCAGTTGATAAAGTTTCTAAATGAACACCTGTAAAAATTGGACGATTTTCTTGAGTACTTACAGCAAAAACTGTTTCTGTAAAAATTTCTTTAAGTACTTTAACTTTCATTTTCAATGAAGAGCCTTCGGAAATTTCTTGTAAATGCGGATAAATTTCTGAATCCAGGCCTTTTAAAGTAATTTCTGACTTACCAGAAGTTAACAAAACTTGCTTTTGTTCTTTTTCAGTAAATTCAAGAGTGATTTCAGGTAATTGACTTACCACATTTTCAAAGAAAGCAGCTTCTAATAAAACTGAACCAGTCCCTGAAATAAGCATACTTGCATCTTTATTATCAACAGGTAAAAAATTCTTGATTGAAATTTGACCATTTGAACCAATTAAAGTAATTCCATTTTCTTCAACTTCAATTTTTAACTTTGTTAAAGCAGGAATTGTTACTTTAGAACCAATTGCTTGTTTGGTAATTCTCAAAGCATTTTGAAACGCATTTTTATTAATTGAAAATTTAATCATGAGATTCCTTTATAATTTCTTTTTATAAATATAATAGTAATAGTAGTAGGTCCTGTGGATAATCTGTATAAGACAAATCCACTTAGAAGTATAAGCTTTTCCCCTGTGGATAATTAAAGAATAAGCATTTTATAAGTCCTTGAGTTTTCCACAGTTTTAAAATTTACGTTTAATGCTATCGATGTCTTTTTGAACATCCATATCATTTTTCATCTTATCCGAAATTTGTTTATAAGCATACATTACCGTTGTGTGATCACGGCCGCCAAAAGCAGTTCCAATTGCCGGAAGACTTGTACCTAAAAGTTCTCTGACAAGATACATCGCAATCTGTCTTGGAAAGGCAATTTCCTTAGGACGCTTAGGACCAACAAGATCTGAGAATGAAATATGATAATAATTAGCAACTTCATCTTGAATTTTTTTAATAGTAAGATTTGATAAAGATTGCTGAGCTGCATTTTTTAAAGAACGCAAAGCCTGACTTGCTGTCTCAATATCGACTACGGCAATGCCATTTGCTCGAGCCACAAATTCGACTCGATTTAGAGCGCCCTCGAGTTCGCGAACGTTTGAATCAATCTGACCAGCAATATAAGATAGAGTTTCACTCGGAAATTCTAAACGACTTGATTCAGATTTAATCAAAAGAATAGCCATCCGAGTTTCATAGTCAGGAGCCGTAATATCAGTAGTCAAACCCCAAGAGAAGCGTGAAACCAAGCGATCTTCCAAATTATTTAATTCTTGCGGAATACGATCAGAAGTTAAAACAATTTGGGAACCTTTATCATAGAGTGCATTGAAGGTATTGAAAAATTCATTTTTCGTCCCCTCTTTATCACTGAAAAATTGCACATCGTCCAATAGAAGTAAATCTAAATTACGATAAGTATTTTCAAAATTCTCCATTTGGTTTTTTCGCGTTGCATTAACATAGTCGTTAACGAAATTCTCCGAAGAAACATATTTAATTCGAGCAGTCGGATTGTCAGTCAAAATCTGATTTCCAATTGCATGCATTAAATGCGTCTTACCTAGACCAGCTCCACCATAAATAAATAGTGGATTATAGGTATCACCAGGTTTATCAGCAACAGCAATTGCCGCAGCCAAAGTCCAACGGTTACCAGGACCTTGCACAAAATTTTCAAAATTATATTTCTCGTTGAGACCACTAACCAAAGGAGAAGCGGGTTTAGTAGTAGAATGCGGCTGCTCTTCAATAGAAGATTGATTATTTAAACGATGAAGTTCCAGTTCAGTTAACTCATCATTTGCATAGAGTTCATAATCAATCATCCGACCAAAGACCTCAAATCCCGCCGTTGTGATCAAATCGGACTGTTTTTTCCAATAATCTTTTTTCATTCCACTATCAAGCAAGATATTGGCAGTATCTTGCTCGACAGACATTAATTGAGCAGGCTCAATAAAAAAATCATAAGCTTGTTTACCGATACTCTGCCGAGCTAGTTCGGTTACACGGGCCCAAAATTTTTGATTTTCATTAAGGGATGCCATATTACTCCTTTACTTTTTAGTTTGTTGATAACTCATTATATCATTTCACATTATATTTTTCCACAGTCTGTTGAAATTAACAAAAGAAAGTTTTCCACCATAAGAAAAAGTTATTAACAAAACTGTGGATAATGTGTAAAAATTTTTTTATCCACAGAAAAAGAGAAGGAATACCAAATGCATACGGACTTATCCACAAATCAAAAAAAGTTAAATTTATAGATTATTTGCTGTGGAAAAAGAAAAAAATAAGAAAAATTTACCACAGCTTTTAGACAGTCAGTTCTATCTTTGGGGATATTTTATCTCTAATGTAATAAAATCCAAGAATTTGAAAATAAATTGTTAAATTTTAAGTTTTCTACTATATAAAGACGGAATATAGAGACGAACTATTTGCTACAAAATAAGAGAAAGTTCAATTTTCTACTATCCATAATAAAAATTTACTTAAGTTTAAAAACATCATTTCTACATAAAAAATCAAAGAATTTTATTCTCAGAAGGTAAGAAAGACTAAAATAAGTACCTTATCTTATTAAAAAAAGAAAAAATAAAAACTAAAGAAAATCAGTTGTGGT
>NZ_JBFTEI010000020.1:0-2104 GCF_041026685.1 Lactococcus sp. AK05
GTATCAAAAAGACAGAACAGGGGCAAGGCGATTTCTTCCCGTTCATTGTTCAAAAGAGTTACAAAAATATCATCCTGTTTCTGATTTAGATGATGCCACCGTCCGCCAAGTTTGGGGTGAGATGGTTCACTACTACAAGGAAGGGTTCAGCTTTAAACTCTCAGAGGAAGAAGAAAAGCAACTCAATTTAGAACGGTCAGATTATGAATATTTTGATGAACAAGAAGAATTACTTGAGCAGTATCTTGAAATTCCGATTCCTACAGATTTCTATAAAGTACAAGGAAATAATACAAGAATGCATGAGCGGAGAGCCTATATTGGTTTTATTCTTCAATCCGGAGAGGCTCCTAAACATGAGTTTAGAGGGGAAATCAAACCAAGGGAGTTTGTGACGGCTACATATTTCTATTGGGAAGCGATGGGGATCGAGACAGGGAAAGGAAGTTCAAAAGTAGTAGCCAAATTCAAAAATTCAATGAATAATAAAAATGGTTGGCAAAAAGCAAAAAGAATGGGAACAAGAGGCTATAAAAGAAAATAGGGGCATTTTAAAAGCCCCTAAAAGTTAAATGCCCCTAACAAATGCCCCTAGTTTAAACCATTGATATATAAGGCTTTAGATATACTAAGGGGCATTAGGGCATTTATATCTTAGTAAAATAATAGTTAGTGTTAATTATAAAAAGGGCTTGCTTATCAGGGACACATAGTAAAGTTTTCAAATTAAATGCCCCTAATGAAAATATCGCTTTCAAAACTTGTCAAACGTTGGTGCTATTGAGTTTTCCGAGGGGCATTACTAAATGCCCCCGTGGAATCAAATGCCCCTAAAAATAGGAGAAAAAAATGAGCATAATTAAATTACATAAACAAGAAGAAAATAATGAACCACAAGCCACTGTAAAACAGATTATTGAATTAATTAAAAAAGACTTTATTAATTCGGATGCTGATGTAGAAGTTTTAATGACTTTAATAAGTTGTGGAATTGACCTATTGTCTGAAACTTTAGGTGTATCTGAATTGAGTACTTCACCTCAACTTATAGATGAAAATAGCACACTCAAAGCCTTGCTCCAAGATTTACACGCACTCAATCATTCCATGTTTAAAGATGATATTAACGAAGTACCACGCTTCACAAACGGTACAGAAATCACAGCTAAAGATTTAGCAGATATGAATATCAACGCTTTGGATAGTATCGCAGAGTTAATTGGCTTTGAATTAGAAGAATAAGAAAGGATTAAAAATGAGAGCAAGGTCTCCAACAAAAGCAGTTGTTTTAATTAATTTATAGAAACAGCGATTAACTCAATAAGTATAAGGGATTACAGGGTTTAGTTGTATTTCCGATTATAAGATATATTCACTAATAGAAACAGGAGAAAATAAAAATGACCAATGAAATTACAGAACACTTAAACAAAGCAAAAGCACTTTTGATTGAAAAATATAGTAACAGCATTGATAATGAAGCCAGCCAAGAGGCATTAAAAAACATCAAACAAGATTTTGAAACTCTTGAAATCTATGCGGACGAAAGCGACACAGAACCGCAAGAGTATGAACCACAGGAAACAGTAAAATCAATCATTGAGGAAATGCAACAACTGACCTTTGCACCTCATGAAATATCAGGCAATGACGTGCAAGTCTTTGCGGACTTACTGACGGATAGTATTGAGCGTTTGATTAAGGCGTTAGGATTGAATGAAATGAGCCTTTCAGCAGAGAGTAAAAACAAACCGCATGAATTGGCACTCAAAGCACAGGTACAAGACTTATACTCACTTAATGACTCAATGGTTACTGATGAACCTAACTATTTCCCAAGATATACAGACGGAACGATTATTAAATTATCTGATTTAGTAGATATGAATGTCCAAGCCTTGGATAATATCGCAGAGTTAATTGGCTTTGAATTAGAAGAGTAAATAAAAAAGGCTGTCAATAAAACAGCCATAGGGAGGATAAGATGTTAAATTTTAAACCACATTCTAACATTCAGCGATTGAGATTAGAGAATCAAAAGAAGCTGGACAAAATAGATAAGACAATTAATCAATCTAATCACACAAAGCGTCAGGGATTCAAT
>NZ_JBFTEI010000021.1:0-1506 GCF_041026685.1 Lactococcus sp. AK05
TCTTCATGGTTGGTTGTCCGAGCAATGACAAAGTTTTTGGCATAATTTTCTACCTTTGTGCCATAGGGCGCCCTGAAAGACAAAACTGTTTGAGTGATAAACTTCTTTAAATCCGCAAAGGGTATTTTGTTACTGATTGCCATTTCATCATCATTCACAATCAAAGCACGTAACATCATGACTAACTGGTCTTTATCGTCAAAATTTTTCATTGAATCTGTGTACCACCCTTGCCCCATTTTAGTAAGAAAGGTCGTCTTCCCTGAACCTTGGCCTCCTACCAAATCCAAAACAAAGTCAAACTTATCATAAGGATGATAAACCTTACTGACAGCCCCAACAAAAAACAGTTTGGTCATTCGTTCGGTTAAATCACTTTCTTTCGCCCCCAAATACTCAGGAAATAGACTTCTTGCACGTTTGACCTTATCCCAATTTTTGTAACAGTCTTCCATGAAATCTTGAACAGGATTGTATTTATTTTCGTAAGCAATTTTATTAATCACATTGACTAAAAGCCGACTATCAAATAAAACATCATACTTTTCTTCAAAATGTTCAAGAATAGCCGTAATATAAACCTCTTTTAACCCATCATTCTCAATCTCCACTCCTCTCAACTTGAAAGGGGTTCTGATTTCTATTTCTTGTGTAAAAGAATTAAACACAAATTGATTTTTTAAAATATTGTCATTTTCTATGGCGATTCGTATGTTTTTTAAAGAATTTACTTTGGGTTTACCATACTGATTGACGGCGAAATTTTCAGCTTCAAATTTAACTTTAACGATTTTATCGCTCTGAGGTGGTTTTTGTTCTGACTTCTTACTCTCTGCTTTTGCTTTTTCTTCCTCGTAGCTGTTAATCATCGTTTGGAAATCATCATCTACACTAGTCACTCAACACCTCCCTTTCTTTTTCATCAAAATATTCATCCGCAAGACCTATAAAATCAGCTAGTAAGGCTTTTTTCTGAGTTCCCTCACAAGTCGCTTCAATTTCTGAAACAGCCCACATCATGAGATATTTATAGTTATAGCCGTGTTTTTTGCCTAAAATAATGAATTTCATCATGTTCTTACTATTTAAAAAGCCCTGATGCATCACGATTTCATCTTTGAATTTCTCAAATGTATTTTGTCGATAAACTGTAGCAACTTTTTCAGATTCGTCACGCTGCAGCTTATTAAGAAACTTCATAAATTTATTTGATGGATGAGCTGGATGTTTATAATGCACTTTTTTATAGCCTAGTTCTTGATACTTTGAGGTTAGAAAGTTGAAAATCTCCCAGTGTTGACTCACGCTGATATCAAGTACTGAATCAAAATGACCGCTAAAACTCATATTATTGGGGACAAGATAAACATATTGATAGAAATCTTCTTTTTCCAAAATCAATGTCTCTCCTGCTCCTTTCATCAGTTTTTTAGCTACTATTTTATTTAGACGAATGGTCAAAAGTTCCATATCCTTCCCCCCTATTCCGCCAACTGATCCATGAGC
>NZ_JBFTEI010000022.1:0-1251 GCF_041026685.1 Lactococcus sp. AK05
CCCGAGACTCATCGCGATGCGAGAAGTGCAAAAATATAACGCTGAGATGAATCAGTATCGTGAAGAATATCGTCAAAAGGAAATTGAAGAGACGGGAGCTTATCATGATGATGGGGGTGGTCTTATCATTCTAGAAGAAACTAAATATAGAGCATGGCTTCGTAAAGAATATGGAGAATAGACGAAAGAAAAATGATATAATAGGAGTGTACTTTTTAAATAAAAAAACCGCTGAGAATTGGCTTAGTGGTGCTAAAAACGCTACTTTTTAAGGGCGTTTTTTGTTTATCCTTGAATTAACAATAAAAGTTCAAGGAGAAAGCAATGGCAGATACACCTTTAGGGAAAATGATAATTGAAATGGGTTTTGATGATTCCAGCTTTGCAAAGGGTGTTACCGGGGTTAGCAAGCAATTATCCGCTTTAAAAAATGATTTAAAAACTTCTCAAACCTCATTTTCAACATTTGGGAAAGGTGTTGATGGAGTTAAAAGCCCAATGGAAGTTCTTACTAAATCCATTGAGACGCAAAAAAGGCAATTAGATTTACTCAAAAAATCTTATGACGGTTCACTTGTTGATGGGAAAGCAAGCTCTAGTACTCAAAAATATGCGGCTGACATTTCAAGAGCAAGTGCTCAGATGGCTCAATTTAAATCACAGTTAAAGTTAGCAGCAGAGGAACAGTATAAACAAACATCTCTGTTACCTAAGCTATCGACAGGATTTCAAAAAGTAAGCGGTGGATTAAATTCGATTGCTTCTGTTTCTACTCCTGCTTCAGTAGCAGTCACTGCCGTATTTGCAAAAGGAATTCAAGCAGCAACTAATTTCAATGGTAAGATGACTGAAATCCAAGCTTTATTATCAGATGGAACACCAGCAAGTGTTCTTTCTAAGCAAATGGATACTTTATCGGATAAATCTAAACAATGGGCTAGACAATACGGTATCGATACCTCATCTATCAATGATGGTATGGAAGAAATGATAAAGCGTGGCTATGATTTTAATCAAACCGTTGGGGCCATGCCTGCGGTATTAGATGCTTCAAGAGCCTCAGGGGAAGATTTCGGGACAGTAATGTCTGCATCAACTGCTATTCTTGAACAGTTTGGTTTAAAGACTGAAGATACAGCATCCATGATGAAAAATACCCAACGTGTAACGGATAGTTTGACATTTGTAGCCAATAAAACATCCGCAGGATTTGAAGACATGGGAATAGCAATGGAATATGTCGGGCCCGTT
>NZ_JBFTEI010000023.1:0-1208 GCF_041026685.1 Lactococcus sp. AK05
CTTTTAACAATATTGGTAGATTTGCTTTAATTAGTTAAAATTTATGTCCTCACATTTTAGTTCCGTGTTGGAATAATATACTGCATTTCAAAGTCTACTAAATTCAGATAGTGATTTATTTGTGGTTCTCTAGTATCTTTAAATCCTTGTTTCAAATAAAAATTGTGAGCCGAAGCACGTGCTGACAAGCTCACTCGATAATATCCTTGCTTACGAAAATCATCAATTGCCCAGCTTAACAAACGCGATCCCAGTCCCTGTTGTTGATGTTGAGCATCAACAGCAAAGGATACTAATCGAACCGTATTAGAATCTTTTGGATAACTTGAAAATGTTGCGACTAAAATATCATTAATCGTAATACCGTAAAACTGATTGTTTTGCTCAACCATCATTTCATCTGATGTAATTAACTTTTTTAGTGGTTTTCTCAAAACAGCATTTCTTAAATCAATATTTTGTTTATAAAGTTGTTTGTTATTTGCTTTAAATTTTTGAAAAATAGGTTCTTTAGTTATCAAATCATATTTCTGCATCACGTTTTGTTTTTTCATGTTTTTGTCCTTTGTCTAAATTATACAATAGTGACTCTAAGATTTAAGGATAACATCACAGTATTTTATTATTTTTTCAATCAACAAAGATTTTAGAAATTACACTGTTGTCTATTAAAACATTGTATGATATAATGATGGTAAAGAAAAAGGACTTGCTAGTAACAAGTCCTAGTGTAGCCGATTAAAAGTCGGTAGCATTTGTTAGTTCTAAGAACCGTTAACGTGCTAAAGTCAGACGGTTCTTATTTTTTCGTGATTTTTTCAATCAACAAAACAATAAATGTAAGCAAACTTATCAGAAAACTACAAATTGCAGTCACTAACATTGCTACACTCATTATAAGAGTGCTCCTTTCCGTTGGATTTTGAACTTACTTTCATAAGCCTCACCACCTTTCAGAGCCACCGTCTATTAAACTTCTACCTTATTAGTATAACAAAACTTTTGATAAAATTGCATGATTTTATGTGAAAAAGCCTAGTTTTCTAGGCTTTTTTTATTTGTTTTATTTTATAATTGGTCAAGCCCTTTTCTGTTTTCATCATCAACAATGGAGATATAAATCGCAGAAGTATTTAAATCGGTATGACCTAATTGATTAGCGATTAATGCTTGATTTTTAGTTTCTGAATAAAGACGTGTAGCAAGAG
>NZ_JBFTEI010000024.1:0-1175 GCF_041026685.1 Lactococcus sp. AK05
CTCACGTTCTGAACTTCTGTATTCACTGATTTCTTTCACTGCAGCGTTCATGAGAGGAATAATTTTAGAATCGAGGTCATTTAAAAGCTTATCGATCTTTTTATTATTTGAGCTTTCCCATGTCTTACTATCTTCATCATGAGCTTTTTTCAACTGAGGCAATACTTCTAAATCAAGGACGGCTTGTTTTTTATCTCGTTCTAGCTCCTCCAGTGAAAAATCAATTTCCTCAACTTCATATCTTGCTTCACGTTTTTTGGCTGCACTTGAAAAAGGAACCTTGCTATCAATTTTCTTCTGAAGCGTTTCTCGTCTTTTGACCAGCTTCGCCTTTTCATCGTTAAATTTCTTTTCTGTCTCTAGAATTAATTGATAAATTTTTTGTGTGTTTTCTAACATTTTAGTTCTCCTCATTTTTAAATAATTGTTCTCAGTTTGTTAACATTTAGCTGTTTTTTAACAGTTATTTTAACAATATTGACCATTTTAGGGCGGTTTTTCCCTTATATTTTTTAGAATTACAAAATCTCCTCAATCGTTATTTTTATTGACTTTGGAGTGTTTTCAACGTTTTCAGCACATTTTTCAACAAAAACACTATAAATAGCTTAACAGAGCCGTTTAGTTGTATTTTTGTTTTCAGTTAACACCCCCCTATCAAAAAAATAGCTTTATTTTTGGTTAAAAGACCCCAACCGGTCTGTGGTAAATTTGGAATTAGAGCCGATTTTTTTAGACCCGGGGGTAGTTTTGACAGAAAAGATAAGATTTATTCTGTTTCTTCGTTTTCTAGTTCGGAATCTTTAAACATTAAGAGTAAGTGTCCCTCATCATACTGTTCAATGAACGCTTGTACGGCTCGTATGAGGAGCTGACCGACCACTCGCTCTGTTATCCCTCGACGCTTAGCAATAGATACAATCCCCTCACGTTTAAAGTAGTAGCATTCAAAGATATTGCGTTGCTCTCTGTCGTCAATCTTATTAAGAGCTGACATAATCAGATCGGATTGATAAGGCTGTGGCTTATGTCTCATGATGATAGCTAAGATGTCCCTGAGCTTTAACCATTGCTCATGACTTAATCCCAAGTAGTTCGCCTTTGGTTTCTTGATATACATTGCTTCCTCCGTGATATAATAGATATATCGAAAGGAGTACTATGACAACCCTAGA
>NZ_JBFTEI010000025.1:0-497 GCF_041026685.1 Lactococcus sp. AK05
TACTATAACTTCATAAACAAGAGGCCTTCGAAGCGTGAAGTAGAAAATCAACGCTTGAGAAAATTACTCCTTGAGATTTATATGAAAGCCAAGAAAAGAATTGGAACGAGAGCTTTTAAAATCATTCTTCTGCGTGATTATGGCGTTAATATTTCTGAAGGCCGTATCTTAAGACTTCTCAAGTCTATGACACTCCCTAAAATGTCAACCATCAAACCTCGTTTTAAATCAAAGAAAGCTCCCGTATTTTCTTCTGATAATCTGCTTAAACAAGAATTTAACCCGAACTCCCCAAATCAAGTTTGGACAACAGATTTCACTTATATCTCTATAGGACCTAAACGACATGTTTATCTCTGTGCTATTCTTGACCTCTACTCAAGGAAATGTATTGCGTGGAAAGTAAGTGATCGAATTGATGCCAAACTCGCCTGTGACACCTTAGAAATAGCTATAAATAAGAGGAAGCCTAAGGAACCAATTATCTTTCATTCGGA
>NZ_JBFTEI010000026.1:0-494 GCF_041026685.1 Lactococcus sp. AK05
TGAGGCAGTGCGTAAACTTCGATAGAATTTATTGCGTCTCTTTACTGGACGATGGTCTTGTTCAATCAAATTATTCAGGTATTTAATGGTACGATGTTCTGTCCCTTGATAAAAGCCGTATTCTTTTAGTTTCTTAAAGGCACTTGTAATAGAGGGGGCTTTATCTGTGACTACAACCTTCGGTTCATCAAACTGCTTCACTAACCGCTTAAGAAAAGCATAGGCTGCTTGTGTGTCCCGTTTTTTACGTAACCAAATATCCAAGGTTAAACCATCTGCATCGATGGCTCGATACAAATAATGCCATTTTCCTTTAATTTTGATGTACGTTTCATCCATTTTCCATGAATAAAAGGATTTTTTATTTTTCTTCTTCCAAATTTGATAGAGTCGTTTGCCATATTCTTGCACCCAACGATAAATCGTCGTATGAGAAACGTTAATGCCACGATCATATAAGATTTCTTGAACTTCACGATAGCTAAGGTTATAAC
>NZ_JBFTEI010000027.1:0-439 GCF_041026685.1 Lactococcus sp. AK05
AAAGGTTCTGTAGTGTAGCGGTTATCACGTCGCCCTGTCACGGCGAAGATCGCGGGTTCGATTCCCGTCAGAACCGTTAGTAGAAATACTAATGACTCGTTAGCTCAGTTGGTAGAGCATTTGACTTTTAATCAAAGGGTCGCTGGTTCGAGCCCAGCACGGGTCATAATCCTAGCGGATGTGGCGGAATTGGCAGACGCACTAGATTTAGGATCTAGCGCTTAACGGCGTGGGGGTTCAAGTCCCTTCATCCGCATACTAGGTATTAGCCGACTTAGCTCAGTTGGTAGAGCATCTGATTTGTAATCAGAGGGTCGCGTGTTCGAATCATGTAGTCGGCATTGTCGGAAGACACAAAGTTTAAGTGCGAACGTAGTTCAGGGGTAGAACACAACCTTGCCATGGTTGGGGTCGCGAGTTCGAATCTCGTCGTTCGCTT
>NZ_JBFTEI010000028.1:0-268 GCF_041026685.1 Lactococcus sp. AK05
TTGCTTGCTTCTTACTCCAAGCCTGGATATCCTTATGATAATGCCGTCACTGAGGTCTTTTTCAAGTATCTTAAACAACGAGAAATTAATCGCAGAACTTATCACTCCATTCAAGAAGTTCAACTCTCTTGCTTTGAATACATCGAACAATTTTATAACAATTATAATCCTCATTCCGCCAACAATGGTTTAACTCCAAATCAGAAAGAAGAAAATTATTTTAAGAAAATATAGCTCATTTTGTGTCTAAATATTTGACATTAGTCCA
>NZ_JBFTEI010000003.1:0-319566 GCF_041026685.1 Lactococcus sp. AK05
TTTCAACTTTTTCTGAGATAAAGAATCAATATAAATTCCTCTCAAAAAAATATCACTCTGACGTTGCAACTGAAGCAAATTCAGACGCTATTATGAAAAAAAGAAATTGGGCTTGGGATGAAATCAAAAAAGAACAAGAGAACTACTAAACTTATCTTGTTTAGTAGTTCTCTTATATATTTTAATGGATTGATTATACGCCTTTACGCCGAACTTCATGAGAACGGTTCATGAAGTAGAATAGGAATAGTAAAACAATGGAACCAATAAATAGTGTAGTAATAAATGGAAGGGGAGAGAATCCTTTTTCCCTTGAGTAACCAATGATTGATTTTAGAAAGTTGAACCACTTATTTTTCATTGCTGAATTTCCAAGTTGTATAAGAATTGAAAGTACAATAGGAATACTCATTACCAAAAGTAAAATAATAATTTTTTTAAATCCAGAAAAAATATCATTAAAAGTTCCTAGTACTAGTCCTAATGATGAAAAGAAAAATAGTAGGATGAACACTAAGAGAAGAGAGAGTAAAAAGTTATCTGAATGGTAGGCATCTTTAGAGATTAAGAAAATTGTTAGATTAAATTTATCGATTGAGAGTTTTGATAGTAATAATGCAATGATAGAGCTTAAAAGTGAAGAAATAGCTATCGCAGATAAATTAACGATAAAAATTGAAAAACGTTTAAGACCACATTGAATAAAAAATTTGAAATCTGAGTTCATACTTAGGAAAGAAATAATAATTGAGAAAAATACTATCGGTATGAGCACATCAGATGAAACTGGATCGTTACTTCCAGAAACGTATAGTCCAAAAACTGGAAAGAGGATTCCAAATAAAATCCACCAGATAAAGAAAATACCTAAAGAGATTAATTGGTGAATGAGGATATATCGAGTTGCTACTTGAAATTTCATACTAATTTCCTTTCTTTTTACTTGCAATTTTCATAAAGTAATCTTGTAAACTCATAGATTCTACTTTTATGTTACCTAATTTGTTCTGAGGTAACTCACCTTTTACAAAAGCAGTAAGAGATCCTCCCAGAGTTCTTTTTTCTAAGATTTGTAGTTGGTCTGTGAAAGTTTCCACCTCTTCAATAGATCCCGTGACTATATAGGTATTTTCTAATATATTTTCGACACTATCGTCTTCGATAATTTTTCCTTTATCTAAAATGATTACTTTCTCAAGTAGATTTGATATCTCTTCAATTAAGTGTGTTGAAATAATAAAGGTTCGTGGGTTCTCTTGGTATGTTTCTATTAAATAGTTATAAAACAATTCACGATGATTAGCATCTAGACCAAGAACTGGCTCGTCTAGGAAAATATACTCACAGGGAACACATAATGCAATGATGAGTTTAGCTATACTTCTATAACCTGTTGAAAGCTTACTCATTCTTTTAGTAGGTTCCAGCTCAAACTCTGATAACATTTCATTAGCAAGTTTCCAATCAAAATCACCATAAAAACCCTCCATTAAATGAAATAAAGACTTGATTTTTAGTTTTGATGGGTAAAGATCATCCTCACTCATTAGATGGATATTATTTAGTGATTTTTCATTTTCAGTGACAAGCCGCCCATCAAGAGTTATTTTACCTTTGGTATCAAAAATTCTATTATTAATAATATTCAATAAGGTACTTTTACCCGCACCATTATTTCCCAATAGCCCATAAATTTTTTCTGCTTGAAAGTTAACAGAAATATCACTTAAGACATTTTTTTTACCATATGTCTTATAAAGATTTTCAATATTTAAACTCATTTTTCATACCCTCTTTCTACTAATTCTATTAGTTGTTCTTGACTAATATTTAATTTTTTTGCTTCATCAAGGACTTTAAGTAGTTCTTTATTGATAAAATTATCCTTTCTTTGATTTAAAACTTTTTGTTGTGCGCCAATTGTAACAAACATTCCTAATCCTCTTTTCTTTTCGATTAGTTTTTCTTCTACTAATTGATTCATACCTTTTAATATCGTTGCGGGATTGATTTTATAATTTTTTGAAATCTCAGTAGTAGAAGGAATTTGAGTTCCTTCTGCGTAAGAACCATTAAATATTCCTTCAGAAATTTCTTCGGCTACTTGTTGATACAAAGCAATATCACTATCAAAATTAAAGTTCATATTTCTCCTTTCGTTAACTGGTTAGTTGGTTATGTAACTAAGTATATATCGTTTTAATTATTATGTCAAGTTCTAAAGTATAAAATTTTTTTACAATATCAAATAAAAATAAAAAACTACTAAACTATTGAAGTCTAGTAGCTTTTTTATAAGTTCAAATAAGAATTATTGTTGTTTTTGATAATATTCATTCATTACTAATTGTTCTAAGATAAAGTTTTTAGTTGAATGGGCGTATTCTAGTTCATTGATTAATTGATTCATGGATAAATTCTTTAAAAAGGAAACACAAGCGTTTTGATTGATAACAAATCCACGGCTTATTTTTATTAATGAAGTCTTGTGTTTTCTAAGTTGATTATTTTTATTATTGATAAGATATTTAATTTGAATAGCCGTTTTATAATCGTTATCTCTGAGCTTCAACACAAGCTTTATTGATTCAGAATTACTCAATCCTAAGATATGATTTAAATAATTTAAAAGTCTGCTATGCAGTCCTTTAATGCTCATACCAGTTATACTTTTAATTTTGTCAAAAGAATAATTTCTAGTTAAAAGCATTTCTAATTTTGGAGTTGAACAAAACAAAAGTGAAGCGATAATATTGGCTTCATCTTCAAATGGCATTAATTCATCAGGATATACTCCTGAAAATTTTGAAGCGAAAATTTGTTTGTTATTACTCATATCATGAAAATATAAATGAGAAAGTTCATGTAAAATTGTAAAAAAAACTCTAGGTTTAGGCATAGTTTGATTAAGCATGATAACATTTCTATTATTTTTAGGAATGGTAGCACCAGAAATTCTATTAACCAAATCTTTATTGAGAGTTTGATATTTGAAATTTAAGACAATATCATTATATTTGATTGTTGAAGTTGGTTCTGATTCAAAAAAAACAAAAAGAATATTAAAGTTATTTTCAAAATAATCTATTATGTCTGAAGGTGAAATTTTAGAAATAGATTTTTGAGTGTATTTTGAAATTTTATCAAGGAGACTATTTGCCATATCAAGGCATTTTCCATAAGCATTAGGACTAACAACTCTGTATTCAAACTTTTTCATAAGGATATAGATTATTTTTTCCAGTTTGAATCATCATTTAATAAGTCTTTAGCAATCTTCATCATATCTTTAAGAGATTTATTAAATTGAGCTTGCTCTTCTTCAGTCATATCTTCTGATTCAATACGAAAAGCACGTACAAGGTCGTTTTCTTGTTCAGTTAAATCTTCTTTACGACTTTCCGTACGTCCTAAAAGATAATCAACGCTGACATTAAAGTAATCTGCCAGTTCTAAAAGTCTATCTTGTGTAGGATTTGTTTTTCTATAATGGTAGAGTGTGTTTTTTGAATAGTTTAAATCATTTTCTATTTGATTAAATGATTTACCTGTACTTTTGGCTAATTCTTGAAGCTTTTCATAGAACATTTTTATTTCCTCCAAAAAAATTAAAATTTTTTGATTAAATGCTTGACAAATTTTAACGGATACGTTAAAATATAATTGTAGTTAACCAATAAGTTAAAAACTACAACAAAAAAGAAGCGGAAGCGCGCTGAGGCAACTCCCACTAAAATGTTAAATTAATAACGTTAGACATTATTAATTTTAACATTTTTAAAGGAGATAAGTCAATGCAAGCACTAAGCTTTAAAATAAACTTTACTCAATTGAATAGGTTTCTAGTTTCCGTATAACTAGATAGGGGAGAGAGCCGATGAATGCACCCCGATAACCGAAAGGTCGTATTGTCGTGAGACATTCTGAATATACCGTTTAAGGGGAGTAGTCTGTCAATGAGAGACAGGGATATACTCTCTTGATATTAAACAAATAAAATTTGAAAATATAAAGTTTAAATAGTTGTCCGAAATGACAAAAAACTAATCGTTTAAAATGTCAAAAATGGCAGTTTTTTTATTTTAGAAAAATAATGGTTTTAGTAAAAATCTATCTTAATAAATTTAATTCGCTTAGGGATTTGTTGATACTGTCCGTAGGAAATTTGATTTATAACTAAGATAGATTTTTTTATGGGAATATAACTTAATAGGCTAGAGTAATTACTTTTATAAGTAATGGTGCTGGTTCAATTCCAGTTGTTCCCTTAATGAAAAAAGAATGGAGTTATTATGGAGAGTTTTTCTGAACGATTGATTCATTTAAGACACAGCAATAATTTAACACGAAAACAAGTGAGAGAGAGTTTAGATATTAATGAATCAACTTATAATCGTTGGGAAAATGGAAGTAGAACACCTGACAATGAAACTATTGTGAGATTTGCTAACTTCTTCAAAGTTTCTCCTCTATACATGTTAGGAATTAGTCACCTTAGAAATGGTGAGGAATATTTGCTAGATATGTTAGAAAATATTGAATGTGTTAGAAAATATTGAATGTGATGAAACTATTGAAGAATTGAAAGCCAAAGCTGGCTTAGTAGAATATCGAAAAAATTATATGTAGTAATATATATGTTACGTTAATTATAAAACAAAGAAACAATGTTAATCAACTTTAATAAAACATTTGGTTTGTGATATAATAAACTTAAATTAGAGTAAAGATAGGAATGTATTTATGAATAAGAATTTAAACACTTTGAATTGGACTAAAAAACAGCAAATTATTGGTGGAGCAGTTGCGATTGTTTTAATCGGTGGTGTTACTACTGGAATAGTTAATCATGCAAATCATCAAGCAAAAGAAAGAAAAATCGAAGCTTTAAAAAATAAAAAAATTAAACTTTGTAAGGCTAGAGCCGAAAAAGCAAGAAAACTTGAAAAAATTAATGAAGCAGACAGTAAGAAATTACTTGATATTGCTGAAAAAACTCCTACCGACAAAAACATTAAACTAGCTGAAGATTCAATTCTTAAAGTAAAAAATGCTGAAGTAAAAAAAGCGTTTGATAATCAAGTAGTTGGTATTAAAAATCGTGTGAAGTTAGAAAATGAAGCAAAGACAGCCGTTAGTAACTATCAAAAAGACGCTATGAATCAAGATAAATTTAAAACAGCTCAACAATCTGTAAATAAGCTCACTAGCTCTTATTCAAAAGGTTTGAAAGACAGTTTGAATAAACAACTTGCGACTTCTAAAAAACAAACAGATGATGCTACAAAGGCACAACAAGCTAAGAGTGAGAGTGATTCAAAAGCGAAGGCAACCAATACTAATAAAGAACAATCAGCTTCAACTGGAAATGCAACTAATAATAATGCTAATGTTAATGCAGGTACTGATTCACAAAGTACAGTAAATAATGATGTTGCTAGTGGTTCTAATTCCTACGGTGGAGGAAGTCAAAATAACTATTCTCAAGGTGGTTCAAATACTTCTCAAAACAATACTAATTCAGGGTCAAGTAATCAAGGTCAAGGTAATAGCGGACAAAGTAATTCTAATACAAACACAAATACAGGCGGTAATGGCTCGAATACAAATAATAATGGGTCAAATGGTGGCAATAACAATAATAATCAGCCACAAACACGATATGTTGGTTGGGTATCAGTTGACGGAGTGAGAAGATATTCTCAAACTTTCAATACTTTAGGTGAAGCTCAAAGCTATGTAGATGCCACGGTAAATTCAGCTGAAGTTATTAATTTAGTATTTGAACATAGTATAAGATATGGTGTTGAGCCTGCATAAAATATTTTATTTATTTAAAAAAATTACTTTCTTAAATGAGAGTGATTTTTTCTTTAAGCGAACGAATTAGTACGGTTGAATGGGGTTCAAGTCCCTACGTTCGCATAAATTGACCGAGATGTCATTAAACTAATAAAGAAAGGTGGAAATATGATTAAAATTCCAATTAATGCAACGAAACTCTTAGGTTCAAAAGTTACTGTCGATAAGACCATTGAACCAGTCGCAAAAACATCTACTGAATCAGGTTATACGAAATATCGAGCTACAAGTCCGTTACAACCGCAAGGTTTTGAATTACGTGTACCAAATGGTAAAGGGGCTAAACCTACTCGTCGTCAAGAAGTTGTTTTGACAGATGTCACGGTTGCTTATGTTCGTAATCGCACACCAAAAGGCAAATATTCACAAGAATATGTTGTTTATGCTGAAGCGCTCAAATTAGCGTAATTATAGGGGGAAATTAAATGTCGTTAAAATTAAGTAAAGTTTTTGAAAAAGAAAACAAGTTGACTGAAGAAATCGGTGATTTTGACAAAGCATTAGGTAAAGTTTTATTCTTGCATGCTGAACCAGTAATGGTCTTCGAGGACGGAGAACCAAACGAAGAAACTGGTGAAATTAAACGTTATCCAACGGATAAAGTTGATTATTATGAGGTCAACATTTATTCTGATGCACAAGACAAGCAAATTGTTGTAAAAATGCCTGCTGAAGCTGATTTTTCAGGGCTTGAATATGAAGATGAAATTAAATTGACGAATCGCTCAATTAATTTTTGGTCTGATAAAGAACTCGTATCTACTGGAAACGGTCAGTTCAGAACCAATTACTTTTCAGGTGAAAAATGGAATGCTGAAGGGATTGAAAAAGTAGGTAAATCTAATTCAAAACCTGAACAATCTCCAAAGCCTGAAGCTAAAAACAATGAACCGAAGAAATGATAAATGGCAAAACGTACAATAAATAAAGGCTCTCGTTTAAAACTTAGAGATAAGTATGACCGTGAATTTTTTGTATTGATTACTGGTTTACTTGTCGCTAGTCCTGTAGGGCTCTTTTATAAAAAATTTGAAACCTTGCCACCAAAAGTGATAGCAATTTATGCTGTAGGTATTTTGCTCATTGCATTTTCGGTGGCTTTTGGTTTATTGATTTTGCTTTATCACAAGTTTCTTTTCTTTTCAAAAAACAATTATAAAAGATTGTTACTGAACTATGTTGTGAAGCATAATTTAGTTGAAAAAGAAACGGTTAAAGATGAAAAAGGAAGTCATGAAAAGTTAAAGCTAGCACCTATTTATCTGAAGCAACCTAACACGTATGAACTTCATACTTATTTTCCGATTGACGGTGGGGTTCATCAAGAAAAATTTCTTGATTTGGCTGACGGTTTAGAAACAACTTTTTTTGCTGATTATCAAGAAAAAAATTTTATTAATGAAAGTAAAATTCTTTCTAAAAAGGCATTTGTTGAGTATGTTTTTGCAATTGACGGAGAACGCAATCGTATTCCAGTTAATGATGTCATAGTCGATAAAAAGCTAGGTTTAAAGTTAATGAATGGGGTTTACTGGAATTATGAAGCTGATCCACATCTGCTTATTGCAGGAGGTACTGGGGGCGGAAAAACAGTTCTTTTGATGTCGATTTTATCAGCCCTTGCAAAAGTAGGTCATGTGGATATATGTGACCCTAAACGTTCTGACTTTGTGGGAATGAGAGATGTTCCAGTATTTGAAAATCGTGTGTTCTTTGATAAAGAGTCTATGATTGAGTGTTTACGCTCAAAAATGCAATTTATGGACGAACGCTATGATTATATGACAAATCACCCTGACTATAAGGCAGGAAAACGATATTCTGATTACGGTTTGACACCTGAATTTGTTCTTTTTGATGAATGGGCTGCTTTTATTTCTAGTTTAGATTTTAGAGAATTTGATGAAGTAATTCAAATTTTAACTCAAATCGTTCTAAAGGGACGTCAGTCAGGGGTTTTCTTAATTCTTGCCATGCAACGTCCAGATGCTGAGTATCTCAAATCAGCCTTGCGTGATAACTTTATGAAGCGGTTGGCGGTTGGTCGTTTGACTGGTTCAGGCTATCGTATGGTATTTGGAGATGAAAATGAGAAAAAAGTTTTCAAATATATCAAGGGTAAAATTGGTCGTGGTTATGTTGCTAATAATGGTGAACTTGCACGTGAATTTTATAGTCCGTCTGTGCCATTTGATAAAGGATATGATTTTCATGAAGAGCTTTCAAAATTACCAGTTTTAGCTGATACTACTGAAGTTCAGCTTGAAGCTTCACCAATTTCTAACGTTGAACAGGAACGAGCAGAAAGTGGGGTTTTGGAAGAAAAATCTTATACGATTACCTCTTTATCTCGCAAGTTAAGTCAACCTTCAAAAACTGTAAAAACAGCAATAGAGCGTTTAACAAGTGGTGGATATTCTATAAGTGAAAAATCACCTTACAATGAAGATGATTTTATTGCTTTACAAACTGTTTTCTTAACCAAAGAAACAGAAGAATGTACTTTGAATGAAGCCATTGATACTGTCCTGGCTGATGAAGCAGAGTTTGAAAAAGAATTTGTGACTTTTAACAAAGAAGTTGCTTAGTTAGAAAAAAATAAACACCACGGAATCGGCGGTGAGTAAATGATAGGAACTTGTTTCTGTTTGTCTTTAGACAACTTGCCGTAGGCAAGTCATTTTCCACGGTCGAATTGCCCTCGCAAACGGTAGTGCGCGACAGCGGTTTATTCTTGAAAGAATTGGAGGGAAAATATTGGGTTTTGTTTTAAGGCTATTGCGTTTAAAACGTGATGCTTTTTTTGAAAAAGTGCAAGAACGTAAGCATAGCTCCGAGCGTAGCGTAAGGAGTGAGCGTGTGATTGCACGGCTGACGGCTTGCCGTCAGCTTGGACTTGCCCCCCCAAATGCTAATGAGGGGGGGTACAAGTGATACAAGTCTAACTATCCTAGTTATATCAAGGCTCTAGGTTGTATCACCTGTGATTTATGTTTAGAAAGTGAGGAACGAACGATTGAATTAAACGATATACGCTCTAGCGCAAATGTTACTCAACAATTCATGGCTGACTTACTTGGTATATCTTTAGTCTATTATCGAAAAATGGAAAATGGCGACCGTCCACTCTCTAAACAATTTGAAGAAAAAATCAGAAATTCTTTTTTCAAAAAAAGAGAGAGTTCGACGGTCTTTGTGGGTACAAATGACTATACAAATATTCGTTTTCAGACTCTAAATGTTCGTGAAGTAGTTTCTAAGATTTTAGGTTTAAACGTTGAGAATTTTCAGCTCAATGAGTATAACCGTTATCAATACCCTTTCTATATTAGTTACGGTCACATTAACGTTTATTATCACGATAAAGATATAAAAGCAGGTGTGCTAATTGAAATGAGTGGTCAAGCGTGCCGTGAAATGGAATATGAGTTTAAATATCATCAAAAACAGCGTACTTGGTACGATTTTTTTAACGATTGTTTTCTCTATGCCAATAAAAAAGCACCAGATAATGATGATTTTGTAAAAATCACACGTTTTGATTTAGCACTTGATGAACAATATAATCCGCAAGAAGGAAATTTTGATTTGTTCAAACTTTTAACTTCTGCCCGTGAGGGTCGGTGGAATGGTCGCAAACAAAACTATTCTGCGGTTCTTGGTGGAAGAAGGACAAAAGAAGGAATGATTAATGACGGTCTAACTGTTTATTTTGGATCTAAACAAACTCATTTATTTTTTCGGTTCTACGAAAAAGATTTTGAGAGAGCAAGTCAAGAAATGACTTCGGTTGAAGCGATACGTGAAATGTATGGTTTGCGAAATCGTTATGAAATTTCCATGCGAAAAGAAATATCAACCGACTTTATAAAAAGATATATCGAGGAAGATTTTGATTTAGCCGATGAAGGGGTCAAAATTATTAATGATAATCTGACATTTTATGATAAGGAAGGAAACTTAGATAGTGAATGGTACGATATGATGGGTAGAATGGATGCTTATCATTTTACTGTTTGTCCTGAAGTGCCTGATTTGAACCGAAAATATACATGGTTTGAACGTGGTGGGCCTGTATCAACTTATCTATTGTTAAAAAAAGCTGAAGAACTGACAGGTGAAAGTCGTTTGGAAGAAATTTTTAATGAAGCAGAACTCACAGAAAGACAAGAAAAGTTCTTGAAGGAATTTAGAATGATAAGGGGTGCAAATGGATAGCTTATTCAAATTGACAGGTTTTCCAGTTGATGAAATAGTAATTAAAGTTATCGTAGCTATTATTGTATTTGTGGTTGTTATTGCAATACTTGCGGATATATTTGATTGATAATTAGTTAAAGGAGGAGAGAGGGGTGATTAGACCTAATGTAGAACATTTTCAAAAAAGAATGTTAAGAGTTCCAAACAACGTCCGAATGCTCCAGTATAAAATGAGTGGATATGAATTTAATTTGAAAAAATTTGAGCAGGGAGTTTATGACCAGCTCTTTTTTTATATTCCAAATGAAACTGAAGCGTTGGGATTGCTTAATGAAATAGGCTTGATGTTTCCGCCTGATTCAATGACACGTAAAAAATATTATTCACTCTATCAAGATAAAAAAATTGCGGATTTGCCTGAAGGCTATAAAATGGCAATTTATTTTTTAATTGATAATGATTTAGCACAAGTCACTTTATGATTTTTCATAAATAAAAACAAAGTTATTTTTCGGATAAGGAAAGGCAAATTTTGTGGTGGGAAATAAAAAAAGAAAAGAGATAAAATATGCCAACTTTAAAAACAGAACTTAACGAAATTACAACTGATTTAAATGAAATTGAAGCTGTTATCAATGCAGAAAATGCCTTTCAAGATGCTGCTCAAAAGCTCAAAGGAAAAGGGAAAGCGCTCCGTATTGTAGAAAATGATACTTCTATTTCAGATGATACAGTCGAAGTTATTGCGAACCGTACAAATGACTTGATTAGAAATCTTGTCAAGGCTTCATCATCATACAATTTCACAAAGAAATCATTTAATGAATTAAAAGGAAAACTGGAAGAAGCGCAAGCGCAAGCACGTAGTAGCGCTAAATAAATAGTCCACGTAAATCTTTGAAATAAGGGTAGGGTTTGCCTTTCCTTATCTGAAAAGTAACAATGTTAAAAGCCTCACTCATGGTAAGGCAAGAGAAAGGATACTCACCATGAGTGAGAAATAAAAATATGACAGTAACAAATATGAGCAAAGCACAACCACAGATTGATTTTTCACTTCACAAAGCACCATATAAAGATTTGTATGATATACAAATTCTTTTTCCTGACGGTACAAATCAATTTTGGTCTGGAATTAATGAAAACAAAGTAATGTGGCTGTGTGAGAAATACAATCCTATCTCAACTCCGCTGTCAATTGCGATTGCTCCTAGATTTTTACCAAAATCTAATATTCAAAAACCTAACTGGGAAATTAGAAAGGGTTAGAAATGAAAAAAGATGATTCTTTATTAAAAATTATAATAGTGTTTTTGCTTTCGTTTTTGTGTCTTCCTAGACAGATTATAACACACTCATTTGTGTCTACTTTTATAGTATAGCTCCAAAAATGAAAAAAACAAAATATAAATCAAGAACTCCGCCAAATTATTTTGGTGAGATATTATTTTAAATTGAAAAAAGAGGTGAAAATGTACGTTGTAAAAATGCGTGGTAGCTATCTTTGTGCCAATGGTGGAGCGACTAAACACTTAAAATTTGCTACTACTTTTGATACTAAGAGGAAAGCTGAAGAAGTGGCTGAAAAATGGTTAAGAAGTGATGTATCTTTTAAAGCTGTTGAAAAAGAAAGTGAGGAATATGAGCAAAATTAAAATTTATGAATTAGCTGACAAGTTAGGGGTTGAGCGAAAAGAGTTACTCTCTAAGGCTCAAGAATTTGGAATTTCAGCTAAATCAACATCAAAATCTTTGAGTGACGCTGAAGTATTAAAACTAGAAAATTTCTATAAAAAATCAGATACTCAAGAAGTTATTGGCGAAGAAGAATCTGAAGTGGAAACAATTGATGTTCCTAAAAAAAAAGAATCGAAGTTTTCTCTCCTTGCAGGTAGAAAGCCTGAAAAGAATAAGCCGAAAATGTTAAGGAAGTTGCCCAATGAAACACCGCCTAAACTTAAAAGGATTTCAGCTAAACAGGTAGGGGCTTTGGTTGTGGGTGGGGTCGGTTTCTTAATATTGTCAAACGTGGTCTTGTTTGGTTTGATGGCAAGTGGATACAAACCAACACAGAAAATCATTTATCAAGAAGTGAGTGCTACGCAAAAAGCTTCAGGTAATGGACTTGATTTACAAGCGAAAAATTATCTTGACGGATTTGTGCAAACTTATTTCACATTCCCTGAAGATGAAAAAGACCAAGAACAAGCAGTTAAAGATATTAATTCTTACTTTGTTCAAAATCTACCAGTGATTAGTCAAGGAATTCAACGTACACCTTCAAAATTTGAGGGTGCGGTCATGATGAGTTTGACTGACAATGAAGCGACTTATAAAGTGACTTATAGTGCAGGTGAAGTCACAACAAAAGAAGTCAAAAAGGGGAAAGATACAACAAAACAAAATGTGGTGAAATATCATGATGAAACAACTTTATTTACGATTCCTTACCAAAAAGTAGGTTCAGCTTACTATATTTCAGATGAGCCTTATTTTTCAAGTGTTCCTGATTTACAGGCAACTGAAAATCAAGTACCTACTAAAACATGGTCAGGTACTGATAACAATAGTGCTTCAGTCAAAAAAGATTTAGACAAGTTCACAAAATCATTGTTTACTGCTTATACAACTGATGGTGATACATTGAAACTAATTTCAAAAGGACTTTCGCTTAATAAGGGGCAAGAGTTTAAATCCTTAGACCAAGCCACTTATGAATCAAAAGGGGGAGATAAATATCATGCAGTTGTTCAAGTTACAATGAAAAATTCACTCGGAACACACGTAGAAAATTATCAATTTACAATTGAAAAACAAAAGCAGTCATATTTTGCGACTGACTTTAAACACACTTTACCTGAAGGTAAGAAAGAATAGGAGAAATCAAATTGAAAGAGATACTAATTAATCATATCAGCGTTACTTATGGTGCGATTGGATTGACAGGCTTTTGGAACTTTTTTCAAGAAAATGCAAAATATGTCATTTTTGCAGGAGGGATTTATTTTGCAGGTAAAGAATGGCAAAAGAAGGCAACAGGTAAAATGATAATGATGATTGTTGTTGCAGCGGTTTTGTTTGTTCTCACACTAGACCCTCAAACGGTTTTACAACCAGTTGGTCAAAAACTATTTGAAATGATTGGTGCTAAATAAAAAGGAGTTAAGATTGTCAAAAGAAAATAAAAAAGGACTGAAATATTCTAATAAAAGTTCACTTTCTCAACCATTAAGAATCCAAAAACTTTTTGAAGGATGGTCGCTAGGTAAGGCTTGGCGGTTGTCCTTTTTTATTTACTTTGGATTGATTGGTTTTGCTTTGTGGAAACTTTTATTTTCAAAATTTACTGTTTTTCCTGTTGGTTTTCGATTAATGGTGCTAGGGATAATTTGCTATAAAAGTGCATTATTTATCTCTGAAATTCGTCCTGACGATAAGACACCACCTGCTTATTTTAAAGATATGATTGTCTTTTTATTTAACTTTGGATTTGCAGGTAAGAGCATATATAAGGGATGGATTCATCCATTAAGAAAAGGAAAAGAGGAATTAGAAGAAAAATGAAGAAAAAAGCAATATGGGAAAATCACGTATTATCGGTGCATGATAATTTAGTTTTAAAAGATGATGGCACAGTATTTGCAATGTTTGAAGTGCCTGCGTCTATTATCTCAATGATGGATAATAAAGGAAAAGAGGCACACAAACAAGCGACACAAGCAGTCATTACCAGTTTATACGAAAATTTAGGCTTTGAAATTTTAGTGAAGCCACTTTCAAAAGATTTACTGAAATCATATGAAGTATTATTAAAAGATTGCGACCCTAGAACTCGTGAATTTGGAGAGTATCTATTAGAGCAGTCTTATTCAGAATTAATGAATGAATTAGGAAACTTACATCATTATAAATTCTTTTTAACTGTTCCTTTGAGTGATTTCTCATTTTCAGGTGATTTAAGAAAAATGATGAAAGAAGGCTGGCAACGTTTCGGAAAATCTGTTGTAAATTTGATTCGTAGAGAATTAGAATTCAATCTTAATTGGAATGAATCCTATAAACAAACGGCTTCAGATTTAGAAATGAATTTAAATTTACTTCAGGCTCGCCCTTTGAAGAGAGAAGAAACGCTCCTTTATAATTCACTTAATTATATACGTGGTATTGAAGTCAATAAAGATGAAGTGTTAGCTGATGTTAAAAATGCCATTGAAAATATGGATGATACAACGATAGATGTTCGCTCCGATGGACTATTAGAAATTCATCATCCACAAGGAAGTAGCCTATTAAAATTCTTACCATTGGCTGATTATCCAGAAGTGGTTAATAATATTCATCTTATCGAACACTTGCAAACTTTACCATTTCCAGTTGAATTTCGTATCAAGGCTCGATTTAGAAAAAATAAAGGGGCTTTAGGAATGGAAGCTACCGCAGAGAGAAATCGAGATAGAATTGGTACGGAACTTTCAGAAGCAGATGAAAAAGGAAATGTGACAAAATCTTCATCTGTTGGTGCGTATATGATTCTTGAAGATATTATTTCTGGGGTAGATAATGGGGAATATTTCCTAGACTTCTTACCTGTTTTTGCGATTACTGGTTCAACTCCTGAAGAAATTAATTATTATAAGAAGATGTTAATGACTGCCATGGAAGGTTTAGGAGTTAAAATTGTTCCTAGTCAATGGGATCAGCCTTATCTTTTTTATAAAATGCGTTCAACTGAAGAATTGACACGTTCAGACAGATATTGGGTTCAAAATATGAAAGTGTCTGCTTTTGTTGAAAACTTGTTTTTTGTCAGTCAAAAAGTGGGTTCAGATATTGGATTTTACTTTGGACGTGTTGACCATACCACTTTAAATTGGGCAGGAAACTATGAAAAGGCAATTGCAAGTTCATCTACTCCGTTTTTCTGGAATATGTTTCAAGCCAATAAAGAAGATATTGAAGGGAAATTAGGAGATAGTCCTCATGTGGGTATTTTTGGTGATACAGGTTCAGGTAAATCTTTCTTCGCAAAACTTGCATTTGTTTATCATTCCATCTTAAAAGGGTTGAGCCTTTATATTGACCCTAAAGATGAGATGAAATCACAGTTTTTATATGTGAGGGATAAATTAGAATCTTATTTGCCAGAAATGGAAGAAAAAATAGCGGATTTAGTCGCTCTTATTGAAGATGATGAAATTTTGGAACGAAGAATTAGAAATCTAGAGTTTGCTTATCATAAGCCTTTGATTGATTATATTAATCATATTCATTTTGTCAGTCTAAATACAAAAGATAAAAAGAATATTGGGGCATTAGACCCTATTGTATTTTTGGAAAGTGAACAAGCAAAAGAACTTTCTACACAAGTTACTGAAGGGCTGATTGGTACAAAATTGACTGAAGATGATAGATTTGAAAACTCATTTAACTATCATTTACAACAAGTCATTGAAAGAAGAGCAAAAGGTGAAACTGTTGGATTGCTTAATGTTTTTAAAGAAATGGCAAAATCAAAAGAAGAACTTATTAAAGACCGTTCGGAAAATATCCTTTCAAAAATATCAGGTACAATGCTAGAACTTGTCTTTTCAGAAGGTAAAAATCCGTCAGTTAGTATGGACGACCACATCACCGTTTTAGGAGTTACAGGACTTAATCTAGCTAAATCTGGTGAAGTAAAAACAGCTCAAAATAAAATGTCAGATATTATCATGTATGCGTTAGGTGATTTTTGTCGATTCTTTGGTGCAAGAAATCGAGACCAAGAAACGGTTATTTTCCTTGATGAAGGTTGGTTCTTTAATACAACGGATATTGGAAAAGGTATTTTAATGCGGATGAAACGTGTTGGACGTTCGGAAAATAATTTCTTGGCTTTGATTACTCAAAGTGTAAAAGATGGTTCGTCTGATGAAGATGATACAGCTTTTGGAACAATTTTTGCTTTTAAAGAAACTGGAAATACAAAGGCAGTTCTTCAAGCATTTGGTTTACCTGATGATGACGAAGATGTGATAACTTGGTATGAAAATCAAACTAAAGGTCAAGCCCTTGCTAAAGACCCTTTCGGTCGGATTGGTCGTGTTGTAATTCATGGTCAAAATTCAGCATTGAATGAATGCTTTAAAACAACGTTTAGTGAAATGGAATCAGCAAAGGCGGTGGCATAGTGAAAAAGAAAATGTTGTTATTTGTAGGGCTATTAGCATTTTTTATGCCTTCAGCCCTGCATACTTTTGCGGATACAGGCTTTACTCCGCCCTCTACTCCTAATTTTTCAGTTTCAGGTGATAAGAATAGTTCTAAAAATGATTCAAAAGATAACTCAAAGGATAATTCATCTTCTAATTCATCAATTAATGATGGCATAATAAAACCGCCAATTGGTGATGATTTAAATGATTATGGTTCAGATGATTCTCCAAGTAAAGTCATGACTGAAGCAGAAAGAAAAAAAGCAAGAGCAAATTTAGATAATTATACCTCTTATATGTATTTTGATGATGGAAAATTTCTGACAGGTTCAATGAATGCAGGAATGCAAACCTTTTTCATTCGTTCTCAATTTTTCGTTACAAAAACAATTTATCGTTTTGTAAATGCGGTTAATGAAAAGTTAAATAGTGATTCATTAATCACTCAATGGACAGCCCAATTGTTCGTGACGGTTCAAAATATTTATAATCAATTTTCCAACCCTCAACTTTATCCAATTATTGCGATAGCTGTTATTAGTAGTCTTTTATTTTACTGGTTTAAACGTCGCTTTTTTGAAGGGGTCAGAAAATTGGCGCTTGTGATGATACTGGTAGGTCTATTTATTAATGGTGGTCAAAAGTTAACTGAACAAGTTAATACTGCTTTAAATGATGTTACAACTACTTTGATGTCAACGGTTAAGGTAGCAGGTGTTTCTGCGAAAAATTCTAATGATTTAAAAACGACAATGGTTGAAGTTCCCTTTCTTTACCTTAATTTTGACAATGTGAAAATAAATGCGGATGGTTCATCTAATATCTCTGAAAATAATATTGTCAATCTCTTAACTTCAGGGGATGATAATGACAAGATAAAATCGATTCAATCTGATTTAAAAGATTCACATTTGACCTCGAAAAAAATGGGTGAAAAAGTATTAACTGCTCTAGCAAGTATTTTCAATGCGATATTAGTCGGTTTTATTTACCTAGCTTTTGCGATAATGGCTTTTGTAATGAGAATGTTTTTCTTAATTCTCTTACTTTTACTACCATTTGTGGGGATTCTTTCCTTATTTCCTGTCTTTGACGTAGTAATTTTAAGATGGACAAAAGCAACAGGTGGGGCGCTTATTGTTTCTAATGTAGTCGTTATTGGTACAGCTTTAATTAGTGTTTTAGATAGTATTGTTTCTTCTACAGTAACGTCAATGATTGGGAGTGATTATTTCTTTATCACCCTTATAAAATTCATTGTATATATTATCCTATTTAAGAAACGTCAAAAAATTTTAGATATTTTCAAAGCAGGACATCTCAGTAATAGTGGTTTTGCAGGTCGTATGGATGGCTTACTTTCAAATGTTCGTAGAAAAGGCTCAAATATGATTAAAGCTCCACTTTTGGCAGGTTCTTCAGCAGGACTGGTCGCAGGTTTAACTGCTGGTCAAATGGCAACTGGTAAGGCGAAAGAAATAGCTAAACAAAGATTTACAGGTGGAACTGGTAGTTTGTGGCATGGTGGCTTGAATAAAAAAGCAGACCGTACTATGAATAAAACAGATAAAGCAAATCCTGATACTAAAAAAGGTCAAAAACTACAGGCTAAAGAAGAAAAAATCAAACAACGTTTGGAAAAACGCAAACAGAAATTTGAAAATCCTAATCTGTTAAAACGAAAAGTAGCTGACTATCGCAAACAGTATCAACAACGAAAAAATGCAACTAACCCAAATCTTGCTCAAAAAGTGGAACAAAAAAATAAAGAAAAGAATGCTTCAATTCAAGCTCTTTATGATAAAAACAAAACACAACTTCAAGCGAGAGCAATTGAGCGTAGATTGCGTGAAGCTGTTCCTGATCAAGAAAAACCGAATCTATCAGAATTAGCTAAAAATAAGCAAAAAGCTTTAGCTAAAGAAAAGTTAGATGAAAGAGCAATGAAACAATCAGCAGGTAGAATGGCTGAAAGATTTGAAAAGGAAAAAGTCAGTCATAGTAGTTTTAAACGTAAACCAAACTATCCTTGGGATAATAATGATACCAATCAAAAACTTAACAATCCATTTGTGATTGATGAAAAATAGGGGGTGAAAATGGAAAAAGCAATTAAGCGGAAGGTTATATTAGTTAGCCTTCCTTTTTTGTTGCTTTTATTGCCAATATTAGCTTTCTTTTCATTATTTGTTGGTTCAAATTCTTCTTCAGATACAGATATTAATACTAATACACCACAGCAACAAACTGCCAAAGTGATTTGGGATAGAGTTCTAAAAGAAGGTGGAACGAAAGAAGGGGCGGCTGCTTTACTTGGTAATAATCAAGCAGAAAGTGAACTTCAACCTTCAATTATTCAATCTAATGCAACTTATAATGAAGCAAAAGCAATGGATACCACTTTAGGCGGTTATGCTTTCGGCTTGGCTCAATGGGATAGTGGCAGGCGAGTAAACTTGCTAAACTATGCGAAAAGTCAGAAAAAATCTTGGACAGATACTAATCTTCAAGTTGAATTCATGTTTGAGCAAGACGGTACAGATTCAACGTTACTTAAACAATTAGTCAAAGGAACTAATGTTAAGCAAACGACTGAAGATATTATGCGAAAGTGGGAACGTGCAGGGGCGGTTGATAGCATTCCAAAACGTCAAGGTTTTGCGGAATATTGGTACACGTTCATGACGACTGGTGGTGATAGTGGAACTGGTGGCGGTTCAGGAATTACTCCAGATATACCTTCTGGTTGGACTTTGGATAAACCAATTAACACAAGCGGTTATATTGCTTCAAGTTATGAGTATAAACAATGTACTTGGTTCACATGGAATCGAGCAAAAGATTTCGGTATTACTTTTGGAATGTATATGGGAAATGGGGCTGATTGGCAAAAACAAGCAGGTTATACAGTAACGACAACTCCGACACTCCATAGTGCGGTTAGCTTTAGCGGTGGTCAAACAGTAGGCGGTCAATGGAATGCAGACCCAGTTTACGGTCACGTGGCTTTTGTGGAAGCAATACATTCAGACGGTTCAGTCTTGATTTCACAATCAGGAACAGGCTTTAGTACAGTTTATACTTTCCAAGTTTTAACAAAAGCACAAGCTAGTCAATTACATTATGTGATAGGAAAATAAAAAATAGTCGATTAATGTTCGGTATTAACTTAGTTTTCACGTTGAAAATTCTAGGATTTTGAAAGTTATTTCCGAACAATGGAAAGGAGAGAGTATGACCGAACTTGAAGAAGTTAGAGCAAGTGGGAAAATGTCAGAAAGGATATTAGAGAATAATTTTAGACACTTTGACCACAGACTGCGAGAAATAGAAGGAGAATTAAGACTTTACCCTTATGCGACTTTATCTGAAGTTATAGCATGGGCTGAACAACTAAAAATAGCAATTGGGAAAATTAAAGCAATACAAGAAAGTAGTATTATAAAATCTAAAAAAGAATGGGGAATCTTAGAAGAAAAAATGTTGGGTTATTTGCAGATAGACAAAGCATTTATTCATGTATTTTCTGACCATGTTATTTTCCTTGTTCAATTGGAACAACGGTATCGTCAAAGATTAAGTATTTTTGCGAACAATTTAGATAATAGTGTTCGCTATCTAAAAAGATATGCGGATGATATAGAAAAGCAAGGATTTTCAATAAGTGGAATACTTGCTGAAAGTAAAAATTTAAGTGATATGAACTGGCTGAGTATCTTAAATTATTAATTTAGAAAATAAGAGGGAACAAAAATGGAAACACCAAAAATTTATGTTGTAAATTTAAACAGTTATAACAATGGAAGAACAAGGGGTAAGTGGTATGAATTACCTGTTGATTTTTCGAGAATTAAATCAGATTTACTTTTAGATGTAGAGCATGGGGAAGAATATGCAATACATGACTTTGAAAATTTTTACGGTTATAAAGTAGGCGAGTATTCGTCAATTCAGGAACTCAATGAGTATGCGGAAAAATTAGAAGAAATTTCTGACATAGAACATTTAAAAGATTTTCTTGAAATTTATAGTATTGATGATATTATCAATAATAAAGATGATTTGGACTTTGTGGAAGCAGAAAATGATGAAGATTTGGCACAAGAATTAATTGAGCAAATGGGCGGTTTAGAAGTTCTAAGTGTAGAAACGTTACAAAGATATTTTAACTTTGGTGCTTATGGTCGAGATTTAGCGATTGGTGATTATTCAAAAACAAGTCATGGATATATTAGAGATATTTAAAGTTTAAGTAAAGAGCAAGAAAAATCTTGCTCTATTTTTTGTTGGAGGAAAAAAATGGAAGAAAATTATAAAGATAAACGGGGAATTTCAGAATTATTTGATGTACCTATAAAAACACTTAATAATGATTTAACTGAAATGAGACGGACTGAATTTAATGTTTATATATTACGACCAAGTCATAAACGTGTTTATATAAATGTCCAGGGTTATAAATCTTTTCTTGAATATAAGCAAAAAATAAGAGAAAGTACAATTTAGAAAAAAGATAAAAGTAATATGCAGATATGATATAATATAAGTGCTGTATAGCTTTCTTTTATCTTTGGTAAAAGGAGGAAATATGTTTTATAAGCAACTTGATAGTGGAAAATATAGATACTTTGAAAAATACTTTGATGAAAAGAGGAATAAATGGCGACAAGTAACGGTCACATTAAAATCAAAATCAAGGGTTGCTCAATCAGAAGCTAAAAATAGATTAGCAAGAAAAATAGAGCAATCAAAAAAAGTACCAACTGCTAACGAGATTCAGGAACAAATCGTTCAAAATAAGACGGTACAAGAAATTTATGAAGAATGGGTTGTAATTAGAAAACAAGATGTTAAGCCAGCAAGTTTTGTAGCGGAGCAAATTTCTTTAAAAGGATTTATCGAAAAATTTTCAAAATATAAAGTCTCAGAAGTGACGACCGCAGATATACAAAGTTATTTAATGGAATTAGATATTGCGAATTCAACAAGAAAAAATCGCAGAATTTACATTAGAATTTTGTTCAAGTATGCTGAAAACATCGGGTATATTGATTCAAATCCAGCTGACAAAGTAGTATTACCTAAAGTAAGGTTAGAAATTGAAACATTAGAACGAGCAAATGAAAAATTTTTAAGTAAAGAAGAAATGAGTTCTGTTTTGATATTTTGCAAATCTTATAAAAAAAATATAAGATACACTTTAGCTATGGAATTTATTTTCCTAACAGGATGTAGATTCGGTGAATTTGCTTCTATTCGTTATCAAGATGTTGATTTCAAAAATAAGTTACTAAGAATTGACCACACTTTAGAATATCGTGTTGCAAAATATGATGATCGAGTTATTCAAACACCTAAAACGGTAGGTTCGATTCGTACAATTAGTTTAAGTAATCGTTGCTTGGAAATTATTGATTATTTCCAAAAAAACTGTTTAGATGATAAGTTTGTTTTTGTAAATGCGGTTGGTGGAATTTTCAGACAACCTGTATTTTATAAGTTTATTTGTGATAATTGTCAAAAAGTATTAGGAAATGAAAGAAAATACGGTATCCATTTATTGAGACATTCTCATGTATCATTACTTGTGGAACTTGGAGTACCAATTAAAGCAATTATGGAACGAGTTGGTCATAGAGATGAGTCAATCACTCTGAGGATTTATTCTCATATAAGTGGTACAATTAAAAATGAAATTAGTCAAAAATTGAACCAAATTAATCTCTAAAATAACTAACCAAGAGACTAACCAAGAATTAACCAAAGCAAAAAGAATCATGAGGAAGATTAGGGAATATCAATTTTTGAAATTCTTCTAAAAACTATTGTTAGAGACTTTTGAGGAAGAATAAGGAAGTATAAATAAAAATATAATGGAAATTTTTGATACACATACACATCTAAATACTAGTGAATTTGAAGGGCGGATTCAAGATGAATTAGTCCAAGCTCAAACATTTGGAGTGACAAGAATTAATAATGTTGGAGGTAATTATGAATTAAATGATGCAGCACTTTTGTTGGCTGAGAAATTTGAAGAATGCTACGCAACAATTGGCTGGCATCCTGATGATGCTGCTGAATTTGATGACCAAGCTGAAAATTATTTACTGACCAAGCTGTCAGCAAAAAAAGTTATTGCTCTTGGAGAAATTGGTTTGGATTATCACTGGATGGTCCGTCCGAAAGAAGAACAAGAACGAGTTTTTAGAAGACAAATTCAGATTTCTAAGGAAATGGGTCTGCCTTTTCAAGTACATACACGTGATGCTCTTGATGATACTTATGAAATTATTAAATCAGAAGGCGTTGGTTCTGCTGGTGCGATTATGCATTCGTTTTCTGGGACAGCCGATGAGGCACTCAAATTTGTAGAGCTTGGAATGATGATTTCTTTTTCAGGTGTAGTCACTTTTAAGAAGGCTCTTGATGTTCAGGAGGCTGCGGCTACAGTTCCTTTGGATAAAATTTTAGTGGAAACTGATGCTCCTTATTTAACGCCAATGCCATATCGTGGAAAAGAAAATAGACCAGCTTACACAAAATTTATTGTTGAGAAAATTGCTGAATTACGTGAAATTTCTGCTGATGAAATGGCTAAAGCGACAACAGAAAATGCTTTGAGAATTTTTGGTTTGAAAAAATAAATTTGTATTTATTTTGATTTGGATAGGAGCTATTTTTATGAAAATTATGATTATTGGTAGTTCAGGAAGTGGTAAATCAACTTTTGCAAGAGAACTAGGAAAAATTACAAGTTATCCTATTTTGCATTTAGATAAGGTTTTTCATAAATATCCAAGTGAAATTGCCAGAGAAAAGTTACGTGAGGCGACAAGAATTTTTATTTTTCAAAATGAGAATGTGATTATTGATGGAAATTACGGTTCAACTTTAGATGAGCGATTACCTTTTGCTGATGAAATAATCTGGTTGAAGACACCCCGTTTAAAAACAATGTTTCGGGTGATTAAGCGCTCGATTAAGAGTCGTGTTTTTGGTAAAAATCGTCCAGATATTGCTGAAGAGTTTAAAGAAAAATGGGACAAGGAATATCTGGAATTTTTAAAATTTGTTTGGACCTTTCCTGAAAAAGAGTTTCCACAGATTGAGCAAAAAATAAAAGAATTTAATGTTGAAAGTAAAGTGATTATCCTTAAAAATCGAAAAGATAAAGAGAAATATTTAGCAAATTATGGTAGAAAAGCAAAAAATTAATGAAGTAATTGTGGTAGAGGGACGAGATGACACAGCGAATCTTAAGCGTTATTTTGACTGTGAGACCTATGAAACAGGAGGTTCATCTATTGATGACAGAGATTTAGAACGACTAAAGAGGTTAGAAGATAAGCGAGGAATTATTGTTTTTACTGATCCAGATTTCCAAGGAGAACGAATTCGTAAAATCATAATGCAAGCCGTTCCAAATGCTAAACATGCGTTTTTAAATCGTGATGAGGCAATACCTAAAGGAAAAGGTTCTTTAGGAGTTGAGCATGCAAATTTTGAAGCACTGAATCAGGCTTTGGCAGAAGTATTTGGTGGAGAAAAAGTTACTGATGAATTTGGAAGTGCTAAAACGCAAGGACCATCCTCTGACAGAAGTTCTGTCAGTAAAAAAGAATTACTGACAGAGCTGACACAAAATGATTTAATGAGCTTTGGCTTAGTTATGGCCGCTGACAGTAGAAAACGTCGAGAATTTCTTTGTGAGCAACTCAGAATTGGTTATGCGAATGGAAAACAAATTAAGAAACGACTTAACATGTTTAAAATTACAAAAGAACAAATTGAAAATGTAATGAAGAATTACTGACAGAAGATAAATGTCGCTGATAGAATACATCAATGGTTTCTGTCAGTAAAATTTACTGACAAAAACTTAATATCAGTTTTAAAATACATAAAAAGTAAAAGAAAGAAAAAATGACAGAAAACAATATAGACCGCATTTCCAATATTATCCGTACTCAGGACATTTTACGTCGCCATGATTTTAATTTTAAGAAAAAATTTGGACAAAATTTCCTGACAGACCATAATATTCTGACAAAAATTACTCAAACCGCTGTACTTTCAAAAGAAGTAAATGTCATTGAAATTGGCCCAGGTATTGGTTCTTTGACCCAATATTTATTGGAAGAAGCAGCTGAAGTGATGGCTTTTGAAATTGACAAATCTTTGATTCCAATTTTAGAAGAAACGATGGCGCCTTACGATAATTTTACCTTGGTTTCGGCTGATATTTTGAAAGTTGATTTACTTTCGGAAATTCAAAAATTTAAAAATCCAAATTTACCAATCAAAGTGGTTGCGAATTTACCTTATTACATCACAACACCGATTTTGATGCATTTGATTGAAAGTAAAATTCCATTTTCAGAATTTGTAGTGATGATGCAAAAAGAAGTGGCAGACCGAATTGCTGCAAGTCCTAAAACGAAAGCTTACGGCTCATTATCAATTGCTGTTCAATATTATATGGAAGCAAGTGTAGCCTTTATTGTACCTCGAACGGTCTTTATTCCAGCACCAAATGTTGATTCAGCCATTTTGAAAATGGTTCGTCGTGAAGCACCATTGGTTGAAGTAGAAGATGAAGAATGGTTCTTTAAAACGATGCACAGCAGTTTTGTACATCGTCGTAAAACATTGATGAATAATTTACAAGCAGCTTTTGGTAAAGAAAGTAAACCTGAAATTGAAAAATTATTGGCACAAGCAGAAATATCGCCAACAATTCGTGGTGAAGCCTTGTCTATTGAAGAATTTGCTAAATTAGCTGATGCCCTACTTCCGCTTAAAAAATAAATTAAAAGGAAACGTTAACTCATGTTAGCGTTTTTGTGTTATCATGTAAGAAAATGAAGAAATATTTTAAAGTTTAATTCTTAATTTAAAGGAGAATAAAATGAGAATTGAAAAATTAAAAGCAAAAATGCTGACAGAAAATATTGATAGTTTATTGATTACTGATATGAAGAATATCTTTTATCTGACAGGATTTTCTGGAACCGCGGGCACAGTTTTTTTGACAGCGAAGCGAAATATTTTTATGACAGACAGCCGTTATAGTGAAATGGCGCGTGGATTGATTAGTGATTTTGAAATTATCGAAACAAGAGATCCAATAAGTTTACTGACAGACCTGTCAGCAAGTGAATCAATTAAAAATATAGCTTTTGAAGAAACAGTTGACTATGCTTTCTTTAAAAGACTTTCTGAAGCGACTCCAGGATTAGAACTTTTAGCCACAAGTAATTTTGTTTTGGAATTGCGCCAATTTAAAGATGACACAGAGATTGATTTGATAAAAAAAGCCTGTGCAATTGCTGATGAAGCGTTTATGTCAGCTTTAAAATTCATTGAGCCGGGCCGAACTGAAATTGAAGTTGCTAATTTTCTTGATTTCAAAATGCGTGATTTAGAGGCGAGCGGAATTTCCTTTGAAACCATTGTTGCCTCAGGCAAGAGAAGTAGCTTGCCTCATGGCGTTGCGACCAGTAAAATGATTCAATTTGGCGACCCAGTGACCATTGATTTTGGTTGTTATTATGAACATTATGCTAGCGATATGACCAGAACAATTTTCGTGGGTTCTGTAGACGACAAGATGCGAACAATTTATGAAACCGTGCGTAAGGCTAATAAAGCACTTATCAAAGAAGTTAAAGCGGGAATGACTTATGCCGAATATGATAAGGTTCCGCGTACCGTCATTGAAGAAGCCGATTTTGGTCAGTATTTTACGCATGGAATTGGACATGGACTTGGTTTAGATGTTCATGAAATTCCTTATTTTAATCAATCAATGACAGAAAATCACTTGGAAGCTGGGATGGTCATTACAGATGAGCCAGGAATTTATATTCCTGAATTTGGTGGAGTCAGAATTGAAGATGACTTATTAGTGACAGAAAATGGCTGTGAAGTCTTAACAAAAGCCCCAAAAGAGCTTATCGTTATTTGAAAAAAGCAATAACTTGTGATAAAATAAGATGTTAAATCCTGTCATTTCACTTCTTTTGTGTACAGAAAAATTGCTGACAAAAGAAAAATGACAGAATATCTAAATTTATAAATACTAGGAGAAACATAAACATGGTTTTAGCAAAAGACCTTAAATCAGGCATGACATTTTTGAATGGGGAAAAACTTCTCCGCGTTATGGAAGCAAGTCATCACAAACCAGGTAAAGGGAATACAATCATGCGTATGAAACTTAAAGACGTACGCTCAGGTTCAACTTTTGATGACACTTACCGTCCTGAAGATAAGTTTGAACAAGCTGTTATTGAAACTGTAACAGCACAATACCTCTACTCAATGGATGGTATTGCTAATTTCATGAATAATGAAACTTACGAACAATATGAAATTCCAGTAGAACAAGTTAAAGATGAACTTCTTTATGTTCTTGAAAATACAGATGTTAAAATTCAATTTTACGGTACAGAAGTAATTGGTATTCAACTTCCAACAACAGTTGTTCTTGAAGTTACTGAAACACAACCATCTATTAAAGGTGCAACAGTAACAGGTTCTGGTAAACCAGCAACTATGGAAACTGGTCTTGTTGTTAACGTTCCTGATTTCGTTGAAGCTGGAACAAAACTTGAAATCAACACACAAACAGGTGAATACTTGAAACGTGCTTAATTAAGTACGATTACTGAAAAAAGTTACTGACAGCCTTTTGTCAGTAACTTTATGAAGTTTAAAGACTTCGTCAGTAAAGAAAATTCATTTTGTAAGTGAAATTTTTCCAATTGGAAAAATTTGCAAAGACAAAAGGAGAAATCAAAATGGCAGAAAAAACTGTACATTCTGAAGAACTTGGGGATATCGTCATTGCCCCTGAAGTTCTTGAAGTAATTATCGGTATTACAACAGCCAAAATCGAAGGGGTACACGCCCTTCGTAACAAACGTTTTTCAGACCGCCTTGGTAAGAAAAATGAAGGCCGTGGTGTTTATATTGACTCAAAAGACGATAAAGTAGCTGTTGATATCTATGTGTACCTTACTTACGGTGTAAGCCTACCAACCGTTGCTACAAAAATCCAAAAAGAAGTGAAAGAAGCAGTTGCCCAAGCTACTGAGATTATTGTTGATGAAGTCAATATCCACGTTGTCGGAATTATGACTGAAAAACAACCAAAACCAGCGCTTGAAGACTTGTTTGATGAGGGATTTTTTGATGCCTAAGACGCTCACTCAACACCAGATTCGTCAACGAGCGGTCCAGGTTTTATTTTCTTATGCTGTCCAAAAAGAAATGGCAACAAATGTCGTAAGCTCTTTTAGAGAAAACGTCGAGAAATTAGAAGAAGAACTTTCTCAAACTGTTCGTTTTGACGTTGATTTTCGTGATGAACGAATTACTGTTCGTAAATTTCCAAAAGGACTTTCTCAACCTTTAGAAGCCATTTATGAAATTTATGAAATTCTTGGACTTAAAGATATCGAGAAAACAACGGTTGCTAAAGCTCTTGCTTTCATGCGAGATTTTGGTGGTTACGCTAAGAAAATGAATGAATATGAAGCAACAAATTTATTTGTTGGTGTCATGGCAAATTTGAAATTGATTCGTTTGTTCCAAATTGAACTTGATGAAGAACCTGTTGCGCCAAAAGTTCTAGAATTTTTCAAAAATCTTCCAGAAAATGCGACAGCTGAACAATCTCTTGAAACTTTCCAAAAAACCTTCTCGTTCCTTCATGAAAATGTTCTTGAAAAATATACAAGTGATTTATTCACTCCAAGTACTTTAAAAGAAGAACTTGATGAACAATTAGCACAAGCAGAAAATAATGCTCAATCACAATTGTCAGAGCTTTTGAAAAATACAAAACGCTTTGTTCTCAATTATGATAATGACCGTCCAGAAGATCTTGAAGCTCCTGAATACTTTACACAACTTGTTGATGGAGTTTTAGATAAAAAAGAAGATTTGGAAGCAAATATTTCTAAATATTTGGCAAAAACTTGGTCATTTTCACGTTTGACTCTTGTTGAACAAGCAATCCTTCAAGTTTCTAGTTATGAAATATTATATACAGAAACACCTGATGTTGTTGCGGTCAATGAAGCAGTTGAGCTTTCAAAAGACTTTAGTGATGAAAAATCAAGCCGATTCATCAATGGTGTATTAACTAACTTCTTAAAATAAAATTAATAAAAAAGTTACCGATAATTTTATCTGTAGCTTTTTTTTATTACGTTTTTCTAGCTTTTGTAATTAATGAGTTATCTTATTTAACATTACTTATTAATTTTCTGAAAAATCACACTAAATATTGGTATATTTTTTTTAAAAGATATATAATAAAAGAAAACGTTTTCTTTTGCGATTCTACACTATTTTTAGAGAATTAAGGAGTAAAAATGCTCACCAATAATTTTTCAATTGAACCTTACGGAGAAAAAGCTTACCATACAGGGATAGCAGTTCCAGTTTTTTCACTAAGAACTGAAAACTCAAGTGGGGTAGGGCAATTTTCAGATTTGAAAGAGTTAGCCGATTTTGCCCACCGTTCTGGGATGGACATCATTCAATTATTACCAATTAATGATACCAGTACTTTTATGGACTGGCGTGATTCATATCCTTATCGTGCCATTTCTGTTTTTGCATTGCATCCAATTTATTTAGATATTCACATCTTTTGGGATTCTTACACAAAAATTCAACAAGAAAAGCTTCTCATCGCGGAATTAGAATTAAATGCTTTAGAAAAAATAGATTATGAAAAAGCATTAGCCTTAAAATGGGAATATGCTGAAATTATTTATCAAAACTCAGCTCATAAATTTAAAGCAAGCAAAGATTATCAGCAATTTTATCAGCAAAATGAGGATTGGTTAAAGGCCTATGCGGCATTTTCGTATTTAAGAGATATCAATCAAAGTGCTAATTTTATGAATTGGGGAAAGTATGCCACTTATAGTGAAGATTTCTTTGAAAAGTTAACTTCAGAAAGTAACCAATTGGATTTATATATCTTTGTGCAGTACCTTTTGCATTATCAACTTTCAGAAGCCGTTGACTATTGTCATCAATTAGGAATTGCACTAAAAGGAGATATCGCAATTGGAATTGCTCATGATTCCGTAGACGCTTGGACTCATCCAGAACTTTTTCATCTTGATAAACAAGCTGGCGCTCCTCCTGATATTTTTGCTGTAAATGGACAAAATTGGGGCTTTCCAACCTACAATTGGAAAAAAATGGCCGAAGATGGTTATGCATGGTGGAAAAAACGGTTAACAGCCATGTCTAATTATTTTGATGCTTATCGGCTGGACCATATTCTTGGTTTCTTTAGAATATGGCAGATGCCAGAGGATTCCGTAAGAGGTTTATTGGGCCAATTTTCACCAGCTATTGCCTTGTCAGCAGAAGAAATTGAAAATAACTATGGTATTCCATTAAGACAATGGGGCCTCGAGCGGTTTATTAATCCTTTCATCAAGGATTGGGTAATTGATGAAATTTTTGGGCGAGATAATCGAGATTGGATTATTCAAACATTTCTGGATTATATAGGTAATGGAAATTATACATTTCAAAATGAGTATAATAACCAGAAAAAAGTAGAAAAAGCTCAATTAGAAGATTGGGTGCGAGAAGGACTTTATAAATTACATGAAAATATAATATTATTAAAAGATGATGAGAATCTAGAGAAATATCATCCACGTATTTCTTTAATGCAAACAATCAGCTTTCGAGAATTTGGTGATGACTATAAAGGACGGCTTGAAAAACTTTATAATGACTATTTTTATGGAAGGAATTATGAATTTTGGAAAGAAAAGGCCTATGAAAAATTACCAGTTTTAAAAGATGCTACGAACATGTTAGCTTGTGGTGAAGATTTAGGAATGGTTCCCGCCAATGTACCAGATGTCATGAATCATCTTAATATTCTACGTTTGATAATTGAGAGAATGCCTTCAGATAATCGATTTGTCAGTCCTTTAAACGAAGTTCCCTATTTATCGGTCCTAACGACTTCAAGTCACGATACAAGTCCACTAAGAGCTTGGTGGGAAGAAAATCATGAGGAAATTCAACGTTACTACAATGAAGTCATGGGTTGGTATGGCGAAGCTCCTTATTATGCAAGTGCAGAAATTATCCAAGAGATAGTTAAAAGACATTTAAACTCCAATGCGATGATGGTTATCTTACCTATTCAAGATTGGTTAGCAATGAGTGAACAATTGCGAAAAGAAGATGCAAAATCCGAACAAATTAATATTCCAGCAAATCCATACCATTACTGGAATTACCGATTGCATTGTCAACTTGAAACATTGATTGATAATCAGGATTGGACTGAATTTTTAAAGAAATTTATCAAAGAAAGTAAAAGAGCCTATTAAATTTCAAAGTAAATCATTTTGAATTAGAAAGTATAAATTATAAAATAATAATAAATATATAAAAAAACAAAAATTTTGTGAAAAAATGGAGGTTTCATTATGGCAATTGAAATGCTTGGTCTTATTCTTGCTGGTGGTCAAGGGACGCGTTTAGGTAAATTGACAAAAGATGTTGCAAAACCTGCTGTTCCTTTTGGTGGTCGTTATCGTATCATTGATTTTGCCTTATCAAATTGTGCAAATTCCAATGTAAAAAATGTTGGCGTCATTACTCAGTACCAACCTTTAACTCTAAATGCTCATATTGGAAATGGAGCACCATGGGGGTTAAATGGAATCAATAGTGGAGTCACTATTCTCCAACCCTATTCTTCACAAGAAGGTTCTAAATGGTTTGAAGGAACCTCTCACGCTGTTTATCAAAATATCTCTTATATTGACCAGCAAAATCCAGAATATGTTCTCATTCTCTCGGGAGATCATATTTATAAAATGGATTATGAAGCCATGTTAGAAAGCCACAAAGAACGTGAAGCCAGTTTAACAGTTTCGGTAATGGAAGTTCCGCTTGAAGAAGCAAGCCGTTTTGGAATCATGAACACCGACGATAATGACCGAATTATTGAATTTGAAGAAAAACCTAAAGAACCAAAATCAAATCTTGCTTCAATGGGAATTTATATTTTCAATTGGAAAAGGCTTCGCGAAGTTCTTGTGAACGGTTACTCGAAAGGAAATCCAATGGAAGATTTCGGTGGAGATGTTATCCCGGCTTATATTGAAGCTGGAGAAAATGTGTTTGCTTACCGCTTTAAGGGATATTGGAAAGACGTTGGAACCATTGATTCTCTTCATCAATCCAGTATGGAATTTCTTGATTTAAATAATGAACTAAATATTACAGATAAATCTTGGCGGATTTATTCACATAATGATATTTCAGCTCCACAGTTTATCACAGAAAAATCCAATGTAAAAAATGCACTTGTTGGTGACGGCTGTTACGTTGATGGAACAGTTATTCATTCAATCCTTTCACAGAATGTCCATGTTCAAGAAGGAACAGTGATTGAGGACAGTTTCATTATGTCTGGGACATTTATTGGGGAAAACGTTACAATCAAAAATGCAATCATTGGTGAAAATGCAAAAATTGGTGATAATGTAGAAATAATCGGTGAAAATGAAGTCGCAGTGATTGGTCACGGAGAAATTAAAGGAGAAAATAAAAATGAACAATAGTAATAAAATGGCAGCAATCCTCTCAAATATTTCTTCAAGCAAACACTTAAGCCCCTTAACAGAGGTTCGTCCGATTGCTACTCTTCCTTTTGATTGTAAATATCGTTTGATTGATTTTCCATTGTCATCATTATCAAATGCCCATGTAGATAATATTTTTATGACCTTTAATGAGGGAGAAACACAATCTGTTTTTGACCATCTAGGTTCAGGTGGCGAATGGGGCTTGGATGGCTTTAATAGTCGTTACTTTGTCTATATTCAACAAGATTTTGATCGTTTAAGGGAACAAGGTAAGGATTATTTTGCTCAACAGTTAAATTTTCTGCGTAAATCTAAAGCACCATATACGGTTCTTTTGGGCAGTAAATTTATTTGTAATGTCGATTTAACGGCTGTTCTTAAAATACATAAATTGGCAGGTAAGGAAATAACCACCGTTTATAAAAAAGTTTCTCCAGATTTAGCAAGTGAGTATGATACTATTCTTCGTTTTGATGAATCAGGGAAAATGAGTAACTGTTATGTTAATCAATTAGAAAATCCCCAAGAAAAAGAAGCTCTTTGTTTGAATCTCTTTATCGTGAACACTGATTGGTTGATTAATTTTATAAAAGAGATGCAAGATATAGGAGAATTGACTTCAATTGCCCGTCTCATTCGTGTTTATATGAAGAACTATGATGTGAATACTTATGAATACACAGGTTATATGAGTAATATCACTAATATTAAGTCATTTTATGATGCCAATATGGTCATGCTCGACCCCCAAAATTTTACCTCTCTTTTATATAGTAGCCAACCAGTTTATACTAAGATTAAAAATGAAGTTCCCACTTATTTTTCTGAGAATAGTAAAGTGGAGAATAGTCAATTAGGTTCTGGTTGTATGATCAATGGTAAAGTAAAAAATTCTCTCATTTCTCGTGGAGTTAAGATTCAAGATGATGCCTTAATTGAAGAATCATTAGTTTTTACCAACTCTGAAGTTAAAAGTGGCGCTCAAGTTAAATTTGCCATCATTGATAAAGGAGTGGTTGTCGAAAATAATGTCAAAATTATTGGTAGTTCAGAAAAACCAGTAGTGATTCCTAAAGGAACAGTTGTTACCGCAGATATCTTATAGAAGACAAATGACGCTGATAATATTTATCGGCGTTCTTGAATAAAATTCAAAAAAAGAATTATATTTTAAAGAGGAAATGAAAGAGAGAAAAATGAAAGTTTTATTTGCATCAAGTGAATGTGCCCCCTTTTTTAAGACGGGAGGACTTGGAGATGTAGCTGGAGCACTGCCCAAAGAATTGGCTAAAAAAAGTGAGATAGATTCAGTTGCTGTGATCCTTCCTTATTTTAAGAATGAAATGAAAGAAGAATATCGTTCACTTTTAAAAGATGAATTTTATGATTTTGTTGATGTTGGTTGGCGACACGAATATGTTGGAGTTAAAAGTCTAGAAAAAGAGGGTGTGAAGTATTATTTTCTAGATAATGAACATTATTTTGGTAGGGGACAACTCTATGGTTATGGCGATGATGGAGAGCGCTTTGCCTTTTTTGACTTGGCTCTTTGCCAACTCTTAGAAAAGTTAGATTTCATTCCAGATGTTTTGCATGTCAATGATTGGCAGACTGCAATGGTTCCCTTTTTACTTAAAGAAAAATACAACTGGATTAAGGCCTATGAAAAAATTAAAACAGTACTGACCATTCATAATATTGAATTTCAAGGCTTGATGCAAGGAGATGCTTTAAGTGAGCTTTTTGGTATGGGAATGGAGCGCTATTTTGAAGGAGTGGTCCGTCATAATGGTATGCTAAATATGTTAAAAACAGGAATTTTATATGCGGATCGGGTTAATACAGTTTCGCCAACTTACGCTAAGGAAATCCAGACCTCAGAATTTGGTTGTGGTTTAGAATCGATTTTGCAATATGTAGATGGAAAAGTTTCTGGAATTTTAAATGGGATAGATTATGATATCTATAATCCTGAAAATGATATATTAATTCCTTACCATTTCAGCGAGGAAGAGCTTTCTGGTAAAGGTCAAATGAAAGCAGAACTCCAAAAGCGAACAGGATTACCATTGAATCCAAATGTTCCATTGATTGGGATGGTCTCCCGTTTAACGAATCAAAAAGGATTTGATTTAGTTTTGAGTCAGTTGGAAAAAGTATTGGAAGAAAATGTGCAAATTGTCCTATTAGGAACAGGTTTCCCTGAAATTGAAGAAGGTTTTAGATATTTTTCTCAAAAATATCCAGATAAGTTGTCAGCAAATATTGCATTTGACCTTCAATTTGCTCAGGAAATTTATGCTGGTTCTGATTTCTTCTTGATGCCATCTGCTTTTGAACCTTGTGGCCTATCACAGATGATTGCAATGAGATATGGAACTTTACCAATCGTTCATGAAATTGGTGGTTTGAAAGATACTGTGATTCCATTTAATCCTATTAGCAAAGAAGGAACAGGATTTGGTTTTGTTGATTTTGAAGGACAGATTTTATTGGAGACGATTAATCGTGCACTTGAAGTTTATGGAAAAGAACCAGAAGTCTTAAATAAAATGGTTTTATCAGCAATGAGTAAAGATTTTTCTTGGGGAACGAAGGCTCAACAATACATTGAACTCTATCAAGAATTATAAAATCTCGCAAACGATTGCGCTTGTGATTAAATTGTGGTAGAATTCATTTTAAAATAAAAGATGTTTGAGAATAATAAAGGAGCGACGATTGAAACTTTCTAAAAAACAATTTAAGCAAGATTTCGAAGAGCGTCTAACTTCAAAATTTGCGACTGACCTGACAAAAGCAGGTTATCAAGAAATTTATGATGCATTGGCATCTGTTGTGAAACATTACTATGCTAATATTTGGGTAGCCGATAATCAATATAAGGATGAAACTGGAAAAAAACAAGCATATTATTTTTCGATCGAATTTTTACCAGGCAAAATGCTTAAATCAAATTTACTTAACTTAGGTATTTTAAATACCGTTCGAGAAGGGTTAAATGATTTTGGAATTGAACTGGATGAGATTGCTAAGATAGAACCAGATATGGCCATTGGAAATGGAGGTTTGGGGCGCTTAGCTAGCTGTTTCATGGACTCTTTGGCTTCAACGGGTCTTCCAGGAAATGGAAATGGCATTCGCTATCGGTATGGATTATTCAAACAAAAAATAGTAGATGGTTTCCAAGTAGAATTACCTGATTCTTGGCTAAATAATGGGAATCCTTGGGAAGTACGTAGAGCAGACAAAGCAGTTGAAGTCACATTTGGTGGTGAAGTTTGGTTAGAAGATGATGGAAAAGGAAATCTTATTCCTCATTATAAGGACCAGGAACGTGTTCTAGCTGTTCCATATGATACGCCCATGGTTGGTTTTGAAAATACAACGGTCAATAATATGTGTCTGTGGCGCTCAGAAGTGCCAGAGGAATTAGACCCAAAATTTCAAAATTTGGATTATATGCGACAAACTTCGATGCTCTCTGCTGAACTTTATCCAGATGATTCTAATTATGACGGGCGACTTTTACGTTTGAAGCAAGAATATTTCTTTGTTTCTGCTGGACTTCAACGAATTTTGCACCACTATAAAGGAACACAAAAAAAAGATATTCGAAAAATTGGGGATTATATTGCTGTCCATATTAATGATACGCATCCTGCACTTTGTGTTCCAGAATTCATGCGCCTTTTAGTTGATGAATATGGTGTGGGCTGGAATCGAGCTTGGGATACAACCCTCAAGGTGATGTCTTATACCAATCATACAATTTTATCGGAAGCTTTGGAAAAGTGGCCAGAAGAGATGATTAAACAGCTTTTGCCCCGGATTTATCAAATTATTGTGGAGATTGACCGAAGACGTACGGCTGAGTTGCTTCCTAAAGTGGGTGCAACACTGGTGCATAATACGAGAATTATCAAAGATGGACAAATTCATATGGCCAACTTGTCAATCATTGGTTCACATTCAACCAATGGCGTCGCCAAATTACATTCTGATTTATTAAAGGATGTTGAACTTCATGATTTCTATGAAATTTATCCTGAACGTTTTAATAATAAGACAAATGGAATTGCTGACCGTCGTTGGATTCAGATTGCAAATGAACGCTTATCTGGAATTATTGATGAAACAATTGGTAAATCATGGCGTCATGATTTAGATGAATTGAAGCTGCTGAAAAATTTTAAAAATGATGAAAAAACACTTGAACAACTTCAAAAAGCTAAATTTGATGATAAGCTACGATTGGCTGCGGTGATTAAAGAACAAAATGGAATTACGGTTAATCCTGATGCGATTTTTGATGTTCAAGTAAAACGGCTGCATGCTTATAAGCGACAATTGTTAAATGCTTTGCATATTCTAAAATTATATTTTGATTTGAAAGATAATCCGGAATTAGATATGGTTCCTCGAGTATTTATTTTCGGGGCAAAAGCGGCTCCTTCATATCATTATGCTAAATCTATCATTAAAGTAATTAACGAAATAGCAAATATGATTAATAATGATCAAACGATTAAAGATAAACTTAAAGTTGTCTTTATGGAAAATTATAATGTAAGTTTGGCGGAAGTGATTATCCCAGCAGCCAATGTTGGAGAACAAATTTCTTTGGCCTCTAAAGAAGCATCTGGAACTTCAAATATGAAATTTATGCTAAATGGTGCTTTAACCATTGGAACACTTGATGGCGCAAATATTGAAATTTTTGAAGCGGCAGGGGATGGAAATAATTTTGTTTTTGGGCTGACTAAGGATGAAGTTTATGAATATTATCGCAATGGTAATTATAATGCGCGTGATATTTATGAGCAAAATCCAGTAGTTAATCGAATTTTGAATGCCTTAATTGATGGAACGGTGCCAAATATTAAAAGTGAAGGTCGTGAAATTTTTGATTCGCTCACCGTTTATAATGATGAATATTTTGTACTTCGTGATTTTAATGATTATGTTCGGGCACAAGCTGAACTTGAAAAACTTTACCGTGACCAAAAAGCATGGGCTCAAGCAAGTTTAATGAATATTGCCAATGTGGGACGTTTTAGTTCTGACCGAACAGTTAGGGAGTATGCTGATGACATTTGGTATATAAAGGCTAAAAAAGAATGAAGAAATTTACTGACAGAAATTTTTGTTACTGACAGAATAAATTTTAGGAGCCTTTAGCCTTAAGTGTTAATAAAGGAAATGAGAATTAGATGTATTATTATAATCCGTGGAATTTAGATTATAAACAACCTTTTGGGGCCATCAAGGTTGGGAACTCAATGAGCTTGAGATTTACAACTGACCAACCTTCTGTACTTGTGACATGTGTAATTCGACGTGATTTTGGGAAACGTTATGAATTTTCTATGACCAAAGATTCAGGTGGGAATTTTAGACTTACCATTCCTTTTGATGAAGAGCCAGGACTTTATTTTTATCATTTTGAAATAGTCGAGTCTTCGGATTTGGGAGAAACTAGGCGATTTTATGGTTGTTCTGGCATAGGAGGAGAGGGGCTTCTATATACTGATGAAAATGATGTTAAACCTTATCAGCTGACTGTATTTGAAAAAGAAGATCAAGCTCCCAGTTGGTATCGTGAAGCAGTTTTCTATCAAATTTTCCCAGATCGTTTCTATAATGGAAATGAAAATGGTCAAATCAATCACCCAAAACCCAATTCATTTATCTATGGAAGAAAAACGGATAGTCCTTTCTATGTTAAAGAAGAAAATGGTGATATTGCACGTTGGGATTTTTTCGGTGGAAATTTAAGAGGAATTATTAAAAAAATTCCCTACTTAAAAGAACTGGGAATCAATGCGATTTATCTTAATCCAATTTTTTCTGGTACAAGTAACCATCGCTATGATACGAATGATTACTTAAAAATTGATTCAATGCTGGGTAGGCAGGAAGATTTTGAAGAATTGATTCAGTTGCTTCATCAAGAAAAAATGCATTTGGTTTTGGATGGTGTTTTTTCTCATGTAGGAAAAAACTCACTTTATTTCAATATTAATGGTGATTATGGCGATGATGAGGGAGCAGCAAAAAATCCTGATTCACCTTATTTCGATTGGTTTAAATTTGAAAATTATCCTTTTGAGTATAAATCTTGGTGGGGAATTAAAGATTTACCTGAAATAGACAAAGATAATGATTCTTTTCGCAATTTTATTTATGGTGAGAAAAATTCTGTTTTAGCTAAATGGAATGACTTGGGTATTGATGGTTGGCGTCTGGATGTTGCTGATGAACTCCCTGATTCATTTATTAAAGGAATTCGAGAAAATCTTGACTCTTATTCAGATAAGATATTGATTGGTGAAATTTGGGAAGATGCTTCCAACAAAATTTCTTATGGAAAAAGAAGAAATTATATTCTTGGTGGAAGTTTGCAAGCTGCTATGAATTATCCGTTTCGTGATTTAATTATTAATTTATTAAATGGTCATCGTTCCAGTCAAGATGTCGCGCATCAATTGATGACTTTGCAAGAGAATTATCCTAAAGATATTTTTTATAATAATTTAAACAATCTAGGGACTCATGATACTGAACGAATTTTGACAATGGTTGGAGAAAAGAATTTGTCAGTAGCGTTAGCAATGCTTTTTGTATTACCAGGAATTCCTTGTATTTACTATGGAGATGAAGCAGGATTGTCAGGTGGAAAAGACCCTGAGAATCGTAAATATTTTCCTTGGGATAACATTTCACCCAATGTTTACAATGCTTATAAAAGTTGGACGCAAAAACGTCTGTCAGAAAATAGCTTGAAATATGGAGAGTTTTCAACTTTTTTTACTGACAGGTTGTTAGGAATATTGCGATATACAGATTCAGAAGTTTTTGTTGAACTCATTAATCCGAGTGAAGATGATCTTAATATAGAAGTTCAAGAAATTACTTTTTTACAAAATCTGAAATTCTTACCAGAATTAAAAAAATTACTGACAGAAAAAGTGATTAGTGGAAAAACAAATTTAGAATTAAAGATGAAAATTTAAAACTTGCTGATGCAAGTTTTTTTACTGACAGATTTATTTGTCAGTAAAAAATGATAAAAACTATATTTTTTAGCTAAATCTTATTTTAGAAAAGAAGAAAATATAAATAAATATCTATGAAATTTTGTTATTGTCCCTCTTTTTCCCGCGTTTTTCAAAGAATCTGTATAGGCAAAATTGTTTGACAACTTGACAAGTTGTATAGAAAACTTTATAATATAATCTATGCAAAACTTAAACAAAACAGAAAAAACATTTTTCGGTCAACCTCGCGGCCTATTGACGCTTTTTCAGACTGAGTTCTGGGAGCGTTTTTCTTACTATGGGATGCGTGCCATTCTGGTTTATTACCTCTATGCATTGACAACTGCTGACAATGCAGGTTTAGGACTTCCTAAAGCTCAAGCAATGGCGATTGTAAGTATCTATGGTGCACTTGTCTATCTTTCAACAATTGTTGGAGGGTGGATTGCTGACCGCTTGTTGGGCGCTTCGCGCACAATCTTCCTTGGTGGAGTTTTAATCACTTTGGGACACATCGCTTTAGCAACACCATTTGGTTTATCTTCACTGTTCGTGGCATTATTCTTAATTATCTTGGGAACAGGGATGCTTAAACCGAATATTTCAAATATGGTTGGACATCTTTATTCTAAAGATGACTCACGTCGTGACACTGGATTCAATATCTTTGTTGTCGGAATTAACATGGGTTCTCTGATTGCTCCATTGATTGTTGGGACAGTTGGACAAGGTGTGAATTATCACTTAGGATTCTCACTTGCAGCTATCGGTATGATTTTTGCATTATTTGCTTATTGGTATGGACGTCTTCGTCACTTCCCAGAAATTGGACGCGAACCTTCAAATCCAATGGATTCAAAAGCAAGACGTAATTTTCTTATTACATTGACAATTGTTGTTATTGTCGCTATTATTGGTTTCTTCTTACTTTATCAAGCAAGTCCAGCTAATTTTATTAATAACTTCATTAATGTTTTATCAATTATCGGTATTGTTGTTCCAATTATTTATTTCGTAATGATGTTTACCTCTAAAAAGGTAGAATCAGATGAACGTCGTAAATTAACAGCATATATTCCTTTGTTCCTTTCTGCTATTGTCTTTTGGGCAATTGAAGAACAAAGTTCTACAATTATTGCGGTTTGGGGAGAATCACGTTCTAATTTGGACCCAACTTGGTTTGGAATTACTTTCCATATTGACCCTTCTTGGTATCAATTATTGAACCCGCTCTTCATCGTTCTCTTGTCACCTATCTTTGTTCGTCTTTGGAATAAATTGGGTGAACGTCAACCTTCAACAATTGTAAAATTTGGTCTTGGTTTGATGTTGACAGGGATCTCTTATTTGATTATGACACTTCCAGGTCTCTTGAACGGAACTTCTGGTCGTGCAAGTGCTCTTTGGTTAGTATTGATGTTTGCTGTCCAAATGGCAGGTGAATTACTTGTTTCACCAGTTGGATTATCAGTTTCAACAAAATTAGCTCCAGTTGCTTTCCAATCACAAATGATGGCGATGTGGTTCTTGGCAGATTCAACTTCACAAGCAATCAATGCTCAAATTACACCACTTTTTAAAGCAGCAACAGAAGTTCACTTCTTTGCGATTACTGGTATTATTGGTATTATCGTGGGAATTATCCTCCTTATTATCAAAAAACCTATTTTGAAATTAATGGGAGATGTTCGTTAATTAGTAATTCAGAAAACCTATCTTTAGAGATAGGTTTTTTGTATTTTAAAAACTATAGAAGTGTCTGAAAAGTTACACTTGTTAAAACTCTTTTACAAATCAATCGTTTTTATCTGCGCTTACATTATGATAAAATATAGTGTAACGTGATTTTAAATTATTTGCAGATGTTAGTGCCTTTGGTTAAAAGGTCAAAGACATTCACAAATGCTAAAATAAATTAAAAAATATTAAAAATAAGAAAGGAGTTAAAATGAGTATAGGAACCCAAAAAAGAAGTAACAAGAAAGTCTTTATTATTATATTATTAACAAGTATTTTTTCTTCAAATTTAATGTTCCAAAATGCTTATGCTACAACTGTCTATGGGAATGGTGGAGTTTCTAAACTAGATAAAACTAGTTCTGGAGTTCGTTGGTCTGTGAGGGAGGAAGTTTCAGACGGATATACATTCAGAGGTGAAATTACTGTAAAGTACTACAATAAGAAATACCGGACTCTATATTATCCAGTGGGAGGATACTCATGGGGAGGTTGGATTACAGGTTATGTTAATTTTCCAAGACGCTCTGGAGGAACTGTCACATTGACAGGGCAATCAGGAGATATTTTTGGAAAAGGAGCAAGAGTTGCTCCTGGTGTAAAAATAGGATTTTAATTATGACTAGTCTAGAAAAAATACTAGAAAACTATCTTGAAATAACTCAAGATGGGAATAGATACTCAATTGTCATTGAAGAAGAACTTAGGATTTATTCAATTGAAATTAAAAATATTAATATAGTTTCTCTTGTAAAAATGTATATGTATCTTATTCAACTTATTAGTAATGCGCAATTACTTTTCTCTCAATCATACAGCGGTGAGAAAAGGGATACTATAGATACTATTACTATTTCGTTAAATGAAAGTAACTACAATAAACTTATCAGATTTTATGATAATGTCAGTTTATAAATCTATATTGTTATTAGTTACTTTTAAAAATAAAAAATATAAAAGATGGAGTTATTATGCCTACTATTGAAACTCTCGCACGCTTTCAGTTTGCGATGACGACAATCTTCCACTTTTTCTTTGTACCACTTTCTGTCGGAATGGTTCTCATGACAGCAATCATGGAAACTATCTATGTGAAAACTGGTGATGAAAAATGGAAAAAACGGACGAAATTTTTTGGATCAATTATGCTCTTATCCTTTGCAGTAGGGGTCGTAACCGGTATTATCCAGGAATTTCAATTTGGAATGAACTGGTCAGATTATTCTCGCTATGTTGGGGATATATTTGGCGCACCTTTAGCCGTTGAGGCTTTACTTGCCTTCTTCTTGGAATCTACATTCCTTGGAGTGTGGATGTTTGGCTGGGATAAATTAGGTAAGAAATTGCATAATGCAACACTTTGGATTGTATTTGTTGGGACCTTCTTATCATCTTTATGGATTTTAGCGGCAAACTCATGGATGCAAAATCCAGTGGGATATGAAGTTAAAGGTGGACGAGCAACATTAACAAGTTTCTCTGCCCTTTTGACAAATCCTCAAACTATTTTGGAATTTAGCCACGTGGCAACAGGTTTCCTTGTAACTGGTGGTTTTGTGGTTGCTGGTATTTCAGCTTATCAAATTCTTAAAAATCGTGAAATTGATATGTTTAAACCAGTTTTACGTTTGGGACTTTTAGTAGCTCTAATCGGTGCAGTTGGTAACTTTGTTGCTGGTGACCAACAAATGATTGAAGTTAAAAACTCTCAACCTATGAAATTTGCTGCAACTGAAGGGGTTTATGAAACAACACCTGACCCTGCGGCTTGGGATATGGTTGCCTTCTTTAATGAAGCTGACCACAAAGAAGTATTTGGAATTCAAATTCCTTACATGCTTTCAATTCTGACTTATCACCGTCCAAGCGGTTCGGTTGAAGGGATGAATGAAATTAACGCTCAACTTCAAAAGAAATATCCTGATGTAGCTAAAGAAATTGGCGGTAATTTCTTCCCACCAGTAACGGTTCTCTTCTGGACTTTCCGGATTATGGCCGGTCTATCAATGTTAATGATTTTACTTTCTGCTCTGGGGCTATTTTGGACTAGAAAGAAAAAACCAAGTCTATATCAAAATAAGTTTGGCTTACAAGTTTATCGTTGGATGCTATTTGCACCTTTCCTTGCGATTACCTCAGGTTGGTTAGTTACTGAACTTGGTCGTTATCCTTGGACCGTTTATGGTTTATTTACAATCAAAGATTCAGTTTCACCAAATGTTTCTGTCGGTTCACTTTTATTCTCCAATATCGTCTATTTCTTCCTTTTCTGTTTCCTTGGTGCTGTGATGGTTTACTTTACGCTTCAAAGAATGAAACAAGGAGTAGAAGGAGCGGAAACAGCTTATGTTTCTTTAGATTCATTTAGTCAAGAAAATTTTGCTTCTTCATCAAAAGAAGATAGTGAAATTCAAAAAGAAACTGATGAGAAAGGGGTGGATAAATAATGACTGGATTACAACTTTTTTGGTTTATTATTGTTGGAGTATTATTTAGTGGCTTTTTCTTCCTCGAAGGTTTTGACTACGGTGTAGGAATGAGTGCAATCACAATTGCCAAGGACAAACGTGAGGTTGAACAAGCTATCGGATCAATTGGCCCAGTTTGGGATTTGAATGAAGTTTGGTTATTAACTGCCGGTGGGGCAATGTTTGCTTCATTCCCTTATTGGTATGCTTCATTGTTCTCTGGTTTCTATCTTATTCTATTTTTGATTTTAGTAGGTTTGATTTTCCGGGGAGTAACATTTGAATTTCGTCATCACTCACATACGGAAAAAGGAAAAATGCTCTGGACAAAAGTTTTGGGCGTTGCAAGTTTTGCTATTCCATTTCTCTTTGGATTGATGTTTACAAGTATGATTCAAGGCGTTCCAATGGATGCTAAAGGAAATGTGACTGCTACTTTTACTACTTACGTTAACTTTTTGTCAGTCGTTGGTGGTGTTGCTGTAATGCTCTTAGCTTGGCTTCATGGCTTAAATTATTTAGCTTTGAAAACAGAGGGAGCTTTGCGTGAGAGAGCTGCTAAGATAGCTAATATTCTCTATTTTGTTCTTTATGCTGGTGAAGTTGTATTTGCTGTATTGCTAGCTATTTTCACTGATTTCTTTGAAAAACATTTTATTGGAACTTTAGTTTTACTTGCTTTGATTGTTATTCTAACTCTTGTGGCACATTTATCTGTTCGTGCAGGAAAAGAAATGTCTGCTTTCTTGGCTTCAGGTTTGACTTTCATTGCCCTTGTTGCATTGATTTTCCAAGGGATTTTCCCACGTGTAATGATTGCAACTAACCCTGCTCACAGTATTTTGATTAAAAATGCTAGTTCAACAGGCTATACTTTGAAAACAATGACGATCATTACTCTGGTTATCTTACCATTTGTACTCATCTATATGGGCTGGACCTATTTCATTTTCAGAAAAAGAATTAAAAAATAAAACATGAAAATAACTGGTTGAACCAGTTATTTTCAGATTAGTTTGTAAATTGATATAATTAATTAAGACAACTACATATTATGGTCAGGAAAATTTTTCTGACCTAAATTTTTTAGAAAGGAACTGAGGAATTTTATTTTACTGACAGAAATTCTATGAGCAGATTTTAGAAACTGCCAACTGATTGTGATTAAGGAAGTCATTCAATCGGTAAATGGAGGAACTATCAGCTTTGCTGATAAGTTCTGTCAGTAAAATATTATCTCATCAGTAACTTTAAACATGATTGATAAATCTCTTTTTGAACTGCCAGGTGTAAGAAGAATGTTTCCGATATTGGGGATTCTGGCAGTTTTTCAATTCATTGCAATTGCCGGTCAAGCTTTATTTCTAGCTACTGCAATTACTAAGCTTTGGCAAGGACAATTATTTTCTCATACCATTCCTTGGGTTTTGGGCTTTTTTGCTTGCTTTTTGAGCCGTGAAATTATTAATTTTGGTCGTTCAAAGGCTCTGGATAAACTTGCTTACCAATTAGCAACAAAATTGCGGGGGGATATGTTGGATAAATTTTTCCGACTTGGTCCAGTTGCTATTGCAAATTTAGGTTCGGGCTCAGCTGCAACAACAGTAATCACAGGAATTGATCAGGTTGAAAATTATATTAAATTGGTCCTATCCAAAGTCTTAAATATGATGATCATCCCAATGTTAATTTTGATTCCAGTGTATTTTCTTGATTGGCAAAGTGGAATTGTGTTAACTTTGACATTTCCTTTTGCAATTATTTTTATGATTCTATTGGGATACGCAGCACAAGGACGTGCTGAACGTCAATATAAAACGTTCCAATATTTATCAAATCACTTTTTAGATTCATTGCGTGGAATTTCTACATTGAAATATTTTGGATTGTCTAAAGATTACTCAAATTCAATTTATAAAACTTCTGAAGACTTTCGTAAAGAAACGATGGGCGCATTGAGAATTGCTATGCTTTCAACCTTTGCCCTTGATTTTTTTGCAAGTCTTTCAGTTGCTGTTGTCGCACTTTTTTTGGGACTTCGGTTAATGAGTGGTGATATTTTACTTTTTCCAGCTTTAGCGGCTCTAATTTTAGCACCAGAATATTTCCTTCCTCTGCGTGATTTTGCAAGTGATTATCATGCAACGCTTAATGGAAAAAATGCTTTGGCAGCTGTTAATGAAGTTCTTTCAACTGAGGAAAATACTTTGTCAGTACTTACAGAAAAAGTAACTTGGAGTGCAAATTCACAACTTCAACTGACAGAGTTAGGAAAAATTTATGACACAGGGCGTGGAATCTCAAATGTCAATCTGTCAGTAAATGGCTTTAAAAAAATTGCCATTGTCGGAAATTCAGGTTCTGGTAAATCAACATTGCTTTCAATGCTGGCTGGATTTCTAAAACCAACAGCTGGTGAAATTAAACTAAATGAGCAAAGTTTGACTTCTTTAACTGACGAAAACTATCGTCAGTCAGTTCAATTCATTCCACAAAAGACTTACATTTTTGCAGGAACTTTTCGTGAAAATTTAGCTTTTTACGAACCTGATTCTACAGATGACGAAATCAAAGCAGCGGCAAAACTTGCTGGTTTAGAAAGTCTTATCGATGAAATTGGTCTTGATGGACAAATTGGGGCCAGTGGTCGTACAATTTCAGGGGGACAGGCTCAGCGTGTTGCTTTAGCCAGAGCATTTTTAAGTCATACCCGCAATATTTTGTTTCTTGATGAACCGACAGCTCATCTGGACATTGAAACCGAATTAGAAATTAAAGCAAATATTTTACCTTTACTTGAAAATAAACTTGTTTTCATTGCTACTCATCGTCTTCATTGGCTTTCATCAATGGATTTGGTCATCGTATTAAACGAGGGACAGGTCGCAGGAATTGGAACTCCTGAACAACTATTATCTGAAAATACTTACTATCAAAAATTACTTAGTCAGATGCGTGGTGTTGATGATGACAAAAATTTATTAGACAATGAAACGAGCAAATCAGTAAAGGACCAAGAAGAAAAAGAATCTGAGAGGTCAAACTTTTCGTCAGTAAATGATAAATCTACTGACAGCTCTGTCAGCCAAGCTTCATCAGATAATGGAGGTCAGAAATAATGAAATTAAAAAATATTTTGTTTGGTAATGACTGGATTTCTCCATTTTTGAAAAAAAATCGTTCAGGCTTTATTCTATCTATTTTCTTAGGAACGATTACAATTTCGATGGCGGGACTTTTGATGTTCAGCTCAGGATATGTCATTTCTAAATCAGCAACAAAACCAGAAAATATCTTAATGATTTATGTTCCAGTTCTCTTTGTACGTATTTTTGGGATTGGACGACCAGTGATGCATTATGTCGAAAGATTAACTTCTCATAATTGGATTTTAAAAATCACAAGTCTCTTACGAAAAAAACTCTATTTGCGACTGGAAAAAACGGCCGTTACATTAGCAGATCGTTACCGTTTAGGTGACTTATTGGGTGTTCTTAATGAAGATATTGGAAATCTACAAGACCTCTTTTTGAGAACATTATTTCCAGTTTTAATTGCTGGAAGTTTATCGATTGCTCTAATTATTGCCGGAGGATTTTTCTCACTTTGGTTTGCTTTAGGTTTAGCGCTCTTCTTAGGATTTTTGATTGTTATCTTGCCATTAATTTCTTTGAAATTTACAGTAAAATTAGATGAAGAACTCAAAATTTATCGCAATCAACTTTTTTCTCATTTGACAGATGATATTTTAGGATTACAAGATTGGGTGCTTTCAGGAAGAAAAGAAGATTTTCTGACAGCTTATCGAGGTTCTGAATTATCTGCTAGAAAAATTCAAGCCAAACTATTAGCTTTCGGACGTAGAAGAAATTTATTTTTACAAGTTGTCTATGGCGCATTAGTGATTTATTTGATGATTTGGTCTTCTGGTGCTTTAAGATTAGGAGACGCGCCTAATTATATTGCGGCAGTTAGTCTCGCTGCCTTCCCTTTATTTGATGCTTTTTCTCCTTTGTCTGATGCGGTGGTTGAAACGCAACGTTATGGCGATTCAATCAATCGTTTAAATGACTTACCAGACCAAGATGAAGAAGTAAGGACTGAGGAAATTGTTTCTACAGATTTAGTCATCAATAATCTCCAATTTTCATTTGAAGAAAATAAAAAAATCTTTGATAATTTTAATTTAGAAGTTAAACAAGGAGAACATATCGCTCTATTGGGACGTTCAGGCGTGGGTAAATCAACACTTGCCGGCTTAATCAGAGGAGATTTAGTTCCCCAAAGTGGAAGTATTCAATTTTCTGGTGTTGTGCCATCTAAAGCTAAAAATGTTGAAGAAAAAATTGGTGTCATTAATCAATCCCCTTATCTTTTTGCGACAAGCCTTCGTTCTAATTTAACTTTGGCGAAACTCAATGCCAGTGATGCTGAAATTTGGGAAGCTCTTGAATTAGTTGGCCTCCGTAAAATGGTTGAATCATTACCTCAAAAACTTCTGACACCAGTAGATGAAGCGGGAGAACGATTCTCTGGTGGAGAACGTCAACGCTTAGCCTTGGCACGGGTTCTTTTATCAGATGTTGATGTTGTAATTCTTGACGAACCAACTGTATCACTTGACCCAATCACAGAAAATCAACTCTTAAGTCTCTTTTTTGAACGGCTCCGTGATAAATCAATTATTTTTATTACTCACCATTTATTAGGTGTTCATCATATGAACCGAGTTCTATTTTTAGAAAATGGCTCGATTAAATTTGATGGGAAACCCGCGTCATTACTGGAGAATAACCCAACATTTAAAGAACTTTATCAACTTGATTTAGGAAATGAATAATATAAAAAATCAGTCTATGGGCTGATTTTTTTAATTTAGTTAGTTTTTGTATTGACAAAACTAATTAAATGTTTTATAATCTTTTTTGTTAGGTAAATAAAAAACAAACTAACTAATTAATTTAAACTTTTCAAGAAATTAAAAGATAGTAAAGGAGAACCAATGATTAAGATGATAAAAATAATAATTCAAAAATTGAATTGGTTCATCAGACTTATTGAAGGCCCAGATAAACGACTAATCTATGCTTTTGATGACGAATTACAAAGAATTTGATATAAGGAGAATACATAATGTCAGAACAAACAAACAACTTATTGAATCTATTTTCAAAACTATTGCACAATCCAAACATCCTTTTTGCTTTAAGAGCAGATGGGATTTCAAAACAAATGAAAAATCGCGGTAACCGCAATGGAGCTCAAGGTTTACTCGTTGAATTATGGAATAAAGATGGTCTAACCAATGCAGAAATTGCCGAACTTCTTGATATTAAACCTTCAAGTGTAACAGCTCAGGTTAAACAATTAGAAGAAGCGGAAATGGTTATTCGTAAACAAGATGAAAATGATAAACGTGTCAGCCGCATTTTCTTGACTGATAAAGGTCGTGAAGCTCAAGAAACACGTGATACAATGCATAATGATATTTCAGAAACAATTTTTGGCAATCTAACAGATGAAGAACAAGAACAATTAGCCTTTCTAATGGAAAAATTAGTAGAAAATAACGATGCACGTAATGATCAAGATTTCCAACGAATGGCACAATTTTTCGGAAATCCATTTATGGAAAATATGATGAATGCTCATGACCGTCATGCATTTGGGAATCACATGCGCCGTGAAATGCAAAATTGGCAACGTGAAATGCGTCGTTCATCTCAAGAAATGAAACGTGGACAAAATCGTATGCGTCGTGACGAACGCTCACAAGCTCCGTTTGGTGAAGATTGGAAAGCCTTTGGTAAGCAGCTCAAAGATAGTTTTAGAAATAATTTTGGTGGAAGAGATCAAGCCGATTTTAATGAACATTGGGATCACTTTTCAGATGAAATGAAAAATCGTTTTGGTGATTTTGACGGAAACCGTCGTCCAGATTTTGATTCTAAACCAAAGACAGACAAAAATAAAGAACCTAAAAAACCAGAAAACTGGGATGATTTCTAAGGATTGAATAGATAAGGAGCGGAAAATGAGAACACTCATCGCTTACGCTGGTAAGACAGGAAATACTGCCAAGTGCGCTAGAAAGCTAGCGATACATTTAAATCAGGTCACACTTGTGGATTTAAATGCTGAAGTAGTAAATCCTAAAGATTTTGATGCTGTGATTGTTGCCAGCCCTGTTTATAGTCATAAATTTGAACGTTCAGTAGGCAGTTTCTTAAAAAAATATCAAGAAATTTTGCAAACGAAACCTTTTGCGGCATTCGTTACAATGGTTGAATATGATAGTTTTACGAAAGTGATTAAAAAAGAAATCGCCGAACCTTTGCGCAAAAATGCTGTAGCTATCGCAAACTTTGGAGGGGAGGTAAATAATTTGACCCCTTTTAACTGGCACGATAAAATTATTGCAAAATCAATGATAAAGCTAGAGTCTAAAAAACACCCGATTGAGTTTTTACCGGAAGCTGAGAAACAGTTTGTGGCTCAATTAAACAAAGCAGAGTGGATTTAAAATAGCTAAATTTATAGGAGAAGATAATGTCAAAAGAAACCAAAGCTCTTACGATAAACCCTCAGCTTGCAGCTTTTCAAGAAGAACTTCTTAAAAGCTATGACAAGGCAAACCTATCAGCAAAAAAAGGACAAACTTTATTTGTTGGCTCATCATTAATGGAGATATTTCCTATTGAGAAGTGGGAGGAAGCTGGAGAAGTTACTTTTTCACACTATATCTACAATCGGGCGGTTAGAGCTACGACGACCTCATTTTTATTAGAACACATGGAGAGTCAGATTTTTAATTTGGAACCTTCAAAAATCTTTATTAATATTGGAACGAATGATATCGGTTTTGAGATTCCAGAAGATGAGTTTTTGAATAACTATGATCAAATTCTTTCTCAAATAGAAAGTAAATTACCTCAAACGCAAGTTTATGTGATGCGCTACTATCCGATTAATACGGTTGATTTTGGTCAAGACTCAGATGAAAAAACTTTATTTGAAACGAGAAGTAATGAAAAGTTTCAAAAAGCTTCAGATAAAATAAAAAAACTTGCAGATAACCATCATTTTCACTTTATTGATGTTAATGATGGTTTATCTGATGAAAATGGCAATTTGAAAAAAGAATTAACTTTTGATGGAGCGCATCTAAACCCAGCGGGCTATCAACTTGTCTTAGAAAACCTCAAAGTTTATTTGGAAGAATAAAAAATAATTCAAGACGAAAAGTAATTGAAATCATTTCTTTTCGTCTTGAAATTCAATAATTAGAAAAAGGAAGTAAGCAAACAATGGAAAGAGGTCCACAAATGGCCAATCGTATCGAAGGAAAAGCGGTTGACAAAACATCCATTAAACATTTCGTCAAATTGATTCGTGCTGCAAAGCCACGTTATCTTTTCTTTATCATTGGGATTCTAGCAGGAATCGTTGGAACACTAATTCAATTACAAGTCCCCAAAATGGTTCAACCACTTGTTAATAGTTTTGGACATGGAGTAAACGGTGGCAAAGTTGCCTTAGTTATCGCTCTTTATATTGGTTCAGCTGCTGTTTCTGCTATTGCAGCAATTGTCCTTGGGATATTTGGTGAATCAGTTGTAAAAAATCTAAGGACGCGTGTCTGGGATAAAATGATTCATCTGCCAGTAAAATATTTTGACGAAGTAAAAACAGGAGAAATGAGTTCTCGTTTAGCCAACGATACCACCCAAGTTAAAAATTTAATTGCAAACAGTATTCCACAAGCTTTTACGTCTATTTTACTTTTGGTTGGTTCAATTGTCTTCATGCTTCAGATGCAATGGCGTTTGACTCTTGCCATGATTATTGCTGTTCCAGTAGTTATGCTCATTATGTTCCCAATTATGACTTTTGGTCAAAAAATTGGGCGAACTAGACAAGATTCTTTAGCAAATTTCCAAGGGATTGCTAGTGAATCATTATCAGAAATTCGCTTGGTAAAATCTTCAAATGCTGAAAAACAAGCCTCTAAAAAAGCAGAAAATGATGTCAATGCACTTTATAAAATTGGGGTAAAAGAAGCCATCTTTGATGGTTTGATGTCACCAGTTATGATGTTATCAATGATGCTGATGATCTTTGGACTTCTTGCTTACGGAATTTATCTCATCTCAACAGGAGTCATGAGTCTTGGGACTTTGCTTGGAATGATGATGTATTTGATGAACTTAATCGGAGCCGTACCAACTGTGGCAACTTTCTTTACAGAACTTGCTAAAGCTTCAGGATCAACTGGTCGTTTGACCGAATTGCTTGATGAAGAACAAGAAGTACTTCATCAAGGAGAAAGTCTTGATTTGGAAGGGAAAACCCTCTCAGCTCGCCATGTTGACTTTGCCTATGATGATTCTGAACAAATTTTACATGATATTTCTTTTGAAGCTCAACCTAATTCAATTATTGCCTTTGCCGGACCTTCAGGTGGTGGTAAATCAACAATTTTCTCTCTTTTAGAACGTTTTTATCAACCAACAGCAGGAGAAATTACAATTGATGATCAACCGATTGATAATATTTCTTTGGAAAATTGGCGGAGTCAAATTGGTTTTGTCAGTCAAGATTCAGCAATTATGGCTGGAACCATTCGTGAAAATTTAACTTATGGACTTGAAGGAGACTATACAGATGATAACCTTTGGCAAGTTCTTGACTTAGCTTTTGCAAGAAGCTTTGTTGAAAATATGCCTGATCAACTTAATACGGAAGTTGGTGAACGAGGTGTGAAAATATCTGGTGGTCAAAGACAACGTTTAGCAATTGCTCGTGCTTTCTTGAGAAATCCAAAAATCCTGATGCTTGATGAAGCAACGGCTAGTTTAGATAGTGAATCAGAATCAATGGTTCAAAAGGCTTTAGATAGTTTGATGAAAGGTCGCACAACGCTCGTAATTGCGCATAGACTTTCAACAATTGTTGATGCGGATAAGATTTACTTCATTGAAAAAGGTCAAATCACAGGGAGTGGCAAACATAATGAACTTGTTGCCACACATCCACTCTATGCTAAGTATGTTTCAGAACAATTGACTGTTGGTCAATAAACTAAAAAGCTCAACGATTTAAGTTGAGCTTTTTTTATTTTGACTTCTTATTGTCGCAATAATCATTTCTCCTGCTGTATAAATGAATACAAAAGGGGGATAGAAGAAAGTGATAATGAAGCTAATGACCATTCCAATCTTCCAAAAAGGATTCCGTAAATAGTGATAAACTTCCATTTGAGCGATTAGTTCAGCCTTTTCTTTAGGATTGTCAGCAATAAAACAATCGGTCATATAACTATATGCAAATCCCCAAATATAAATCATCACGATAAAGAGTAGGGCAGGTGCTTTTGGTGAGTGGATTCCGAAATCATGAAAGAAGTCCATTGTGCGTCCAGCCCAAGCAGAAAGTACAGGAAGCATTGATAATGAGAGGACCCAAATCATGCAACTATGATAGATTCGACGAGTGATTTTCTCAGCCTGTGAAAGCATATATTGTTGATTAAACCAAGAAGTTGTAACATAGATAAAACTCAAAAGATAAGCAATCAGATAGACGAGATTATCTTTCAAAAAATCAAGAATTCCACCTGTTTTAGGTAATTCGAATTCTAATAACATAATAGTCATTATTACTGCAATAATTGCATCAATAAAACCGGCTAAACGCCCTTTAGATACCATAAAATCTCCTTTGTATTACCAATTATAACAAAAGTTAATAAAATTTTATAAAAAAAATAAGCATTAAAGCTTATTTTTCTGTATCAGATGAATAGTTTTTATTTTTTGGGAAAAATCGTTTCTTGACAAAGATAAGAATCGCAAGGATGAAAATAATCCCTAAAATCACAACCACGACTGAAGAGTAAGAATCAAGAATTCCAGCAATCATCTCCCAGTTATCACCAAGAGCGGCTCCAAGGCACACTAGAACAATGTTCCAAAAAAGTGTTCCCAAGGTTGTTAAAATAAGAAAACTGGGGAGTTTCATTTTAGCAGAACCAGCAGGGATTGAAATTAGACTTCTAATTAAAGGAATGAATCGGCAGAAGAAGATTGTTGCATATCCTCTTTTTAAAAACCATTTTTCAGCTTTTGTGATGTCCTCTGGTTTAAGACGAAGTACTTTTCCTAAACGTCCAGAAACTAATTTTTCTAAGCGTTCAACGCTTAAAAGACGACCAACGAAGTAGAGTATCAATGCACCAAGCACAGAACCAATAGTGGCTGCGATAATCATGCCGATAATCCCCAGTTCGCTATAAGTAGTCATGAAACCACCGAAAGTTAAGATTACTTCGGAAGGAATTGGTGGGAAGATGTTCTCAATCATAATGAGAAAGGCAACACCAAAGTAGCCAAATTGGTTCATGACTTGGATAATTATTTCTTGCATTAATACTCCTTTTATTTGTCTATTACTTTAATTCTAACATAAGGCTGGAAGGCCACCAAACAATATAAAGTACAAAAAATAGGCTTTGTCTTTTGGCAAGGTCTATTTTTTGAAATCATAGTTTTACTGACAGAGGCTGTCAGTAGATAAACTTCATCTACAAGTTCTGTCAGTCATTTGAAATGACTGACAGAAGAATTTGTATGTTATTCAGAAGCGAGGGCTTCAATTGTGTTCAAACGTGCTGCACGTCCACTTGGAGCTAAACTTGCTAGGAGAGCAATTAATACAGCAACGATAATCGCAAAGATAATGTGTCCACCAGAAATTTGAACGATACTTGCCCCGTCAAGGAAACTACTTAGAGCTTTATTGATGAGGAATTGTCCAAGGTAGGCAAATCCAATAGCGATAGCGGCTGATGACAGACCAAGAATCAAGCTTTCAGCGGTGAAGAGACGAGAAATATCTTTCTTACGTCCACCGAGTGCGCGGATAACACCAATTTCTTTTGTTCGTTCAGCAACAGACATGTAAGTAGTAACAACAATCATAAAGATTGAGACAATCAAACTGATTCCGGCGATAGCGGCAAGAACATAGCTGACGATATTTGTAATATTAGTGATGATATCGAGGAATGAAGTAACGCTATATGTAACGAATGCTTTTGTTCCATCAATTTTCAAGTCTTGAATGTCAGAAGTTGTTGATTTGACATTATCTACTTTATTAACTGTAACTACTGCATAAGTGGCATCAGTATCTGCATTAGCAGATTCAAGAGCAGCTTTGACAGTATTGTAAGTGGCAATTAGGCTGCTAGAAGAGCTTGCAGGTCCTTGAGGATTTTTCAAAATACCAGAAACAGTGAATTCTTTTGTAACTTCAACACTTGTTCCAGCAGCTGTTTTAGCCGGAATTTTTAAAGTAATTTTCTTGCCAACTAATGATTTATAATCTTTATTTAACTCTTTAGCATCACTAGCATAGATAGCGATTTCGCCATCAGCAGGTTTTGAACCGGCAACGTAATCATCATTAATATTTGATTGAGTCCAAGTATCAAGAGTCATTAAACCAGATTTAGATTTATCACTGGCAGTAAGTGTTCCTAAACCAGAAATTGAATAAGTTGGCTCAACTTTTTTGACGTTATCAACTTTTTTCAATTTTGAAAGATGAGCACTGTCAAGGTTAGTAGCAGCATTCCCAAGTTCCTGTTGCGTTTGTTGGAGTGCTTGCTCATTTCCTAATTTATTATCAGTTGTTGTCCGCTTGAAGATGGTAACCACATTCGGATTGACACTTGAAGTAATGGTGTCATTCATATATTTGGTTGCACCATTTCCTAGTCCTAAGAAAAAGATGACTGAGAACAGACCGATTGCTGTTCCGATTGCAATTAATAAATTAATTTTCCAAGAGTGAGTAAAGTGTTTAAAGGCTGTTCTGAAGGTATCACGATATGACAACGCTTTTGAGTTCATCCGTTGATGTGATTCAACAGGATAGGGTTCTTTCAGACGTTCGTCACCTGTGATTTGTCCATCGGCCAAACGGATAATTCTTGTACCGTAATCAGCAACTTCTTGTGAGTGAGTGACGACGATTACTGTTTTACCAGATTGAGCAATTTGACGTAAGAGCGCTAAAACTTCTTTCGTGTTTTGTGAGTCAAGAGCACCAGTAGGTTCATCAGCAAGAATAATTTCAGGGTCAGAAGCTAGGGCACGCGCAATTGCTACCCTTTGTTTTTGTCCTCCAGAAAGTTGTGATGGATTTTTCTTACGGTGTTCGTAAAGACCGACTTGTTTTGTGAGCTCAATTGCTCTTTCATGACGTTCTTTATCAGATAAGCTTGTCATTTTAAGACTAATTAAAATGTTATCTAATACACTCAAATAGCTAACAAGATTGAAAGATTGGAAGATGAAACCGATTGTATCTCGACGGTAAGCATCCATATCTTTTTCTTTTTTTGTTTTTTGAGCAAGGCCGTCAACGATGACATCCCCCTCATATTTACGGTCAAGTCCTCCAATAATATTCATCAGAGTTGACTTACCTCCCCCAGATTCTCCTAGGAGACTGACGAAATCACCACGTTCAAACTCGAGGTTGATTCCTTTGAGGACAGGAAATTCTTCTTTTCCAAGAAAATAGGATTTCCTAATATTTTTTAATTCCAAAACGGCCATAAAGACTCTCTTCCTTTTCTTAAAGTATGTACTTTACATTATAACTTAATTTTCTTAAATAAAAATAAGACCTAAGTCTTATTTTCAAATTTATTGACTACCTGAGCTAACCGTTCAGTAAAAAATCTAAAATATTCATTCCCGTACTCGTTTGTGCTTTGTAGAGTTCTGTATAACCACATTGAGAACAAGAAATAGTAATAAATTTCTTATTTTGAACATCAAAAATCTTTGAAAAATTTCCACCGGTTGCTTGAAGTTGATCTTCTTCAAAATTATGATTGCCACACTTGATACAAGTGTATTGTTGTTGATAACCGTTCATTTTGACTCCTCCTCGTTAGTAAAGTGAAAAATCGCTTGTCTTCTTAATCGTTTAAATCCATTATAACTCAAAAAAGTTGATTCTTTTAGTCTTTTGAATCCGCTTCACTATTTAATATATTACTTAAATCCAGAATAATAAATAAAAAAGTGAAATTCAAACCATTATTGAAAAACAATGAAAATAATCTTTGTGATATAATTCTAATTATGGATAGACAAGTTAAAGAAAAACTGCGTATTGCATTAATTTTTGCATTAAATGCAGGTTTTATGGATGGTTTCTCATTTTTTCATTTTAATGACCGTTTTATTGGTGCACAATCAGGGAATGTTATTCAGGCGGGGATTAATATTGCCAAAGGAGATTTTGCTAGGTTTTGGGATTTTGCAATTCCGATTATCTTCTTTATATTAGGAGTAATGACTCGGGGATTTTATTCTCACTATTTGATGAAACGTCGCCGTTTTGATGCCTCTTATTTGTTATTGGTTCAATGGTTAGGGGTGACAATTTTTGCCTTGGCTTATGGTTTGGGCTTGAAGATTCCTGTTTCCTTTTATGTTGGAATTTTCTCTTATTTTATGGCGATTCAATACGATACTTTTACAAAAGTTCATGGTCGTGCTTACGGAAGTATCTTTATGACAGGTAATATGAAGTCCATGTCGGCAAATCTTGCCCAGTATATCATTACCAAAGATAAACAAAAACTCCGGTCAGTTGGTATATATGCCGCGCTTATCAGTATTTTCTTTGCTGGAGCAGCTATTGCAACACTTGCTGGAAATTGGTTTGGAAGTTGGACGATGATGGGCTCTACTTTCATGATAGGGGCCGTTTATCTAATTGTTCGTTTTGATGAAATATAAAAATCCTCAAATAAGAGGATTTTTTTAATCGTTAAGATAGGATAATTTTTCCGATTGTATGATTTTCTTCAATGAGTTCATGAGCTTTTTTCACATTCTCAGCAGTAATTGGCCCGAGATTCTGAGTCATTGTACTTTTTAGAACGCCATTATCTAGCCATTCAGAAACTTTATTTAAAATATCATGTTGACTTTGTAAATCAGATGTATTTGAGACTACTTTTGTAAACATCCATTCAAAGTTAAAACGTGCAGATTTATGAGCTAGTTGATCTAAATTAATAGCTTGCCCCGGTTCAACAATATTTGCAATCGAACCTTGTGGAGCAATTAACTCATTTACCGCTGGCATATGTTCAACAACGGCATTTAAAATTAAAATATAATCTACAAACTTAAAGCCAAGTTCATGAACTTGAGTAACCAAATTTTCATGATGATTGACGGTATAATCGGCGCCAAAATTTTTGACCCATTCAATCGCTTGGGGATTTGATGCCGTAGCAATCACTGTCAATCCGGCATTTTTGGCCATTTGGATTGCTACTGAGCCAACACCCCCTGCACCATTAATAATGAGGAGTGATTTTCCTTTAGATTCATCAGTCACTTCTAGTTTTTCAAAGAGAAGTTCATAGGCAGTCAAACTTGTTAGAGGCATAGCGACTGCTTTTTCTTTGGCCAAATTTTTGGGAGCAAAACCAACAATTCGTTCATCAACGGCTTGGAATTCAGCATTTGAACCTGAACGAGTAACATCACCGGCCCAAAACACTTTATCCCCAACTTTAAAAAGCTTAGTTTCACTCCCAAGTTCGACGACAGTTCCTAAACCATCCCAACCTAGAATTTTTGGTTCTACTAAATTGTCTTTAATCCCTTTACGAACCTTTGTATCAACTGGATTGATTGAGATTGCCTCGACTTTTATCAATAAATCATGGGGTCTTAAGATTGGCTTTTCTATTTCAAAGTCAATAAAATTTTTGCTAGAATCAATAGTTCCAATTGCTTTCATCTCTCTACCTCTCTTATAAGTAAAAGTTTATACCAGTCTGACTCCTAAGTCAATCACTTGAATTTAATATTAAATATTTACATCATGTCATTAAAAATTTCTAAGACCAAAGAAATGACGCTTTGCTACAATGGAATGAGTTAAACTAATAGAATCTAGGTAATTTCATGACAAAAACTTATAAGCATTATCATTTTGACCACGTTGGAAGTTTTCTTCGTCCCCAAGCTTTAAAAGAAGCGCGTTTGGCTTATTCAGAAGGGCAACTTCCATTAAGTGACTTTAAAAAAATTCAAGAATCTGAAATTAAGAGATTAGTGAAAGAAGAAGTGAACGTTGGCCTTAAAGCGGTGACAGATGGAGAATTTAATCGTTCGTGGTGGCACTTAGATTTCCTCTGGGGGCTTAATGGAGTTGGGACTTATGAACAAGAGGATTCTTATAAATTCCATGGTGCAAAAACAAGGACAACTAATATTAAATTGACTGGTAAAGTAGCTTTTAACCCAGAACATCCCTTTTTTGCGGATTTTAACTATTTAAAAAGCCTTTTACCAGAAGGAGTTGAACCTAAAGTTACTATTCCTTCACCTTCGTTAATTCCAAATCGTGATGGTCGTTCAGACCGTTGGCCAGAATTTTATGGAAGTTGGGAAGAATTCTTAGATGATTTGGCTCAAGCTTATCATGAAACTTTGCTCCACTTTTATGAATTGGGTGCGCGTTATATTCAACTGGACGATACGACTTGGGCTTATCTTATTGCCAGATTACTAGATGATCCAGAAAATCATGAAAAGTATGTTAAGATGTGTGAAGACATTGTCTATCTTGTTAATAAACTCTTGAAGGATTTACCTGAGGATTTGAGAGTTTCAACTCATATTTGTCGAGGGAATTTCAAATCAACTTATTTATTTGAGGGTTCTTATGAGCCTGTGGCAAAATATTTAGGTCAGCTTAATTATGATACTTTCTTTTTAGAATACGATGATGCTCGCTCAGGTTCTTTTGCTCCCTTAGCAGAAATCTGGAATCAACGAAAAGATGTCTTGCTTGTGCTAGGACTTTTCACTTCTAAACATCCAGAACTTGAAAAGTATGAAGACATTAAAGCTCGCTTAGACGAGGCGCTTGAATCGATTCCACTTGAAAATTTGGCACTTTCAACACAATGTGGATTTGCTTCTACAGAAGAAGGAAACGATTTGACTGAAGAAGAAGAATGGGCTAAATTAGCACATATTAAAAAGATTGTGGATAAAATTTGGAAATAAAGTAAAAGTGGTGGATTCTACCACTTTTTTTGTTTGTCAGTAAAGTTTAAATGGCGCATAAGCTAAATTAGCTTTGCTTTGTTATAATAGACTTAAGCAAAAAAATAAAGAAAGCGAGAAAAAATATGAAATTAACAGCACTAGGTGTTTGGGGCGGATATCCTACGCGCGATGCCGGAACAACCTCTTATCTTTTACAATCAGAATCAGGTTTTAACATGCTTTTAGATTGTGGTTCACGCGCGGTGACAGAACTTGAACATGAATTGCAACCAACTCAACTTGATGCAGTTATTTTGAGTCATTATCATGAAGACCATATTGCAGATTTGGGGGCTCTTCGCCAATATCGTCAGCTTTATCCATTGGGTCAAGATGATTGGGATGGAATGATGTTGCCTATTTATGGCCATGGGGAAAATGAATATGAATTTTCTAAATTAACTTTGGATAAGGTTTCAGAAGGTCATCTTTATGATGTCGAAAATGGAACAAAGGTTGGTCCTTTTGATATTACTTTTCTAAAAACAGTTCATCCTGTGGTGAATTATGCCATGCGCATTGTTGAACGCAGAACGGGACAAGTTTTGATTTATACTGGAGATACGGGTTATTTTGATGAATTGACTGACTTTGCCAAAGAGGCTGACCTTCTTCTTGCTGATGTTTATTTCTTTAAAGATAAAGCAAAAATGCCTAATCACTTATCATCAATTGAAGCTGGTCAAATTGCTAAGGATGCAAAGGTTAAAAATTTAATTTTGACTCATCTGCCACAATTTGGTGATTTGGATATTTTACTGACGGAAGCAAAAGAAGCAGCAGGAGATACTGTCATTACTGATTTAGCAGTTCCGCATAAAAAATGGCAACTTTGATAAGCCCTTTTAAAAAGCTATTTTTCCTCATTTCATTTATCATTTTACTGACAGGAATTTTCTTTGGTTTTGTCAGTATCCAAAATTGTGTGCTTAATTACAATCCACCAAAAACGAAAAGTCAGATTGAACAATTGGTTAAAAAAAGTGCTGATAGTTCTAAAACGAGGTTTGTCAATGATGATAAGCACTATCAACGAAATTTATTTGTTTCTGATATTCATGGACGCTTATCTGGTTTGAAAAAGACGCTGACAGAGATTCATTTTAGTAAAAATGACCGGCTTTTTGTCTTGGGAGATAGCATTGATCATGGCCGTTTTGGCTTTGATGTCTTACTTTATTTGTTGAAAACTTTGCCAGATGCTGGTTATCATGTGACAGTCATGATGGGAAATCATGAGCAAATGTGGTCAGAACTTGCAAGTGACGGTAAAACGGATGAAGAGCAACTTTCTAATGCAATTGGAACGATTGATATTTATGAAGGGGCTCCACCAAATGGCTGGCAGTATTCAATTGAAAACTGGAAAAAACTATCAGTTACTGACAGACAATTTTTACTGACAGAAATGAAAAATAACTTTGGTCAGCCAGAACAGTTGATTGAAAAAATTGGAAATAAGTGGGTGGTACTCTCTCATAGTGCAAAAATGAGCCTTTCTTATGAAAAAGAGAAGGCAAAAGATTTGTTTTGGGAACATTTGCCAGGTGATTCTTTTGAACGGCGAAATAGTGTTGCTAAAGCTGTGGGGGTACCAAACACTGATGTTCAGGTCTTTGTTGGTCATGTGAGTGGTTTTTTATTTGGGAAACATCGAAACTATATTTGTTTAGATGATACAATTGTCAATGGGACATTAGAACAATTTGAAGCTGTTCCAGTCAAAATATATTGTCTTGAACAAGAGAAATTTTTAGGATAAATGAATTTTACAGAAGAAGAAAAAGAATTTTTTATGAAGGAAGCACTCAAAGAAGCGCAGAAAGCAGCTGAAAATGAGGAAGTTCCGATTGGAGTTGTCATTGTCAAAGACGGCGAAATTATTGCGCGTGATTTCAATAGGCGAGAGCTTGATGGTCGGGCGACACATCATGCTGAAGTTTGCGCGATTGAAGCGGCAAATCAGGCAGTGGGAAATTGGAGACTTCTTGATTGCGCCCTCTTTGTCACCATTGAACCTTGTGTCATGTGTGCCGGAGCAATTGGGTTAGCGCGGATTCCACAAGTTTACTTTGGAGCGACAAATCCTAAATTTGGAGGAACGGTCAGTCTTTATCAGATTTTAGAAGACAAGCGACTGAACCATCGAGTCCAAGTAGAATCGGGGATTTTAGAAGACGAGTGTGCAAAAATCATGCAAGATTTCTTTAAAAATAGACGAAAAAAATAAATTGTGTTATAATAGTTTTCGGAGCAATAAGTTTCTTACGAAGCGTGTCAGGACCTGACGGTAGCAGCACTAAGTATGGAGCTTATGTGCTCTTTTTTTGTATCCTTATTTATGGTAAAGTATCATTATAAAGATGACAAAGGAGGAGTTTATGAAAAATGAAAATTGGAAAAATGTGAAATGGATAATTTTAGTTTTATTGGTAATTTTGATTCCTTTAGTAATTTTTAAATCTTGTCAGAGTTTGACTAAAAGTCAAAATGAGAAGAAAAATAAAAAAGATTCGATTCATTTTTTGTATGGCGCTTGGATTTCAGATGTAAGATTACCAATGTCTAAAGAGCTCAAGGTACAATTTTATCGAGCCAATTTGGATAATGAGCCTCATTTTAAGTATGGTAAAGAACAAGTGGAGTTAATATTTAGAGAATTGAAAAATGGTCGAGGGAATATTGATGGGGAATTTGTAAGAGAAAATTCTGTTTATCGTCCATTGAATGAACTCGACAAAGATGGTTTTCGGAGAGTGAAAATAAATATTAATGAAAGAGGAGAAGAAGCTTTTTTCCGTTATAAAGTTATTAATAAAAATAAAGTAAAAATGAGAATTCTTCCTTCAGGAAGTGATAAGGTTGCTGATGAATTTGAGGTTTATTTTATAAGAGAAAATGGTTAGGTATAAAGTAGCAAACTATTTTAGAGAGACAGTTAAATAAATAATAGAAGTAGCAATTAATAATTTAGTTGCTACTTTTTTATATAAAATAAAAAAATCAGAAAATTTACCACAAGATTATAAAACGCTTTCAAAATAGGTATATAAGGATTTTTGTATTGACATTTTTTATTGATAGGGTTATGATGAGTTTATCAAATGAGTTTAACGTTAAACTAAAAGAGAGGTTTATTATGACACCGACATCTCAAGTAAAAATTTTACCTAAAAAAGCTAAGAATAGCAGAATAAAAGAAAGATTAAAAAATAATACTTCTTTATATATTCTGCTAGCTCCAGCAACTATTTTACTTATTCTTTTTGCTTATGTACCAATGTACGGATTGCTGATGGCTTTTAAAGATTATTCACCTGCTCTTGGAGTAAGTGGAAGTCCTTGGGTAGGTTTTAAATGGTTTATTCAGTATTTTAATTCTTATCAGTTTTGGCCAACAATATTAAATACGTTGAAAATTGCTGTTTACAGTATTGTTTTTGGTTTTACCTTGCCAATCGCACTTGCCTTAATTTGTAATCAAATTAGAGTTCAAGCGTTTAAAAAGTTTTTTCAAGTCACAACTTATTTACCTCACTTTATTTCAACAATGGTAATGTGTGGTATGATTCTACTTTTTCTCTCTCCTTCAAATGGGTTAGTAGCAAACTTTTTAGGAATATTTAATGTGAAGATGCCAGACGTTATTGGTAATCCTAATGCTTTTGCTAGTTTATATGTTTGGTCAGATGTTTGGCAACATGTTGGTTGGAATTCAATTATTTATCTGGCAGCCCTTTCTGCAATTGACCCTACTTATTATGAGGCGGCTACGATGGATGGAGCTTCTCGTTTACAACAAATGATAAAAATAGACCTTCCCTTATTAGTCCCAACAATGATGATTATGCTTATTTTAGCTGTCGGTCAACTTTTAAATATTGGTTTTGAAAAAGTCCTTCTTTTGCAAAATCCGTTGAATTTATCAGGTTCGGAGATAATATCAACCTATGTCTACAAAGTAGGACTCAAGTCATTCCAGTATTCTTATTCGACTGCTATTAATTTATTTCAAACTGTCATTAATCTAGTTATCTTAGTTACGGTTAATTTTATTTCACGACGATTGACTAAGACAGGTTTATTCTGAGAGGAGAATGATGAAAAATAAACATAAATCTAAAAAACCAAGAAGTCTACAAGAGAAGATATTTGATGTTTTAATATATGGGATAGCAATTCTGCTCATTTTACTTATCATTTACCCACTTTGGTTTGTTATTATCGCCTCTTTTTCTAACCCACAAGATGTGGCAACAGGCGCAGTCTGGTTTTGGCCAAAATCATGGAGTTTAGAAGGATATAAAACTTTATTCGCTCAACCCTTAATTTGGCGCTCATATTTTAATACAATTTTTTATACAGTTGCGGGAACGGTATTCGGATTATTAGTCAATATTCCAGTCGGTTACGCACTTTCTCGTAAAGATTTATTAGGAAGAAAATGGATTTCTTTACTCTATGTTATTCCAATGTTTGTAACAGGTGGTTTAATTCCAATTTATTTAGTAACCAAAAATTTTGGACTCTTGAATACGATTTGGGTTATGATTGTTCCCTTTGCGGTGTCACCTTATAATATTATTATTGCTAGAACTTTTTTCCAAGAGTCTATTCCTAATGGGCTTTGGGAAGCAGCTCAAGTTGATGGTTCGAGTACCTTTAGATATTTTTTTCAAATTGTTCTTCCTTTATCCAAGGCAATTTTGGCTGTCATTGGATTATGGACAGCAGTAGGAATTTGGAATTCCTGGTTCAGTGCTTTGATTTATCTGACTGACCAAAATTTACAGCCTTTACAATTAATATTAAGACAATTATTGATTACAAACCAAACGTTACAAAGCCAAGCGACAGGAGATATGGCGACCCAACTTCGTCAGACTGCTGATATGATGAAATATGCTGCTATTGTTGTTTCTACACTACCGATAATGATGGTTTATCCTTTTTTACAAAAATATTTTAACCAAGGAGTTATGGTTGGAGCAATAAAAGAGTAATTTGTTAGAGTTAATAATTAATTAGCGTTTATAAAAATAAAATTATAGGAGATTTTCAAATGAAAAATCAAAAATTGGTTCTTGCAGCTGGAGCAGCTTCGATGCTTGCAGCGATTACTTTACTTTCTGCTTGTGGAAATTCAAGTTCTAGCAAACAGGATAATTCAAGTAATAAAGACTTTACAGTGGCAACGGTTCGTTGGGCTGATTGGGGAAACGATTATACTAAATTTCCAAATCAGTTAGCAAAAGAAGCAGGAATTAATGTGAAATGGAATACTTATCTTAACGCAGATTGGGGAGATAAAAAGTCAACATTGATGGCAGGGGGAAATTTACCAGATGCTTTTATGGGTTCAATCACATTTACAGACCAAGAAATTGCTCAGAATCAATCTAATTTTATTCCTTTGGAAAAATACGTGAAAGATATGCCTAATTTACAAAAGGCGATGAAGAAGAATCCAGCCTTAAAAGCCATGATTACAAGTCCAGATGGACATATTTGGTCCTTGCCTAAAGAAGCTCCAATGCGTCCGATTATTGCGAACCAATTGTTTATAAATAAAACTTGGTTAGATAAATTGGGCTTACAAATGCCAACGACCTATGATGAATTTGTAAAAGTTTTGGAAGCTTTTAAAACTAAAGATCCTAACGGTAATGGAAAGGCAGATGAGATTCCTTATGGGACAGGTAATTTTGATCCAACAATGTCCTATACTTTACCTTTTGGTGTTTTAAGAGGTGCTGATAATTCAAATGAAATGATGATGTTGAATGGAAAACCAGCCTATATTCGCTCAACTGACAACTTCAAGCAAGGAATTGAAGCAATGCATGATGCTTTCACTAAAGGATTGATTGACCCTGAACTCTATACACTTGATCCTACTCAAGCACAAGCAAAATTAATGGCTGATACTGAAACAGTTGGCGTGTCTGTTGGTTGGACAGCTGATGCAACTTTTGGTAAGAATGCTAAAGATTATGTTGTCTTGCCTGCATTAAAAGGACCTGATGGTAATCAATATGTGATGTCTGACCCTGACCATTTTAATCAAGGACGAGACGAATTTATGGTGACAACTCATGCTAAAAATGTAAAAGCACTAATGAAGTGGGCTGATAAATTTTATACTAATGATGCAGCCATTCAAAATTATTATGGAGCTTTTGGAGTTGGAACTGAAAAATCAGGTGATGCTTACAAAGTTTTAAAACCAACTGGGGATAACTCAGCAGACACTCAAGCTTGGATAAATTCCTTGCGAGATTTTGGACCTAAATCATGGGATAACAGTTTGAATGATAAGGTTACTTTTGAAGATCCTACAAATGGTGATGCTCAAAAATTAAAAATGGATGCAGAGTTGAAACAATATGCTCGACCTGCCTTTCCTTCGGTTACTTATACAAATGATGAATTACAAAAAATTGCTCAAGTTTATCCAGATTTGAGTTCTTATACAACACAAGAAACTGCAAAATGGGTCACTAAAGGTGGGATTGATAAAGATTGGAATGCTTATATTGCAAAATTAAACCAAATGGGACTCAAAGATTATTTGAAAATACAGACAGATGCTTTTGACCGTTATCAAAAGGCTTTGGGAAAATAGTTTGATTTAAAAGACCAGAGGTCTAAAATCCTCTGGTTTATTATTAAAGTTTGCTGACAGATTTGTCAGAAGTAGGGGATGAAATAATGGGGAAATTACTGAATATTGATAGCTCAGTGATGAGAATAATGGCTCTTTTAGCAGATTTAGTTATCTTGAATACTTTATTTATTCTCACTTCACTTCCACTGATTACGATTGGAGCAAGTCTTTGTGCCTTGCAAACGAGTTTACAAAAAATATTACATCAAAACAGAGGAAGTGTCATCAAGAATTATTTTAAAAGTTTCAGTCTAAATTTTAGACAAGCAACAATTTTTTTCATCATTTTAAGTCTGCTAACTTTTATATTATTTTATGATTTTCGCTTAGTAAGCTATCTGCCATTACTGCTTTCATTTTTGATGAGAACGGCAGCGTTTATTTTATGTGTGGTTATTGCATTAGCGAGTGTTTATGGATTTTCTTACATTGGAAGATACAAGAATTCTTTGAAAAAAACAGTTTATAATATTTTGTTGTTGAGTATTCAAAATTGGTTTCAAAGTTTGTTTTTACTGATCTTTAATGGATTCATAATCTATTTTAGTTTTACAAGTCCGCAAGCTTTACTGACAATGATTTATTTCTTAACTTTTGGTGGCTTTTCTGTGATTAATCTTGTCAATTCAATCATGATTAAACAGGTTTTTGACAGAATTGAAAGAGTGACTCATTGATTATAGTAAGATATCTACTGACAGAACGATCAGTGAATTAGAAAGTAAATATATGAATAATAATATTATAAAATTTGATAAAGCCAGATTCACGGTATTGACCGAGCAATTGATTCGTATTGAGTATAGTCAGACAGGTGAATTTGAAGATGGAATGACACAAATGGTACAAAATCGAGATTTTCCTGGGGTAAAATTTGATTTTATAAAAAAAGAAAGTACACTTGAAATCATCACTTCAACAGTTCATCTTTATTATAGTGGTGGAGAGTTTACAAATGCAAGCTTATTTGCTGATGTGAAATTTAACTTTTCTGTTTATTCTAATCGTTGGTATTTTGGCGAAAAATCTGCTGGAAATTTGGGTGGAACGACAAGAACTTTGGATATGATTGATGGTGAATGCCCTTTAGAGGATGGAATTATGTCCAAAAATGGTTTTGCAATTTTGGAGGACAAAGGGAAAGTTCTGACAGAAACAGGGGATATTGCTGCTAGTTCTGTCAGTAAAATTGATTTATATTTATTTGCTTATGGACGAGATTATAGACAAGCTCTGAAAGATTTTTATCAGCTGACAGGAAATACACCACAACTTCCCCGATTTGCTCTGGGAAATTGGTGGAGTCGATATTATGACTATAGCGATGAATCTTATTTAGCATTGATGGATAAATTTACTAACAAGAAAGTTCCCTTATCTGTCAGTGTGATTGATATGGATTGGCATAAGGTATCAGAGGTTCCAAGTCGGTTTGGTTCTGGATGGACAGGTTATTCATGGAATAAAAAATTATTTCCTAATCCCAAAAACTTTATTGATGAATTACATCAAAGAAAACTGAAAGTGACTTTGAATGACCACCCAGCTGATGGCATTCGTGCTTTTGAAGATGTTTATCCACAAGTTGCTCAAATTCTTGATTTAAATACAGAATTAGAAGAGGCAGCAAAATTTGATTTTGACAACCCTAAATTTCGAGAAGCATATTTTGAAGCGGTTCATGGACCTTTAGAAAACGAAGGGGTTGATTTTTGGTGGATTGATTGGCAACAGGGAGTAATTTCAAAATCGGGAGTTGACCCTCTCTGGTTACTCAATCATTATCAATACCAAAAGGCTCAGGAAAAGAATAAAAATAATATTATATTGAGCCGCTATGCTGGCCCAGGAAGTCATCGGTATCCCTTAGGATTTTCAGGAGATTCAGTTATTTCATGGGCAAGTTTGGACTTTCAGCCTTATTTTACGAGTACTGCCTCAAATATTGGTTATACTTGGTGGAGTCATGATATTGGCGGACATATGCAAGGTTATAAAGATGCCGAACTTAGTCTAAGGTGGTTACAATTCGGAGTATTTTCACCTATTAATCGACTTCACTCTTCTAAATCTGAGTTTACTAGCAAAGAGCCTTGGCATTTTGATAGTGTTATTGAGCAATCAATGATTGAATTTCTGCAACTTAGACATCAACTGATTCCATATCTTTATAGTGCTAATTTTATGACTGCTTTTAAAGGAAAAGCGCTTATTGAACCTCTTTATTATGAGTATCCATTGGAAGAAGAAGCTTACAATCATCGAAATCAATATAACTTTGGCGACCAATTAATGGTGGCACCAATTACAAAAAAAATGAATTCCAATTTACAGATGGGAAATGTGGAGGTTTGGTTTCCAGAAGGAATCTGGTATGATTTTTTTACAGGTCAACGCTATGATGGTAATGTTAGCCTTAAAGTATATCGAGAAATCACCGAAATACCCGTTTTTGCTAAAGCAGGAGCTATTATTCCACTAGATAAAAATCCTCTGAAAAAAGAAGAAATTCCTAGTGAGATAATCTGGAAAATATTTCCAGGTGCTGATGGAGAGTATACATTATTAGAAGATGAGAATGAAACCAAAGTAGAAGTTATCAAGGAAGTTTTTAAAATTACAAGTAAACAAGAAACGTCACGTAAACATACTATTGTTTATGGAGGTAAGGAGATTATATCTGGTAAAATAGGAAATTTTTCTATTGATTTAAAAGGAGAAAAAGGACAGTTTGATTGGGATTTTGCTACTTCCCTTTTTAGAAGGTTAGATATTGCAGAGATTGATTATGAAGAAAAAGACCAAATTTTGCAGAAACTTTCTTTGCTTAAAGAATATGATAAACAAGTGGCTTATATCAAAACGATTGAAAATACAGAGTTAGAAGATAGTCTATTTGAATTACTTTATAGTGGAAAATAAGAAAGAACCTTTGTATAATGAGACTACAGGGCTTCTGATAAAATGACTTACAAAAATGTGAACATCAGTCGCTTCTTGTTAGAAACGAATATTATGACAAAAATCACTTTAAAAGAAATTGCGGAAATGGCTGGTGTGTCAGTGATGACTGTTTCAAATGTTATTCGTGGAAAAAATTCACGCGTTTCGGTAGAAACAAAAGCCAAGATTCAAGCCTTAGTAAAGAAATATAATTATGTTCCAAATCAAAATGCTTCTAATTTACGTTCAGGAAAATCAAGATTGATTGGCGTGCTATTTTACAATAAGTCTCAAACGATAGATTTTACTGACCCTTTTATATCTTCTGTTTTGACGGGGATTGAACGAATGGCTAAAGAAAAAGGCTATTTTACAATGGTTCATACTGTCCAAAGTGCAAAGGGAATTGAGCAGCTCCAAAGAAATTGGGCTTTTGCTGGTTTTATTGTAGTTGGAGCTTCAAATAGAGATTTCTTCAAAATAGACGATGCTATTTTAACACCAGTGAGTTATATCGATACTTATTTTGAAAAAAAGAAAAAATTAGATGGAAAGTTAAGAAATTTTATTGGAACAAATGAGGAAAAAATTTCAGAAAGTATTGCCAATTATCTCTCCAAAATGGGACATAAAAAAGTTCTTTTCTTTAGTTTTGACTTTAATCAAGAGGAACCAAGTGTCATTGAAAAACGATACTGTGCATTTCGTAAATTTTTTAAAGGAGAAATCTTATTTCTGACAACAAAAAGTGCAGATTATCAAGAAATTTTGAAAAGTGTATCAGAATATTTAATGGAGCAACCTTTTACGGCTATTTATAGTACAGCTGATATTCTTGCAGCAAAATTAAATCAAATATTTAAGGATATTTCGATTGTAGGAGTTGATAATGCAGAATTTGATGAATTTATTTCACCTAAATTGACCACAGTGGCAATCGACCAAGTTGAAAAAGGGAAGATGGCAATGTCTAATTTGATTGATTCAATTGAAAATGAAATTTCTGAGGATTATATTTCTGATAGTTTGCTTCTCGTTCGGGATAGCGTAAAAAAACTCTGACTATTTGTCAGAGTTTTTTTGTGGTACCAAAGCATTGACCACTGTGATTTGAGAAATGAGCGTTTCATTTTCGTCAGTGATTTTGATTTCCCAGACATGGTTGCGTCTGCCATTTTTGAGGAGAAGACCGCGGGCATTTACGAAACCTTCGCATTTTTTTGGATTGAGATGGTTGGCGTTAATGCTTTGACCAAGGGCAAAATATTGACCGGAGCCGATTGCATTACTTGCCATACCAGCTGTGATTTCAGCGAGGGCAAGACTTGCACCTCCATTTAAAAAGCCGTGCGGTTGAGCATGAAAATCGCTGAGGATCATTTTACTTGAGAATTTATAAATTTTACTGACAGACTTGCCAGAATTCTCGTCAGCAAAAACTTGAAAATCTGTGATATTGAGTTGGTCAATCATGTTCATTGGAAATCTCCTTAATAAGATGTGAGACCGCCCTAGGGCCATAACACTTTAGTGCACGAGCTTCGGGGACAGCGACAAGCAAGTTTGTCGCTGACTGTCTTGAAATGATGAAAAATGCCTTTTTGGCTGACGCTTGCACTGCTAGCAAGTACTTGCGATTCTCGTTGCGCTTTAGCATAGACATTCGAGCGTAGCGAAGAACAGTACTTAGCTGGAACCGATAATGTAGCTAGCGACCTTGCCAAAAGAGACAACGGAGCGGATGTAGGAAAAAAGTGATTCTGCTTGAAGCAGAGCTTCAAGGTTGTGGATGAAATTTGCGAAGTAAAATTCACCTGTAAGTAGAGGTTCCAGTTTTTTTCTTTTTTCGTTCATCTAAAGTAGGTCATAATTAATTTATTTACAGTATAACCTTTGAGTAGCGTTTCATTAACTGACAGACCGATGCCAATTCCAGTCGGGACGGTCATCCAACCGTTTGGAAATGCAATTTCTGGTTGAATGAGGTCTATGTCAAAATAATGCTTGGAATCGGATAAATCACCGGCCATAGCATTTCCAGAAAGCGCGGCGAGTTGGACATGGAGTATTTTTGAGATACCAGACTCAACCATACTGCCAATCCAAAAGCCAATCTGATGCTGTCTGCAAAATTCGATAGCTTTTTGCGTTTGATAAAGTCCACCTAAACGACCTATTTTTACATTGAGCATCGTTTGAAAAGGAAGTTCTGTCAGTATTTTTAGACTTTCTAAATCTTGAACGGATTCGTCAAAGCAAATTGGTGTTAAGAAGTTTTCTGTCAGTAATTTTAATTCGGATAAATCTTTGATATCAAAAGGTTCTTCGATACAAGCCAGACCAAGTTCGTCTAGCTCTTTGATGACTGGCCAGTCTGTCAGTTGAAAACTTCGATTGGCATCAAGAGCAAATGTAATTTTTGGATATCTTTTTACCAGCTTTTTAATCAAGTCAGTCCCAATTTGTGGACTAATTTTTAATTTAATTCTTTTGACGCCACTGTTAATAAGTTGGTCAATTTCCTTAATGGTTTGCTCGTCAGACATTTGTCCAAGCACCGCACCACGTGGGATTTTATCAGCTAATTTTTCTTGAAAAAGTCCAGCAATCAAATTTTCATTTTTTCCTTTAAAATACAAATCTAGAAGTGCATTTTCTAGTCCAGCCAGTGCCATTGGTAAGGGATTTCTAAAAAATTTATGTATTTCAAAAGGGTGTGAGAAGTCTTTTTGCAAAATTTCTGGCAGGTAAGTTTCTTCCAAGATTTTCCAAGAATCAGCAAAAGTTTCTGAAGTATAAAAAGGAGTCGTGAATGCAACAACCTCACCAAATCCCGAAAGTCCGTTAGGACTTTCAACTTTTATAATAATTGTATCTCGGAGATTCAAGGAACCTTTGGCGGTCTTAAAATCAAATTTCATAGGGAGTTGAACATGAAACATTGTAATTTTTTCAATTATCATCCTTTAAGCTCTTTTCTTAAGATTTTTCCAGAAGCATTTTTGGGCAATTCATCCATGAAAGTGATGGATTGGGGGCGTTTGTATTTTGCCAGTTTTTCAGTGAGAAAGTTTTCTAATTTTTCTTGGGAAATATTGCCTGAAACGAAGAGAATTGGCACTTGTCCCCACTTGGCATCTGGCTTAGCAACAAGTGCACATTCCTTGATTTCAGGAAGAGAATAAACTAAATCTTCGATTTCTTTGGGGTAAATATTTTCACCGCCAGAAATAATGATATCATTTCTGCGATTGAGCAGATAGAGAAAACCGTCCGCGTCAAGGTAACCGATATCGCCTGTTTCAAAAGCAGTGCCGTAAGGCTTTTGGCCTAGGTAAGCTTTCATCAACATGGGAGATTTTAACCAAATTTCACCAACGCCAGCAAGGTCAGCTTGACGAATCTCAATTTCAACACCTGGTAAAGGTCGCCCGACAGAGCTTGTTTTATCAGGGAAATCTAAAATATTAAAAGTGACAGATTGTGAAAAACTTTCAGTCATTCCATAAGTTTTGTAAATAGGAAGCCCTAATTCTTGGCATTTTTTGATTAAAGGTTGGGGAATAAATTCACCACCAAGTAGAATTAAACGTAAGTTATTGCTATGCAATTTATCAGCAATTCTCGTAAGGAGGGTTGGGACAAGCGAAACCATGTTGATTTTCCCAGAATTGACCATTTCAAGAAGTTGGTTTTCATCAAATTTATCAACAACGGTCGCTGATGTTGCGTTATATAAAGTACGCATGATAATGGAAAGTCCAGAAACATGAAACATGGGTAAGATGACAAGCCAATTATCATTGTCATAAGCGCCAAGCGTTTCCTTTGAGGCTTTGACGTGATTTGAAATCATGCCCCAAGTAATAGGGACAGATTTAAATTTTCCGGTAGTAGCGGAAGTGTTCATGATGACGGCAATTTTTTCATCAGGAAAATCTGCTGACAGACTTACAGGGCAAGGGTTACTAGTCCAAATTTCCGAAAAAGAAATGCTGTCAGTAACTTTTTCTGTCAGTGAATCTGATGTGAAGACTGTCTCAATCTCGAGTTCCTTGATTTGGTCAGCCAGTTCGTATTCGGTCAAGTGTGTATTCAATAGAAGAACTTCTTTTGATAAACCGAGCAAGGCAAACAAAACGACTGCCATTTCAACAGAGTTTTCTGAAAGGAGCGCAACCCGTGATTGATTGTCAATAAGAGGAGCCAAATGTTCAGCCATCTTATTGACTTCCTGATTGATTTGGGCAAAAGTATAGTCATTTAAAAATTGTTTTTGGGGATAAAGTTCCGCCTGTTTTTTTAACCATTTCATTATTTAAGCTGTGAGCGAACTCAATTTTCTCCTTTCTGTGTATTTTTTACTGACAGAAATCCTGTCAGTAACTTTTAAATCACAAAAAGCGTCAAAAAGACGCTTTGTCAGCAATTTTGGAAATTTTTATGGGAATTTTGGAAATTGGTCAAAATCAGGTTTGCGTTTTTCTTTGAAAGCATCGCGTCCTTCTTTGGCTTCATCCGTAGTATAGAACATAAGTGTTGCATCTCCTGCAAATTGTTGCAGTCCAGCAAGTCCGTCAGTTGCAGCATTCATTGAACCTTTGAGCATACGAAGCGCCATTGGTGAGAGGGCAAGCATTTCTTGGGCCCATTGAACAGTTTCTTCTTCAAGACGGTCAAATGGAACAACAGTATTAACCATTCCCATGTCCATTGCTTCTTGGGCAGTATATTGACGGCAGAGGAACCAGATTTCACGTGCTTTCTTTTGCCCAACCATAGCGGCAAGTAAACCAGCACCATAACCCGCATCAAAAGAACCAACACGCGGACCAGTTTGACCAAATTTTGCATTTTCAGAAGCGATAGTCAAATCACAAACAATATGTAAAACGTGACCTCCACCAATGGCAAAACCATTCACCATGGCAATGACAGGTTTTGGTGTAATCCGAATCAAATGTTGCAAATCTAAAACGTTCAAACGAGGAATTTGGTCTTCACCAACATATCCACCATTTCCGCGTACTTTTTGGTCACCACCAGAACAAAAGGCTTCTTTATCTTCACCTTTTCCATGATTTGCACCAGTCAAAATAATCACGCCGACATTGGTATCATCACGAGCGACACTAAAAGCATCAATCATTTCAACGACGGTTTTGGGACGGAAGGCATTGCGGACTTCAGGACGATTGATGGTAATTTTAGCAATTCCATCATAAGTTTCATAAATAATATCTTCGTAGTTACGGTTGAGAGCAACCCAATTAAATTTTGACATGATTCTCCTTTAAGATGTGAGGACGAGCGCTAGAAGTTGTGAAAATTAGAAAAATGCGGTTCTGGGCATAGCCCAGGTTCCATTTTATCTATTTTCATCAACTTATGCGAGTCCGAACTCAATTAAAATTAAGATGTGAGGGGGCCTAGGGTCTTGGCGCTTTAGCGCTTAAACTTCAGGGGAAGCAACAAACTGATATCTTTGATGTCAGATTGTCGTTGAGTGTTTAGAAGTTATGAAATTCTATTATTTTCATTAACCTTCATAAGTCCACTTAGAAAAATTATTTTTATTGTATTTATTTCTGTCAGTAAAACTAATTCATCAGTTTTACTGACAGAAATGATATAGGCATTACTTTTCAATTATATCATAAAGCATTTTGACTAAGGTAAAAATTCCTCTAGTATTTTTTGATAGGTGACCGGATTTTCTAGATGAATATTATGACCAGAAGCAGCAACAGAAATCCAAGTGACATTCGGATTTGGAGCAAAAATTTCTTTAGCAATTTTTGAATATTTTTCGTCTAAATCACCAGATAGATAGAGAATGTTGGATTTTATTAAAGAAATTTTATCGCCAACATAGGGAAGTTGCCCTTGACCTGTTCCATTCAAAGTTTGGGCAAGAGCTAAGGGTGAATTGCTTGCACGGCTTTCCCAAATTTCCTGTTGAATTTTTACTGACAGTTTTTTTTGTGATTCAAAAAGTGAAATATTAGCCCAAAAGTCAGCAAACCAAGCAGACCCATTTAACAAAATCTTCTGTCCTAATTCTTCGTCAGCCAGTCGTCTTTTTTTGCGGTCTTCACTAGATAAAAGACCAGGACCAGTTGACTCTAAAATCAAATATTTAACAGGAGCTGACGGATGAGCAAGGCAATAACGAAGCGCCAATCGTCCACCCATTGAATAACCAAGAAGTGAAAAAGCATTTCCGTCAGTAAATTGCGCAAATAGCAAGTGCAGATTTTTCAAAATCGCCTCAAGTTTATAAGGGTCAAGTTCCTTTGGTTTTGCTGATGAACCGTGACCTAACAAATCGATAGCAACAATTTTGTAGCCGGCCAAATGAAGATTTCGCCAAGTATTAGAACTTTCAGAAAAACCATGCAGTGCAAATAGGACCTCTCCAGTCCCCCAAATACGGACAGCATAATCAAAACCATCAATAGTAATTATTTTTTTATCAATTTTCATAAGTCGTATATTTTTGATGTAAAGCAAGACTTAAATCTTTATCCGTTTTAATTTCCAAAAGATGAATGCCAGATTGATGAAGAGAATCCTCAAATTGCTGACCAAAATCAGCATAGCCACTGACCAAATGATAATCTAAACCAGTCAACTCAGCCAGTCCAGCAAAATTTAAACCATGTGGAGTTGAAAAAAGATAATCAAAATTCGGTACGCCTTTTTGAGCTAAATGATGAAAAATCCCACCACCGTCATTATTAAATAGCACAATAGTCAGATTAAGTTCATGTGTTTTACCGACAATTAAACCATTTAAATCGTGTAGCATTGACAAATCCCCAGTCAATAAAACCGTCGGTTTACCCGTTGTAGCAATTCCGAGTGCAGTTGATTCAGTCCCGTCAATGCCATTCACACCACGATTTCCTAGAATTCTAACTTTGGCATCCGCTTTTTTCCACCAATAGTCAATATCTCTGATTTCCATACTATTTGAAACAAGAAGTTGAGCATCCAGTGCTTCCAAATGTTTTTGTAGTTCTTGGACATAACGTCCTTCAAAAGCATTTTCTTCATAAGTCACTTTTTCAAGAAGTTGGCGCATTTTTTCTTGAGCATTTTGCCATTTTTCCAAATAAGAACTATCAGAATTTACTTTTTTAATTGAAGAAGCAAAAGGAACAACATCAGACTGAACCATCGTTGTCGTTGTCAAACTAGGGTTGCGATAATCAAGAGCAGGGTCAACTTGAATAAATTCAGCTTCGTTATTGAAAGCAACAAATTGTTGCAAACGTTTAGAAACAGGCATTTGTCCAAAAAGCAGAATAGCATCCGCTTTTAATTGAGTTTTTAAATCATTATTTGCTAAAAAAGCATCATAAGAGTCTATGACCAAAGGATGATTATGATTACGCAGATTAGAAAGTGGATCCGCTAAAATTGGAGCTTTTAATTGTTCAGCAAGTTTTAAAAGTGCTTCAGAATAATCTTTGTCAAAATTGGCACCGGCTAAAATTAATGTTTTTCCAGAAAATAAAGTTTCATCAAACGGAAGCCTTACTTGTGCTTGTCCTTTATAGAATTTAAAGGCATGTTTAGAACGTCCTTTTTCATAATTTTCACTTTTTAATTCTGGAACTAAAGGATCACGCAAGGGAACATTGATTTGCACAGGACCCGAAAGAGGGGAAATAGCTGATAAGACAGCTCGTTGTGCGACTTTACGTGGATAGGTCCAAAAGTTTTCTGTTTGAGACTGGGTTTGAATATGTGGAGCTTCAAGATTTTCAAAATGATTAACAAAATTTCCAAAAAATCTGGTCTGGTCGACTGTTTGAGGAGCTCCAACGAATTGAAGCTCAGCCGGTCTGTCCGCCGTTAAAATAATAAGGGGGACTCGACTCATTTTTGCTTCAAGGACAGCTGGGAAATGATGAGCCGCAGCAGAACCTGAAGTACAAACTAAAACAACAGGACGTTTTTTCGCTTTAGCAATTCCCAGAGCAAAAAAAGCAGCCGAACGTTCATCAATGTTGACATAAGTATCGTATTTTTTGTATTCCTCAAAAAGCATAGCTAAAGCCGTTGAACGTGAACCTGGACTAAAAACAGCTTCACGTACCCCTAAATTGAAAAGTTCATCAACAAAGGGAGCTAAATATTCATTGGTCATGACTATCTCCATTTCTAATTTAAAAATCTAAAATCGTAAAATATTTTAAAAAGTTACAAAGCTTCTAAAATGGTTTTTAATTTTACCTTGGTTTCCCTAAATTCTTCTAAAGCATCGGAAGAAGGGATAATTCCACACCCTGCATAAGCATAAAGTTTCTTGTCCACAATCAAAGCCGAACGAATCCCGACAATCATTGTGCCATTTCCTTTGCTGTCAATTAAGCCAAGAGGTGCAGCATATAGTCCTCGCTCATGATTTTCATGCTTTCTGAGGAATTCGAGGGCCTCATGACGAGGCTCTCCTCCAAGAGCAGGCGTTGGGTGAAGCTGTTTTGTCCAATCAATAAGTGAAAGCTCAGAATTTTTAGCACTTAAAATTGTCCGAAGATGATAAACATTTTTCAACTCCATTAATTCGGTTGTTCCAACCTTAACTGTCTCGGATTTTTCAAGCAGATTTCTTTTTATTTTTTGGACAACAATATCATGCTCTAAAAGATTTTTGGGGTCTGTCAGCAATTTTTGCCCCGCATTTTCCATTGTTTTTGGAAAAGTTCCAGCTAAGGCATAACTAAGGAGTTGGTCATTTTCTTTTTGAACTAAAATTTCAGGCGATGCTCCAAGGAAAATTCTTTTTCCTTTTTGATAAGCAAAAATAAAAGCATTTGGATTATTATCTAATAAATTTTGGATGATACTTTCGAGTTCAAAAGAGGTTTGACTTGTAAATTCAAGTTCTCTTGAAGCGACAATTTTTCGACTCTTTCCGTCAGCAAAATTTTTTTGAATGGCATAAAAAAGTTCTTGCCAAGCCGAAAAATCAGAAGCTTTTTCAGTGAGTTGATGCTTAAATTTTGGAATAGTGATTTCAGGAATTTCTCGTGGGCTATCACAAGTGAGGGTGTAAGAATTTTCCTTATTGACAACGAAATAATGTTTAAAAGCAATGGTTTCGCCACCGAAATTTTTCCAAAGTTCTCCTTTAATGTCATCAAAAAAAGTCTGACTATGAAAGAGATAGGGATAGTCAGAAAACTTATCATGTTCAAGGTCAATGGCTTTCAAACGCTCACAGCCAATGACAAAAGTTTCTTTTTGAGGGTCAAACCAAAAGAAACGCTCACTTTCTGAAAAGTTTGCCCAGAAAGCTAAGGGGTTATTTAATTTTAAATTGATTTTTATATAATTCATTTTTTCTACCATAAAAATTATAACATAGCTCAGCATAGGAGAGGAATAATGAGCCCTAAAATTACAAATCTTCATTCATTTTTCATAGACTTTCTGATATAATGCTCATTGCCCGTATCTTCGCTGGCCGTGCCAGCGATGTAGTTGCGAAGATTCGCTTTGTCAAAGCGTAGCTGTTGGCGCTCTAGCACTTACAGATAGGCTTGTATTTCCATTAGGTCTTAATGATTAAATTTAGTGTTAAAAACTATGATATAATTAAAATCATGAAAACAGTCAAAAAGGAGTGCCATGAATATTTATGTCAAATTAGCTGAGTTTAGCATTATTGAAACAAAGCGATTGCTTTTGCGTCCCTTTGATTTAAAAGACGCTGAGGACATGTTTGACTATTCAGGTAATCCAGAAAATCTAAAATTTGTTTTTGCCCCGCATCTGTCACTTTCAGAAACACGTTTTTCAATTGCTAACGATTATATGAAAAGTCCTTTAGGGAAATGGGCAATTGAGTTGAAATCTGAACATCGGCTGATTGGAGATATTCATTTTGTGAAAATTTCTGATAAAAATCAGTCTGCGGAAATTGGTTATGTTTTAAATCAAAATTATTGGAATCAAGGGTTACTGACAGAAGCATTAAAAGTACTGACAGAATTTTCTTTTGAACAATTTGGACTTAAAAAATTGATTTTATTGATTGATAAAGAAAATGTTCCGTCTAAAAAAGTTGCCCTTAAATCAGGCTATCACTTAGTTAAAAAATTTAAAGGGACAAATCAATACAGCAAAAAAATTAGAGATTTTGAACAATATGAACTTAGAAAAAGTGACGATGAAATTTATCAAAAAAATTCAGAGATTGGGGAAATTTGAAGTTTTATGTCAAAGCACGAAGAAATATTAAATTATATTGAAGGTTTGGAAATTGGTAAACAAGTCAGTGTACGTGGAATTGCCAATCGAATGAAAGTCGCTGACGGAACGGCATATCGCGCAATCAAAGAAGCAGAAATACTAGGTTTGGTAGCCGTAAATGACCGTTCTGGAACCGTTAGAGTGGCAGTTAAAGGACAAAAAGTAGCCAATCGATTAACCTTTGGTAAACTTGCAGAAATAGCTAATGCTGATGTTTTAGGTGGACTTGCTGGATTAGAAGTCGAATTCAGCAAATTCGTCATTTCAGCCATGCAAAGAGAATCCTTCAAGCGCTACCTCTCGCCCAATGGTCTAGTCATCGTTGGTGACCGAAAAGAAATTCAAAATCTAGCCCTCAGAGAGCAGAATGCTGTTTTAGTTACAGGGGGCTTTGACGTGGACCAAGAAGTTGTCAACTATGCTAATCAATTAGGGATTCCACTTTTACGGACATCCTATGATACCTTTACCGTTGCCAATCGTATCAGTCACGCTTTGGCCAACGAACTCATCAAAAAAGATATTATTACAGTCGGAGATGTCTTTCATCAAAAAAGGGCAACCTTACGTGAAGAAGATACAGTCAAAGATTTTTTGGATTTAGTTAAAAAAACGAATGACAGTCGTTTTGCCGTCGTCAACACTTACAACGTTGTTGTGGGTGTAGTTGCCATGCGGGATGTTACAAATAAGAAAAACGATACTCCGCTCAATAAAGTGATGACAAGAGCCAATGTTGCAAGAGCAAGTATGACAGTGGCGAGCGTTTCGCAAAAGATGATTTATGAAGGCTATGATATGATGCCTGTCGTTTATGAAAATTATACTTACGCAGGAATTATTACCAAATCAGACCTTCTCCAAAGCTTACAAAAAGCACAGGAAGAAAGTCAGGTGGCTCACACTTTCAGTGATAATATTGCTAATTCTTTGGTAGAAAAAGGCTCAGCCTACACCGTGACGGTCGAACCATTTATGATAAATAGCGTGGGAACAATCGCTAATGGTGTTTTTGCAGAACTTATTACGCAAGTTGTTCAACGTGTTTTTGCCAAAAAAAGACGACGGAATATCATCATTGAAGCATTAAATATGCATATGATGGGAGCTGCCGCTATTGACAATGTGCTAGAGATTTATCCAAAGGTGATTGGAGAAACACGAATTGGTGCAATGGTTGATTGTGAAATTTATCATGTCAATAACATCGTAGCTAAAGTTCTAGTCAATGTACAATTAACATAAAAAATAAAAGAGGAAAAAAATGAACGAAATTTTAGAAAAAATAAAAGCCTATGAGCTTATTCTCATTCACAGACATAAAAATCCAGACCCAGACGCCATTGGTTCTCAAGCAGGACTCCGAGCAATTCTGAGAGAAAATTTCCCCGAAAAAAGAATTTATGCAGTTGGTTATGACGAGCCAACCTTAACCTATTTAGCTGAAATGGATTTGGTCGAACTTAGAGAAGATGAAAAATATCTTTCTATAGTTTGTGATACAGCAAACACACCACGAATTGACGATGACCGCTACAAAAATGCTGATTTTCTAATTAAAATTGACCACCATCCAAATGATGATGCTTATGGAGATTTGTTGCTAGTAGAGCCTGAACGTAGCTCAGCATCAGAAATTGTTGCCGATTTTGCCTTTGAAACAGGTCTTAAATTGAATGCAGAAGCCGCCCGCCTCCTTTATGCGGGAATTATTGGAGATACTGGACGTTTCTTGTATCCAGCCACTTCGCCGAATACCTTAAAAGTAGCTTCAAAATTAGCAGAATTTCCATTTGACCGTCCAGCTTTAGGACGAGAAATGTCGTCATTTGATATGAAAGTTGCTCGCTTACAAGGTTTTGTTTATGAAAATATGGAAGTTTCAGAAAAAGGAGCTGCACGTGTTTTATTAACTCAAGAAATTTTAAAAAAATTTGATTTACGTGACGCAGAAACTTCAAGTATTGTTTCTACACCGGGAAATATTCGAGGAATTGAATCTTGGGCAATATTTGTGGAACAAGCCGATGGACATTTCCGAGTAAGAATGCGTTCAAAAGTAAAGCCAATTAATGAAATTGCTAAAAGACATGATGGCGGAGGCCATGCACTAGCTTCCGGAGCTAATTCTTATTCTTTAGAAGAAAATCAACAAATTTGGCAAGAATTACAAGATAATTTAAAATAAATTTACTGACAGTTTAAAGCGATTGATTAATGAGCTTTAAATCGGTAAATAAAGGAATTGTCAGTCAGCTGACGATTCTGTCAATAGCGATTGCTCAATGAGCTTTAAATCGGTAAATATAGGAATTGTCAGTCAGCTGATAATTCTGTCAGTAGCGATTGCTTAATGAGCTTTAAATCGGCAAATAAAAGAATCATCAGTCAGCTGATGATTCTTTTTTGTCAGTAATTTTTTTAATTTTCCAAGAAAGGCCGTAATTCTGATAAATCTTTCAAGCCAGCATTCAATGCAATAATCAATTTAATACGTGCTTTTTGAGAATTGACTTCATCAGCAAACATTACGCCAGCTTCATAAAGTTGTGAACCACCGCCTTGATAGGAATAGACAGGTTCAGCAATTCCGTTAAAACAACGAGAAACAAGAACGACAGGAACCTTAGCATCTAATAATCTTTGAAGTGATTGACTAGCAATAGGTGGGAGATTTCCCGCACCTAATGCTTCAATGACAAGACCATCTAGTTGTTCCAAATTGAGTAAATCTAAAATTTCCCCAGTCATCCCAGCAAAAGCTTTGACAATTGGCACTTTTCCATGAACAGTTGCAACATCTAAATGTTGATTTTCACTATCTTTATGGAAATAAATAATTTTATTTTTTGTCAGTAAACCGACAGGACCATGTGTAGGTGTTTGAAAAGTTGAAACATTAGTCGTGTGTGTTTTAGTGACATAACGAGCAGAATGAATCTCGTCATTCATGACAACAAGTACGCCACGGTCACTTGAATTACTGTCAGCAGCGACGCGAATAGCTGTCAGTAAATTATAAATTCCGTCAGTTCCTAATTCATTACTTGAGCGCATGGCACCAGTTAAAACAATTGGTTTACCACGTGAAAGAGTAGTGTCAAGGAAAAAAGCTGTTTCTTCAAGTGTGTCAGTTCCATGTGTAATGACCACTCCATCAAAATCCTCAGCAATAAAAGCTGTTTTGATTCGATTTTTCAAAACCAACATATCTGATAAAGTGACATGTGGACTAGGTAAGTTAAAAATATCCTCTGTCACTAAGTTTACTTCATCAAACTGCATGCTCACAGCATTCATTGGATTGACTGCATTTGGGGAAACATGACCATTTTCATCTTCCGCCATCGAAATTGTTCCACCAGTGTGGAGAATTAAGATTTTTTTCATCATTATTTCCTTATCTATCTATAATAAACAATAATTAAATATTTAATTTTAAAGACTCCGAATAAAAGCCAGCATTAGCATTATATCAAAATTTAGTCCAGAAAAAAATAACTAATAAATGAAATAGAATTAAAATTACTGTATAATTTAGTTAATAAATGAAAGCTTTGCCAAAGCTAGAAAAGATTTGAGAGATGGATATAAAAGCAGTATTTTTTGATTTAGATGGAACCCTGTTTACTTCAACACGAGGAGTAGCAACAAGTACTCGTAAAGCAATACAAGAGCTACGTCAAAAAGATATTTTTGTCGGGATTGCCACCGGGCGAGGCCCAGCTTTTGTCATGCCATTATTAGAAGATTTAGATTTAGACTTTGCTGTAAGTTACAACGGTCAGTATATTTTCACACCAAAAGAAGTGATTTTTCAAAATCCTTTAGAACAAAAATCCTTAAAAAACCTGATAAATTATGCCACTGAAAACCATTCTGACATCTCTTTGGGAACAGCCCACGGTGTAAATGGCTCTGGCCTTTTAAAATTTGGCGAGACACGTTTAGCCAGTTTTTTGTCAGGCGTTTTGCCCTCAGGTACTTCTGGGGTGGCAAGAAACAGTTTTAAACACATTATTCGCAGAGTTTTACCGCAAAATTCAAATTTAGCTGATAATGAAGAAGAAGTAATTTATCAGGCAATGATGGTTGCAACAAGAAACGAAACGGCTCGCCTACAAGAGGCATTTCCAGAATTACTGGTGACACGAAGCAATCCTTATTCTGTTGATTTAATTTCAAAATCAGGAGGAAAATTACCAGGAATTCAAAGATTAGGAGAACACTATGGTTTTACTTTAGACCAAGTCATGTGTTTTGGCGATTCGGAAAATGATTTGACGATGATTTCTGGAGTTGGTTATGGGATTGCGATGGGCAATGCGGTCTCAGTTGTAAAAGAGGTTGCAACTTATATTACAGATACCAATAATCAAGATGGAATCGCCAAAGCATTAGCCTACTATGGCTTAATTCATTATTCTGTTGAAAAAGACTTTGTTTCTAAAGACCAAAACTTCAATAAAGTAAAAGATTTCCACCGATTAATGGATGGAAAAACACAAGAAATTCCTAAAGCCTTTTCGCCAACAGAAGCAAGTTTCCGGGCTGATTTCAAAGTCGAAGAAATTGTCGAATTTCTTTACGCCTCTGCTGACGGTAACCAAGAGAAATTTACAGAACTTGTGAATAATTTACATCAAGCCGTTGATAAGGCAGCAAATAAAGTGACTTTAAAAGAGCATAATGAAGACAGCTTGACTGGCCAAGTAGATGCTATGATTGATTTGCTCTATTTCACTTATGGCTCGCTTGTCCTTTCAGGAATTGACCCCTATGAAATTTTCAATGCTGTTCATCGAGCAAATATGGGGAAAATTTTCCCGGATGGACGTCCACACTTTGACCCGATCACACACAAAGTCTTAAAACCAGAAGATTGGGAAGAAAAATTTGCTCCAGAAGGAAAAATAAAAAAAGAACTAGAACGACAAAAAAGAGTAGCCGCTAAAAAACACGAAAATAAATAAGAAAATAACAATTTTTTACTGATAAGCTTCTTCATAAAATGGTATAATATTAAGAAAGCGTAACAAAAGGCTTTCAAGGAGAATAAGGGATGCTATTTATTATCATTACTTTGATTATCATTGTACTCATCATCTTTTTAACAATCTTATTACTCCCAGGAATGGCATTTTTTAACAAAATGTCAGATCAAAAGTATAATGCGGATGAAAAAGATTTACTGACAGGAATTCTGACAACAGCCATCAGTTCAAAAGAGGCGACTGGCGAAGTTATGACGACCTTTGTCAATGAATCACGTAAAACAATGCCTGCAAAAATTTATCTACCAAATAAGGATAATATCGAGCAAATTGAATCAGGAGCGCAAGTTCTGATTATCGAGAGTAAAGCAGGAATTGCTTACGTTATTCCTTATCAACAAACGATTTATTAGCAATAGAGAACCTAAAAATTGCTCAAATAAATAAAATTTATTATACAAAGGAGACATTATGCCACTACTTTATATTTTGGCAATTGTGGTGATTGTTATTATCTTAATTCTATTAGGAATTATCGCTGCAAACTACAAAAAATCAGGACCTCAAGCGGCCCTTATCGTTTATGGTTCAGGTCTAGGTTCAAAAGGTGTCAATAAAGACTCACAAGGGAATCGATTAAAAGTGGTTCGTGGTTCTGGTACCTTTGTTTTACCAATCTTCCAAAATGCGAGATACCTCAGCTTACAATCTGCTGCAATCGATATTAAAACGGAAAAAGTTCTCTCGAAAGATAAAATTCCAGTAACGGTTGAAGCCACAGCTATGATTAAAGTAGGTTCTACTTTGCAAGATATTGCGACAGCTGCTGAGCAATTTTTAGGTAAAAGAGATGAACAACGTGACGCAATGGCTGACCAAGTCCTTCGTGGACATCTTCGGGCGATTGTTGGAACAATGACAGTATCTGAACTAATCGAAGACCGTAATAAGTTTTCAGCTGAAGTTCAAGGTCAAGCAGGGACTGATCTCTCAAAAATGGGACTTTCAATCGTTTCATTCGTTATTAATGATATTCGTGATGACCAAAACTACATCAAAGCATTAGGTGCTAAAGAAGTAGCGCGTGTTCAACAAGAAGCAGCGATTGCTGTTGCAAATGCTGACAAGGAAACTCGTATTCAAAAAGCAGCGGCTGATCAAGATGCCCAAAAAGCTGAAGCACTTGCCGCAACTCAAGTTGCCAATGCCCAAAAGGAAAAAGCAATCAGTTTAGCTCACTATGAGCAAGAACAATCAATTGCTGCTGCTGAAGCAAAAGCTCAAGCTGACCAAGCACAAGCCTCTGCTGACCAAGCTTACGCGATTCAAGAAGCAATTTCTAAAAAAGAAACAACTGAAGCTGAAATGCAAGTTGAATTGATTAAAAAGCAAAGAGAAACTGACTTAGAAACTCAAGAAGTTCTCCGTAAAGCACAAGAAAATGAAGCCAATGTCGTAAAAGCTGCCGAGGCTGCCAAGGCTGCACAAATTGCTAAAGCCGAAGCCGATGCGCGTGAACGCGAAGTGAGAGCACAGGCCGAAGCAGCCGCTATTGAAGCTACAGCCAAAGCTACAGCTAAACAACGTGAAGTAACAGCAATGGCCGAAGCTACAGCTATTGAAGCAACTGGTAAAGCTGAAGCCGAAGCGATTCGCCTTAAAGGGCTTGCCGAAGCCGAAGCAATTGATAAAAAAGCCGAAGCAATGCAAAAAATGAATGATGCGGCTAAATTGAACATGGCACTTGAAATTCTTCCAGAAGTTGTTGCTAGTGTATCAAGTAATCTTCAAGCTGTTGATTCTATTAATATTTATGGTGGAGAAGGTTCGTCAAAAATTCTCGGAATGTCACAAGAAAGCCTTAAACAGGGCCTTGATGTCCTAGGAACAATGGGAATTGACGTCCCTGACTTATTAAATAATTTTAGCAGTCGTGGTAATTCCAATGAGGCACTTGAAAAAGTCGAAAAAATAGAAGAATAAAAAACAGCTCTTAGAGCTGTTTTTTATTAACATATTTTATTCAAAAAAGGCTGAATAAATCGCTTTTAGAGCTTCTTTTTCGTATTTTTCTTTGACAATAAACATGACGGAAACTTCGCTTGAACCTTGCGAAAGCATAGCGATTGAAATGCCTTGTTTAGAAAGTGCTGCTGTTGCTCTAGCGGTAACCCCAACGTGTTCCTTCATATCTTCACCAACAATGGTGATAATAGAGAAATCACGGTCAATATAGACTTCATCCGGATGGAGCGATTCTGTAAGATTAGAAATAAGGGCTTTTGAAATAGGTTGAGTTAGATAGCGGCTGCGAATAATGATAGACATGTCATCAATACCAGTTGGCATATGCTCAAAACGAACTCCTAAATTTTCCAATACAGAAAGGACTTTTCGGCCGAATCCAACTTCACGGTTCATCAGATATTTACTGACATAAAGAGAAGAGAAGGCACTAGATGAAGCAATTCCAACGACAGGTGAGCCTTTAGTCTCTCTTTGAACAACAATTTTTGTTCCGGGATGATCAGGGTTATTTGTATTCTTGATGACCAAAGGAACATGGGCACGATAGGCAGGAACGAGTGCTTCGTCATGTAAAACAGAAAAACCAGAATAAGCAAGTTCTCGCATTTCACGGTAAGTTAATTCAGAGATATAAGCTGGATTCTTAACGATGCCAGGGTGAGCAGCGAAAATTCCATTCACATCAGTAAAGTTTTCATAGAGTTCAGCTCGCACACCAGCCGCAATAATTGAGCCAGTAATATCAGAACCACCACGGGAAAAAGTGCAAACCTCACCCTCTTTTGTGATTCCAAAAAAACCAGGGATGATTAATGTTTCTTCAAGTTCATTAAGATATTTAATATGTTCATAAGCTCCACCAAGCAATCGAGCATTTCCAGGATCAGATGAAACCATAATTCCAGCATCTGATGGATGAACATAGCGACTTGGTAAGCCAGAATGATTGAAAAAATCTGCGACTAATTTAGCATTATTATTTTCACCAGCGGCTAAAAAAGTATCATAAGTAAAAACATTATCTAAATCTAACTGGGCTAAATGGTTGATATTTTCTGCGATTTGATTAATGACTGGACTTTTTAAGCCAAGTTCATCATAGATTTCTCGAAATCTTTCAATAATCCAATTCTGATAATAGTGAATTCCTTTTTCATCAGCTGATTTATAAGCTTTATAATAAGCAATCAAAGCATCGGTAACTTTAGTATCAGCCCCCGAACGTTTGCCTGGTGCAGAAACCACAATAAATTTTCTTTGTTTATCGGCTTGAACAATATCAAAAACTTTTTTGATTTGCGAAGCTGATGCGAGAGACGAACCTCCAAATTTTGCAACTTTCACTAAATATTACCTTCCTTCAAGATTAAATTAAATTATAAATTGATTTATTATAGCTAATTTTCAGATAATTTTCAATAAATAACTCATTTATACCCTATTTTCTTTCTGCAGTATTCAATAAATAATTATTTTGATGATAATACTTAAAAAACTTACATTAAAAGTAGTTAATGTAAGTTTTGATTTGATAAGAGACAATTTGAAAGTTAGTGTCTTCAAAAGAAATGAATTATAACCAGCGTTCTTTTATCAGAGCAGCCTCAGCTTGTCCTTGTTCACGACCTGCTTGAGCAACAAAGGGACGAATTTTTGCTTCCACCGTATTATAGTTAAAATCTTTTAAAATATTCATTGTTTTTTCAGAGGGAAGAACCAGGCTGGTTTCTGTCCCTTTTTTCTCTAATTGAGCGAGTAAATCCTCTAATTTATATGGAACATCGACAGGTAGTCCAGTTGAAAGAACAAGCATCTTGTCGGCATCAGCAACGACATCTGGATTCTCCATTGAAAAAGAACCACCATCAAAAAAATGTTTTCCATTGATTTCAACTGAAGGCCAGACGCCTTGAAGGGCTCCACTTGCTTGTAAAGCCACTAGAATATCAACATTTGAATTTTCATCAAAAACTTGACGCTCAATATCCTCAATATTGGTTGCAACGATTCGTAATTTGCTGTTCCAGCGGGCTTGACCTGAACCATAACGTTCTTTAAGCATAGCTAATCGTTCCTCCTTAGAGATAAAAGGTTGGGTTTTCTTAGAAATTTCAGCTTCAGCAGCAATCCAGTCTTTGGCTGAATGAGAATTTTTAGCAATGTTTTCAAATGTTTTGAAAAGCTCTCCCATTTTTTCATCGGAGATGGGAGTGATTTCACTAATCTCTTTTTCAATCTGTTCCTTCCAGATTAAATCCCAATCTTTATCTGAGCTAACAATTACGCTTGCTTGTGAACCAGCAGATGTTCCAACAAAAATATCGGCCTCTCTAATGGGCAGCCCAGCTTCTTCTAGACCTCTAAGATATCCAAGTTCCCAAGCGATACCAAAATGTCCGCCACCGCCTAGTACAACCGCTCTTTTTAAATTATTTGTCATTTTTCTTCTTTTCCTCTTCATAAATTTGATTTGCATTTTGAGTCATTTGATTCAATACTTTAAATGCAATTGCTTTTTCTTGGGGATCAATTCCCTCTGATAGCAAGTTTTCCCTCTCTTTTGTCATTTCTTCAATTTGAGTTTGGATGTCTCTTGCTTTTTGAGTCAATGAGACACGATAAACACGTTTATCTTTTTCATCGCGGACTCTGCTAACGTATTCTTTTTCAATCAGACCTTTAATTGCTCGATGAACACTAGATTTATCGATACTTAAATCATCAGTAATTTGTTCTTGGCTTTGATTGTCTTTGATATATAAAGAAATCAAACAAAGCAATTGAATATAATTGATGTCAAAAGGCACTAAGCGTTTTGTGAAATAAATATAACCTCTTCTATAAATTTCAGAAGAAAGCTTCCCAATAAATTGGATTCCTTGATATTCATATTGATTGTCTTCCATAAATTCCTCCGTCGAATATAATATATCTCAAATTAGTTGTCTTGTCAACTAAATTTCGTAAAAAATAAAAATACTTTTATAATGAAGTCTATTGAACCATGCTTAGATACTGTGCTATAATGGTTCTATGAAATTTAAAGCAGTGATTTTTGATATGGATGGTGTTCTTGTAGACACCGAACGTTATTATTTACAAAGAAGAGAAGAATTTTTTGGTGGTCATGGAATTTCTATCAGCCACTTGACGCCTAGTGATTTTATTGGTGGAAATATGAAAGATATTTGGCCACGAATTTTGCAAGGGGCTTTTGATGAAGACAAAGCGAGTGAATTGCAAGAAGACTATGAGCAATTCAAAGAAGATCATCCAATGCCTTATGCAGAACTTTTATTTTCTGATGTGCCTGATATTTTAGAATTTTTACGTCAAAAAGAAGTAAAAATTGCACTTGCTTCAAGTTCGTCAATGTTTGATATCAAACAAATGTTAGATATTCATCAATTGAATTCTTATTTTGAAGTAGTGGTTTCAGGAAATGACTTTAAACAAACGAAACCAAATCCAGAAATTTATCAATCAACAATGAAGAAATTGGGTGTAACACCTTCTGAAACTTTGATTATTGAGGATTCTGAAAAAGGAATTCAAGCTGGAGAAGCAGCTGGTGCGACCGTTTGGGCAATTGAAGACAAGCGCTTTGGCATGAATCAAGAGAAGGCTGACTTAAAGGTAGATTCACTGACAGCTATTCAAAAATTACTGACAGAATCATCACTAAAGATGATAAAGGCTTAATAAACATTTTAAAAGAAAAAATCACTGACAAATCGGTGATTCTTTAAGTTTTTTCTGTCCTATGTTAAAATAGAGGAATATAGGAGTAATATTATGAATTTTGTCCGTCGGTTTTCACCGCTTGCTATTATTATCATAATGGTTATTGTTCAAATCATTGAGACCGTTGTTGTTCATGTTTCAGCAACACGTTGGTCAATTTTAATTTATTTGTTGATTTTGAACATAGCGATTACACTCATTTTACTATCACAAACTCAAAACTATCAATTGCGTCGTCAAGATTTTATTCGTAAAATTAATGATGAAGCAGAAAATTCGCTCAATGCTACCTTGGATAATATGCCGATTGGGGTCATCCGTTTTAATAGTGAAACCTTTGAACCTGAGTGGTTTAATCCATTCATTGATATGATTTTTAAGGGAAATGACAAAGTTATCAATCGTGACGATATTAAAAAGATATTGAAAAATGCGAGCGATGACCAGTATATCACCCTTGGTAAGCAAAAATATGTTGCAGAACTTGATTCTGATAAGAATCTTATTTATTTAATTGATGCCACAAAAGAAGTTGCTTTTAAATCAGAATTTAATGACAGTCGTGCGGTTATTGGTGCGATTTCTGTTGACAATTATGATGATGCTACAGATTTAATTACTGACAGCGGTCGAACAGCCATTAATAGTTTTATCGCTTCATTTTTAGAAGAATTTGCTGACAAATACGGAGTTTATCTTCGCCGTATTAATAGCAGTCGCCATTATTTTTTCTGTGATTATCGTATTCTTGAAAAAATGATTAACGATAAATTTTCTGTTCTAAAGGAATTTCGAGAACTTTCATCTCAAAAAGAAATTCCTTTAACTCTTTCAGTTGGTGTGGCTTATGGTTGGAATGATTTTCCAGCCATTGGTAAAGTTGCTCTAAATAATCTTGAATTAGCCCAAGTCCGTGGTGGAGATCAAGTTGTACTGAGAGAAAATACCCCTCAAGCTCGTCCCGTTTATTTCGGCGGCAATTCGGAGAGTAGAACGCAAAAAAGCAGAACAAGAGCACGGGCCATTTCAACAGCACTTCGGACAATTATTGCTGAGGCAGAAGATGTCTTTATTGTAGGGCATCGCTTTACAGATATGGACGCGCTTGGAGCAGCAGTGGCTATGAAGGCATTTGCTAATATGTCTGGAAAAGAAGCCTTTGTCGTTTATGATCCTGAACAGTTATTGCCAGATGTTGAGCGTGCAATTAATAAAATGAATGAGTCCTCTGACGGTTTTACGCACATTGTTAAGTTAGAAACTGCTCAAAAACTGAAGAAAAAAGATTCATTACTTATCATGGTTGACCATTCAAAAACAAGTCAAACTTTAAATCTTGAATTCTATAAATCATTTGAGAAATTAGTGGTCATTGACCACCACAGACGTGATGATGATTTCCCAGAGCATGCACTTCTGTCATATATTGAATCATCAGCAAGCTCTGCTAGTGAATTAACTGTCGAAATCCTTCAATTCCATGATAATAATCAAAGAAAAATGTCAACCATTGAAGCTAGTATTGTTCTTGCGGGGATTGAATTAGACACCAAAAACTTTACAAAAACAACGACTGAAAGAACATTTGAAGCAGCAGCTTATCTCCGCTCTCGTGGAGCTGATAACGATTTGATTAAAATGATTATGGCTACTGACTTTGATAAATATAAGAAGGCCAATGAAATTGTTCTTAATGCAAAAATGGTTTTACCAGGAATTGCTTTAGGAGTTGGACTTAAGCACCAAAAATATGATAATATAGCAACAGCAAAAGCTGCTGACACTCTCCTAGATATGGCAGGGATTACTGCTGCATTTGCGATTACGCAACATAATAATGGCTATATTTCTATTTCTGCTCGTTCTCGAAATGGCTTTAATGTCCAAACGATTATGGAGCAAATGGGTGGTGGTGGACATTTTAATAATGCTGCAACCCAAATCTATGAAAAATATATCGATGAAGTGCAAGAAGATTTAATTGAAATACTAAAAGAAAGAGAAAACGAAAAATGAAAGTTGTATTCTTAGAAGACGTTAAAGGACAAGGAAAAAAAGGTCAAATTAAAGAAGTCCCAACAGGTTATGCTCAAAACTTTTTAATTAAGAAAAATTTGGCAAAAGTTGCTACAGCAGCTGCTCTTTCTGAAGTGAAAGGTCAAGCCAAAGCTAAGGAAAAAGAAGAAGCAGAACTTTTAGCAGAAGCAAAAGCCCTTAAAGAAGTTCTTGAAAAAGAAGACACTGTTGTTGAAATTAAGATGAAAGTTGGACAAACAGGTCACACTTTTGGTGCTGTAGATAAAGCAGATATCGCAAAAGCCCTTAAAAGTCAATTTAATCTCAAGTTAGATAAACGCAAAATTCAATTGATTAACAAAATTCAAGCTTTGGGAACAAAAGATGTACCAGTTAAACTTCACCGTGATGTGACAGCCGTGGTTAAAGTCAAAATTAGCGAGGCCTAAACTAAATGCCCGAAATTGATTTAATAAAAGCCCCGCCTCAAGACCTAGCTGCTGAGCAGGCCGTTCTTGGGGCTGTTTTTTTAGATAGCGAACGCTTAGTCGAAATTAAAGAATTTTTAAGTTCAGATGATTTCTATAAAAATGCTCATAAGATAATTTTTCGGACAATGGAAAAATTGTCTGATGCTCGTGAAGCAATTGACGTCTTAACCATCCGTTCACATCTTGAAAATCAAGGGGAGCTGGAGGCAATTGGTGGGATTGCTTATATTGCAGAACTTGCCACCGCAACCCCCACCGCAGCAAATGCGGCCTATTATGCCAAGATTGTTGCTGAAAAATCATTACTCCGTCAACTGATAAATCGTCTAACTGAATCAGTCGAAAAAGCATATGAACAAGATTCACCAGCGGACGATATTTTAGCTCAAGCAGAAAAAAGTCTAATTGACGTCCAACAAGGGCGTAATACAAACGGCTTTAAGAAAATTTCTGATGTTCTAGCGATTCATATGGATGACCTTGAGCAAAAAGCTCAACAAAAGTCCAATATCACAGGTATCGCAACAGGTTATCCTGCTTTAGATAACATGACAACAGGTCTTCATGAAGAAGAATTGATCATTCTTGCGGCTCGTCCAGCGGTTGGTAAAACAGCCTTTGCCTTAAATATTGCTCAAAATATTGGGACAAAGCAAGACCGAACCGTTGCAATTTTCTCTCTTGAAATGGGGGCAGAAAGTCTTGTCAGTCGGATGATTGCTGCCGAAGGTTCAATTGATTCACACAGCTTGCGTACTGGACAATTAAATGACCAAGAATGGAATGATTATTTCATGGCAACAGGGACTTTATCAAGAGCAAGTATTTATATTGATGACACACCAGGGATAAAGATTTCTGAAATTCGGGCGCGTTCAAGAAAATTAGCCCAAGAAACAGGAAATCTTGGTTTGATTGTTATTGACTACTTACAATTGATTTCTGGAACTGGTCGAGAAAATCGTCAACAAGAAGTTTCTGAAATTTCTCGTCAGTTAAAAATTTTAGCTAAAGAATTAAAAGTTCCTGTTATTGCCCTTTCACAGCTCTCACGTGGAGTGGAACAACGTCAAGATAAACGACCAGTTTTGTCTGATATCCGTGAATCTGGGTCAATCGAGCAAGATGCCGATATTGTCGCATTTCTTTATCGAGATGACTACTATGAACGTGGAACTGGTGAAGATGAAGACGGTGAAGAGATTCTGGAAGATAATAAAGTTGAAGTTATTATTGAAAAAAACCGTTCAGGAAGCCGTGGAACAGTCGAATTACTCTTTATTAAAGAGCATAATAAATTCGCAAGTATTGATAACCGATATGGCGACTAGATTTTTTTGACTAATTCGTGTTATAATATGAGTAATTGTCTAATTCTCTTTATTAATAAAAATGAACGATAAAGAATACATTATAAAATTTGATTCTTTTAATCAAAAAAGAGAGATATAATCAAGGATAAAATTAGATTTATAAGGTAAGCGTTCGGAGAAATCCGACTTTTACGTCTTATTTGGAGGAAAAAATGGATAACCAAAATCAAGAAATAGGAAAAATCGTTGACATTCGTGAAAAAGTTCAAGCACACTTGGGTGAAACGATTGAAATTACTTCACAATTTGGTCGTAAACGCGAAAATCGTCATAAAGTGAACTTGATTGAAGCCTATGCAACACATTTCATTATTGAAAATATTCCGGCTCGTGGTCCAAAAACAACTGAGTCATATCAATATGCTGACATTTTGACTCAAACTATTTTAATTCACTATCCAAACGCATAAGTTTGAGGAATAAAGTAAATGGTTCAAATAATGATTAATCAATTTTTAAAGGAAAGGAGGAGATAAGGATGATGAAAGCCGATTGGGATATGACGCCTGTTAAAGGTGGCTCAGGCAATGCATTTTTTGGGAAAAGTGATCAGGAACGCGTTTTTATTAAAAAAAACGGTAGTCCTTTTTTGCCGAGTATTTATCTTGAGGGAATCACGCCAAAAGTCTTATGGACAAAACGTACGGCTGAAGGCGATACCTTATCTGCTCAACCTTGGATTGACGGTCATACACTAAGTCCTGAGGATATGGAAGACCGCCAAATTAATCATATTTTAGCACATTTGCATGACTCAAAAAAATTGGTTGAATCTTATAAGAAGTTGGGAAGTCAAATTATTCTTCCTGAACAATTATTAGAGGATTGTGTCCAAAATACTGAGGCTTTACGAACAAATCATTTTTTGTCAGGAATCATTGAAGAAATGCGTCAACAAGTTCCCGAAATCAAAAATGAAGAGGTCGTAGTCGTTCATGGCGATGTCAATCATAAAAATTGGTTAGTGGATGATAATTCAGGAAAAATTTATTTAGTAGATTGGGATACCGTCTTTTTATCAGATTCAATGGTTGATATGGCACATGTTTTATCACATTATATTAAACCAAATAACTGGTCTTTGTGGTTGATGACATCTGGTGTTAGACCTCGTTCAGATATTATGGATAAAGTGGCTTGGTATGGAAAACTTTCTTTTCTTCGCCAAATCTCTGAATATCTTTCTAGAGGAAAAATGAAAGAAGTGAATCAAGAAATCTTGGGACTTCGTAAATTTTGTGAATTATTTTAGTAAAAATAGGCTAGGGTTTGGACCTTCCTATTTTTTGGCTTATAATTGAATAATAAAAATAAAGAAATAGAAGATCACTTTTGCTGATTTTCTATCAAAAATTAAAAAATTGAGGTAAAAATGCGCGTCAGAAATCGTAAAGGAGCAGGCGAAATGCTTGCTGAAAACGCACATATCGTAGTTGAAAATCCAGCGGAATTTAAAGGACGTTGGTCAGAACGTTTTGGAAATGATTATCCGATTCATATTGAAGTGGGTTGTGGAAAAGGAGCTTTCATCACAGGAATGGCAGCTCTTCATCCAGAAATAAATTACATTGCAATTGATATGCAATTATCAGTTTTATCTTATGCTTTAGATAAAGCAATTGAAGCAGATTTGCCAAACGTACAAATGATGCTTGTTGATGGAGCTGCTTTGAGTGAATATTTTGCTGATGGTGAAATTGACCAAGTCTATTTGAACTTTTCTGACCCTTGGCCAAAAGGACGTCATGAAAAACGTCGTTTGACTTATAAATCTTTTCTTGCAACTTATGAAAAGATTTTACGTCCTGAAGGTGAAATTCATTTCAAAACTGACAATCGTGGATTGTTTGAATATTCTTTAGTTTCTTTAGCTAACTATGGCATGGAACTTAAAAAAGTTTGGTTAGATTTACACCAAGACGAAGAATTTGCACCTCAAAATGTAATGACCGAGTATGAGCAAAAATTCTCACAAAAAGGTCAAGTAATTTATCGATTAGAAGCAAAATTTTTGCCTAAGAAGTAAATAAGTTGCTTTCTGTCATTAAAACTAATGAAAAAAATTACTGACAGAATAAGAAAGTCTAAACCAATTTTCTGTCAGTAAAATTAATAAGAATTTATTATCTATTAAGGAGAATAAAATGAGATGTCCAAAGTGTTCTTCTGAAGAATCAAAAGTTGTTGATTCAAGACAAGCCGAAGATGCTATTCGCCGTCGTCGTGTTTGTGAATCATGTGGTTTTCGCTTCACAACCTTTGAACGTATCGAAGAAATGCCCCTTTTAGTCATCAAAAAAGATGACAAACGTGAACCCTTTAATCGTGAAAAAATTGTTCGTGGTTTAGTTCGTTCAGCATACAAACGCCCAGTATCAAGTGAAGATATTGAAACAACAGTTGCAAATGTTGAAAGAAAAATCCGTCAACTAGACAGTAATGAAGTTGAATCAGATGTCATTGGTGAATTTGTGATGCAAGAACTAGCTGAATTGGATGATATCACCTATATCAGATTTGCTAGCGTCTATCGTTCATTCAAAGATGTCAGTGAATTAGAAGAGCTCCTTAAAAATATTACCAAAAAATAAATCCGTCAGTAAAAAGCGACTGAATAGAGAGCATTTTATCGGCAAATAAAAGAAAGATCAGCTCGCTGAACTTTCTGTCAGTAAAAAGTGAGGAAAAAATGAGAGCAGGAGATTCATTTACAATGCTTAATCGAGGAAAGACCAGCTTTGATGCTGAGGCTTTTCGTCTGCTCTATTTACCAATCATTGGCACGGATGCCTTTGCCCTTTATCAGTTAATGCTAAGCTTCTCTACTGGAAGAATTTCTCACTTTTTGGAATATCTAAATCTCGGTCTCAATCCTTTTATTGAAGCATTAGATAAATTATCTGGCTTATCATTAGTTCGCGTTTATGATGATCATACCAGTCTTTATTTTGAAGTAAAAAGTCCGCTAAATTTTGAAAATTTTCTTGCAGATGATTTTTATAGACAACTTTTGATTTCAAGAATTGGTGAAAACCGAGTAGCTGCTTTAGCTAAAAGAATGGAACCGAAAGGAAAAGAAGTTTCCAAGAAATTTCATGAAGTTTATAAAGTTAGTTTTGACTCACAAGCTCAACAAAACCCTTCAAATACAAATGAACGTTTTGATATGGGGGCCTTTAAAAGTATTATGGAACGTCAAGGCTATCATTTAAACAATGAAAATCAAGACTCCTTAACGCTCTATTCACTAGCAGAAAAATTTGAACTCAATTGGTACGAATTATTCAAGCAAGCAGAAAAAACAGCCAATGCTGATAAAAGTTTGAACATGAATAATTTGATGAGAAGTCTTTCAGGAGCTAGCCAACCGCAACCAGCACTCTCAGCCTTTCCTAAAGCCTTTGCCGATTTGATTGTCATCAGTAAATCTCATGAACCAGATGATTTCATCCGACAGATAAAAGCGCAAGCTGGAGGCTTTGTCAGTTCGGAAGAACATAAACTTTTAACTAATTTAAGTCGCCAAAATTTGCCAGCAGAAGTCCAAAATATTTTGATTCACTATGTTTTAGTACAGCAAAAAAATGCATCATTAAATCCAAATTTTGTAAATGCATTAGCCAATGACTGGATGAGAAATGAAGTATTTACAGCTGAAACAGCGGTAAAACGAATTTTGGAACGAGAAGAATTAGCTGCTGCTAAAGCTAAAACTGGAGCTGAAAAACGACCAATGAAAATCAAAAAAGAAGCACCAAAATGGTCAAATCCAGATTATGAAAATAAGACAAGCCAAGAAGAACTTGCAAAACTTGAGAAAATAAGGCTTGACTCTCTCAAAAAACTGAAAGGAGAGCAAAATTAATGGAATCTATCGGAGACATCTTAGGAAAACGTCAAGACATCCGTGAAAATTTTGAAAAATTAGTCGCAGAAGTATTAAAAAATGCTGATGTGCAAGCTTTTATTGCCCAACATCAAATGACTTCTGACGAAATTCAACGCTCTTACTCCAAGTTTTATGAATACGTTCGTGAGCATGAAAAATTTGAAAAAGGTGAAAAACGGGCAGCTGATGGTTATGAACCTGTTTTAATCATGAATCACGGCTATGCTGATGTTTCATATCAAACGACAAATGAATTGGCGCAGCAACAAGCAGCTCAAAACCTTTTGCGACGTGTGAATATTATTGGACTTCCAAAAGATTTAAAACAAGTCACTTTGGCAGATATTGCCCTTGATGATGTTCAAAGAATCAAACCATACCAAGCCCTAGTTGATTTTATTACTAATTTTCCCAAGAAAAAAGGACTTTATCTTTATGGAGATTTTGGTGTTGGGAAATCTTTCATGCTTGCGGCAATGGCAAACGAATTAGCCAAAAAAGGAATTTCAACCACGCTCCTTCATTATCCCACTTTCATTTCTGATTTAGATTTTGACAATGCCAAAGTCTGGGTCAATGAAATAAAAGCCAGCCAAGTTTTAGTTTTGGATGATATTGGGGCAGAGCAAAACAACGCTTGGGTTCGTGACAGTATTTTACAAGTCATTTTACAACATCGCATGCAAGAAAATCTCCCGACTTTCTTCACTTCAAATTTAAGAATGGAAGAATTAGAACAGCATTTAGCCGAAACCAAGCGAGCTGATGAAATTTGGCCAGCAAAACGTGTTATGGAACGCGTGAAATATTTGGCGGAAGAAATGCGATTAGAGGGGACGAATAGACGTCATGACTGAAACAAATGAAACGATTGATTTAATGATGAACCACACTTCGGTTAGAAATTTTACAGAAGAAGCAATTGAGCCTAAAGATTTAGAAAAAATCTTAAAAGCTGCTCAAATGGCATCAACATGGAAAAATTTCCAATCATATTCTGTGATTGTTGTAGAATCACAAGCTCAAAAAGATGCGATTTATGAATTTCAACCACAAAAATCAATCAAAAATTGTGCAGCATATTTAGTTTTTGTCGGCGATTTAAATCGTGCCCAAAAGGCAGTTGAATTACATCAAGGCAATTTCCAACCGCAAGGAATTGAAAGTTTATTGATTACATCAGTTGATGCCGCAACAGCTGGACAAAATGCGCTTCTTGCAGCGGAATCTTTAGGTTACAACGGGGTGATGGTTGGCTTAATTCGAGACCAATCCTCAGAAATTTCTAAAGTCTTGAACTTGCCAGATTATACTTATCCTATTTTTGGCATTGCACTCGGTAAAGCCGCACGTTTGAACAAAGTAAAACCACGTCTTCCTTTGGAAGCAACAGCTTTTAAAGAAAAATATGTTGAGCAAACGTCTGAAACCATTGAAAAATATGACCAAGTTCAAGAAGAATATGCTGGAAATAGACGCTTAAACAAATGGTCTGAACGGATTGTTGACCAGTGGGGCCAACCAGAAATTTCAGCCTCAACAGAAAATTTAAAGGCGAAAAAATTACTGTGAAATTAAAGAAAATCTTAGAACCAAAACTTCCAGCCACCTATCAAGTAGCCACAAGTCAAGATTTTATTGATGGAGAAATTTATCAAGCAGAATTTATAGATGAAACTTTGACAATCAATCAAAGAACTATTTTTTCAGGCTGTTCTTTCAAAAACACAACCTTTGAATTTACTGACAATACGATCAGTGAATTTACAGATTGCCTTTTTGAAAAATGTGATTTTTCCAATTTAAACTTCAATAAAATTGGCATTTATCGCTCAATCTTTAAATCCTGCAAATTGCTAGGAACTGATTTTACTGAAAGTCACTTACAAGACCTTCAGTTTACAGAAAATCTAATGACTTATGCAAATTTTTCAGGTTCTACCTTAAAGTCAGTCCGTTTTTTAGAAAATGAAGCTAAAGAAACCTTCTTTACTGCCTGTAATTTTAAGAATGTGGAGCTTTTAAAAAATCAATTAGAAGCAGCAAATTTTTGGGAAACAGCACTTGCAGGAATTGATTTTTCTACGAATCAATTTGAACGCATGGAAGTTACACCTCAACTCGCTAAAAATATGAAGATAAGTCTTAGTCAAGCCCCATTTTTTACTCGCCTGTTTGGCATTGAAATTATCTAAAATGAACCTCGAAACCAAAGTCTAAAATTATATAGTCTATGGATTACAAACTCCTTCGCTATTATAATTTTTTATCCAATAAGTAAACAAAGAAAGAAATAAAAATATGAGCTTACCTACAGTAGCCATCGTTGGCCGTCCAAATGTCGGAAAATCAACGATATTCAACCGTATTGCAGGAGAACGCATCTCAATTGTCGAAGACATTCCAGGTGTAACTCGTGACCGTATCTATGCCACAGGAGAATGGTTAACCCGTAAATTCAATATCATCGATACAGGTGGGATTGAACTTTCAGATGAACCTTTCATGACTGAAATTCGTGCGCAAGCTGAAATTGCCATGACCGAAGCAGATGTTATCATCGCTGTTGTTGACGGAGAAACAGGTATTACAGATGCCGATGAAGCCGTCGCTAATATTCTTTATCGTACAGACAAACCAGTTATTCTTGTTGTCAATAAAGTTGATAACCCAGAACGTCGAATGGAAATCTTTGATTTCTACTCACTTGGACTTGGCGATCCTTATCCTGTTTCAGCTGTTCACGGGATTGGGACAGGGGATGTCCTTGATGCAATCGTTCAAAATCTTCCTAATGAAATTGAAGAAGAAAATGAGAATGTCATCAAGTTCAGCTTGATTGGCCGCCCAAACGTTGGGAAATCATCTCTTATTAATGCTATTCTCGGCGAAGACCGCGTAATTGCTAGTCCAATTGCAGGAACAACTCGTGATGCGATTGATACACACTTTGTCGATTCTGAAGACCAAGAATTTGTCATGATTGATACCGCCGGAATGCGTAAATCAGGAAAAATTTACGAAAATACTGAAAAATACTCAGTCATGCGTGCCATGCGTGCGATTGACCGTTCAGATATCGTTTTGATGGTGATTAACGCTGAAGAAGGAATTCGCGAATATGATATGCGTATCGCTGGATTTGCTCACGAAGCTGGTAAAGGAATTTTAATTGTTGTCAATAAATGGGATACTCTTGAAAAAGATAACGATACAATGAAAAACTTTGAATTAGAAATTCGGACAAAGTTCAAATTCCTCGATTATGCACCAATCGTTTATGTATCTGCTAAGACAGGACAACGTCTGAACAAACTTCCAGATATGATTAAAGAAATTCATCATGCACAAAACTTACGTATTTCAAGTTCTGTTTTGAATGATGTCATTATGGATGCCGTAGCGATTAATCCAACTCCGACGGACAAAGGAAAACGTTTGAAGATTTTCTATGCAACACAAGTAGCGATTAAACCACCAACTTTTGTTGTTTTTGTCAATGAAGAAGAACTCATGCACTTCTCATACCTTCGTTTCCTTGAAAATCAAATCCGTAAAGCCTTTGTTTTTGAAGGAACGCCAGTTCATTTGATTGCACGTAAACGTAAATAAAAAAAATTCACTGATTTTATCAGTGTTTTTTTATGCAAAATAATTGCAAAAATCCTAAATTTGAAATATAATATTAAAAAAATTAATTTAATTGAAAGAAGATTAAATGGTATATTTTAAATATGGGAAAGCCTTCCATGACCTAAGAATTCAACACGGTTTTTCGCTTTCAGCTTTTGAAGAACTGGGGATTGCAAAGTCAACCCTCTCCAATTTTGAAAATGGTAAAAGCATGCTCTCCTTTGACCGACTTGACTTTGCCCTTCAAAAAATGAATGTATCTCCATCGGACTATAGCCTAATGATTAATAATGGCGAACAAGATAGTTATATTTCTACTTTTGATGAGATTGAACAATCTTATTATCAAAGAGATATTAAGCATCTCCAAGAAATTTATCAAGGAAATAAAAAGGGGAGTAAAGAACAAAAACTAGTAGCATATTCAGCCAAAGGACTTTATCAACATCTACTTCCTGAAGAAATTGATGAACTTGAAGATTATCTTAAAGGAGTACAGTTTTGGGGACTATTTGAACTTTCAATTCTTGCAAATATCGGAGATAAACTCAATGATACTTTAATAGATAATGTTTTAAAAGATTTTCTATATAATAAAGCATACTATGAGAATGATCTATATTATCGAGTGCTCATCTATCGTTTTCTCTATAAAGTAATTCTCAACTATGTTGATATTGGGGAAAAAGAAAAAGCTCAAGAAATTCTTGAAATTTCCGAGCAGTTTTTTATGCCTGGAGATGTGATGAGTCGCGTTATCATCAATTATGCTCAATCATTTTATTGTTATTATTATATTGATGAAAAAAAAGGGAAAAATCAACTGCAAGATACACTAAGATTTTTGAAGAGAATTGGTGCTATAGACTTTCGTAATACCTTAAAGATTCAATATGACAAGAGAATAACAAAGAAAAATCGTTCTGAATAATGAACGTTTTTTTTTTTTTTTTTATCCTGAAGTCTTAAAAATACGCATGGTTGAGCCACTTTTTTTAGTATATTTTATAAATGATAATATGATTTTTAAAAAATTAAGTACAATTACAAAACCTAAAAGTGCTATTTATATCTGTTTTAGAAATGTTTATGCAATGATATAATATTTTTGTAAACAAAAAGAAAAGAGGGAGGCAACAATGAAAAATAAAAAGTTTATTCTAGTAAGTTTAGTTAGTCTTTCAGTTTTAATAAATGCAACTCATACCGTTCATGCAGATTCTGCAAATTTTTCAGTCACACCCAAAATAGGTGAAAATCAAGTTGGACAAAACCTTGGCTACTTCAATCTTCTTTTGAAACCAAAGCAGACTCAAAACGTAGAGTTTACCTTAAATAATAATTCAAATCAGACGATTAAAGTGAAAACAACTTTTGGAACAGCCTTCACAAGTCAATCAGGAAATGTAGGCTACACTCCAGACTTAGTCAAGCCAGACCCTTCATTAAAAATAAATTTAAAAGACTATGTTAAACTTCCTCAAACGCTGACAATAAAGCCCAAAAGTACAACAACCGTAACCGCCACAGTAACAATGCCTGATGAAAACATCAAAGGAGTAATTGCTGGAGGATTTAACTTTGAAGATGCTAGCACTTCAGAAAGCACTCAAAAAAGTAGTGGCGTTTCTATCACCAACCGCTATCGTTATGTGATTGGACTTGTCCTGCAAAATGATATAGCAAAAGTTGACCCAACCCTTAACCTAGGTAAAGTTGGTCCAGACCAAGTAAATGGTCGAAATGTAATTACAGCAAACCTAACGAATAGCGCCCCTGCTTATCTCATGCAGATGAATACCGATGCTGTCGTGACAAAATATAATGATTCATCCATCAAATATACCTATAACAACGTCGCTATGGAAATGGCACCTAACTCAAACTTCAACCTAGCCATTCCAGTTTCTATCCCGGGTGCTCTCAATGGTAAAACATCTGAACCTCTCAAACCCGGAAAATATCATCTCAAGATGACCGTTTATGGTGGTAAAGATGACAAGGGTAAATATCAAACCATAGTCAATGGACAAGTCACAAAATATGATTACAAATGGGTTTTTGATAAAGACTTTATAATCACAGGAGCAAAAGCAAGCAGTTTAAATGCTAAAGATGCCACAATCAACCACAAACCTAAAATCGATTGGTTACTTATCGTAGGCTTTGCCGTTATCATACTTCTGCTGTTAATCATTATTTTCCTTCTCTTTAAACGTCGCAAAAAAGATGAAGAAGAAAATGAAGAATCCGTTGAGAATAAAAAAGACTAAAGGCAAATCAACAGATTAGGAAAAGAGATCCTTACTATGCTTCTTGGTTTTTATCAACAATGATAGAAACCAAGAAGCATAGTAAGGAAGCTTCAAAAAAAGAAAGGAGAAAACTAGAGTGAAAAAAATCATTGTTGCTCTTGTCCTCTTGCATCTCATAGGACCTCCGGCTCGTGCGGATGCCATTATAGCAGATACAGTGACGAGCACATCAACAGTGACGTTTATCGCAAATCCTAATTTGCCTAAACTGCAAGCTCCAGGACTTTCCCCAGGAAATGGCCTGGAAGTTATCGTTCCAAAAGGAACCCTACCTAAGACAGGAGAAAGTGCAAACACGCTCCTCCCTGTTGGGTCATCTATTATTCTACTCGCGACTTTGCTTTATCTTGTCAAAAAAAGAGCAAAAGTCTAAAACAAAATAGTCTTTAATTTACTTCGAGAAAGGAAGTTTACACACTTTATGAAAAAAATAATCACATTCTCATCTGCAGCTTTGACTGCACTCTCTCTTGTCGCTATCGTCGCTCCAGCTTTTGCTGACACTGGTGCAGTAACTACTCCAGGTAGCTCAACAACAGCTCAACAATGGACTTCAAACACAGGAGTTACTTTCAATGCTCCTGGTCCTGATACACAATTGCCACCAATTGAAGTTCCAACAGAACCACCAGTTACCGTTAATCCACAACCAGGTGCTTTGGCACTTGACTATGCGACTGACTTTGACTTCGGTGTGAACCAAATCGATGGTAGCACAACAGACTTTAAAGCGTTGACAGAAACAGATTCTTCAAAGAGCAATTCTCAAGCTTCTCCATTGGTTGCTTTCCATGACTTAGATGGTGTATCAACAAACTACACAATCTCTGCTACAGCTTCAGGACTTTCTGGTCTTAATAGCTCTACAATTACATTGGGTGGCGCAACATTCTCAAACATCTCAGGTAATGGAGCAACAGATACTTCAGCACTTGCTGATGTTTCAACAAGCCATACGTTGACAAACCAACCACAAGTCCTCGTTACTTCTACTGGTACAGTATCTGGTTACTATGCTGATAAATTCAGCGATGCAACATTGACAGTACCAGTTGCTGATCAAGCAGCAGGTAACCACACAGGAACAATCACTTGGGATTTGACAGTCGCTCCTTAATAACAGCAGATTTATGAGTTGAGGGGTTTCTTTATTCAAGGAACCCCTTAGTTTTAGAGAGGAAACAACAATGGCAAATGTCAAAAACTTACTTAAAAAATCAACAAATCTTGGCGCAAATGCCTTACTTTTAGTAAGTACCTTGTTGCCAACTCTAAGTGTATTTTCAGCTCAAACTGTCCATGCGACAACTCAAGCACCAAGCACTGGCGGTCAAGCGCTTCAACCGACCGTTTACGATAATTACGATACGGGCGCACATAATTGGTCTGATTCTAGTCTTACCAATGTCGTAAGAGACAGTTCTAAGTGGTCAGCTTTAGGAACAACGCAAATCTCCGGAAACTGGTTTAATCTGACTCAAAACAAGAAAAACCAAGCAGGATATGGGATTTTTAATGCATCCATGGATATGAGTCAAACAACGTCAATCTCTGGGATGTTCAGAACACAAATCATTAATCCAGCAGCCGGTAATGATTTTAATCTGGCAGGAGATGCGGTTGGTTTTATACTGACGCCAACAAACAAAGCTCAAATCAATGAGAACTCTAGTAAACCCTCTTCGAATAATCGACCGGTTAATTTCCCAACGGGTGCAGGGCTTGGGATTGGTGGACTTCCAGGTTCAGTCTTTGTTGGACGTGACTTGTATTATAATGCTTCATCAGGTCTTGCAGATGACCCCACACAAGATATTGACGGAGCAAACCAATGGTTTGGGCAATCTCCATCACCAATCTATGCGACGGTCATTCGAACGACTTATGATAGTAAGAATAACCAAATCCTTGCGACACCCGGCACGCTTTATGATCAGGGCGCTGGAAACCTGATTCCAGACCCTGTAGGCACTTACAATAATGGTTCGAAATATCCCATCGATAAATGGGGAGGAAAATCTTACTATTCAGCAGGTTCAGCTGCTGAAATTCTACAAGGGACTCTTGGGAAGCAGACAGAAGATGAACGCGTCACAATGACCTGGACTCCTGATAGCGCAGGAGCAACAACGGCGACAATTTCAGGGACTTTGACTTATGTGGCGCAAGCTTGTAATTCTGATGGATCTATCAATACTGGAGCAGGTTCTGCAACAGTGTCTCAAAAGCTCGTTTTACCTCGCTCAATGTCTATTGGGGTTGTTGGTGGGACAGGGAGTAACTACGGAAACATCTCGTTCTCAAACAATACTTCAAATATTACAGGATATCGTGGAACAACAAATGCCCAAGTCAACTATATCAATGCGACGACAGGTAAAAAGATTGCCACTTATCCAACTTCTACCATCACTGCGAATGTCGGTGACCGTTTGGCGATTGGGGCGGCTAGCTCAGTGGCTGGTCTGCCCGGAAAGTACACATATAGTGCGCCAGCAGTACCGACTGGCTACACCGCACAAAGCAAAGTCACTTTTGGAGGAAGTTTTGATGCGAATGGAGTACTTTCAGAAGATGTTGACTCAACGAAGGATCCGAACGACTCGACCAATAGTACGGGCGGATTGACAATGATCAACTATGATGCGGAAGGTGCTAACAATCCAAATGAAATCAATATCTACTATACCCCTAAAAGTATCACTTCACACATCTATCAAGCTTTGAGTGCTGGATCACCCGGTTCATATACTCTGACCGATAGTCAATTGAAGACTTTAGGTGGTGCGGACTTTAGTGGTTTTGCTTCAAGCACTGGCAGTATCGGTTGGACAGGAGTAAATCCTGGTCTTGGGACTCAAGTGTCTGGAACTGATACGAGTGGTCTTAACTCAAGTGTACCAATCAATGTCAGTGGTATTACAGACGGTGCTTATACTTATCCAAGTCTTACGACACCGAAAGGCTACGTCATTGACAAGATCTACTATCAAAATGTGGACAACACTTGGGCGTCTTACTCAGGGCAAGCAGGTTGGACTCAGCTCCAAAGTGACCATCCGAACATGAATGGCGGGACAAATGCTATCCTTGTGACTTATGCGAAGATGGAAAGTGGAACGGTACATTTCCTGTACAATCCAGAAATCAGCCCCGGTGTTGACGATTCTGGTTTGCCTTCAGACAATCCAGAAATTGCTGGGAAACGGACACCAGACCTACCGAGTGATTATGCGATGAGCGGTCAGTTTGGTGCACACTATCCTTTTGAAGCTAGTAACATAAATAACGCTTTGACACCGGGCTACTATACTTATCAAGTTTATTACTCAGCTGAAGGTCTGAATTCAGATGCTCCAGGTGATGTTTCTGCACAAGCAAAACTTGATATATTTGCCGCTCAAAGTGGAGTAAGTGATTGGGCACATATGAGCTTTATAGATTCAAGTAACGATATAAATGTAATGATTTCTCCAATAAGCCAAAAGATAAATGTCAAGTATGTTGTTGATGATGATCCTAATGCGACTGTTCCTGATCAGTCAACGCTTAGCACGCAAAAAACGAATGCGACAATTTCACCTTCACTCATTACTAAGAGTGATACAGCAGTCAATGCCGCTTTGGCTGGCTCGTCTTACATCGTTGGTTCTGTGACCGCGCCTGACGGAACGGTCTACTCTGCGAGTCCAGATGGCAGTGTTTCGGCGATGGTCAATGCGATGAACGGAACCAAATATGTCCTTCCTGGTGGAGAAAATGTTGCTAGCTATGATGGTGCCAATGACTATATCGTCCACTTGGTTGATGCGGGAACTCTTGAGATGTCTGCACCAGACACGATTGATTTTGGGACACATCCCATCTCGGGGGCGACACAAAACCTGACGGGAAATCTTGATCAAGCCGTGGAAGTGACAGACACCAGAAGTAGCGCAAACTTATCGTCATGGACTTTGTCAGTGGCAGAAACATCACCTTTACAAGACGTGAGCGGTAAAATCAGCCAAACTTTTAGTGGATTGATGAGTTTTAACAACAGCACTTTGACGGATCAACCATTGGTGGTTCAAACACACAGTAATCCAAGCACAGGCGAAGTGACAACAGTTGTCTCTAAAAACAGTAGTGCCTTTCAATTGCAAGCACCAGAAAGCTTGCAAAGACAAGCGGACTACCAAGGACAGCTGACATGGACGCTGACCACAGCACCATAATCAAAGCCTACACTTAGAACGTTGATAAAACCTGTGAGACTTCTCACAGGTTTTTGGGTTAAAAAGATGATTACAAATAAATTACGTTATAATTTGTCATATATAAACCGTTCGTAAAACTAAACGTTTTTTTTTTTTTTATTTTATTCTAAATAATACAAGCTTTTATAAGCTTTTATCAAAAGTCTTTTTATAAAAATTATTAGTTTTTCAAGTTTAGATAGATTGTTACATAGCGAGAAAGATTTTGATTACATTAAATACTTTGCTTTCGTTTAACTTGATGAAATAAAAATGCAATGTTAAAATAATAGCAAGATAATCAATTGAAAATTATATTCTTAAAACCCTCTTTTTAAATCAAGAGGTACAAATGAATAAAGAAAGTGAGGAATAAAATCCATGTACCGTTCTAAGCATCAAAAAGGTTATATAACCAGTCATCAAGTAAAAACAACTCGCTTTCGTACTTGGAAATCAGGAAAAAAATGGCTATATGGTGCCACAGCTCTATCACTCACGGTAACATCAATTCTTCCTGTTGGAAATTTAGCTTTTCTACCAAAAATTGAGAAAGCCCAAGCAGCAACGACTTCGTCGGGGACATTGGTAGCAGGACAGACTTATAATACAGGTGGTGGGACTTACAGCGGAACAGAGTTTGCAAATGCTAATAACTATACATTGTATGGAAGTCCTAAGCCTATTGTAGCTGGAAATTGGCTTAATCTCGTATCAAATACGAAACCAAGTGTTGGAATTGGTATTTATAATGGTGCAGTTTCTACTGTTTCATCAGCGACAGCCTTTTCACTTTCAACAACCATTAAAGTTGACCCAGGAACAACCGGAAACTTTCAAAATACGGGTGATTCATTAGGAATTATTCTGACTGGTGTCTCTCAAAACCTCCTTCAAGCCAATGTTCAAAATGCAAACTCGACGGGGGCTGGTCTTGGCATCGAAGGTTTAGCAAACACCATCTTTTTAGGGCGAGATCTTTATTCCAATTTATCTGCATCGACTTCTGGTTCAGTCGTTTGGAATGGCCCTGATGGGACTGTTTCTAATGGTTGGAGTGACGGAGGGGGAAATGTCATTGCAATACGTCAGACAGATTCCTCGGGACAATTAATCCAAGCGAACTATCCTAGTGGTACAACGAATAATAGCAATGGACAAGCTTGGATGCAAGCGGCAGATGATACAGCGCTCGGTACGATTGGCGCTGTTTCTGAACCAATCAAGATTTCTTGGGCGCCGGATAGTACGACAGCACCAGTAGGTTACACTCACGGAACTTTGACTTTTTCTTTAACCACTTCTAATAATTACGGTGGTGTAGCAGGTATTGGTGGTAGTCCAAAGACGTATACAATCTCTACTACGACTAATCTGCCCAATGCACTTACAGTTGGTTTTGTTGCATCTACAGGAGGAAATACTGGAAACTTATCCGTTTCTTTGAATGGAGCGACGATAACTGGTACTAAAGGGACTGCGAATGTTCCAGTTAATTATCTGAATAAGCTCACGAATCAGCCAATTTCTAATATGACAGCAAGTACGATTAATGCTAATGTCGGTGATACCATCGGAGCTATTCTTCCTGGAGCTACCGCTAATGCAGCAGACACTTATGATTACATAATTCCAGCAGCACCTAATGGCTATCAAACCGTGTCAAGTACTACAACGAGTGTGAGTTCACCTGTTACTGTTCAGAACTTTCTTGTAGGAACGACCAACCCAAATGCAATAAATGTGAGCTATACACCCAGTCAACAAACCGTTTCATTCAACTGGACGAAAGCGACAGGAACAACACTTGCAACTCTTCCAACCAATCTTGCATACGGTGCAGCAGGAACAGGCGTAACAACGGACACATCGGTTGTAACCGATAACCCTTTCTCAAACACGACTTCGCTATCCAATTATGCAACAGCTCTTACGAATGCTGTGCCTGCAGGCTATAATATCACATCAATTAGCAATGGGACTGTAACCTATGCAGGAGCGACAACCGCCGCAACACTAGCCAAATTCACCGCTGCTAATCCGACGGTTTCAGCGACGAGTACCAACAATAATTATACTGTGACTTTAACAGCAAATCCTGCCAATATTGCAGGGAGCTTTACTTTCGTTGATGGGACACCTGGTTTTACCAATACATCTGGAATTGCTGGACCAACAGGAAATCTGACTTTGAATGGCACAGGGACGACAGCGACAGTTACGGCAAATGTTGGAGATGTCATTACGATTGCTAGAGGAACAAGTTTATCCACCACAGCGGGTGCAAATGTGCTTACCTCTTCGGTTACCATCAACTCTACAACTAATACAAGTCCTCTTACATTTACAGCTCCTTCAGGATACTATATTGTAGGCTATAGCTATGCAGGACAACTCCCTAAAGCTTTTACAAGTTTTAACTCTGGAGGGGCTACTTTTACCGCTACAAGTCAAAGCAATAATACGATTCAGTTTTATCTAGCTCCTTATTCAGGAGCTCACTATAAATCTGATGGAACACTTGATTTAACTGCTTCAACAAGTACTTATACTGATAGTATTTGGAAAATGTCAAATGCAGCAGGAACGACAGCGACAAATGGTGTAATTGCGACAAATGCTGCTCAACCAAAGGTTTTATTAGAAACAACGACAGCTACTGGAACAACAACTTTGGGAGTCACAAGCGGTTCGAATACCTATAAGATGTACACAGGAACCGGATTAACGACAACTGCTCCGACATCAAATACGGTTAACACTCCAACCCAATTTATTGCTTCCCAAGGACAAGCATACTCTAGCATGCAGGGAGTTAGTGGAACCAACAAGTTTCCAACCACAAATGCGATACTTGCCATTCCGGGATATAAGATTGTAAGTGTTCGTCATAGTAATAATACGGGCGATATTAGTCAAACAACCGGAATTACAACATCGGGAATGACCGCGACGACAAACTTTAGCTCAATGGAAGCAGCTCTTGCTGGAAATAACGCTTATTATAATTTTCCACCCAATGCAAATAATTTCACAACAAATACGACAACCAATGCCGCAATAGACCAGTTTGTTGTTCTTTATCAGCCCATCCCCGCGACAGTCAATGTCAATAATTTGACCTACACAGCGGGGAATATGCCGAGCACGAATCCAAGCATTTCCGCTCTTTTGACAGCTGCTCTTCAATCAAGTTCGACTAACAGTGATGGTTCAGCTGCGGCAGCAACTAACATGACGATTTCCAATCTTACTAACGTTGGAACGGGTGCTAATCTTCAAGCTAGTCAATTGTCTAGTCAGCCTGCGGGACTCTATCAGGTGACCTATCAATATACCGACCCAATCAATGGGACGCAAACAACAGCTCTTGCTTACGTTAATCTCATCAATGGAACGACAACAAATGTGCCACTTATTGGTTCTGCAAGCTTGACGAATACGCTCAATCTTGGTCTTAATGGTTCTCTTACACCAATTAGCGAAAGTGTAACGAATATCAGTTATACAGACTATGAAGGTAATAGTAAGACAGTTGATATTACAGCAAACGATATTGAACTTGATAATCAAGGAAATGTGACGATTGCTCAGGGAAAACTTCATCAAGGAATTTATACGATCAGTGTGACTTATAGTTATGCTGGTGGGGGCACGGCAACTGTATCAGATACAATTAATGTTGCAGAACCTTTTAGCTTACCCTTTACAGGTGGAGAAGGAATCGCTGGAGTCGTGAGCTTAGCTGCTCTTACTGGAATGGGAGGGGTCTTTCTTAGAAAACGTAAAAAGTCAGAAGAAGAGACTCTTTTAAAAGTTGATAATTCAGTGGCATTACGAACGACTGAGAGAAATAAATCAAAGACTTTTCAACAAAATCGGAGAACGCGACCTTATCAAAAACTATTTCACACAAAAAATCGTGCTCATCTGGCGCAGTTACAGCGAAAAGGGAAATCATGTTGAATAATAAAATAGGAGAAAATTCTACTTAATCAATTTTTAGACTTGAGAACAAAGTAGGATTAGCTTTAAAAAGAGTAAATTAATCAAATAAAAATGGAGAAAAACAAATGAAACTTAATTCACTTAATAAAAAAATTGCACTGGCAAGTATTAATCTTCTTGCCCTTAGTACACTTGCTGGTTTTAGTGGACTATTAAATGTTAATGCCAAAACAACAAATGTCACTGACCAAGTGTCCAATGGTGAAGTGGCCATCTATGCCCAATCAGCAGCTGGGAATCAGAGCGCAACACAAAATAACGGGCTTGTAGATTCCGATGGCAATCCTGTTGATGATAGTGGGATTGCTAATAATCAAACGGGAGGACAAGCAGGAAATACTGGAGACACAAAAAATAACGGTAGCCAACAAACAACTCTCGAAGGTTCAACTCCAAGCACAATGGCAAATGTGACTTTTTCAGCAACAAAATATGTAGGGACAGGTGTTCCGACTGGTGTGGCTGATCCTTCATTTACAGATACAACTTCTGTAGCTCCAGTCACTACAGATGCATCTGGTCTTGCTGACTTCACTGGCTTGACCGATGGTTATTATCTGTTTCATCAAGTGACAACAGTCAATGGGATTACAACTGTTGGAGATTTTATCGTCCAAGTCAGCCACGAAGATAGCCAAGCGGGTATTGTTAACGTTTATCCAAAACTAGATATGTCAAGTTCAGCAGGTTTAGGAACGAGTGCGACAACAAATGCGGATGATAATTTCAATGGTCAAACACCAAATCAAATTGCTAATCCAAATGCAACGGGAAATTCTGACCAAACGCTCACAAATGCGGACAATAATGCTGGTAATGAAAATTTGGCTAATGGAACATGGACGAATGGGCCTGATAATCAAAATACGACAACTGCGGCAGCTGGAAATACAGTGAATTGGAATGTGAATACAGTTTTTGATTCTTCACAAACAAACAACGGAAACGGGACTACAGGAGTCACAGGTACATATATTGTTACCGACCAATTGCCTAATAATCTGGTCAACAGCTCGACAGTAACAGCAAGTACGGTGATTGTAAATGTTACAAATGGAAGTGGAACAAAAGTGGGCACCTTGACTCCAACAACTGACTATACAATCACAAACGATGGCAATGGAAAAATCGTGGTTACTTTGACCACGGCTGGTCAACAACACGCAGCAAGCTTGCTTGGTAACGCAGATGGTGCTTTAAATATTATCATTCCATCAACGGTTAAAAGCGCCATTGGTAGTGCGACAGATTCAGCCACCACGACAATCACAAATGCTTATGGAGCAGATCTTTCAACGACGACAGCAGTTAAATCAACACTTAATGTGGGTGGTCTTGAAATGACTAAAACAGATGCTTCAACTAATGCAGCTTTGGCAGGAGCGACTTTTACTGTTGTACGTGCTGATAATAAAGAGGATGCCCAAGATTTTGTTGAAGCAAATGCAGCTTATTTTAATAACTCAGCCTCAGGTGGAACAGTAACAAATCTAACTTCAAGTAAAGCGGCTTTTGTCACTGGGGATACTTCAGGAAATGCAAATACAAGTGCAACTGCACCGGTCACATTCACTACGGGTAACGATGGGATTGCAACCTTTAACGGCTTGAACTTGGTTGATAATAACACAGATGGCAGTAACACAACGAATTACTATCTTGTCGAAGTTGCCGCTCCAACAGGTTATCAACTTCCTAGTGTTACTACAGCAGCTAACCTGACTGGTGCCGTCACCGCAAGCACAGCACCAGCTGCTACTGATACTACAATTACCAATAATAAACCATTTGCATTACCATTTACAGGTGGACAAGGTTTAGCGGGAATCATTGCTATTGCAACTGTTTCAGGGGTGATTGCTTTTGCTATTAAACGTCGTAAAGATAACGAAGAAGAAGTTGTGAAATAAAAATCTTTATCTTTAATGGAAGTGGTAAACTAGCCAAATTGATATTGTAGATTAGGAGGGGATGATGGCAAAGAAAAAACCAAAAACCTCCCGTAAAAAGGGCTTCAGTTTCCGAAATTTACTGAGTATTATTCTTGGGATAATTGCTATTGGATTGTTGTTCTACCCGATTGTTGTTAACTATCTGGCAGGACAGCAAAATATCAAATCCGTTCAGAAATACGATGAAAATCTTTCAAATATAGGAAGTGCTAAAGTAAAGGAATTGCTTAGTCAAGCACAGCTTTATAACGCGCAACTTTACAATGAATATATCTATGATGCAAGTCAGCATATTGCTTGGAATAAGCCAATTCCTAACTATAACAATGTCTTAAAAATTGATACTACGGGAATGATGGGTTTCATCACGATTCCTCAGATTAAAGTCAATGATATTCCAATCTATCATGGAGATTCTGAAAAAATTTTAGGACTAGGGGTTGGACATGTGCCTCAATCCTCTTTGCCAATTGGAGGAATCAATAGTCATGCTGTCTTACCTGCTCATTCTGGGCGAGTGAATGATACTTTATTTACTAATCTAGATAAACTCAAAAATGGTGATATCTTTTATCTTCATGTTTTGAATCTCACTCTAAAATACAAGATTAATGATATTCGCATTGTTGCTCCCAATCAAGTTTCATCTTTGAGTATTGAAAAAGGACGAGATTTGGTGACTTTAGTCACTTGTTATCCAACAGGTATTAATAACAAAAGATTACTAGTTACTGGTGAAAGAACAGCATTATCAAAGGTTACGCCACAAGAAGATATTCAACGCAATCAGTTTGGTTATAATTTTTGGGTGATGTTTGGGTCTGCTTTCTTAACGTTTCTTGGATTAGTCTATCTTTTATGGTCACTCTTTGGGAGAAAGCGGAACTTATATCATGTTGCTGCTAGAAAAATTGAAAAACCTGTTCTTTCTGATGGACAATTGGTAGGAGATTTTGGTGAAGGTTTTTATTTAACTGATTCTAAGAAACTAGCGTTTCAGTGGTTAGATGAATTTGCTCAAAAAGAAAAGCTGAACTCAGAAGAGCTTTTCTTAAATGTTTATCGATTAAAAAGAATTAAAAAGTTGTCCCGCTGGATATTTAAAGATAAAACGGAAAACTGGCAAAATTATATTAATGAGAAACAAGGTTATGGTGATGAAAAACATGCGCTTGTCGTAGGTCCTGTTTTTACTAGTGATAAGAAAATAATGCAGTATGTTTTGAAAACAGAAGAAGCATTGGGATATATAAAATATATTAAATGCTTGAATATTAATAAATTAAAGAAAGGGGGGAGGGATAATTGACAAAAAGTAGCAAGTTAATGGGGGTCTTAATAGTCACTTTGCTTTTGTTTTTGGGACTTGTCAGTCAAAAAGCTTTTGCTGATAGTCGCTTAATTATTGTAAAATATGGGCTAAGCCCTGGAGCGACAGGCTTTAGTGAGAATCAGACGACAAATGATGGACTACAGATTAATAACCTCCCCTTGGATAATTTAGGAAACGAACTGTCAGTTCTTTCTGGAATTCATTATTTAGTTTATGAAATTTCACCTACCGGGGATGGTTCAGAACTTAAGGCAACAAATCCACCGCCATCAAGTTATACAGTTTTAAAAGAGGTTGCTGATTTGGCGACTGACTCTAATGGAGTAGCTAGTTTATCTGTGGCTGATGGTTATTATTTGATTGAAGAACAAACTAACCCTCAGAAAGGTTTGCTGAAAGCAGCTTTACCTTTGGTAATCAAGGCTCCAGTTTCAGGATTAAATGAGGTTTATATTTATCCTAAATCTAGTGTTGATAAGGAAAAAACCGGACGTCCAAACAAACCTGAGCCTGCTCCTAAACCAATTGAAGTTCCTAAAGCTCCTAAAAGTAAGGATGATTCATCAAAAAAAGTTTTTGGATTATTACCAAAAACTGGTGTAGCTAGTTCTCTCTTATTAACTTCTTATGGTTTTGTCTTATTTCTGATTATTATCTGCTTAAAAAAAAGCAGAAAAAAAGAAGAAGAAGTTAAATAAAATGATTAAATTTAGCTAAATAAAAAAGGTTGAACACTTAATTGTTCAACCTTTTTTATTTATATAGGAGTTTTTTAATAGCCAAGAATGATTTTGGCAATGATTGGAGCAAATATCACATACATAATACCAGTCACTCCGATACTAAGAGCTGCCATTGCACCTTGTGTTTTTCCAAGTTCAATCGCTGTTCCGGTTCCGACAGCATGTCCAGTTCCTCCAAGGGCAATCCCTTGAGCAACTGGGTCAGTAATTCTAAAGAGTTTTAAGAGAGGGCCGCCAAGCACGCTTGTGAGGATTCCTGTAGCAACAACGACAACAACGGTAATTTGTTCAACACCATGCATTTTATCTGAAATTCCCATAGCCATTGCAGTGGTTACTGATTTAGGGAAAATTGAAAGAGAAGCGAGTTTACTAAGGCTGAAAAACTTAGCACAAAGGGCGGTAAAAATACAGTTGACTAGAGCCGCAATAGCAATTGAGCTAACAATTGAGCGCGCGTGATGTTTCATCAAGTGGAAAGTTTTATAGAGTGGAATTCCGAGAGCAACGGTACTAGGTCCAATAAGGTCATTGATAATTGAACCCCCGATATAATAGTTTTTATAAGGGATATGAGCTAGTGAGAGAATTAGGATTATTACGACAGTCGCAAAAAGAAGTGGGTTTGTCCAAGGTTTACGAAAGTTTTCATTAATTCGTACTCCAATCATAAAGACAAGAACGGTAAGGACAAAGCCAAAGAGAGGGTCGGTAGTGATAATATTCATGATTTTATATGCTCCAAATTATTGGTCTTCAGTGGAAGAAGTGACGGTAGTATCTGGTTTTAAAGCGACATAATCGCCTTCAAATTTAACTTTAATCCATTCAACTAGCTTTCCTAAGATGAGCATATTTATAATGAGTGCTCCAACAACAATCAAGAGGATTTGTGCCCAAAAGTGGCTAATCAAATTCCATTTGGCCATAATTCCAACACCGGCTGGCAAAAATAAAATGGTCATATTATTGATAAGAAAGCTTCCGGCTTCATCAACATGACGAAATTCAAGAATTTTGAATTGTAATGCGAGGAAAAGTAGTATCATTCCTAGAATAGAGCCTGGAACTGGTAAACGAAAGACGTTTGAAATGACATTTCCAATAAAAGAAAAGCCAAAAATGATTAATAATTGCAGGTAAATTTTCATATTTGTTAACTCCCTAAGTTAATTACGGATAATTTTTACAACAATTTTTATTGTACTCTTCGAGATAGGCTTTTTCAAGGATAAACTGGCTTTAGATTAATGAAAATAGCTTAATAAAAAATTTAAAATGTGTGCTTGACTTTTACTTGAAACGTGTTATAATAAATATAAATAAACTATTAGAAAGGAGCGTTCGTAAGGGCGCTCCTTCTCTTGTGTTTTTAAAATAGAAGTTGACTCTAACTTTGTATTTTATGAAAGGAGAATTGCCTATGAATGATGTTGTTAAAATTGTAGAAGATTTCATTAGACCTCATATTCCTCAACCTTTTGAACTGTTTGCAGTTGAATGGGAAAAATTTGGTGGAGATATGATGCTTTCAATTCTGGTGGATAAAGAAGGTGGAATCGAAATTGATGAGACGGCTGAGTTGAGTGAAATCATTTCACCTTTGCTTGATACCATTAGTCCAGACCCGTTTCCAACAGAAGGTTATCTACTAGAGGTTGCAAGTCCAGGAGCTGAACGTCCTTTGCGTAATGCTGAGCATTTTGCAGGTGCAGTTGGTGAGTATATTTTCGTTAAACTTTATCAAAAAATCAATAATGAAAAAGAAATTACTGGTGATTTGGTAAGCTTTGATGGAGAAACTTTAGTGGTAGATGTCTTGGATAAGACCCGTCATAAAAATATTGAAATTCCTTTATCTGCTGTTGCAAAAGCACAAACGATGGTTAAATTTTAAAGATATGACAGGATTTATTGATTTTTCTAAAGAGAATCAATAATTAGAAGCTGAGTTCGATTTCCTTGAGTTAGGCGAAATGTAAAACTTCCTTGATTCAAGGTAGTCGAACTTAGCTTATATTAAAAATGAAATTTTCTTATAAAAAGAAAGAGAGAAAAAAATGAGCAAAGAAATGCTGAACGCCTTTGCAATGTTAGAAGAGCAAAAAGGAATCAAATCTGAGATTGTTATTGAAGCGATTGAGCAAGCTATCACAGCAGCTTACAAGCGTCAATATGGTCAAGCACAAAATGTTAAAGTTATCTTTGATGAAAAGAAAGGAAACTTCAATGTTTATTCGACTCGTGAAGTCGTGGATGAAGTTTTCGACAGTCGTCTTGAAATTTCACTTGAGGATGCGCATGAATTAAATCCTCACTATGAAATTGGCGACAAAATTATGTTTGAAGAAAAACCAAAAGATTTTGCTCGTACTGCTGCTGGAGCTGCTAAACAAGTTATCATGCAAAAAATGCGTGAAGAAGAACGCACAATTATTTATAACGAATATAGCCGTTACAAAGATGAAATCATCCAAGGAACTGTTGAAAAAGTTGATGCTCGTGCCGTTTATGTAAATCTTGGCCGTGTTGATGCTCTTTTGACTAAGAAAGACCAAATTCCACAAGAAAACTTCCATGTGGGAGATCGTGTGAAAGTTTATGTTACTGATGTTGTCTTGACTCCAAAAGGAACTCGTGTCTTCATTTCACGTACTGCGCCTGATATGCTCAAACGTATGTTTGAAAAAGAAATTCCTGAAGTTTTTGATGGAACTGTTGAAATCAAATCAATTGCTCGTGATGCTGGTGACCGTGCTAAAGTCATCGTTCAAAGTCATGATGAAAATGTTGATGCAATTGGTACAATGGTTGGGGCTAAAGGTTCACGTATCCAAGGAATCATTCGCGAGCTTGCGGGTGAAAAAATGGATATCATTGAATGGTCAGAAGATAAAGCTACACTTGTTGCCAATGCTTTAAAACCTGCTCGTATTGAACAAGTTTTGATTACTGCTGATGGTTCAAGTTTAGCAGTTGTTGCGCGTGACCAATTGTCACTTGCCATTGGTAAACGTGGTCAAAATGTTCGTCTTGCTGCACACGTTACAAACAGTAAAATTGATATTAAAGCGGCTGATGAATTCAATCTGGATGATTATGAATTCGTGGGTGAAGATGGGGAAGAAATTCCAACAACTGAAGTTGACGAAACTCTTGTAGTTGAAGAAGTTGTTGAAACACCTGAAGTTAGCGAAAGTGAAGAATAAATTTTAAAAGCTTGAAAATTTACTGACAGAAAATAATATTTTAGAAAAAGCACAAAGGTGCTGAAAATTTCTTTTTTATAGGTCCGTCAGTAAAATGGCTGATATTCTAGTGGTCAAGAAATTGGCTGTCAGTCATTTTTTCAACAGAAATTTTGAGGATTTTCGATGAAACAGAAAAAAACTCCAATGAGAAAATCTTTAGTCTCGAATGAACAATTTCCCAAAAAGGATTTGTTACGGATTGCTTATAATAAAGAGGGAGAAATTTCAATTGACCCTTCTGGTAAAGCACATGGACGCGGAGCTTATATTGCTATTTTGAATAAAGAAGCAAGAGAAGCTAAGAAAAAACGTGTTTTTGACCGAGCTTTTCAAACTAAAATTGCTGATGAGTTCTATGATGAGTTAATCACTTATGTTGAACACCTTGTTGCTCGACGAGAACTTGAATCTGCAACCTATTCCGCTGATTTAGCGCCGGACTACGACTAAAGATGGATAAAAAACAACAAATTTCAAATTTACTAGGAATTGCAAAACGAGCTGGAAAAATTATTAGTGGTGAGGAATTGGTGATTAAATCAATTCAAAGCAGTAAAGCTACATTAGTTTTTCTTGCCAATGATGCCGCAGCAAATTTGAGTAAAAGAATTACTGATAAATCAAATTATTATGAGATTGCTGTCTCAACACTCTTTACAGAAATAGAATTATCGCACGCCATAGGACAAAATCGCAAGGTTATTGCACTTGTGGACGATGGATTTGCAAAGAAAATGGAGAGCCTCATGAACAATTGATGATATAAGGAGGACAAAGATTGTCTGATAAAAAACGTATAAACCAAATTGCTAAGGAAACTGGATTAACAAATGCTGAACTTGTTTCGGCAGCACAAACTCTCGGTTTTGAAGTGAAATCACATTCAAGTTCTGTAACAGCAGAACAAGCAGAAAAAATCATTCAAAGTGCAAAAACAGGCACTGACCAAACTGCTAAAGTTGCTGAAAAAACTGTTAAAACAAGTCATCCAAAAGCTGCTGAGGCAGCAAAGAAAAACAAGGAAGACCATCCACGCACTTTTGCTGGGAAAACAGTTGTTGAGGACCCAGCCATTTTAGCAAGAATTAAAGCTAAAGAAGAAGCTGAAAAAGCAGCAAAAGTAGAAGTTGAATCAACTGAACATCCTGTTGTTACAGAAAAATCTAAAGCTAGTGAACCAGTTAAAAAAGCTGAACCAAAAGTTGAAGCTAAATCTGAGCCAAAAGTTGAAAAAGTAGAAACAAAAGATAACACAGCAACGCCAAAAGCTGAAGTAAAACCAGAAAATGTTGCTGATAAAAAAGAACCAGTTGTTACTGAAGAGAAGAAAAAATCATTGACTCAAAAACCAAGAATTCAAATCAAAGTTATTAAACGTGCCGAAGATATCAAAAAAGAACAAGCGGCAGCTCGTCCTGAAAAGAAAAAATTCGACAAAAATCGTAATGACCGAAATAATCGTAATGATAATCGCCGTCCTAACCAAAATGGGAATGGTCAAGGTGGAAACCATTATGATAAGAACCGTTCATCTGGTCAAGGACAAAATCAAGGTCAAAAACGTGACAAATTTGCTTCATCAGGTAGTGCACCAGCAACAGATTCGTTTACACCAGCTACTTCTGGTAAAACAAACCGTCGTGACCGTGACCGTAAAAAATCTGATAATAACCGCGATAATACAAAAGATGGTAACCGTAAAGGTGGTCCACTTCGCGTAAATGATAATCGTAATCAAGTTCGTAATGCGCGTAACTCAAACTGGAATCAAAAAGGTGGTCGTGGTCGTCACCAAAACAACCAATCTTCAAGTGTTCCAGCAACTCAACGTAAATTCCATGAATTACCAGAAAGTCTTGAATATGAAGTAGGAATGAATGTTCAAGATATTGCTAAATCAATCAAACGCGAACCAGCTGAAATTATCAAAAAACTCTTCATGATGGGAACAATGGTCAACCAAAACCAATCACTTGATGAAGATACAATTGAGTTGATTCTCATGGATTATGGTGTAACACCGGTCAAAAAAGTTGAAGAAGACAAATCAGATATTGAACGTTTGTTTGTTGAAGATGGCTATCTTAAAGAAGAAAACATGGTTGAACGTCCAGCCGTTGTAACAATTATGGGACACGTTGACCATGGTAAAACAACCTTACTTGACCGTTTCCGCGAATCTCGTGTGACCGAGGGTGAAGCAGGTGGTATCACTCAACATATTGGTGCTTACCAAATCAAAGCAAATGGTAAGAAAATTACTTTCCTTGATACGCCAGGTCACGAAGCCTTCACTTCTATGCGTGCTCGTGGTGCTTCTGTCACAGATATTACAATCCTTGTAGTTGCTGCTGATGATGGTGTAATGCCACAAACAATTGAAGCAATCAATCACTCTAAAGCTGCTGGTGTGCCAATTATTGTTGCAATCAACAAAATTGATAAACCAGGTGCCAACCCACAACGTGTAACACAAGAATTGACTGAACATGGTGTATTCCCAGTCGCTTGGGATCCAGAAAATGGTTCAGAATTCGTTGAAATTTCGGCTAAATTTAACCAAAATCTTGATGAATTGTTAGATACAGTTCTTCTTGTGGCAGAAGTGCAAGAACTTAAGGCTGACCCAACTGTTCGTGCCATTGGTACTGTTGTTGAAGCCCGTCTTGACCAAGGTAAAGGGGCAATTGCAACTCTCTTGGTACAACAAGGAACACTTCATGTTCAAGATCCAATTGTTGTCGGAAACACATATGGTCGTGTTCGTACAATGACAAATGACCTCGGACGTCGGATTAAAGAAGCTGGTCCGTCAACTCCAATTGAATTAACTGGTCTTTCTGACGTACCACAAGCTGGTGATCACTTCGCAGTATTTGAAGATGAAAAAGCAGCTCGTGCGGCTGGGGAAGAACGTGCTAAACGTGCTCAATTGATCAAACGTCAAAATACACGCCGTGTTAACTTGGACAATCTCTTTGATACTCTTAAAGAAGGTCAAACTAAATCTGTTAACATTATCATCAAAGCGGATGTTCAAGGTTCTGCAGAAGCGCTTGCTGCTTCACTTCAAAAAATTGAAGTTGAAGGTGTGAAAGTAGATATCGTCCATTCAGCTGTTGGGGCAATTTCAGAGTCTGATATTTCACTTGCAGCAGCATCAAATGCGATTATCATTGGTTTCAATGTTCGTCCAACTGGTCTTGCACGTGAACAAGCGGCTCAAGAAGAAGTTGATATTCGTTTGCACAGCATCATTTATAAAGTAATTGAAGAAGTTGAAACAGCAATGCGTGGAATGCTTGATCCTGAGTTCAAAGAAGAAATCATTGGTGAAGCAATTGTTCGCGAAACATTCAACGTTTCTAAAGTTGGTACAATTGCCGGATTTATGGTTATTCGTGGTAAAGTTGCCCGTGATGCTTCTGTCCGTGTCATTCGTGAAGGTGTCGTGATTCATGATGGAGCTATTGCCAGTCTTAAACATTTCAAAGATGACGTTAAAGAAGTCGGAAATGCTCAAGAAGGTGGTTTGATGGTTGAAGACTTCAACGATGTTGAAATTGATGATACATTTGAAGTTTACAAAATGGTTGAAATCGAACGTAAATAATAAGAGGTGAGCTCGACTGTCCAGAAGTTATGATAATTGCTACTTCGACTAACTGCTTTAGCAGTTTAGCGAGAAGGGACAGCGTAGATAGAAAATGTGGTTCTACGCGTAGTGTAGGTCCCATTTTGTCTATCTACGCCACAATGTGGCTACGCTGTCGATTCATTCTAAGCGACTAAAGTCGCAAGATGAATCGCATTTTCACAGACTTCTAAGAAGGTGAACTCAGTTAAATAAAAGGTGAGGGCGACTGGTTAAAAATGATGAATTTTATTTAAGTTTATTGTTTCTGGGAGCTTTTACTCATTTTAAGTGGAGGTGTGGAAAAGTGATTTAAAAATCATTTATCTACATTTTAAACGAAAAAATAGGAGGAGAAAATGGGAAATTCTTTTCGTAGCGACCGTGTCGCTGTAGAAATTCAACGCGAAATCAATGATATTTTACGAAATAAAGTACGTGATCCACGTGTTCAAGATGTAAATATCACTGATGTTCAATTGACTGGTGATTTGAGTCAAGCGACTGTTTATTATAGCCTCTTGTCAAACCTTGCCTCAGATAATGAAAAAGCCGCAACTGCTTTGAAAAAAGCAACCGGACTTTTCAAAAGTGAATTGGCAAAACGCATGACCATTTTCAAAATTCCAGATTTAACTTTTGCAAAAGATGAATCTGTTGAATATGGTTCAAAAATTGATGAGCTTCTTCGTGGGCTTAACAATAAATCAGAATATTAATTAAAAAAGTTACTGACGAAAAAATTGAGTGTATTCTTTAGGTTGAATACATTCTGACAGTTCTGTCAGTAACTTTTTTTGTCATAAAAATGCTGACAGAATTGTTCTAGATAAATTTTGTGATATAATAGACATTGTGAAATGAAAGCGAATAAAATCTGCTCATTTGGAGGAAATTATGAAAGAACCATTGTTTTTGAACTCAGTTTTACAAGAAAAAATCTGGGGCGGCGACCATTTGAAAGAGTTTGGCTATGATTTGCCATCAGACAAAGTTGGTGAATATTGGGCTATTTCTGCTCATCCACATGGTGTGTCAACAATTGCTAATGGCGAATTTAAAGGTCAAAAACTTGACCAATTATACGCAAGTCACCGCGAATTGTTTGGTGATAGTAAAAAAGAAGTTTTTCCCTTATTAACTAAAATTTTAGATGCCAATGACTGGCTTTCTGTGCAAGTTCATCCAGATGATGAATATGGACAAAAACATGAAGGTGAACTTGGAAAAACTGAATGTTGGTACATTATTTCAGCTGAACCAGGCGCTGAGATTATCTATGGACATAATGCTAAATCACGTGAAGAATTAGCAGAAATGATTAAATCTGGTGATTGGGATCATTTGTTACGCAAGGTAAAAGTGAAAACAGGAGATTTCTTCCATGTTCCGTCAGGAACAATGCACGCAATCGGTGCTGGAATTGTTATTCTTGAAACACAACAATCTTCTGATACAACTTATCGTGTTTATGATTTCGACCGTAAAGATGACCAAGGAAATCTACGTGAATTACATATTCAACAATCAATTGATGTATTGAATATTCCGGGCGACAAAGTTCCTGAAAATCAAGTTAAAACTGAAAAATTTGCTGATGCAGAAATTACAACTCTTGTGAAATCAGATTTCTTTGATGTTTATAAATGGCAAATTCATGGTGACCATGAATTTACCAAAGTTGCTGATTACACTTTAGTTTCTGTGCTTGATGGTCAAGGAAAATTAACAGTTGATGGAAATGAATATCCAGTTGAAAAAGGAGCTCATTTCATCTTACCAAGCAACATTGAAAAATGGAATTTGTCTGGTCAATTCGAAATTATTGCCAGCAATCCTGCCTAATGAATTCAAAAGTTACTGATGAAAACTTTAAATTTTCTGTCAGTAACTTTTTTTGTTGAAATTATTTCTGTCAGTAGTTTGGGAAGGCAAATTTTACTGACAGAAACTGATATTTTTTATAAAAATTGAGCAATGATGACGTTTTCTAAAAATTATTACTTGCAAATCATTCTAAAAAATAATATAATTTGATACAGAAAACCATTTGCAATATAAAAACAAATTGAGTTCATCTTGCGAGAAAGAAAAAATAGAATAATAAATCAGGGGGTAAGTTGATGATGTTTTTTGCATCAGTTTATCCCCTATCTAAATGTAATAATAAAATTTCATAAGGGGTTTTATTGATTTCAATTTCTTTTTTTTCGTAATGTCTAAAGTCGGACTCACATCTAAATAATGAAGAGGATGACAGATGAAAACAGATTTTGATAAGGTGAATGAATGGCTGATTCAACTCTTTCATGATTTTATGATATTAGAGGAGCAATTTTTAAAAGACTCAGCTTATTCAGATGTAACAGTAAAAGAATTACAAATTTTGACACTGGTTCATACGCTAGGAACTTGTCGTGCAACAGATATTGCCAAAAATCAAAAATTGGCCTTGTCAACAATTACAATTACCCTCAATCGATTAGAAGATAAGGGATATATTGAACGCAAGCGTTCTACAGCGGACAGACGAGTGACTCACATTATACTGACATCGAAGGGTGATGAGCTTTGTGCAACTCACCGTGAATTTTTCCATACGATTACAGATAATCTATTTGATAGCGTTTATGGAACTACTGAAAATAAATTGGCTGGTGAACTTGCAACCTTACACGATTCTTTGGAGAATATGAAATAATGACTTTTGCGAAAATTACGCAAGTGGCACACTATGTGCCTGAAAATGTGGTATCTAATGATGACTTATCCAAAATAATGGATACTAATGATGAATGGATTTACAGTCGGACAGGGATTAAAAATCGCCATATTTCAACTGGAGAAAACACCTCAGACTTAGCAGCTAAAGTTGCTAAGCAGTTGATTAGCGATTCAAATTTAAACCCAGAAACGATTGACTTCATCATTGTTGCTACGGTAACTCCGGACTCATTGATGCCTTCAACCGCGGCACGGGTTCAAGCTCAAGTAGGAGCAGTTAATGCTTTTGCTTACGATTTGACTGCGGCTTGTTCAGGCTTTGTCTTTGCTCTATCAACAGCGGAAAAATTAATTTCCTCAGGAGCATATCAACGAGGGCTTGTCATTGGCGCAGAAGTCTTTTCAAAAGTAATTGATTGGTCAGACCGATCAACTGCTGTTCTTTTCGGAGATGGAGCTGCTGGTGTGCTTATAGAAGCTGGCGCGAGTCAACCTCTGATTATTGCTGAAAAAATGCAAACGGATGGAAGTCGTGGGAACAGTTTACTTTCTAGTTATGCTGACATCCAAACTCCATTTGCCTCTGTTTCATACGAAAGTTCAAACTTGAGTATGGAAGGACGAGCAATTTTTGATTTTGCCGTACGTGATGTTCCTAAAAATATCCAGGCAACTTTAGAAAAAGCTAATTTGTCTGCTGAAGAAGTAGATTATTATCTCCTTCATCAAGCGAATTCAAGAATCCTTGATAAAATGGCTAAAAAGCTTGGTGTGACGCGCCAAAAGTTCCTTCAAAATATGCAAGAATATGGTAACACATCGGCAGCAAGTATCCCTATATTGTTGTCAGAATCCGTAAAAAATGGTATATTTAGTTTGGACGGTCAAACAAAAGTCGTCTTGACAGGATTTGGCGGTGGCCTCACTTGGGGTACAGCAATTATTAATTTATAAGAGCTTCAAAGTTTAGCAAGTTTTTCTTAAGTTGTCTATATAAGAAAACATTATCAGCTAACTTTGACTCACAAGAAGATTTTAAAAAATCTTCACTAACTAATGGTTATAAACCGCTTTGCGGATATAATATAAATATTTTCACTCAATTAAAGGAGAAAAAATTATGGCAGTATTTGAAAAAGTACAAGATATTATCGTTGACGAACTCGGTAAAGAAAAAGAAGAAGTAACACTCGAAACTTCATTTGAAGAGCTCGACGCTGATTCACTTGACCTTTTCCAAATCATCAATGACATCGAAGACGAATTCGACGTTGAAGTTGATACAGAAGCAGATATGAAAACAGTTGCTGACCTCGTTAAATACGTAGAAAACAACAAATAATTCGGGATGGGGGTGAAGCGAGCAAAGGAGTTGATTCTTTTGCGAATTTCGCCCCTTCTTTTCGTTGGACTAGTTCTATTTTCAAAATAGAATTCTAGTATAGGGGGCTCAGTAATGATATACTGAGCTTGTCCTATAATTTTCATATTGAAGAATGTCATTTTTTTTAAGGTAAAAAACATTTTACAATACTAATAATTAACTTTATAAAAGAAAATACGAGGAATTCAAATTGACTGATTTTGAATCATTGATTCAAAAGGTTGATTACTATATATTATGACTAAAACAGCATTTTTATTCTCAGGTCAAGGGGCACAAAAGCTTGGAATGGCACGTGACTTATATGACCAATATGAAACAGTTAAAGCAACTTTTGATGAAGCAAGTCAAGCTTTAGGATATGATTTGCGAGCTTTGATTGATAATGATGAAGAAAAACTAAATGAAACAAAGTACACTCAACCTGCAATTTTAACAACCTCTGTTGCTATTTTACGTTTGTTAAGTGAGAATGGGATTAAACCTGACCTTGTTGCTGGTCTTAGTCTTGGTGAATATTCTGCCTTGGTAGCATCAGGAATCATTGATTTTCAAGAAGCAGTTAAGCTTGTAGCTAAACGTGGTCAATATATGACAGAAGCTGCACCGACTGGTTCTGGTAAAATGGTCGCTGTAATGAACACAGACCCAGCCTTGATTGAAGAAATTTGCCAGAAAGCGGCCGAATTTAAAGGCGGTATTGTGAGTCCAGCAAATTATAACACGCCCGCACAAATTGTTATTGGTGGTGAAGTTGAGGCGGTTGATTATGCTGTTGAATTACTTAAAGAAGCCGGAGTTCGTAAACTTATTGAATTAAAAGTTTCAGGACCTTTCCATACAGCAATTTTAAAACCAGCATCTGAAAAATTGGCTTTGGAACTTGATAAAATTGATTTTAGACCTTTTGAATTACCATTAATCTCAAATACGAGTGCTAAAGTAATGGAAAATGATGAAGTCAAAGGACTTTTGACGCGTCAAGTCATGGAACCTGTTCGTTTTTATGAATCTGTTGAAACAATGCAAAAACTAGGGGCGACTCGCTTTATTGAAGTTGGTCCTGGGAGAGTACTTTCAGGTTTCATTAAAAAAATTGATAAAAATGCAGAAATTGCTAATGTTGAAAATTTAGCTTCATTTGAAGCTTTGATTAATCAGTAAAATTGAAGAAAGGAATTGAGTTTGTCCTTTTGAAATCTTAGTACTAAAGTGCTAAAACTTCTTAGACAGGTTCATATCTTAAATAATGGAAATTAAAAATAAAAATGTCTTTGTGACTGGTTCAACACGTGGAATTGGTAAAGCAATTGCGCTTCAATTTGCTAAAGCGGGTTCTAATCTAATTATTAATGGTCGTTCAGCAATTTCAGAAGAATTATTAGCTGAATTTACAGCCTATGGTGTTAAAGCAATTGGTATTTCTGGTGATATTTCAAAATCAGAAGATGCAAAACGAATGGTTGCAGAAGCGATTGAAACTCTTGGTTCAGTAGATATTTTGGTAAACAATGCAGGAATTACTCGTGATGGTTTATCTTTGAAAATGTCAGAAGAAGATTTTGAGTCTGTTCTTAAAATCAACTTGACTGGGGCTTTCAATATGACACAGGCTGTTTTGAAACCGATGACCAGAGCTCGTTCTGGAGCAATTATTAATATCTCATCAGTTGTTGGACTTATGGGAAATGCTGGGCAAGCAAATTATGCCGCTTCAAAAGCAGGACTTATTGGTTTGACAAAATCAATTGCTAGAGAAGTTGCGGCACGAAATGTTCGTGTCAATGCTGTGGCTCCAGGATTTATTGAATCAGATATGACTGAAGTTCTTTCTGATAAAGTTAAAGATGCAATGAAAGGGCAAATTCCAATGAAACGTTTTGGAATTCCTGAAGAAATTGCAACAGCAACTCAATTCTTGGCTGAACAAGAATATATGACTGGACAAGTACTTACCATTGATGGTGGAGTTTCAATGTAAATGATTCATTGATAAATTTTAAAATTAAGAGGATAAAAATATGACAAATAGAGTTGTTATCACTGGTTATGGTGTAGTTAGTGCAATTGGAAATAGCCCAGAAGAATTTTGGAACAATCTTAAAGCTGGTAAAACTGGAATTGGTCCAATCACTCACTTTGATGCTGAAGCAACAGGGATTTCTGTTGCAGCAGAAGTAAAAGAATTTCCATTTGATAAATATTTCCAGAAAAAAGATGCACGACGCATGGATACTTTCTCACTTTATGCGGTTTATGCAGCACTTGATGCCATGGAAATGTCTGGTATTACAGAAGAAAATACTAATTTTGACCGTTTGGGCTGTATCATGGCTTCTGGGATTGGTGGACTTGAACAATCACAAAAAAATTCACAAGCAATTGTCGCTAAAGGCCCTCGTAAAGGGGTAGCACCACTCTACGTTCCACTTGCTATTGCTAATATGGCAACTGGTAACGTTGCTTTACGTACAGGTGCTCGTGGGGTTTCGCGTGCTGAAGTAACGGCTTGTGCGGCTGGTGCTAATTCAATTGGTTCAGCTTTCCGTGAAATCAAACATGGTTACGCTGATGCAATGATTGCTGGTGGTGCTGAAGCGGCTATTTGTGAACTTGGAATTGCAGGTTTTGCTAATTTGACTGCTTTGACTAAAGAAACTGACCCTGAAAAAGCATGTATTCCATTCGATAAAAATCGTTCAGGATTTGTAATGGGCGAAGGTTCTGGTGTATTGATTTTGGAAAGCCTTGAACATGCACAAGCTCGTGGCGCTAATATCTTGGCTGAGATTGTTGGATACGGAAATACAAATGATGCTTTCCATATGACAACTCCTTCAGGAGTGGGTGCTGAAAATGCGATTAAATTGGCTTTGGAAGAAGCTGGTGCAAGTCCAGCTGATGTTGATTACGTTAATGCACACGGAACTTCAACACATGCCAATGAAGAAACTGAAAGCAAAGCAATTCACAATGTAATTGGCGATAAAGCTTATGTTTCATCTACAAAAGCATTGCACGGTCATGCACTTGGTGCAACAGGTGCAATTGAAGCAGTGGCAACTGTTCAAGCACTTTTGAATCAATATGCACCAGTAAATGCTGGAACAACTGAACTTGATGAAGGAATGACAATTAATGTTGTTCTTGGTGAAGGTAAACCTGCTGATATTAATCTTGCATTGTCGCAAGACTTTGGTTTCGGTGGACACAATGCTGTATTGGCATTCAAGAAATGGACTGGAGAGTAAATAAAAATGAACATTTCAGAAGTAAAAGATTTGATGAACCAATTCAATGGTTCTACTTTACGTGAATTTTCTTGGAAAAATGCTGATGGTGAATTATCATTTTCTAAAAATGAAGGTCAAGCCCTTGTTGGAGCTCAAAGTGCTGCACCTACTGCACCTGCATTTACAGCTCAACAAGCAACGCCAGTTGCAGAAAGTACAGAAGCGCCCGTAGCAAGTGAAGCGGCTGTTGAAGCTGAGGGTGAAGCAGTTACTTCTCCATTAGTGGGCGTAGCCTATCTTAAACCTTCACCAGATAAGGCTGAATTTGCCAAAGTTGGTGATTCAGTTAAAAAAGGTCAAACTTTGCTTATTATTGAAGCAATGAAAGTAATGAATGAAATTCCTGCACCAAAAGATGGAGTCATCACGGAAATTATGGTTTCTGGAGAAGATGTCGTTGAATTTGGTCAAGATTTGATGAGAATCAAATAAAAAAATTACTGACAAAGCTCTGTCAGTTTATCTTTGATGTAAAAGTTACTGACAGCTCTGGTTGAGGTGCCAGAGAATTTACTGACAAGTTCTGTCAGTGAATCTCTAAAAGAAAAGTGAGAATAAATGACTGAAGTAAACATTAATGTAACTGAAATTATGGAGGCTTTGCCTCATCGTTATCCATTTCTATTAGTCGATCGTGTGATTGATATTGCTGATGACGAAATTACAGCAATTAAAAATGTGACGATTAATGAAGAATTTTTCCAAGGACATTTTCCACAATATCCAGTAATGCCAGGGGTTTTGATTATGGAAGCTCTCGCACAAGCGGCTGGTGTTTTAGAATTATCTAAACCTGAAAACAAAGGAAAACTTGTTTTTTATGCGGGAATGGACAATGTTAAGTACAAAAAACAAGTCACTCCCGGAGATCAATTGGTCTTACATGCTAAATTTATCAAACGTCGTGGTCCAATTGCAGTTGTTGAAGCAGAAGCAACTGTTGATGGGAAATTGGCAGCTAAAGGAACTTTGACTTTTGCCTTAGGGCGTTAGTGCTTTAGCACTTAGGCTTCTAGGTCAAGGTGACCTGATATCGAAGATGTCAGGTTGTATCCTGCCTTAGGGCGTTAGTGCTTTAGCACTTGCCTTTTTATCACTTGCTTTAGCAAGTAGAGAAAACGGACAGCGAAACGAAGTGGAGATAGGCTTATAACCATTACGACTAGTCGCTTTAGTGATGTAGCGAGTATGGATAATCGAGCACGAAGTGTAAAGACGGTCAAGGTGACCTGATATCGAAGATGTCAGGTTGTATCCCGCCTTAGGTATATAGCTCATCTTCATTTAAAAATAATCATATTTTTTATGATTAAGAAACAAAAATTTATTTTAACCATAAGATTTTTTACTTATGGTAAATTCGGACTTATTTTTATTTATCAAAAAATTGTTTTGTTGGGAATGACTTTCTTTTTTATCATTCTTTTCAAAACACCCATTGAGCAAAAGCTCGGGGTATTTTCCCATATGGAGAACATCTATGTTTAATAAAATTTTGATTGCCAATCGTGGCGAAATTGCTGTAAGAATTATTCGTGCAGCTCGTGAATTAGGAGTGGGTACAGTTGCCATTTATTCAACTGCAGACCGCGATGCTTTACATGTTCATTTAGCTGACGAAGCAATTTGTGTGGGCCCAGCTAGAAGTACTGAGTCTTATCTTAATATGAATAATATTCTGTCAGCTGCTGTGGCAACTGGCGCACAAGCGATTCACCCAGGTTTTGGATTCCTTTCTGAGAATTCAAAATTTGCTCGTCTTTGTGAAGAAATGAATATTAAATTTATCGGTCCGTCAGCAAAAGTTATGGATATGATGGGTGATAAAATCAATGCTCGTGCAGAAATGATTAAAGCTGGTGTTCCTGTAACACCGGGTTCTGAGGGCGAAGTTCATACCACTGATGAAGCAGTAAAAATTGCTGAAGAAATTGGCTATCCAATCATGCTTAAAGCATCAGCTGGTGGTGGTGGTAAAGGAATTCGTAAGGTTAATAATGTTGAGGAACTTGTTCCAGCATTTGAGGCAGCACAAGCGGAAGCACAAGCTGCTTTCGGTAATGGAGCCATGTTCATCGAACGAATGATTTTCCCAGCGCGTCATATTGAGGTTCAAATCTTAGGAGATAGTCAAGGAAATGTGATTCATCTTGGTGAACGTGATTGTTCATTGCAAAGAAATAATCAAAAAGTTCTTGAAGAATCTCCGTCAGTCGCAATTGGACACACTTTACGAAATGAAATAACAGCTGCGGCTGTTAAAGCAGCTCAGCATGTTTCTTATGAAAATGCGGGAACCATTGAGTTCTTACTTGATGAATCTTCTGGTAAGTTTTATTTCATGGAAATGAACACACGTGTTCAAGTTGAACATCCGGTCACAGAGTTTGTATCAGGTGTTGATATTGTAAAAGAACAAATTCGTGTAGCCAATGGCAATGAATTGTCTGTCAAGCAAGAAGATGTGACTTTTAGTGGACATGCGATTGAATGTCGAATTAATGCTGAAAATCCTAAATTTAATTTTGCACCAAGTCCAGGAAAAATTACTAATCTTTTCTTGCCAAGTGGTGGAGTTGGTTTGCGGGTTGATAGCGCTATGTACAGTGGTTACAGCATTCCGCCATACTATGATAGTATGATTGCTAAAGTCATTGTTCATGGTGAAAATCGTTTTGAAGCACTGATGAAAATGCAACGCGCCCTTCTTGAATTTGACGTTGAAGGGGTCATTACAAATGTTGATTTCCAACTAGAATTAATTTCTGACCCACATGTTGTGGCAGGAGATTATGATACAAGCTTCTTAGGAAATGTTTTCTTACCAGAATATCAAAAAGAAGATTAATCAATAGATTAGTGACAGAATTGTCAGATGGCTTACAATTCATCTGTCAGTAAAATTTATAAAAAAATGAGAAAAGGATGCAAAGATGGCTCTTTTCCAAAAGAAAAAATACATTAAAATTAATCCAAATCGTTCTATTATTGAAAAGCAAGCCGAGCAGCCAGAAGTTCCTGATGAACTTTTTGCCAAATGTCCTGCTTGTAAACATACGATTTATCAAAAAGATTTAGGAAAAAATAAAGTTTGTCCTAATTGTGATTACAATTTCCGAATTACAGCCAAAGAACGGTTAGCAATTGTTGCTGACAAAGATTCTTTTGTTGAAATGTTCACCGGAATTGAAAGCAAAAATCCCTTGGATTTTCCAGGTTATCCTGAAAAATTGGCGGCAACAAAAGCACGGACTGGTCTTGATGAAGCAGTTATGACTGGGACGGCCACAATTAAAGGGCAAAAAACGGCTTTGGCAATTATGGATTCGACTTTTATCATGGCTTCAATGGGAACTGTTGTTGGTGAAAAATTGACACGCTTATTTGAATATGCAACTGACGAAAAATTGCCGATTATTGTTTTTACGGCATCAGGTGGTGCAAGAATGCAAGAAGGAATTATGTCATTGATGCAAATGGCCAAAACTTCGGCTGCTGTGAAACGTCATTCAAATGCAGGACTTTTTTATATTACAGTTTTAACTGACCCAACAACTGGAGGAGTGACAGCTTCATTTGCCAGCCTGGGAGATATTATTTTAGCTGAGCCCCAATCTTTAATTGGTTTTGCTGGACGTCGTGTCATCGAACAAACCGTCCGTCAAACTTTACCTGATGATTTCCAAAAAGCTGAATTTCTTTTGAATCATGGTTTTGTTGATGCAATTGTTAAGCGGACTGAATTACGTCAAAAATTGGCACTTCTTTTAGAACTTCATACGGAGGTGGAAAATGTCTGAAACAATTGATTCACTGACAGGTGAAGTTTCACAAAAAAATATTGCTGACATTATTAATGAAGCACGAGCGGCTGACAGAATTTCGGCAAGAGATATTATTGACAAAGTTTTCACTGATTTCTTTGAATTACACGGCGACCGTCAGTTAACAGATGATGAAGCGATTGTCGGCGGAATTGCTCGCTTCAATAATCAAGCTGTGACCGTTATTGGAATTCAAAAAGGACGTAACCTTGCTGAAAATTTAGCTACTAATTTTGGACAACCAAGTCCGAATGGCTATCGTAAAGCATTAAGACTGATGAAGCAAGCTGAAAAGTTTGGGCGTCCAGTCATTACGTTTATTAATACAGCTGGTGCTTATCCAGGAATTGAAGCAGAAGAACGTGGACAAGGTGAAGCAATTGCTAGAAACCTTTTGGAAATGTCTGACCTTAAAGTTCCAATTATTGCTTTCATCACAGGTGAAGGTGGTTCAGGAGGAGCATTAGCTCTTGCACTTGCCAATAAAGTATATATTTTAGAAAATGCTGTTTATTCAGTACTTTCTCCAGAAGGTTTTGCGACGATTCTCTGGAAAGATGGTTCACGTCGTGATGAAGCGGCTGAATTGATGAAAATTACAGCGCCACATCTTTTGGAAATGGGTCTTGTTGATGCTATTATTTCTGAGGAAAATCTGATTGATAATCTGAAAAGACAGCTGACAGAATCACTTGGTGAATTGTCATTACTGACAGAAACAGAATTGGCAGAACAACGCTACGAAAGATTTAGAAAATATTAAAAAACGAAGGATGTCCTTCGTTTTTTTATACATAAAAAAAGTTAATTCTGCTATAAAAAAATCTTATAGCACTGGGCAAACTTTCGTGATATCTTTATATTAGATAGAAAATAGAAAGAAAAGGGCCAATGACAAGTATAAAAACGAAAGTAATTCATGGTGGTATTTCAACAGACAAGACAACAGGAGCAGTATCTGTTCCGATTTATCAAACGTCAACTTATAAACAAAACGGACTTGGACAACCTAAAGAATACGAATATTCACGTTCTGGAAATCCAACGCGTCATGCCTTGGAAGAATTAATTGCAGATTTAGAAGGTGGTGTTCAAGGATTTGCATTTAGTTCAGGACTTGCTGGAATTCATGCGGTTCTTTCGCTATTTTCTGCAGGAGATCATATCATTTTAGCTGATGATGTTTATGGTGGAACTTTCCGTTTGATGGATAAAGTGCTGACAAAGACAGGGATTATTTATGATTTAGTTGATTTGAGTAATCTTGATGACTTGAAAGCGGCTTTTAAAGAAGAAACGAAAGCTATTTATTTTGAAACTCCTTCAAATCCTTTATTAAAAGTTTTGGACATTAAGGAAATTTCAGCAATTGCTAAAGCTCATGATGCCTTAACACTGGTGGATAATACCTTTGCGACACCGTATTTACAACAACCAATTGCTTTAGGAGCTGATATTGTTTTGCATTCCGCAACGAAATATTTAGGTGGACATTCAGATGTAGTGGCAGGACTAGTTACAACCAATTCAAAAGAACTCGCCAGCGAAATTGGCTTTTTACAAAATTCAATTGGGGCGGTTCTTGGACCACAAGACAGCTGGTTAGTGCAAAGAGGTATTAAAACACTTGCGCTTCGGATGGAGGCTCATTCGGCAAATGCTCAAAAAATTGCTGAGTTTTTAGAAACTTCTAAAGCCGTCTCAAAAGTTTATTATCCAGGTCTTAATAGCCATCCGGGGCATGAAATTGCTAAAAAACAAATGTCTGCCTTTGGAGGGATGATTTCATTTGAATTAACGGATGAAAATGCCGTCAAAGATTTTGTTGAAAACTTGAGCTATTTTACGTTGGCTGAATCACTAGGTGGCGTTGAATCTTTAATTGAAGTGCCAGCAGTGATGACTCATGCTTCTATTCCAAAAGAACTTCGTGAAGAAATTGGGATTAAGGATGGCCTAATTCGTCTATCAGTAGGGGTTGAAGCAATTGAAGATTTACTGACAGATATCAAAGAAGCACTTGAAAAAAAATAATTTTACTGACAGACTTGTAAGCAAAGCTTACGACTCCTTTCTCCCTCACTTTAACAGCTCACATTGGTCCTGTTGAACTGACAGAAAAATTAGACAGTAGAAATTGAAAGTAATTTACTGACAGAAGTGCATACAATTCATCTATCTCCCGCCTCAAGCGCTCATTTGGTTGACTTGAACTGACACAAAGCTGTCAGTAATTTAGGAATTAATTATGGTAAAAATTGTTGAAAATATTACTGAATTAGTTGGAAATAGTCCAATTATCAAACTAAAAAATGGTCCAGAAAATGGAGCAGAAATTTATCTAAAACTTGAATATTTTAATCCTGGAGGTTCAGTTAAAGACCGGATTGCTTTACAAATGATTCGGCAAGCCGAAGCAGATGGTCGCTTAAAAAAGGGAGGAACGATTGTTGAACCTACCTCTGGGAACACAGGAATTGGACTTGCCATGGCTGGTGCAGCTTTAGGCTATAATGTGGTTATTATCATGCCTGATAGTTATTCAAAAGAGCGTCGTCAGCTTATTCAAGCTTATGGAGCAGAATTGATTTTGACTCCAGCAGCTGATGGCATCAAAGCTGCCATTGATTTAGGTCAAAAATTAGTTGAAGAAAATGGTTGGTTTATGCCAATGCAATTTGAAAATCCAGCTAATTTAAAAGCCCATGAATTAACGACTGGTCCAGAAATAATTGAAGCATTTGGTGAAAATGGACTGGACGCATTTATTGCTTGTGCAGGAACTGGGGGGACAATTTCTGGTGTTTCTCACTATCTCAAAAGTCAAAATTCTAAAATCAAAACTTTTGTTGTCGAACCGGCAGAATCCCCAATTTTATCAGGAGGTGAGAGCGGTCCACACCGCATTCAAGGAATTGGTATTCCATTTATGTCACCAAATTTAGATACGGAGGCTTATGATGGAGTGATTGATGTGACAAGTGATGAGGCTTTAGAGACCGCACGAAAAATTGGCAAAAGTGAAGGGTTTTTAGTAGGTATATCTTCTGGCGCAGCAATTTGGGCAGCTTATGAATTGGCAAAAAAACTTGGTAAAGGTAAAAAAGTTCTCGCACTTTGTGCTGACAATGGTGAGCGCTATCTTTCAACAGAACTCTATGATTATTAAAACTTGGAATTTTCCAAGTTTTTTTAGTCTTATGAGCAGTTTTCTGTACTTTTTTTGCTACGGATGTTAGAATGAGAATAGATTAAGAAGAGAATAAAGGAGGGGAAATCGTAGATTCGATTTTGTCAGTCAATGATTGACAAATTTAACTGATTTAGTTTTTCTAACAAATTATTATGAAACTTTCATGATAATAAAAGAAAAAATCGCAATTACTAGGAGGATTTAAAATGGCTTTAAATGACAAACTTGATGCAACAAAAGATAAAGTAAGTGGAAAAGTTAAAGAAACCACAGGTAAAGTAACTGGTGATGAAAAACTAGAAGCTAAAGGTAAAACAGAAGGACTTATGGGAAAAGCTAAAGAAGGCTTGGAAAATATTAAAGACAAAGCTTCTGACCTAGCTGAAGATGTTGCAGAAAAATTTAATGATACGGTTGACTCTGTCAAACATAAAAACGAGAAATAATTGAATTTCTCAAAATTAAGTAAAACCTAAGTTATTTAAAACTTAGGTTTTTTCATTTGGAAATAATAAACTTGACTTATATACCCTCGGGGGTATATAATTGTTATAAATCAAATAATCAAGAGGTGAAAAATGCAAACAATTGAAATAAGTGAATTAGAATTACTGACAGAAAGTGAAAATCCAGTAATTGTAGATGTAAGAGAAAATTTTGAGTATAATAGCGGTCATGTTCCTAATGCCAAAAATATTCCATTGAGTCAACTAGAAGAAAGATATACAGAAATTACTGACGGAACTTATCTTATCTGTCAGTCAGGTGCTCGTTCAGCTAGGGCCTGTCAGTATCTTTCGGCAAAAGGAATTGATACTATAAATATTTCAGGCGGTACCATTGCTTGGAATGGCCCCTTAGAATTTACTGACAGATTTTAGAGAAAGAACGATGTTTGAATTTTTTAAGAAAATAAAAAGTATCAGTCCAGCAGAAGTAAGTACTGAATTAAAAAAAGGAACACAATTAATTGATGTAAGAGAAGCTCATGAATTTCAAAATGGACATATAAAAGGCGCTCGAAATATCCCTTTAAGTAAATTGGGAGAACATGTTTTAGCCAAAAACAAAAAGTATTTATTAATTTGTCAGTCGGGAATGCGGTCAAAAAAAGCCTACAAAATATTAAACAAAGCTAATTATGATGTAACAAACGTAAATGGAGGAATGCGAGCTTGGAGAGGAAAAATTAAAAAATGACAGAAAAAATATTAATTGTTGGAGGAGTTGCGGGTGGAATGTCAGCTGCAACCCGTTTGCGACGTCTTAACGAAAATGCAGAAATCATCGTTTTTGAAAAAGGCCCTTACGTTTCGTTTGCCAATTGTGGCTTACCTTACTATGTGGGGGGAGAAATTGCAGAGCGAGAAAAGTTAATTGTTCAATCTGCTAAAGCTCTAAAAAACCGTTTTAACTTAGAGGTGCGCGAAAATTCTGAAGTTATTGCGATTGATAGTGAAGGAAAGAAAGTGACTGTAGTTTCAAACGGCGAAAGCTATGTTGAAAGCTATGATAAATTGATTCTTTCACCAGGGGCTAAACCCTTAATTCCACAAATCAAAGGTTTGAACCAAGCGACAAATGTTTTTAGCTTACGAAATATTCCTGATGTGGATAAAATAATGACCTATTTGAAAGCCAAAGCTCCTAAAAGTGCAACAATTATTGGTGCTGGTTTTATCGGCTTAGAAATGGCTGAAAATCTTGCCAAACGAGGGTTAAGTGTCACAATCGTCGAAAAAGCACCACATGTTTTACCAACCATTGATCGCGAAATGGCAGCTTTTGTCAATGAAGAATTAATTAAAAATAATCTTTCAGTAATGACAAATAGAGGAGCTGTCGAATTTAAAAATGACGAAATTTTGCTAGATAATGGTGAAAGTCTGCAATCGGATTTAACGATTCTTTCTGTGGGAATTCAGCCAGAAACGAGTCTAGCTAAAAGTGCGGGCATCAAATTAGGACTAAGAAATGCAATTCTTGTTGACGAACATTATGAAACATCGGTTAAGGATATTTATGCAGTAGGCGATGCCATTGTTGTCAAAAATCAATTAGGGCAGGATGCTTTAATTTCATTGGCTTCTCCAGCTAATCGTCAAGGGCGTCAGGTAGCTGATATCATTAGTGGATTACCAGTTAAAAATCGCGGTTCACTTGGAACGGCCATTGTCCGTGTTTTTGATTTGCAAGTGGCAAGTACAGGCCTTTCTGAGTTTCAGCTTAGAGGTTTAAAGATTAATCATAAAATTGTTCATGTCACAGCAAATAATCACGCGGGCTATTATCCAGATGCAACTTCTATTGTTTTGAAATTAATTTTTGAACCAGAAAGTGGACAAATATTTGGTGCGCAAGCAATTGGTAAAGAAGGAGTAGATAAAAGAATTGATATTTTATCTACGGCTATCAAAGCAAAACTAACCGTTTTTGATTTACCAGAATTGGAATTGACCTATGCCCCTCCTTTTGGTTCAGCCAAAGATCCAGTAAATATGGCTGGCTATGCCGCAACAAACCTTCTCTTGGGGCAATCAGAAAATATTCAGTGGCATGAACTTGCGGCTGAATTAGCAAAAGGGAAAGTCTTACTTGATGTGAGAAATCCAAATGAGTTGTCAAAAGGGAAATTTAAAAATTCTCAAAATATTCCGCTTGATGACTTACGTGAGCGGCTAAATGAACTGGATAAAAAGACTGAATATATTGTTAGCTGCCAGTCAGGACTTCGCTCTTACAATGCAGAACGTATTCTAAAACAAGAGGGCTACAAAGTGAAAAATTTAGATGGTGCCTTTGGATTATACAGCAAAGTTACCAAAGAATTACTTGATTAGGGAGCGAAACAAGAAAAGGATGACTGATGAAAAAATATGACAAAAAAATGGAAAATCGCTTGAAACGAGCGACAGGACAACTCACAGGAATACTTAAGATGATGGAATCTGGAGAGGAATGTATTGATGTTGTGACTCAATTAACCGCTGTTCGCTCTAGCTTAGATAGTCTGATTGGTCTAATCGTAGCTGAGAATCTCAAAGAACTTTTACTGGACAAAGAAGTGACTGACAAGGAAGAAAAACTCGAACAAGCTATAAAATTAATCATTAAAAAATAGATTTTTCATAGAAAATTGGACCAAAAAATCCCTTTTTAATATGCTATAATAAAATTAAAGCATAAGGAGGATAAGATGTACGATTTTTATTGGTATCCAAAGTGTTCAACTTGTAGAAAAGCTAAAGCAAAGTTAGATGAACTTGGAATAGATTATCAAGCGATTGATTTGAATGAAACACCACCGAGTCAAAAAAACTTTGAGAAATGGTTTAAAGAAGCAGATTTTCCCATCAAAAAGTTTTTCAATACAAGTGGTTTAGTTTATCGCGACTTAAATCTTAAAGACAAGCTAGCAACATTATCTGAAAAAGAAATGGCAGAACTTCTTTCGTCAAATGGAATGCTTATCAAACGTCCATTACTAGTGAAAAATGGTCAAGTTCAACAGATTGGTTTTAAAGAATCATCTTACGAAAAAATATAAAAAAATGAGTTGGTTAGACTCATTTTTTTATGTAATAATATTTAAATCTTAGGAGATTCCAAAAAAAGTAAAACTTTCAAACGAAAGTATAATTCTTTCTTATGAAAAAAATATATCATATTTTAGAAAATCTGTCAATAAAAAAATGGACAATGTCCATTTTTAATTAGATAGTAGTAACCTTTATTTTTTTCAAATCGAGAATTTTTTGACTTTCTGCGTTGATTGACTTGTCAGTAAAAACTTGGGAAATTTCAGGGAATGAAAAACAGGTGACAGTTCCATTTTGGTTGAATTTAGAAGCATCAGTTAAAATGACAACCTCTTTAGCCGCAGCAGCCATGACATGAATGGCTTCACTACGAGCGAGATCATTACTTCTAAAACCGCGGACGGGGTCAAAACCATCAATACCGATAAATAATTTATCAACGTAAAATTCATCAACCACCTTTTTTATCAGAGGTCCAACGTTGACCTGTGAATTATTTTGATATTCTCCTCCTAATAAAATTACCTTTACCGAGTCGGATTTACGAATATAATTGGCAATAAAAACAGAGTTAGTGATGATAGTGACATTTTTTCGATTAAAAGCTAACTCTTCAGCAAGCAAAGCGCAAGTCGAACCAGATTCAATCATTACTGTATCCCCATCAAGAATATTTTCAGCAGCTTTGACAGCAATTTTTCGCTTTAAATCATAGTTTTTGGCTAAACGAAAATTGATATCATCTGTATTATTAATCAAAGCAAAACCGTGCTGGCGATTAATAATTCCTTTCTCTTCAAGTTTATCAAGGTCTTTTCGAATCGTTACGTTTGAAACATTAAGGAGTTGTGAAAGTTGATTGACTTCAATTTTTTTATAATCACTCACAATGCGAATGATTTCGTCAGAACGGGACATTTAGTAGCCTTTCGTCATCTTTTTTATATTTTAAGACTACCACAAAAATCTAAAAAAATAAACCTTTTTATTAGAAATCCTTTCGTTCGTAAGTCAATGAAGTAACTCATACTCATCTTTAGTAATTGCCCAATAATCTGTAAGAAGAGGATTTTTAAACTTAGGAAAGTAAGAATAAACCTTTCCTAAGTGTTTCATTCCTAACTTCTCCATGACCCGTCCAGACTTTGCATTTTCTGTAAAATGTTTAGCTTGAATAACTTTAACTTCTAATTTATCGAAAGAAAGCGCCAAAAGACATTCAGCAGCTTCTGGCATAATCCCTTTTCCCCAATGGTCTTGATTTAAAATCCAACCCAGTTCGACTGTTTTTTCATTGATAGGATTAAGAAAAATTTCACCAATAAGCTGACCTGAAGTTTTTTCAACAATCCCCCAATGATAGAGGCTGCTAGGCAGAAAAAACTTGGCAATTGTGGCTCTAGTAGTTTCTATAGAATCATGTGGTTCAAAGCTAGTAAAACGAGCAACTTCAGGATTAGAAGCATAGTTAAACATTTCTGGGGCATCCTCAAGTTGTAATTTTCTAAGAATCAAGCGCTCAGTTTCTAAGGTCTGATGCTCTGCTAAAACTAAATTTATATTAACCATAAATATGTTCTCCTCAACTATTTTTACTCAATTATAGTCTCTATTTGTTTTAATGACAATAAAAAAGAACCTTTAAGGTTCTTTTATTTTAGAGTTCAAATTCTAAGAGAATTGGGACGTGGTCTAAACGTTCACCAGAATCAAGGGGTTCAGAAACTTTAACTGCTTGTGCAAGACGATTGGAAACCAGCCAGTAGTCAATTCTCCAACCTGAATTATTTAGTTTTGAAGTTTTGGCACGTTGGGCAAACCAAGTATAAATACTGCGTCCTTCTTCATAAAATTTCTCAACTTGACCATGGAGTTGACGAAATGTATCAGTAAATCCAGCCTCTAAAAGTTGACCAAATTTTTCACGTTCTTGGTCAGTAAATCCAGCTGAATTGTGATTGCCACGGGGATTGGCTAAGTCGATTTCTGTATATGCTGCATTGAAATCTCCGCAAGCAAAGACAGGTTTTTGAGCATCAAGGCTTGTGAGATAGTCACGATAGTTATCATCCCAAATTCCACGTAAATCAAGTCGTGTCAGACCTTCTTGCGCATTTGGTGTATAAACTGTAGTGACAAAGAAATCAGGAAATTCAAGGGTGATGATTCGACCTTCGGCATCCATAGGTTCAGGAGCATCAATTTCAGGAAAAGTGATGACTGGTTCTGGTAGAGTTTCTTTATAAAGAATCATTGTTCCAGAATATCCTTTACGAGCAGGTTCTACTGATGAACGCCAGACGATTTTATAACCTTTAAACAGTTCTTCCAAAACTTCTAAATGAGCTTTTTTAGGTCCAGTAGAAGGAAGTTTGGTTTCTTGAATGGCTAAAACGTCTGGTTGTGCTTGGGCAAGATTTTTAACAACAGCAAGAGAAAGGGCAGCACGTTCTGAGGTTCCAGTTAATGCAGCATTGAGTGAGTCAATATTCCATGAGATAAATTTATAGTTCATAATCGTTCCTTTTTTTTTAAAAGAATTTCCAAAGAGCTGTGACTTAAAGGAATTCTTAACTTTTCTATGATAATTATAACAAACTTAATCAGACAATGCGATTTTAGAGGTTTTTTGGTATAATATTTAGATGAGAATCTTCTCAAATATCGAGCCTCATTTGCTCGGAAAGAGGAAAATATGACAGAAAACAAAACTTTTTACATTACAACCCCAATTTATTATCCATCAGGTAAGTTGCATCTTGGTAGTTCTTACACAACTATTGCTTGTGACGTGCTTGCTCGTTACAAACGTTTGATGGGCTTTGATACTTTTTATTTAACAGGGCTTGATGAACACGGAATGAAAATTCAACGAAAAGCCGAAGAATTGGGAATGACTCCTAAAGAATACTTGGACCCAATGGCGGCTGATGTTCAAGAATTATGGAAAAAATTGGATATTTCTTATGATAAATTTATCCGTACTACAGACACTTATCATGAAGAAGCCGTTCAAAAAATCTTTGAAAAATTACTTGAACAAGATGATATTTACTTGGGTAAATATGCGGGTTGGTATTCTGTTTCTGATGAAGAATTTTTCACTGAAACACAATTGGAAGAAGTTTTTAAAGATGAAGCGGGCAATGTGACTGGTGGGATTGCTCCCTCAGGTCATGAAGTAGAATGGGTTGAAGAAGAATCTTATTTCTTCCGTATGGGCAAATATGCAGATTGGCTTCTTGAGTTTTATGAAGCTAACCCTACATTTATTGAGCCGGCAATTCGTAAAAATGAAATGATTAATAATTTCATCAAACCAGGATTGGAAGATTTGGCAGTTTCTCGGACAACATTCACTTGGGGTATTCCAGTAAAATCAAATCCAAAACATGTGGTTTATGTTTGGTTGGATGCACTCTTTAACTACGTGACAGCTCTTGGATTTTATGGTGATGACGACTCACTTTATAAAAAATTCTGGCCTGGGGTAAATATGGTCGGAAAAGAAATTGTTCGTTTCCACACGATTTATTGGCCAATTTTCTGTAAAGCATTAGGAATTGAACCACCAAAACAAGTTTTCGCTCATGGATGGCTCTTGATGAAAGACGGAAAAATGTCTAAATCAAAAGGAAATGTTGTTTATCCTGAGATGTTAATTGAACGTTATGGCCTTGATGCGGTTCGTTATTATTTGATGCGTGCGATTTCTTTTGGACAAGATGGAATTTTCACTCCAGAAGACTTTGTTGGACGTATTAATTTTGATTTGGCCAATGATTTAGGGAATTTGTTGAATCGTACCGTTTCAATGATTAACAAATATAATGACGGAAAAATCGAAGCAACTGGAGTTTCGACTGAATTTGATGCAAGTTTGGAAGAAGTGGTTGAAGAAACAATCAGTCATTTCCATAAAGCAATGGATAAATTTGAATTCAACGTGGCTTTGGCTGATATTTGGACATTGATTTCAAGAACAAATAAATATATTGATGAAACAGCACCTTGGGTCCTTGCAAAATCAGAAGACGACAAAGCAAAATTGAATAATGTTTTGTATCATTTGGCAGAAAATTTACGGATTGCAGGTGCACTTTTACAACCATTTATGCGTGCAACATCAGGTAAAATCTTTGAGCAATTGGGAATGGATGAAAGATCATTTTCACTTGAAAATCTTTCTTTTGGCTATTCATTTACTCATCCTGTAGTAGCAAAAGGTCAACCTATTTTCCCACGTCTTGATGTGGAAGAAGAGGTTGCTTATATTAAATTACAAATGGCTGGCGGCGTATTGCCAGAAAAAGAGTGGGTCCCTGAAGAAGTTGAATTGAATTTAACTTTACCACAAATTAAATTTGATGATTTTGAAAAAATTGAACTAAAAGTTGCCGAAGTGCTTGAAGTAGAACCTGTTGAAGGTTCTGATAAATTGTTGAAATTTAAATTGGATGCTGGTGATTCTGAACCACGTCAAATCTTGTCAGGAATTGCACAATTTTATCCAAATGAACAAGAATTAGTAGGTAAAAAATTGCAAATCGTAGCCAATTTGAAACCACGCAAAATGATGAAAAAATACGTTTCACAAGGAATGATTTTGTCAGCCGAATTTGATGGAAAATTGCGTGTCTTGACCGTTGATGATGATGTTCCTGCTGGTTCATTGATTGGGTAAAATTAATTAGACAATAAAAAATGTGAAAGATTTGTTATCTTTCACGTTTTTTTACGTAAAGTATATCAGGAGAGAAATCTCTTAGTGTTCACTTGGTTTCATGCGCCCTGACAAATTCTAGATGGAAGAGATGCCTATGAAGTCAAGGTATTTCCTTGGTTATGGAGAGGATTTCATGCTAGCGGTACTTGGGATGATTATCGAAGTTTTGAACTTCGTAATTAATCTAGTCAGGCTCTAGCTTGAAATTAAAAAAACTAATCGCAATTAGCGATTAGTCCCACCATAACCAAGTTTGAACACGCGGTCTGTTAGCGCAGACCGTTTTTTTTCGCATGTTGCACTTTGTTGAACTTACTATAGCACAAAATTTTAAGGGGACAAATAGAGTATAATTTTTGAGGACTATTTATTAGTTGAATCTATCGGATAATTAAAACTGGTTTTCATTTATCAAAAACCTCTCGAACTTTGTTATAATAAATTCAGTATGTTTTAAACAATATGGAGGAAAAAATGACTTTTGAAGAAGCGCTAGCTTTACTTAAAGCTGGGAAAAAAGTAGTCAGAACACAAGGCTGGTCTGGTGCCGAAAATTATGTTAAACTCTATGATTCGATTGTTTTAGAATCTGGTGAGAAGTTGGAAGTTACCCCTTATTTCTTGATTAATGTCTCAGGAGAGGGTGAAGGTTTTTCAATGTGGGCCCCAACGCCTTGCGACGTTTTGGCCGATGATTGGTCCTTGATTGAATAGATAGATAGGCTACAAAATGAAATTTTCTGGGAAAAAAGTGCTAATTACAGGAGCTGCCAGTGGTATTGGCTTGGCTCAAACAAAAGTATTTTTAGCCGAAGGCGCAGAGGTTGTTGCTGTGGACTTACAAGAATTTACTGACGAATCTGTCATTAATTCAAAAAATCTGTCAGTAAAAATTCTTGATGTTTCCGATGCTCAATCAGTTGAAAAATTAGCTGACGAAGTGGGAAGTATTGATGTTTTACTCAATACAGCGGGTGTTTTGGATGCTTATAAAACTTTGGAAGAAACTGACTTTGCAGAATGGCAAAGTATTTTATCAACAAATCTCAATTCAATGTATTTGATGATTTCAGCATTTTTGCCAAAAATGAAAGTTCAAAAATCAGGAGTAATAATCAATATGGCTTCGGTTGCTGGCTTGGTTGCCGGTGGAGGTGGCGTCGCTTATACGGCCAGTAAACATGCCATTGTTGGGTTGACAAAACAGTTAGCTTTGGATGAAGCACAACACGGGATTCAAGTAGCAGCCATCGCTCCAGGTGCCATCAATACACCGATGAATGCGGCTGATTTTACTGAAAATAATGGTCAGATGGCCCAATGGGTAGCCGATGAGACACCAGCTAAACGATGGGCTAGTCCTCGCGAAGTGGCTGATTTGACCCTCTTTTTAGCAAGTCCACAAGCCTCTTATATGTCAGGAGCAATTGTCCCGATTGATGGTGGCTGGACAATCAAATAAAAGATATTGAAAGACTTATCAGCATGTTGGTAAGTCTTTTATTTATTGTGGGAAAGTCTGTATTAACTACAAAAGTACTGACAGACTTGTTGATTTTACTGACAAGTTGTTCAATTGCTTGTTTTCTGTGAAAAAATTTCTGTCAGTAATTTTTTTGCCTTTTTGTTGGCAGGATATTTTGATGCTCCTGTTAGAATTTCTATCGAGTACAAAGAATGATTCCTTCGTTAGCGAAAATAATGCCCAAATAATAATTAGATGAAAGCAAATATTTGTCAATCCTTTTCATTTCGCAAAAAATCTGCTAAAATAAAAACGTTGCTCAATAGTGAGTTAACCCTTGAGCCTTCATCCCTTTGCTCAAGCATATTATAGGCGAATTTTGTCGCCAAAGGAGAACCTTTTGAAAAAATCAAAAACTTATGATATTGTTACAATCGCAATTGTTGCGGCCCTGTATGTTATTCTAACGATGACACCGGGTTTGAGCGCAATTTCTTACGGACCTATTCAATTTCGAGTGTCAGAAATGTTGAATTTTACAGCCTTCTTCAATAAAAAATATATTATTGCGGTGACAATTGGTTGTATGATTTCAAACTTTTTATCTTTCACTTGGGTAGATGTGATTGTCGGTGGTTTGTCAACTTTAGTATTCTTAAGTCTTGGTGTCCTTTTGTTTGACCGCTTTAAAAAAGATTATTTTTGGAATGGTCAGTTAAATAAAGCATTTTTCTTTTTTGCAATTTTCTTTTCGATAAGTATGTTCACCATTGCTCTTGAATTAAAATTTGTCGCTGGAACACCCTTTTTGCTGACCTGGGGGACTTTGGCTCTTGGTGAATTTGCCAGCTTATTTATCGGGGCATTTGTCATGGATAAATTAGGTAAAAGAGTTGATTTGAGTCGTTAAATAAATGAAAAGCAGCTCAGGCTGTTTTTTTTGAACCATTTTTAGAAGTCAGAATTACTTAATTTGTTATAATTAAAATAAATAAGAGATTGGAGAGCTTTTTATGAAAAAAATCGCTGTAATTGCTGCTTCTGGTAAGGCAGGAAGTTTAATCGCTCAGAAAGCATTTGGGCGCGGTCATGAAGTGACTGCCATTGTTAGAAATAAAGCACGATTAAAAGTTGAAGTGACTACTATTCTTGAAAAAGATATTTTTGAATTAACTTCTGAAGATTTAGCAGGATTCGATGCAATCGTTTTAGCGCATCGGGCACCGGCAGGTCATGAGGAAGATTATTCAAAAGTAGCCCATGTGATGATAAAACTTCTTGAAAATATAGATAGCCGTTTAATTGTTGTTGGAGGAGCAAGTTCTCTCTATCTTGATGAAAGTCACGAAAAACGCTTGCTTGATGTGACATCAACAGGTTTACCTTACTATCCAACTCTTTTAGAAATGGCAAAAGCAAGCTTGATTTATGAAGCTTCAAAACTTAATGTGACCTTCTTCTCTCCTGCAGAATTTTTTGACCCAGAGGGAGCACAAACAAATAATTATACAATTACCGGCGATGTTTTAGAACATAATAAAGCGGGTAAAAGTCGAATTTCATATGCTGATTATGCCGAGGCTGTGCTTAATATGATTGGGGATGGTAGCCATCAACATGAGCATATCGGAATTTATGAAAACTAAAAATTAATGAATTATCAAAGAGAAAGAAATTAATTTCTTTTTCTTTTTTTTGTTTAAAAAAGTATAATAATACATAAAATTCTTGACAAATAAAAAATAGAGTAGTATAGTGTATAAAAATACATAGAAAGTGTGTAAATATGAAAAAAGTAGCAATTGTCGGAATTAGAGGTTATAGCGGCTTAGAACTGTTCCGAATTTTCTATTATCATCCAGAAGTAGAAGTAACAAAAATATATGCAACAAGTCATTATGGTGAAAAATTATCAGAACACTTTCCGCAGCTTGAAGGTTTGACTGACTTGGTTATCAGTGAATTTGATGAAGAAGAAATTATGGCAGAATGTGATGCAGTTTTCTTTGCAACCTCAGCGGGTGTTAGTCAAAAATTAGCTTTAACTTTTATTGATAATAATTTTCCTGTCATTGATTTATCAGGAGATTTTCGATTAGCTGATTTAGAAATATACAATAAATGGTATAAAAATACAGATTTAAAAAATGAATATTTATTAAGTGCTCAATATAATCTGGCAGACATTGGTCAAGCAAAAGCAAACTATATCGCGAATCCAGGTTGCTATGCAACAGCCACACTACTTGCACTTTATCCGTTAGTTAAAAATGAGATGATTGATTTAGACTCAATCATTGTGGATGCCAAGTCAGGACTTTCGGGAGCTGGAAAAGGTTTGTCTGACGCGAGCCATTTTGTGAATGTTGTCGATAATATGTCCATGTATAAAATCAATAGTCATCAACATATTCCAGAAATTGCTCAACAATTGAAGATTTGGAATTCAAATTTTCAAGCCTTGCAATTTTCAACTTCTTTAATACCTGTGAGTCGGGGGATTTTTGTTAGTAGCTATGCAAAAGTTGCGGCTGATTTTGATTTTGAAACGATAAAAAATGCTTATGAACAGGTCTATGCGACAAAAAACTTTGTCAGAATTCGACGACAAATGCCCCAACTCTCAGATGTGATTGGGACCAATTTTTGCGATATTGGATTAGCTTATAATCCAGTGACAAATGTTTTGTCAGTTGTTTCGGTGATTGACAATCTTATGAAAGGTGCTGCCGGACAAGCAGTACAAAATTTTAATCAGTTATTTGGCTACGATGAAAGTTTAGGCTTGAAATTTATGCCAAGTCTTTAGAAGAGGAAGAAATGAAAGAAATAAAAGGGACAATTGCAAGTCCAAAGGGATTTTTGGCAGATGCTGTTCATGCACAATTAAAATATAAAAACTTAGATTTAGGGTTAATACTAAGTCAAGTTCCAGCTGCGATTGCTGGCGTTTTTACAACCAATAAAGTTTGTGCAGCGCCAGTATTGATTGACCGTCAAATTGTCAAAAAAGGACAAGCACGGGCCATTATTTGTAATTCGGCGGTTGCCAATGCAGTAACAGGCGAGCAGGGTTATGCAAATGCTTTGAAAACACAAAAATTGCTTGCTGAAAAATTTGAACTCAAAGCTGAGGAAGTGGCGGTTTGCTCAACAGGGGTCATTGGAGTACAGCTTCCGATGGAAAAAATTGCCACAGGAATTTCAAAGTTATCCCAAAATGAAGGGACAGCAGCATATTTTGCCAAAGCCATTTTAACAACAGATACCCAAACTAAAACAATTAACTTTGAAGCTGAAATTGGGGGTCAAATCGTGAATATGGCCGGGGTTTGTAAGGGATCGGGGATGATTCATCCAAATATGGCAACCATGCTTGCTTTTATTACGACGGATGCAAAAATCGCTCAAGCTTTACTACAAAAAACATTATCAGAAATTATTGAAACGACATTTAATCAGATTACAGTGGATGGAGACACTTCAACGAACGATACTGTTTTGTTGATGGCAAATGGCCAAGCCAAAAATAATGAAATTTTAGAAGGAAGTTCAGACTATCTTTTGTTTAAAGAAATGCTAGCAAAGGTTTGTCAGTCCTTAGCCAAACAAATCGCCGCAGATGGCGAAGGTGCAACAAAACTGATTGAAGTGACCGTCAAAGGAGCGCCAAATGATTTAGCAGCACGATTTATTGCCAAAAAAATTGTGGGTTCAAGTTTAGTTAAAACGGCAATTTTTGGTGCAGACCCTAACTGGGGGCGGATTATTTCGTCAATTGGTCAGGTGGCTGATTTTGAAGTTTCTGATATTGAATTAAAACTTCAAGATGAACTTGTGCTTTATCATTCAACACCAGTTGACTTTGATGCAGCTTTTCTTTCTGAGAAATTAAAAGAAGATAAAATTGAAATTATTGCTGACTTGAATGCTGGAAGTGGCTTGGGTCAGGCTTGGGGCTGTGATTTGACTTATAAATATGTCGAAATTAATGCTTTATATACAAGTTAAGAAGGAGAAAAAATGACAAATTTATTTGAAAATTATGGTCGCCTACCGTTTAGCTTAATCAAAGGAGAAAATCAATATTTATTTGATGACAGGGGAAATAAGTATTTAGATTTCACAAGTGGGATTGGGGTCATGAATTTAGGATATAGTTTTGAAAAAGAAAAAGTGGCGGTGAAAGCTCAATTAGACAGCCTGTCTCATCTTTCAAATCTTTATCAAAATCCTTTGCAAGAAGATGTGGCTGAAAAGTTAAGTCAAAATCATTCTTATAAAGCTTTTTTTTGTAATTCTGGGACTGAAGCTAATGAAGCAGCTTTAAAATTAACTCATCTCATCAAAAAAGATCAGAAAATTTTGGCGTTTACAGATGGCTTTCATGGTCGTACTTTTGGTGCTATGAGTGCAACCATGCAAGAAAAAATCCAAGCAGGATTTTCGCCTTTATTACCAAATTTTGTGGCTAGTCCTTTTAATGATGTGGTAGCACTTGAGCAAATCCTTGAAAAAGAAAAAATTGGTGCGATTATTTTTGAAATTATTCAGGGTGAGGGTGGCGTTTTACCAATTTCTCCAGATTTTGTTGAAGCTCTAAAAACTTGTCAGCAAAAAGGAATTTTACTGATTATTGATGAAGTTCAAACTGGAATTGGTCGAACTGGAAAATTATTTGCTTTTGAACATTTTGATTTTGAGCCGGATATTTTTACTTTGGCAAAAGCATTGGCAAATGGGATCCCTACAGGTGCGATGCTCGCTAAGAATAAATATGCCAGTTATTTTTCAGCAGGAAAGCATGGCTCAACATTTGGTGGGAATCCTTTAGCTATGGCTTCGGCTAATGAAGTTTTAAAGGAAATTGACAGTGACTTTTTAGAAAAAGTGACTGACAAAGGTATTTTTTTCTTAAAATTACTGACAGAAAAGCTGTCAGTAAAAGCGACGGTTAAGTCCATCAGAGGTTTGGGATTGATGATTGGAATTCAATTAACTGACGAGAAAAAAGTTCCAAAAGTTCTTGCTTTACTGCGTGAAAATGGTCTCTTAGCTTTGTCAGCTGGTCATGATGTCATTCGATTACTCCCACCGCTTGTCATGACGAAAGAAGAACTGCAAAAAGGAGCAGAGCTATTGGAGAAAATTTTATGAGAGATTCACAAAACACAGCTCAGACTTTGACCGAAAGTCTCAAATATTTTCTGAAATATCGTGACCAAACGGTTGTCATTAAATATGGTGGCAATGCGATGATTGATGAAAAAGTGAAAGAAAGTATTCTAAAAGATATTTTATTACTTAAAACGGTGGGAATTAAAGTAGTTTTGGTTCATGGCGGCGGACCTGCGATTGGAGAATTACTTGAAAAATATGAGCAAAAAAGCCAATTTGTTCAAGGTTTGCGCGTGACAGATAAGAAAACTGCTCAATTAGCACTGACAGCTTTAGCTGGAAAAGTAAATAAAAGTTTGGTTCAAGATATCATTCGGTTAGGTGGCAATGCGATTGGCGTTTCAGGAATTGATGGTAAATTGATAGAAGCCAAACCTATTTCTGAAGATTTAGGCTATGTTGGAGAAATTACAGCGATTCATCCGGAAATCATTGAGCGTATCAATCAAACGGATGCTGTTCCCGTCATTGCTTCGGCCGGCATTGGTCTTGATGGTGAAATTTATAATGTTAATGCTGATACCGCAGCCAGTCGAATTGCCGGTGCATTGAGTGCTGAACAATTTATTTTATTAAGCGATGTTCGTGGCTTATATGGCAATTTTCCTGACGAGGAGTCATTTATTGATGAAATCAATCTGACCAATCTAGAAAAGTTAGTCAAAGAGAAAAAAATTACTGACGGAATGATTCCAAAGATTGAAGCCATTAAATATGCCATGTTTGAAGGATTGGGTCAGGCTGTTTTATTAGACGGTCGTGTTCCTCACGCCTTGTTATTGGAATTATTTACTGACAAAGGGCAAGGGACAATGATAAATCATTGATAATTTAAGCAAATAAGAGGAGAGAGAATGTTTCAAGGAAGAAGTTTTTTAAAAGAAATAGATTTTAGTAAAGATGAATTGTTATATCTGATTGATTTTGCAATTCATCTTAAAAAGTTAAAAAAAGAACATATTCAACATAAATATTTATTAGATAAAAATATTGCCCTTATTTTTGAAAAAACCTCCACAAGAACAAGAGCAGCTTTTACAACGGCCGCTGTAGATTTGGGAGCGCATCCTGAATTTTTAGGGCCAAATGATATTCAGTTGGGCAAAAAAGAATCTATTTCAGATACGGCGAAAGTTTTGGGTTCAATGTTTGATGGCATTGAGTTTCGTGGGTTTAAGCAAAGTGATGTGGAAATTCTCGCCAAAGATTCAGGTAGACCCGTTTGGAATGGATTGACTGATGATTGGCATCCGACACAGATGCTGGCAGATTTTATGACAATCAAGGAGCATTTTGGCCATTTACAAGATTTAACCCTCGCTTATGTTGGCGATGGACGAAATAATGTGGCAAATTCTCTATTGGTGACTGGAGCAATTTTAGGCGTAAATATCACAATTATTTCGCCCGAGTCCTTGCAACCCGCTTTAGAAATACAAAAACTGGCACGTAAATATGCCATGAAAAGTCGCAGTAAAATAAGTATCCGAACAGATTTAAATGGACTTGAAAATGCTGATATTGTTTATACTGATGTCTGGGTCAGTATGGGTGAGGAAGCTCAAACAGCCAAGCGAATTAAATTATTGAAATCCTATCAAATTAATCAAAAAGTTGTTGAAAAAATTATTAATAAAAACTTTATTTTTATGCATTGTTTACCCAGCTTTCATGATTTAAACACGGAAGTGATGAAAGAAATTAAGGAAAATTATAACCTTAATGAATTAGAGGTTACTGACGAAGTTTTTAATTCAAAGAATTCGGTCGTTTTTGAGCAAGCTGAAAATCGAATGCATACCATAAAAGCAGTCATGGCGGCTACTTTAGGGAATTTATTTATTCCTAAAATATAAAAAAAAGAAAAAACGTTAATTAAGGGGGAATAGCCCAGATTTAATGTTTTTTCTCTTTTTTATGGCGCAAAAGTCCCGTTCCACAGGGAAAGGCATACAAAAAAGGTTTTTTTTGGTATAATAAGGGATAAAACTAAAAATTAAGAGAAGTTTTAAGTGAAGGAGATTTTTATGCTCAAGCTTCAAAAAAAATTAAAAAATGATTACGGATTAGTCTTCAATGATGAAGATTTATTAAAAACAGCTTTTACACACTCTTCATTTACAAATGAAGAACGGCTCCCAAAGATTGCAAACAATGAACGTTTGGAATTTTTGGGAGACGTTGCCCTATCTTTGGTTATTTCTGATTATCTTTATCGGACTTATCCTGAGAAATTAGAGGGAGAACTTTCCAAAATGCGCTCAAGCATTGTTCGGACAGAATCACTTGCTAATTTTTCACGCTCATGCGGTTTTGGTGAGTTCTTGCGATTAGGTCATGGTGAAGAAAAAATGGGCGGTCGTGACCGCGAAACAACACTAGAGAACCTTTTTGAGGCTTTTTTAGGTGCACTTTTTATTGACCAAGGAATGGATGAAGTTCGTAAATTTATCCAACATGTAGTCATTCCTCACGTTAAAAATGATGACTATGTTAAAGTGATTGACTATAAAACAGAACTTCAAGAAGTGTTACAAATTGGTGGAGAAACAACGATTAGCTACAAGATTCTGAAAGAAGAAGGGCCAGCTCATGACCGTTCCTTTGTGGCCGCGGTTTTTAACAATGGGAAAGAACTCGGACGAGGGCTTGGAAAATCTAAAAAAGTTGCAGAACAAAAAGCAGCAGAAAATGCAATAAAAGGGCAAAACCATGTATCTTAAAAAAATGGAAATTGTCGGCTTCAAATCTTTTGCCGATAAGACTAAAGTTGAATTTGATAAAGGGATAACCGCAGTTGTCGGTCCAAATGGTTCTGGGAAATCAAATATTGTTGAAGCATTGCGCTGGGTTTTGGGCGAGCAATCGGCTAAAGCACTTCGTGGTGGAAAAATGCCCGATGTTATTTTTGCTGGAACTGAAAAAAGACGTGCTCTTAATTATGCTGAGGTTATTGCTCATTTTGACAACTCTGATCATTACCTGCAAGGACAAGATGAGAATGAAGAAGTTGTTATTACCCGACGTTTATATCGAAATGGTGATTCCGAATTTTTGATGAATGGTCGTAAATGTCGTTTGCGTGATATTCATGATTTATTCACAGATACTGGGCTTGGTCGTGACTCTTTATCGATTATTTCCCAAGGACGAATTGAATCTGTTTTTAATTCTAAACCGGAAGAAAGACGTGCCATTTTTGAAGAAGCGGCAGGTGTTTTAAAATACAAAAATCGACGAAATGAAACTGAATCAAAATTAAATTCAACCCAAGATAATCTTAACCGTTTAGAAGATATCATTTTTGAATTAAATAGTCAGCTCGTTCCCTTACAATCACAAAGAGATACTGCACTCCGTTTTCAAGAACTAGAAGCAGAACGTTCAGACTTGTCACTTTCTGTACTGGTTGGTCAGTTGGAATCTAAAAAAGCCAAATATGATCAAACAGAACTTGATTTGGCGCAAGTGGCACAGGAATTAGCGAGTTTATCAACTCGTAAAAAAGTTTACGATGAGCAAGTCAGTCAATTACGTACAGAACGCCAAAAAGTAGAAGCCGAGCAAGAAAAATTGCAAGCTGACCAACTTAATTTTTCTAATCTAAAATCAGATTTAACAAGAAAAATCGAATTATTTGATGTTCAAAAAGATTCATCAGAAAAATCAGCTGCGGAACGCGAAGAACGTTTAGAAAACTTAAAAAGTCGTTTAGAAATCACTCAACAAAATTTGGCAGAAGTTCAAAAAAAATCAGAACTTTTACTGACAGAAAAAAATGACTTAGATAAATTACTGACAGAGCTGTCAGCAGATTTAGCGACCTTATCTGAATCACCAGAAGTGGTCATGGAACGGTTACGTGATGAATTTGTTCAATTAGTTGAAGAAGAAGCCCAAATCTCAAATGAAATCGTTAGAAATAAAGCTGAAATTACAGATTTGAGCCGTAGACAATCTGAACAGGATGAGTCTGTCAGAGAAAATTTGACTAAATTTGAAAAAATCAGTCAAGATTTATCTGAAGCACAGGAAAATTTAAATACTGTTAAAAAAGAAATCGAGACCCTTTTAGCGAAATTTGAAGAAGGAAATCAAGCAGAGAAAAAACAGGCAGAATTAGAACGTTTAGCCCAAAATAAAATGTATGATTATCTGCAAGAACTTAACCAACATAAGGCCCGTTTGACTTCCTTGCAAAACATCCGTGAGAGTCACAGTAATTTATTTGCTGGTGTCCGTGCCGTGATGCAAAATGCTTCACAAATCGGTGGTGTGATTGGGGTTGTTTCTGATTTATTGACCTTCGACCCTAAATATACAACAGCCATTGATATTGCTCTAGGTGGCGGGAGCCAAAATGTAGTCACAGAAGACGAAAATGCGGCTAAAAGAGCAATTGCTTTTCTACGTGAAAAAAGATTAGGACGGGCGACTTTTCTACCGTTGACAACGATTAAAGGACGGGACTTTAATGGTTTAAATCGTATTCAAAATATGACAGGATTTGTTGATTTAGCAATCAATCTTGTAAGCTTTGAAAGTCGTTTGCATAAGGCGATGAGCTCACTTTTAGGAACAACGGTGATTGTTGATTCTGGAGAAAATGCAACTGCTATCGCTCGAGCAATGAATTATAATGTTCGGATTGTTACGCTTGACGGAACACAGATTAACCCTGGTGGTTCTTATGCAGGAGGAGCTGGGAAACGTAATTCAACAACTTTTACTTCTGTTGAAATAAGTAATTTAGAAAAACAAATTAAGTTATCAGAAGAGCAGTTAAAAATTTCAGAAAAAGAAGTTCAAAAAGCCCAAAGTGCTCGTCAAGAATTGCTAAAAGAAATTGAACTTTTGAAAACTCAAGGGGAAGAAAAACGTTTTGTTGAACAATCTTTGAATTTGAAAATTGAACAATTAACAGAACAAAAAGTTGCGCTAGAACAATTAACTAATCTATCAGCAAATCAAGAAGCAACAGGTAATTTGCTTGAATTAACTAAAGAAAATGAACATAAAGTAGAAGTTCTTGCAAAAATTACAGAGCGAAAAGCTGAAATTGAAAAGCAACTTGAAGAAGTTAAAACGAATAGTCAAGCGCATAAAGCCTTGCAATCAGAGAAAACAAGTGCTTTAAATCAGGCTCAACTTCGTCAATCAGAAGTGGTCAGTGAATTGAAATTCACCAAAGCAGATGAAAAACGTTTACTGACAGACTTGTCAGCCTTGACAGAAGAAAAAAATCAACTGACAGCACTTTTAAACCCTGTCCAATTTGATGAAACAGAAAGAAATAATTTCTCAAAACAACTGACAGAAGTAGAAGAACGCTTGAGTCAAATTAATGTCCGAATGGTTAGTTTAAAATTTGAACGTGAAGATTTAGCAGCTCAAATGGAAGATTTAGAACAGCACAATCAAGATTTTATCCAGCAAACGCAAGAACTTAACACGAAAAAAACGCGTTATGAAATGCAATTGGAACAAATCGAAGGACAATTGATGACACTTCAAGAAACGTTAAATAGTGAACATCAAATCAGTTTTGAAGAGGCGCAAGCCACTGCAAAAATAGTGGATGATTTAGCGGAAGCTGAGCAAAAACTCAAAAATCTAGAACGTCAAATCAAGGCATTAGGACCAATTAACTTGGATGCGATTGCTCAATTTGATGAAGTCAATGAACGCTTTACTTTCCTTTCAAGTCAAAAAGATGATTTATTAGAAGCTAAAAATCTTCTATTGAGTACAATCGATGACATGAATGATGAAGTTAAAATTCGGTTTAAAACAAGTTTTGATGCGATTCGTGAAAGTTTCAAAACGACCTTTGCTCAAATGTTTGTTGGTGGGCTTGCTGATTTAGAATTAACAAGCGACAACCTTTTAGAAGCTGGGGTTGAAATTAAAGTACAACCGCCAGGTAAAAAATTATCAAGTTTAAATTTGATGAGTGGTGGAGAAAAAGCGCTGACAGCTTTAGCTTTAATTTTTGCAATCTTAAGAGTACGAACAGTACCTTTCGTGGTTCTTGATGAGGTTGAAGCGGCACTTGATGAAGCCAATGTTAAACGTTTTGGTGATTACATGAATCACTTTGATAATAGTAATCAATTTATTGTTGTAACACACCGTCGTGGAACTATGGCGGCAGCAGGTTCAATGTATGGTGTTACAATGGCTGATGCTGGGGTTTCTAAGATGATTTCAGTTAAACTTGATTCGGCTATTAATTGAAATTTAAGATAGTTTTAATCTATTAATGCTACACTATAAATTGATTTTTGAAGGACTGCCTAATTTATGGCTTGGTATATGATTTGCCTAAAAATAAGGAAAGTCGTATAATTTAAGCAACAAAAACATGAATTTAAAAAATTTCATTAATTAAAAAAATAATGAAATTGGCGTTTTTCGTATTCATTAATAAGTTTTATATTAATGAATTGACTGCAGTTTTTCTTTAAATTAAGGAAGAATGAGTATATTTTCTGGGGATAATAAATTGAAAAAATTACTATCTGCTTTCAACACACGTGTTGGTTTGCTTAGTTTTATTGTATTTTTTGTATGGGTAAAATCGATGATTGCCTACTTCGGAGTTTTTAATCTTCGCGGAGTTGGTCCAGCAGAATTATTGCTGATGATTATTAACCCAATTGGTTTTACAGCTATTTGTTTTGCTGTTTTACTCTTTATTAGAAGAACTTCGCTTTTCTATTTAGCGACACTGGTCTTAACGATAGCTGCAAACTTTTTGCTCTATCTTAATATTCTCTATTATCGAGAATTCACCGATTTCATCACGATTGATACGATGACTGGTGGGGCCGGAATGTTCCAACATGGTTTTGATTTTGGTTCGGTGCCTGTTCATTTGATGGACTGGGTTTATTGGATTGACCTTGTAGTCATTATTGTTTTATTGATTGCTAAAAAAATGAAATTCGACCAACGACCGGTTGGTGCGAAAAGAGCATTTACTTATCTTTCAATGGGCTTGGCTTTGTTCGGTTTGAATTTCTGGTTTGGAGATTTTAATAAACACCAATTGATTTTGCGTAAGGCCCAATCAGATAAAACTTATATTGTTCGATATCTTGGCTTAGGCCCATGGATGTTAACAGACGGTTATTATACGAATTTAGCAAATACGCAACGGAAAGATGCTAGCAAAGAAAGCTTGCAAGAAATTCAAAAATACATTGCTTCAAATCGTTATTTAGCACCAAACTTGAAGATGTATGGAATTGCTAAAAACCGCAATGTTATTGAGATTCATTTGGAATCTTTCCAACAAGCATTGATTGATTTGAAAATTAAAGGAACAGATGGAAAAGAACATGTTGTTACGCCTTTCCTCAATTCAATCTATCATTCAAATTCGACTTATTCATTCAGTAATTTCTTCAATCAGGTTGGACAAGGAAAAACTTCTGATGCCGAAAATCTACTGGAAACATCAACATTTGGTTTACCAGCTGGCTCACTTTTTGCCAAATATGGTTCAACCCAAACTTTCCAAGCAATGCCGGCTATTTTGAATCAAACCGATGGTTATAGTTCAGCTGTGGTTCATGGGAACGTTGGTGCTTTCTATAATCGATTGAATACATACAAACAAATGGGTTATCAAAACTTCTTTGACCAAAGTTTCTTTGATAATTCCGCATCAAATATGAGTCCTTGGGGAATTAAAGATAAATTACTCTTCCGTGATTCTGTACCATTGCTTGAACAAATGCAACAACCTTTCTATGTTAAGTATTTGACAGTTACAAATCACTTAACATATACAATGGATGATGAAGACAAAGATCCGAACTTTGCAACTGTTGATTCAGGGAATAAATTAGTTGACGGTTACTTTGAAACGGCTCATTACTTAGACCAAGCAGTTCAACAATTTTATGATTATTTGAAAAAATCTGGCTTATATGATAAATCAATTATTGTGTTATATGGTGACCACTACGGAATTTCTGGTAGTGATAATAAGGCATTTGCTCCTTATGTTGGCTATAATGCTGATACTTTCAATAGTTACGATAGTACAATGTTACAAAGAACACCATTCATGGTAGATATTCCTGGACAAACAAATGGTCATATCATCAATACTTATGTTGGACAACTTGATGTCATGCCAACCCTTGAGCATTTACTAGGGATTGATACGAAAAAATATATACAGTTTGGTCAAGATATGTTTGCTTCTGGTCGTCAAGACTTTGTTGCTCTAAGAAATGGTGGATTTGTTACTCCAACCATTACTCAACCAAGTTTGAATGGAAACTATTATGATACTCAAACTGGCTTGCAGATTGAAAAACTTAATGCTCAGCAAGAACAATATGTTAAAGAAACCAAACAAAAAGTTTCGGAACTCTTGAAAGCATCTGATAAATTAAATAATCAAAATCTCCTCAGGTTCTATACGCCAGAAGGCTTTAAAGCTGTTGACCCTAAAGATTATAACTATTCGGTCAAGGCAACCGAGAAGCGATTGAAGAAAGAAAATGAAGATTTAGCAGCTAGATCAAATAGTTTACTTAGTCAAAATCAAGGAAAATCAACTTTACCAGATTATTCGGTTGAAATTCCAGAAGTTGAAAAAGGACAAGATTCACCAAAGGTGAAAGATTAATAAAAATAAGATAAGTTAATGACAAAATGCTTCAAAATGAGTTGATCTAATTTTGAGGCTGGTCAGCACTTTATATTAAGAGAGGAACCAATGAAAACAGGATATTTTCTGCCAGTGTCACTTAATCATCGATTAGTTTTGCTCTGGGGCATCATCATTTTAAGCTTTGAGCGAACACTTTTTTATGAATTTAATAAAGAAGGCAACTGGTTTTTGACTATTTTGGCGATTGTTTCATATATTATCTTTATCACTTTGATTTGGCCACACCGTTTCTTCATTGCTGATGACGAGCTTCACTTTACAACTTTCCCCCGAGTGCGAATGAAAACAATTGAATTGAAATATATCACAGCCGTAAAAACAACTAAATTTGGTTTTGGATTTTCTTATGCTGGCAAACGTTATCAATTCTTCACTTTTGGAAAGTCTAAAGAAGCTTTAGCAACTTTGCATGATACGATAGAACATTCTGATAAAGTCAGTGATTTAAAAGCCTAATAAAAAAGACGGCAGTTTTGTCGTCTTTTGATTTGTCATAAAAAAATAGGACTAAAATTCATTGTTTTAGTCGATGAAAAAAGGAAAGTTATGAATATAAAATGGATATTCAAGAAAATGCTACTTCCCATAATCTTTGCTATTGTTGCATTTTTTCTTGTGAGTCATGACCAATTTTTGTACGAGGCGCCAGTTGGCAAAATTACGGTTGCCAAAATGATAAGTAGTCACGAAGTGAGTGATGATTTTCAAAATAAAGACCGTCAAGTCACGCAAGAATTGTCAATAAAAGTCCTCAATGCAAAAGGAGCAGAGCCTGGCAATTTAAATTTAAAAAACACAACAACTCTCTCTCAAACAACAGGACAAATTTATCGTGTTGGTCAGCAAGTAATTTTAAAGAAAATATCGGGAAATTATCAAATTGTGACCTTAAAAAGGGATGCACTAATTGTTGGACTACTCGTTTTATTTATTGGTTTTGTCATTAGTTTTGAACGATTTAGGGCTTCAATTTTTCTTTTCTTATCTCTGGTCTTAAATCTTCTTTACTTTGTGATTGTCATCGCCCTTAACGTTGAATTTAATCCACCTGTCATTTTGCTATTTGGGCTTCTGTCAGTAATTTTTGCAGCTTCCTCCCTTTTATTTGTCTTGGGACCCACAAAACAGATGCTCTATACTTTTATAACTACCGTATTAACCACTGCTTTAACTTTTTCAATTGTTTTATTCGTTCTAAAAATGACAGGGAATTCGGGTATTCATTTTGAATATTTGGACTATGTCACCCAAAATCCATCAGAGTTTTTCTTTGTTGGGACAATGATTTCAGTTTTAGGGGCAATCATGGATGGTACAGGTGATATTGTTGCAGGGCTTTTTGGTATGGCTAGACAAAATAAATTGAACAAAATAAATATGGTCAGAAAAGATTACATTAAATCAGGAATTTCAATTGGGCAAGAGCTCATTGGAACTTTGACAAATGTTTTGTTCATGATTTTCATGGCGGAAACTTTGCCGATGACGCTTTTATTATTGAGAAATGGAAATTCTTGGTCTTATATTGCAACGGTTGGTCTTAATCTTGGGTTATTACAAACAATTATTTCGGCCATTGGAATCGTGTTAGCTGTGCCAATTACCGCTGTTTTCACAAGTTTTGCTTTGACTAGAAATCATCAAGGAAAGGAGAGTTCTTTATGAATGCACTCTTAATCCTATTAATTTTACTGATTTTATTGATGCTTATCGTTGCCAAAAAAGATGGCTTACGAAATTTAATTGGTTTGACCTTTAACTTTATTGCTATTTTTGTGTTAATTACTTTAATCTCTTGGGGATTTAATGCAATAGCAGTTCTGATAGTTCTGTCAGTAATTATTTTGGCAATAGCTATCTTTATGTCTGCTGATGAAAGTGAAGTCACATTGATTGCTTTTAAAACGAGTATCATTGTCGTTTTATCTTTGCTCATTCTTGCTTTAATCATTCAACATTTTGGTCAATTTCAGGGATTTGCCACAGAAGATGTTGATGAATTGGAAAATCTGTCATTAAATGTGGGGCTTAATTTTTCAAATGTAGCCATTGTAGTCATGGTTATTTCCATGCTTGGAGCGGTAGCAGAATCAGCGATGGCTTTAGCAGCTAGCCTTTCAGAAGTTGTTGAGCAGGATGAAAACATGAGCCTTGACCAATTCAAAAATCAAAGAGAAATCATATCTCAACAAATTTTGGGAACAGCTGTCAATACCCTCTTTTTTGGAGTTTTGGGAGCAACTGTAGGTCTAATTCTTTGGTTTGTACGATTAAATTATCGCTTGGCTGATATTTTTAATTCAAAATTACTAATGGCTGAAGTTGCCGCCATGCTTTTAGGAATGTTAGGAATTCTATTTGCAATTTGGCTTTCTGGTTATTTTGTTCAAAAATCTTTTGAGCAAAAAAATACTGACAGATAATTCTGTCAGTAAAAATAAAAAGACTTGATTAATTATCAAGTCTTTTTTATTAGTTTAAATTACTGACAGAATCATTCTTTTTTCGATAACTGATAAAGATGATGAAATAAAGAATTGCAGTCAAAACAGTCACACCGATTGGATTAGTAAATAAAATACCAATCAGTATGAGAAAGAGAGCAATCAGTGCTAAGAGACTCATTGTTCTACCGGATAATGATTTTGTTTTAAGAGAAAGACCAAAACCAGCGAGACTAATTAAAATCCAAACGGCTAAAACAGTGTAAGAAAGGGAACCAGCCAAGTAATTAAACAAACGATCACCGACAAAATAAGAAAGAACAACACCGATATAAAGTGTACCTGAACAGAAAATTACTGCTCTTTGAGGAACATGATGTTTATTTAAATGAGCCATTCTTTGTGCCATTTTACCTTGACGATTTTTTAAACGGAAATACAAAAGGCGAGATGACGCATAGATTCCGGAATTAATTGATGAGAAGAGGGCAAGAATGATAATCAAGTTGACAATATCGCCAGCAAAAGGAATATGCATTTTATTAAAGACCATCACAAAAGGACTCATTGAAGAAGTAGCCAATGTTTGCCAGTTATAAATTACAAGAAGTAAGAACATCGGAATAATATAAAATGAAATAATTCGACCGATTACACCGCGAATGGCTTTAGGAATGGCTCTTTTAGGATCTTCTGTTTCACTAACTGTAATAGCAATTAATTCAGAACCACCATACGAATAGATAACAATTAATAAAGAATTAATGACTCCTTTAAAGCCATGAGGAGCAAAGCCACCATGAGCGGTCATTCCAGAGAAAGTAGTTACTAGATTAGTATCAAAAATTTGTTTTGCCACAAGAAAAACACCAAAAATAATCAACAAAATAACAACACTAATTTTAATAAATGCCAACCAGTATTCTGTCTCAGCAAAGAGAGCAACTGAGAATAAGTTAATAAGGGAAGTTAAAAGGGCAATAATCAAGACAAAAACCCAAGTGGGAACATTAGCAAACCAGAGCTGCAAAAAACTTGCAGCAGCAACAGCCTCAGCAATGATATTAATCATCCACATTGACCAATAAACCCAGTCCGTAAAATCAGCCGTATGATTGCCCAGATAAGGCTGAACAAGTCCGGACAAGCCGTGTGGATCTTTTGAACTTAGAACAAGCTTTTCTAAACTCTTCATTACAAAATAAAGAACGATTCCTCCGATAAAATAAGCGATTAAGACGGAGGGACCAGCGGCAGCAATGGCTGATGAGCTTCCTTTGAAAAGACCAGCACCAATTGCTCCACCAAGAGCAATCATAGTAATATGGCGTGCGGCCATTTTTTTCTTTAAGGATTGATTAGTTTCCAACGATAATTCCTAGCTTTCTAAATCAATAAGCAGAGACGTCTCTCTTTTATTGACTAATAAATTGATAATAAAACATTAAAAAAAGACGTCCTGAGGACGTCTCTTCGTCCTCGTTAATAACTAACGTCAAAGAGGACTCACACATTTAGCTTAAATTAGCTAGTGTGAGCCCTCCTTCAACAACAAGTTAAGAGAAGCTTGTAAATAAGTCATTTATTGGACCTCGTTTTTTTAATTATTCTAAGTGTAATCAAAAGATTTAGATTTGTCAAATATTTTCATAAATAATCTAAAAATATTAGTTAATGTTTAATTCTGCAATCCGACTTTAGTGAGCATTATTGAACCTGAATGATACAGTGTGCTATAATTAAACAATGAATAAAGAAATTAAACTCATTGCCCTAGATTTGGATGGGACCTTACTCAACTCTTCAAAAGAAATTTCAAAAGAAAATCGTCTGGCTATTAATGCAGCAAGACAAAAAGGGGTCCATGTTGTTTTAACAACGGGGCGTCCTTTGATTGCAATTCAACCCTTTCTCAAAACGTTAGAAATGCTTGATTTTGAAGATTTTTCAATTACCTTTAATGGTGGTCTGGTCCAAAGAAATACGGGGCAAATCTTATCTAAAAAAAGTTTTTCACATGATGAAATTTTAGAAATTAAAGAATTGACTTCAAATCTTGGCATTCCTTGCGATGTTTTGAGTGAGGAAAAAGTTTATATGACGAAAAGTAAAATTGATTCGCAATATGACACTTTAAATAAGCTTTTAACTTTTATCAAAGTTGATTTTGATCAAGTTCCACTTGATGTGGTTTATAATAAGATTGTTTCTTGTACAGAAAAAGAATTGTTGGACGCTAGTCTTGATAAAATTCCTGAATCTTATTTTGACCAATTTGAGATTTTTAAAACTCAAGCGAAGCTTTTAGAATTTATGCCAAAAGGAATTAATAAAGCTTATGGTTTGACACAATTGATCAATCAGTTAAACTTAAAACCAGAAAATGTAATGGCCATGGGAGATGAAGCAAACGATTTATCAATGATTTCTTGGGCAGGATATGGTGTTGCTATGGCAAATGCTGTCCCAGCTGTTAAAGAAGAAGCAAGAATTATTTCTGATTTAACTAATGACCAACATGCTGTTGCTCATATTATTGAAAAATATGTACTCTAAGGACTAATAATGAAAGATGAAGTTCAACTAAAAAAGTATTTGCCGAGTTTAATTTTTGCGATTATTTTACCAGTTATTGCCTATTTGTTTTTAAAAATGCTTGGGAATTCAGACACTTTAGCTTTAGGAATTGCAACAGCCTTTCCAGTTGTTCATATGCTCTGGTCTTTAATTAGAAAAAAAGAGTTAAATCCTGTTTCTTTAGTGGCAATTATTGGTTTTTTAATTTCACTCTTAGCTGTTTATCTGACGCATGGAAATAATCTTGCTTTCAAGCTCTGGCACCCGATTTTAACGGCTGCTATTGGAACGATTTTTTTACTGTCAGTCCTTCTAAATCGACCGCTTTTAGAGCTTGCTAGCGAGGGTGAAAATCACAGAAAAATGTTAATAATGACTCTTTTTATGGGCTTGGTTTTTATTTTTCATGCTTTGTCAGTCATTTTATTAGCCTTTCTTGTAGAGACCACGGCTTTCGTTTTGCTTTCAAAGGTAATCGATTTTTCAGCCGTTGGAGTCCTTGTTTTAGGGCTTGCATTTTTAAGAAAAAAATTAAATTAAAATCTTTCACTTTATGAATGAACTTCATCATCAAAATGTGATATTTTATTAAGGAGAAAATATGGGACTTTTTGACCGACTCTTCGGAAAGAAGAAACAAGAAGAAACTAATCATGATGTGCCTGTCAGTGAAAATCAATCTAGTGAAATCACTGAACCAGTCAAGAATGAAAAAGAAAATGAAACTACTAAACGGCCTGAGGTAAATGAAGAGCCAGTAAAAGTAGAAAAAGTTACTGACGAGTCTGTCAGTAAAATGATTGATGTTGAGCCAGAAATTACGGATGAACCTGTCAGTGAAAATGAACCTATTATTTCTGAAAAGGTTGAAGTAGAAGTTACTGATGAACAAATTGTTAAACCAGAAAATGATGAAAAATTAGAAAAAATTACTGACGAAAAAGTAATCTCTGAAACTACAGAAGTGACTGAGAAAAAAGTTACTGACGAAGATGAGGAAGAAGAGATTGTCATTGATATTGATGCTCTGGCTAATATTTTCACTCAATCACGCGAAGAAACTGAGAAAAAATATGAACAGTCATTAACTTTAACTCGTAAGACTTTTTCTGACGGCTTTAATGAACTTTTTGCTAACTTCCGGACAGTTGATGAAGAATTCTTTGAAGAACTTGAAGAAACTTTAATTATGTCAGATGTCGGTGTGGATTTGGCAATGGAAGTGACTGAAGAATTGCGCAAGGAAGCTAAATTAGTTAATGCTAAATCAACAGATGACTTGCGTCAATTGATTATTGAAAAAATTGTTGATAAGTTTGACGGTGAAAAATTACCGACAAAATTGGATATCCAAACGGATGGATTAAGTGTTTTCCTTTTTGTTGGGGTAAATGGTGTTGGTAAAACAACGACCATTGGTAAATTAGCTGCTCGCTATAAAAATGAAGGCAAAAAAGTACTCTTAGCAGCTGCGGATACTTTCCGGGCAGGTGCTATTGACCAATTAGTTGAATGGGGAAATCGTTCAGGCGTTGAAGTAGTCACAAAACCAGCTGGTTCAGATCCAGCGGCAGTCGTTTTTGACGCTCTCGCAAAAGCTAAAGCTGAAAATTATGATATTTTACTTGTGGATACTGCAGGTCGTTTGCAAAATAAAGATAACCTGATGAAAGAGCTGGAAAAAATTGGTAAAGTGATTAAACGAGAAATTCCAGATGCTCCGCATGAAACGATTTTGGCACTTGATGCAACAACAGGCCAAAATGCCATTCAACAAGCCAAAGAATTTTCAGCAGTAACTCCAATTACAGGAATCGCTCTGACCAAACTTGACGGTTCGGCCAAAGGTGGGATTGTCTTGTCAATCGTTCAAAGTCTTAAAATTCCAGTTAAATTGATTGGTTTAGGTGAAAAGCTTAATGATTTACAAGATTTTGATGAAGAATTTTTCGTCAGAGGGCTTTTCAAAGAGCTTTTATAAAATATAAAATAAGAAGTAAAAAAGTTTTGTTCAGTTTGGGCAATGCTTTTTTTACTTGTCAACGGTTCCATTAAAATAAAGCCGATGAGCGTTTGAAAAAATTGAGAATTTAATGTAAAATAGAATTACATAAAATAGAACTGCTATGTTCTGTAGGAATTAAAGAAAGGCTCTTCATGTCGTATTCAAATTTGAAGTTGTTTTCGCTCTCTTCTAACCACGAATTAGCCCAAAAAGTGGCTAAAGAAATTGGAATTGAGCTTGGAAAAGTAAGTGTTGGTGCACATTCGGATGGCGAAACTGTCGTTCATATTGACGAATCAGTTCGTGGTGATCATGTGTTTATCCTCCAATCAACAAGTGACCCTGTCAATGATAACTTGATGGAACTCTTGATTATGATGGATGCATTGCGTCGTGCCTCTGCTGCATCAATTAACATTGTCTTACCTTACTATGGTTATGCTCGCCAAGACCGTAAAGCTCGTGCTCGTGAACCAATCACATCAAAACTCGTAGCAAACATGCTTCAAATTGCTGGTGCCGACCGTCTAATTACTTTCGACCTTCATGCACCACAAATTCAAGGATTCTTCAACATTCCAGTTGACCACCTTATGGGTTCACCATTGATTGCTGAATATTTCCGTCGTCAATTGGTTTCTGCTGGTGATGATATCGTTGTCGTTTCGCCTGACCATGGTGGAGTAGGACGTGCGCGCAAGTTAGCAAACTTCTTGAAAGCCCCACTTGCTATCATTGATAAACGTCGTCCTCGTGCCAATGTGGCAGAAATTATGAATATCATCGGTGATGTTCAAGGGAAAAAATGTATCTTGATTGATGACATGATTGATACGGCCGGAACAATTACTTTAGCGGCCAATGCCCTTAAAGAACTTGGTGCAACAGAAGTCTACGCTTCATGTACTCATGCCGTACTTTCAGGACCAGCTATCGAGAGAATTAATAATTCAGCAATTACTAAACTCGTTGTTTTGGATACTATTGAAATGCCAGAAGAACGTCAAAGTGAAAAAATTGTTCAACTTTCAATTGCTCACTTGCTTGCTGATGCGATTATTCGTATTCACGAACGCCGTCCATTGTCACCACTCTTTGAATTACATCTTCCTTCAGAACAAATCTAAACTAGTAATTGTTGGAATTCAAAGTGGATTTAGGATAAGACTTCAAGCGACCAGAGGTCGCTTTTTTAAAAAATGGAACTAGAAAAAATTAGAAAACTTTACGAGAAAGTTGACTCCAGTCAACTGACAGAGCGAGAAAAGTTACTGACAGAATTGATTTTTACTGACAGAAAATTGAAGACTGATAAACTTCCTAATGGCCGCTATCGTATTTTACAATTTTCAGGAAATAATTTTGAAGAATTGGAAAATACTTTAAAGCTACTTTTACCTGATTTTGTAAAAAGCATTGGGGAAGAAAAAATTGTGATAGAAGCATTTTCAACTGATAGTCCCACAAACTCAGAACTTTTTGATATTTTTCAAACCCTTTCGCAAGATATGGGTGAAGAGGTGACGGCTTATGTTGGCCGTTTTGTCGAGAAAAATAAACTCTCTGAAGTATATTCTGAAGAATACAAAATTTTTGAAAGTCAGCAAACTTTTAGTGAATACATTTTATCAGAAAGTCTAAATCTATCAGAAAATAGAATTTTACAAGAAATCCGTAAAGAATTATTAGAAAATCCTGAAGACCAAAAACTAGTTGAAGCAATGTATAAAGCAAGTAGCAATCAAACGAAAGCAGCAAAAATACTTTATGTTCATCGAAATACGCTGATTAATAAAATCAAAAAATATGAGCAAAAATATGGCTTACAGCTTTCAGGAAGTGACCTAACTCTCGCTTATAATTTATTATAAAAGACAATTTACATTAGCAATATTATGAGAAAGGAACTGAGTTTAATAAAATTGAACTCAAATCTTTAATATGGAATACAATCATCAAGAAATAGAAGCCAAATGGCAAAAATACTGGGCGGATAACAAAACTTTCCGTACAGGAACAGATAAAAATAAACCAAAATTTTATGCTCTAGACATGTTCCCTTATCCATCTGGTGCAGGACTTCACGTTGGACACCCCGAAGGTTATACTGCAACTGATATTTTGAGCCGTTACAAACGCGCTCAAGGGTTCAATGTTCTTCATCCAATGGGCTGGGATGCCTTTGGTTTACCTGCTGAACAATATGCAATGGATACAGGAAATGACCCAGCAGAATTTACAGCTGAAAATATTGCTAACTTTAAACGTCAAATCAATAGCTTAGGTTTTAGTTATGACTGGGAACGTGAAGTTAATACAACTGACCCTAATTTTTATAAATGGACACAGTGGATTTTTACTAAACTTTATGAAAAAGGTTTAGCTTATGAAGCAGAAGTAGCTGTTAACTGGGTTGAAGAACTCGGAACGGCTATTGCCAATGAAGAAGTGCTTCCAGACGGAACTTCTGAACGCGGGGGGTATCCTGTTGTTCGTAAACCAATGCGCCAATGGATGCTTAAAATTACAGCTTATGCGGAACGTTTACTTGAAGACCTTGAAGAAGTGGATTGGCCTGAATCAGTCAAAGAAATGCAACGGAATTGGATAGGGAAATCAGTAGGAGCAGATGTGACTTTTGAAGTTGCAGGAACTGACAAATCATTTGAAGTCTTTACGACTCGTCCTGATACCCTTTTTGGGGCAACTTATGCGGTGCTTGCACCTGAACATGATTTAGTTGATGCTATTACGACACCTGAGCAAAAAGAAGCTGTTGCTGAATACCGTCGCAAAGCGAGCTTGAAATCTGATTTAGCCCGTACAGACCTTTCTAAAGAAAAAACTGGAGCATTTACCGGAGCTTACGCGATTAACCCAATTAATGGCCGTAAAATACCAATTTGGGTTGCAGATTATGTTCTTGCTTCTTATGGACATGGTGCTGTTATGGCAGTTCCTGCTCACGACGAACGTGACTGGGAATTTGCTAAGGTCTATGGACTTGAAATTTTGCCTGTTGTTGAAGGTGGAAATGTAGAAGAAGCTGTTTATACAGAAGATGGCCCTCATATTAATTCAGAATTTTTGAATGGACTTGACAAAGCACAAGCGATTGAAAAAGCCATTGAATTTTTAGAAGAAAAGAAAATTGGGAAAAAGAAAATCACTTACCGCTTGCGTGACTGGCTCTTTAGTCGTCAACGTTACTGGGGTGAACCAATTCCAATTATTCATTGGGAAGATGGCACATCAACAGCGCTCTCAGAAGATGAACTTCCTCTTGTTTTACCAGTAACCTCTGATATCAAACCGTCAGGAACTGGTGAGTCTCCTTTAGCTAACTTGACAGATTGGTTGGAAGTCACACGCGCAGATGGCCTAAAAGGTCGCCGTGAAACTAATACAATGCCACAATGGGCAGGTTCAAGTTGGTATTACCTTCGCTATATTGACCCAAATAATAGCGAAGCTTTGGCAGACCCAGAACTTCTCAAAGAATGGTTGCCAGTTGATATCTATGTGGGAGGGGCTGAACATGCTGTTCTTCACTTACTTTACGCTCGTTTCTGGCATAAAGTGCTTTATGATTTAGGAGTTGTTCCAACTAAAGAACCTTTCCAAAAACTCTTTAACCAAGGAATGATTCTCGGAACCTCTTATCGTGATCATCGTGGGGCCTTGGTTGCAACTGATAAGGTTGAAAAACGTGATGGTGGCTTTTACCATATGGAAACAGGTGAAGCCCTTGAACAAGCTCCTGCTAAAATGTCTAAATCTCTTAAAAATGTTGTTAATCCTGATGATGTTGTTGAACATTATGGAGCTGATACTTTACGTGTTTATGAAATGTTCATGGGTCCACTTGATGCAAGTATTCCATGGTCAGAAGAAGGCCTTGAAGGGGCTCGTAAATTCCTAGACCGAGCTGTTCGAATGATTGAGAATTCAGAGATTAAAGCTGAAAATAATGGAGAGTTGGACAAAGTTTACAATGAAACAGTGAAAAATGTTACTGAGCGTTTGGACTTGATGTACTTTAACACTGCAATTTCCCAATTAATGATTTTTGTTAATGCAGTTAATAAAGCAAAAGCTTTACCGTTAGAATACGCTAATGGCTTTGTCCAACTTTTGGCGCCATTTGCACCACATATTGCTGAAGAACTTTGGGTAAAATTAGGTAATGAAGCTGGAATTTCTTATGTTGCTTGGCCAACATTTGACGAAAGCAAATTAATTGAATCAGAAGTTGAAATTGTTGTTCAAATTAATGGTAAATTAAAAGCAAAAATTAAAATTGCTAAAGATTTAGCGCGTGAAGAACTTGAAAAAATTGGTCGTGAATCAGTTGCTGAGGCTCTTGAAGGTAAAAACGTGGTCAAAGTAATTGCTGTTCCAAATAAATTAGTTAATATTGTTGTAAAATAAAGATGACAATCTGAACATTTATCAGTTAAATCTTATAATAATTAGCTGTCAGTAAAAAAATGAGAGCTAAAGAATAAAAAGTAAAATAAGCTGGTTGACAATTTGTCGACTGGCTTATTTTATTTTGGAAGTCACAGAAGAGTTTAGAGTTGACCCTCAAAATTCTGTCAGTAATTTATTTATTAAATAAAAATCGATACTGATGAGTTCGCTCAGGATAACAAATAAATAATCAACAACATAAGAAAGGTTGGGTCAGTAAAAATGATTGATTTCTTGCCCGAACAAGTTCGAACGCTCAATGAACTAGAAACTGCGACATTTAATTTCATCTTATCTAATTTATCAAGTATTGATAAAATGTCAGTCAGACAGCTTGCACAAGCTGTCCATGTTTCCACAGCAACAGTTATGCGCATGACCAGAAAACTTGGTTTTGAGGGCTGGGTAGAACTAAAATATTATCTTAAAAACCAAAATCAACTGACAGAAATTCCAGTTAATTACTATGAAAATTTATTACAACTCGACCTATTTTTACGAAAAATAACCTCTAAGGAAGCGGGAAGAAAATTAGAAGAAGCTGTCAAATTAATTCGAGAAGCTCGATATATTATTTTTATTGGAGTAGGTTCTTCAGGAGCTTTAGCTGAATATGGTGCCCGCTATTTTACAAATATTGGCTTAGAATCTTATGCCATTTCTGATCCTTATCAGGCCGTTAAGGGCAAAGGTGCACCAGATGTTTTAAGCATTGTCTTATCCGCTTCGGGTGAAACAGATAAGATTATTGAACGAGTTGTCAAGCTAAGAGAGGAAGCGCCAGCAAAGATTATTTCAATTACAAATCATCCAGAAACGACCTTATCCAAACTTTCAAATATAAATTTAACTTATGGATTCCAAACGGAATATTCCGCCTATGACCCACTTGAAAATTTGACTTCTCAGCTCCCAGTCATTGCTTTTATTGAAATACTAGCTCATCAGGCAATGGAAAAAGCTGATAAATGTAACTAATCCTGTAACAGGTAACAAAGATAGAAAAGCCCCTTGCAAAAAAAATTGTAAGGGGTATTATTGTATTGTAAGCGGTTTAATTAAAAGAGTATAGTCTTCAAAGTATCTGAACTGTCTTAACAAATTGAGTTCGACCTTCTTGAAATAAGTGAAAATGCGATTCGCCTTGCAACTTTGCCTTTTTATCACTTGCTTTAGCAAGTAGAGAAAACGGACAGCGTAGCTGATGAAATCAGCAAAGATAGTCGCTTAGAGCGAATGGATTGTGTAGCAGCTTGCTGCGTAGATAGATAAAATACGTTGACCATTCTAGCTAAGTGTTAAAGCACTTGTTGGTGGGGCAAAACGCCAGCACAAAAGACAATTTTCCTCATTTCAGAACCGTCGGGCTCACATCTTAATCAACTGAGTTCGGACTCGCAGAAGTTAGTGAAAATAGATAAAATACTCCAAAAACTTCGTTTTTCTAAGTATTTTTCTAATTTTCATAATTTCTAAATGCTCGTCCTCACATCTTAAAGGAGGTTTATTTATGAACGGCTTCATAAATAATAAAGTCTTACCGCCAATTATGAAATTCGTGAATACACGAGCGATGACTGCTTTGAAAAATGGAATGCTTTTTGCCATGCCATTTATCATTGTTGGGTCAATTTTCTTAATTCTGGCGAATATTCCAATTCCACCTGTGGCAAAATGGTTATCAGACAATGGCTGGTCAGCAATTTTTACCCAAGCATTTAACGTATCATTCGGTATTTTAGCGATTTGGGCAGCAGTCGGTATTGGCTATTCTTATGTCAAAGAAGCTGGATTTGGTGATGTTGCTTTACAAGGAGGATTAACTTCTCTCTCTGCATTTTTCATTGTTCAATCTCTAAGTATTGCAAATCCAATCACAGCGGCACTAGCTACTGGGAAAGAAGCCTCAGGCATTGGGAATCTCACAGGAACACAAGCAACGGCTGCTTTTGAAAAGCTTCCTCATGCCATGCAAGTCTTTCTAAATAATCCAGTGACAGGAGTGCTCAATTTAACTTGGAACGGTGGTCAAGGAATGATTGCGGCCATTATTATTGGTATTCTATCAGGCTGGGCTTATTCAGCAATGATGAAAGCAGGCTGGAAGATTACACTTCCTGAACAAGTCCCATCAAATGTTGCTAATCAATTCACTTCAATGATTCCAACAGGAGTAATTGTCGTCGCTGCTACGGTTGTCTATGCTTTATTTGATAAAATTGGTCATACCGATGCAGTAACCTTTATTTATCATTGGTTATCTGTCCCTCTACAAGGTTTAGGCGGCTCATTTGGTGGAATTATTATTATCTCACTCTTAGTTCCATTCTTCTGGTTCTTTGGGGTTCATGGTGGAATTATTATGGGAGCAATTACCTCTGCCTTTCTGATTCCAAATACCTTTGCCAATGCATCCCTTTATCAATCTCACAAATTGAGTTTAGCTAATGGTGCTCATATTGTGACCAATGAATTCTATAATAACTTTATTAATCTTTCGGGGTCAGGAATTACTTTTGGATTAATTATCTTTACGATTTTCTTTGCTCGTTCAGAACAGATGAAGTCAATTGGTAAAGTAGAGTTAGTCCCAGGTTTATTTAATATCAATGAACCTTTCTTATTTGGATTGCCACTTGTTTTAAATCCAGTTCTTGCTCTGCCATTCTTTCTTGTTCCAGTAGTCGTTTCGGCTACGGTTTACGGAGCGATTTATTTTCACATTGTTCCGCCAATGAATGGTGTTGCCGCGCCTTGGACCACTCCACCAATTATTTCTGGCTTTTTAATCGGAGGCTGGCAATATGCAGTGCTGCAAGTTATTGCGCTTTTAGAATCAATTTTGATTTATCTTCCATTTGCTAAAAAATATGACAAAATGTTGTTAGAACAAGAAGCAAATGCTGAAGTTGAAGAAGTTATTGCTTAGTAATTGAATAAGGAGATTAGAAACTCCGGAGAAACTTTTTCTTCGGGATTTCTTTTTATAAAATTAAAGATAAAAGGGGACAAAATGGAAAATAAAATGCCAAAAGATTTTTTCTGGGGGAATTCAACTTCGTCAATGCAAACCGAAGGCGGCTGGAATGAAGGAGGAAAAGGACCCTCTGTCTATGATGTGAATACCGCTGGACGTTCTGCCAAAGATTGGCAAGTAACAAATGATAATTATCATCATTATTCACAAGATCTAGATCTTATGAAAGAAATGAATATGAATATGTATCGTTTCCAAATTTCTTGGTCACGAATTGTTCCTGATGGCGATGGTGAATTTAATGAGGAAGGAATTGTTTTTTATAATCGTCTGATTGATGATTTGCTGGCTCGTGGAATTGAACCTATGATATGTCTCTATCATTTCGATATGCCATTAAATCTGGCTGAAAAGTACAATGGATTTTTGAGTCGAAAAGTGAAAGAAGCATTTGTAAGATTTGGACAAGAAATGATGAAAAGATTTGCTGACAAAGTCAAATATTGGATTGTTTTTAATGAGCATAATCTTTATTTTGCTGACGGTTTTGAGCATTATTCGGGAGTTTTGAAAAAAGAGCTGACACTCTCTGACATGTACACTGTTTTTCATCATACCATGCTTGCTCATTGCGAATTAACCCAATTTTTGCATGAAAATTTTGAAGCAAAAATAGGAGGAATGTTGGCGACTACGGAAATATATCCCGCAACTTTTTCACCAAAAGATAATTTATATCTTAGAAAATTTGATGAATTTTATAATCGAAATCTCTGTGATGTTTATGCTTTTGGTCATTATTCGCATGAGGTTATGACCTATGTTAAAAATCAGAACATCCAAATGGATTTTCAAAAAGGAGATGAAGAAATTTTAAAAAATGGAATTTCTGACTTTATTTCTTTTTCTTATTATCGCTCAATTTTACTTGATGCAAGTCAGCTGACAGAAAATGATGCACCAAATTCTTATTTGACTAAAGGAATGAAATTAAATCCGTTGCTTGAACATAATCAATGGGATTGGTCCATTGACCCAGAAGGCTTTAGAGAAATTCTAAGTAGATTATATAATGAATTTGGGTTGCCTGTTTTTCCTATTGAAAATGGCATTGGTCAGTCAGAAATCTGGGATGGGAAAACAGAAATTGCTGATGACTTGAGAATTTCTTATCATCGGAAACATCTTGAAGCTATGAAAAAGGCAATATTTACTGATGGGGTAGAAGTTATGGGTTATCTTGGTTGGGGATTGATTGATATTCCTGCTTCATCTGGTGCTATTGATAAACGTTACGGTGCTGTTTATGTGGATCCAAAAAGTCATAAACGTATTCCAAAAAAATCATTTCATTGGTTTAAAAATGTTTTTGCTTCAAATGGTGATCATTTGGATTAGAATAATCAGTGATAAAAATGAAATAATGATAGAAAACTTATGATTTACTCATATCTCTTAATTAAACTGATAGCTAGGCTGTCAGTTTTTAAATTCATCATTAAAAAATTTTACTGACAGAATTTTTTTACTTATTGTCAGTATTTTTATCTGGCTGAAGAATAATCAGTTACTAGAAATCATAATTGGTCAGTGCTGACAGAATTTTTGTTACAATGAAAACATTGGAAAATGCTTGAGAGGAAACAAAAATGTCTTTTTTTACAACAAATGATTTAGTAAAAATAAATTTTCATGATTATGGCAATCAGTTAAATCAACCTCTGATTCTAATTGGTGGCTATTCGTCCAGTGAAGTTACATGGTTTGCCCAAATAGAAACATTTGTAAATGCTGGTTATCGGGTGATTACTTATGATCATCGCTCACATGGAGATTCACAACAAGTTGATTATGGCTTGACTTTACACCGTTTGGCAATGGACCTAAAAGAATTAATTGACTATTTACAATTAAAAAATGTTGTCTTAATTGGCCATTCGATGGGTGCGGCAACAATTATGGCTTATGAAGAATTATTTACTGACGAAAATGTATCAGCAATAATTACAGAAGATCAGGCCCCAACTTTCTTCAAATCGGCAGATTGGCTCAATGGTCAATATGGGAAAACACTGACAGAGCTGTCAGTATTTATTGATGATTTTCCAAAAACTCGGTTGACACAAAAAAAGTTGTCAGATAGTGTAAAACGAACACTGGGACATGGAATGAAACCTTTTGATTTCAAACGCTATCGTCCTTTACTGCAAAATGTTATTTTGCAAGATTGGCGTCCTGAGCTTGGGCAAGAAAAAAAACCACATTTATTTTTTGCCGGCGAGAAATCTCCGATTTTTCCAGCAATTCATGCTCAAGCAGCGCGTGAATTACAAAACAATCCAAATTCAGAAGTTCAAATTTTTGAAGGATGTGGGCATATCTTACATTTGGAAGAAATTGAGAAATTCAACCAAGCAGTCATTGTTTTTCTCAACAAAATAAAAAAAGACTGATGTGGTCAGTCTTTTTTGCTGACCGTCAGTAAAATTTAAACTAGTAAGAAAGGCAGTATTATAGTCTTAAAAGTATTAAATAAATTTTATTTTCATATCATTTTTTTCTCATAATAAAACTTGATAAAATAGAATTAAGAAATGGAAAGGAGCTAAACCATGAAAAATAATAACATGGAACTTGCCCAAAATTCAAAAACTGATGATCAGCAAAAACCAAAGAATTTTAAAATTGAAACAACCGTAATGAAATTAGTAGTAGATAGCTATCTCCATGGCGCTCAAACCTGTGAAGTTCAAAAAGGAAAAATTTTAGGCGTCAGTATTCATCAAGGAGCATGTGATAGTATTCACCTTTTTATTAACGACGACCATAAAGTCACAGTAGAAGTTAGTCAAGGCATTAGCCGAATTTCACTGATGCAAAAGAAAAATATTGAAGACATTGACTATATACTTCCTTTCATGAAATGTTTAGGTGTATCTGAGGGGCAAGTCTTAAAAAATTATTCAATTATTTAAAAAAGCCGTATACTGCGGTTTTTTATTTTAAAAATTACAGAAAGTAAATTTATAAACAGAAAAATGTATATTTATTTCGATAAGAGGTATAATATTTTTTGGAATTATTATTAGTAGGAGGCCAAGAGAAATGGCTAAGAAAAAAATCGTTATTGTAGGTGCTGGATTTGCTGGAGTTTCAGCCACACGCTTACTTGCAAAAAATTTGAAAAATGATGCAGAAATTACAGTTATAGATAAACATGATTTTCAAACTTCAATGACCCAACTTCATGAAGTTGCAGCGAGTCGTGTTGAGGCAGATGCTGTTCAATATCATTTGAATCGAACAATTGGAAAATTTAATAACGTTAAAGTGGTAAAAGAGTCACTTGTTGAACTTGATAAAGCTAACAAAAAAGTGATTACAGATAAAAATAGCTATGACTATGATTATTTAGTCGTTTCAATGGGTGGAGAACCCAATGATTTTGGTGTTCCAGGTGTTAACGAATATGGCTTCACACTTTGGTCACTTGAAGATGCTTTGAAAATAAAAGCACATTTGAAAGAAATGGTTCAAGCAGCAGCTAAAGAAGCTGATTCAGAAAAACGCAAAAAATTGTTAACCTTTAGCGTGGCTGGTTCAGGATTCACTGGAATTGAAATGGCCGGAGAATTGATTGATTGGCGTAAAAAAGCATCTAAAAAATACGGCATTCCAGAATCTGAATTTACAATCAATATTGTTGAAATGATGCCAACAATTATGAATATTTTAGACCGTAGTTTAGCAGATAAAGCACTCGTCTACCTTCAAAATAAAAACATCAATGTCCTTGTAAATCATGGAATTACAGCTGTAGCACAAGATCATATCACTGTAAATGTTGGTGGGCGTGACGAGGAAAAAGTTGTTAAAGAAATTCCAGGAAATACCTTAATTTGGACAACAGGGGTACAAGGAAATACAGAAGCAGAAGCTTGTCAACTTTCAGAAACAGAACGTGGTCATCGTCTTCAAGCAAATGAGTACATGGAAGCGATTGGCGAAGAAAATCATGGCATCTATGTTGCAGGAGATGTATCAGGTTATATTGTTCCCGAAAATGGTCGCCCAACTCCTCAAATTGTAGAAGCAGCAGAACAAACAGGAAGCACGGCCGCTAAAAATATCATTGCAGACATTAAAGGTGGCGAAAAAACCAAATTTGTTGGAAATTATCGTGGAACACTGGTTTCTATTGGTTCAGGCTATGCGGTTGGGACAGTTGGAAAAACAAAATTAAGTGGTTTTTCAGCAACATTCATGAAACATATGGTTTATCTTGTTTATACCTTTGAAATTCGTTCTGGTCATTATTTCTTCAAATATATCAATGACCAACTTTTCCACAAAGGTGCAATTTAAGTTAAAATAAAATATAAATATAAAACTTTTCCATAAAAAAATTTGGAAAAGTTTTTCTTGTGTAACAGTTTACAAATTGCTCTAAAAAGGATATAATAGTGCCTGACGTTATTATTATATTACTAGTAGGAGAACCATTCTAAATGACTAAGAAACAAATCGTAGTCATCGGTGGTGGTGTTGCAGGAGTACATGCGACGCGTGAGCTTTCTAAAAAGCTCAAAGCAGATGCTGACATCACACTGATTGACAAACATAGTTACCACACAACCATGACTCAACTTCACGAAGTTGCAGCAGGACGTGTTCCATTCACAACTGTACAATATGATTTCCAAAAGCTTTTAGGAAAACGTAAAAACGTTAGTCTTATCACTGACTCTGTCGTCAGTCTTGACAAAGAAAACAAACAAGTAATCACAAAACATGGTCGTTATAGCTATGATTATGTCATTGTTGCCCTTGGTGGCGAACCAAATGACTTTGGAGTTCCTGGTGTTAAAGAACATGGGTTTACACTTTGGTCACTTGAAGATGCAATGCGAATCAAACGTCATTTGGAAAAAATCGTCCAATATGCATCAACAGAAGTTGATGATGAAAAACGCCGTGCTCTTTTAACAATTTCAGTTGCCGGATCAGGATTTACTGGGATTGAAATGGCAGGCGAATTGATTGATTGGCGTAAAAAAGTTTCAACAGATTGGAAGATTCCTGAAGAAGAAATCACAATCAACGTTGTTGAAATGATGCCAACAATCCTTAATACTTTAGACCGTAAACAAGCAGATAAAGCTCATGCTTATCTTGAAAAGAAAAATGTTCACGTTTTAACAAACCACGGTATTGTTGAAGTAGCGAAAGATCATATCAAAGTAAATGTTGGTGGGCGTGACGAAGAAAAAGTTGCCAAAGAACTTCCAACTCACACATTGATTTGGACAACTGGTGTTCAAGGAAATACAGCTGCAAAAACAGACCTTAATGAAACAGAACGTGGACATCGTCTTCAAGCAAATGAATACATGGAAGCTGTTGGTTTTGAAGGAAAAGGGATTTATGTTGCTGGTGACGTTTCAGGATATATTGAACCAGATACTGGTCGTCCAACACCACAAATCGTTGAAGCTGCGGAACAAACAGCACACACAGCAGCGGCAAATATTCTTGCAGACATCAATGGTGGAAGCAAACATAAACATGAAAGTAAATACCAAGGAACAATGGTTTCGATTGGTTCAACTTGGGGAGTTGCCAAAATCGGTAGCATGCGTCTAACTGGTTTCTGGGCAATGTTGATGAAGAATATTGTTTACTTTATCTATACTTTACAAATTCGTTCAGCGCATTATTTTTGGCGTTATGCCTTGGATGAAGTCTTCCGCGTAAAAGATAATCGTAACTTTATGCGTGGTCATACTTCACGTCAAGGAAATGTACTTTGGGCTGTTCCACTTCGTATTTTCTATGGTGTGGTTTGGTTTACCGAAGCAATTAAGAAAATTGTCGGTGATGGTCAATACTTCAACCCAACGACTTGGTTTGGTAAAGGTTCTTGGTTTACAAATGACCTTAAATTCCCATTCTCATGGTTGCAAGAAGCACCAAAAGCAGCTGACGCAGCCGCAGGTGCTTCAACAGCCGCTTCATCAAGTTCTAGTGTAGCCGATGCAGCCGCAGGTGCTACAGGCGCAGCAACAACAGCCGCTTCAAGTGGTGGTGGCGAAGCTGCTCATAAAGCAACTGAATGGGGCCTCTCATACGCTTACGGTTCTGACCCAATGACTGTTTTTGACAAAGTGCCACATTGGATGGAACCTATCTTTAAGTTTATGATTCCAAACCGTGAAGTCGCATTGTTCATGCAAAAATTCATGTCAATTGTTGAAATCTTCCTTGCACTTGCCCTTATTTTTGGATTGTTCACTTGGATTGCAGCAGCAGCAACAGCCGCATTGACTGTTATGTTCTCACTTTCAGGAATGTTCTACTGGGTTAACATTTGGTTTATTCCAGTGGCAATTGCGCTTATGAATGGTTCAGGTCGTTCATTTGGTTTAGATAAATGGGTTCAACCTTGGATTCAAAGATGGCTAACCAAAATATGGTATGGTCAATCGCGTTCAATTTACAAAGGACGTCAATAGAAAATAGCTCTGCGGAGCTATTTTTTTTTGCCTGAAAAAGCTTGAAAATTATGTTATGATATTTGAAGATAAAAGATAGTTTAAAAACTATCTTTGTAAGAACTGAGGTTTAAATGGATAATTTAAGATATAAAAGTGTCTTTGACATCATTGGTCCAGTGATGATTGGACCTTCAAGCTCGCACACAGCTGGTGCTGCTCGAATTGGTAAAATTGTACGTTCTATTTTCGGTGAACTTCCAGAAAAATTGGAGATTCATCTTTATGAATCTTTTGCTAAAACTTATCGGGGTCATGGAACAGATGTTGCTCTTGTTGCAGGTGTTTTAGGAATGGATACAGATGATGAACGTCTGCCAATGGCGCCTCAGCTTGCTTTTGAACAAGGAATGGAAATTTCTTATGTTCCACATCCAGAAGAAAAAGCAGAGCATCCCAATACCGCACGTTTAATCGCCAAAAAAGGGGATCGAACAATGACCGTGACTGGAATTTCAATCGGTGGTGGAATGATTCAAGTGACAGAATTGAATGGATTTGATATCGCAATTTCGGCTGGTGTTCCGACATTTGTGGTCATTCATGAAGACGTTCCAGGGATGATTGCTAGAGTTTCTAGTGTCCTTTCAGAACATCAAATTAATATCGCACAAATGAATGTAACCAGAGAAGCTAAGGGTGAAAAAGCGATTATGATTTTAGAAGTTGATACACCAAATGTTAAGGAAGTAATTGAGGAAATGAAACTTATTCCTCGTTTGCACGCCGTTAATTTCTTTAATTAAAAGCAGTATAGGAATAAATATGTTTAAAAATATAGAAGAATTAATCGAGGATTCTAAAAATTATTCCTCGGTCACAGAATTAATGATTGCCATTGAAATGGAACAAACTGGACGAAATCGTGAACAAATTTGGGAAATGATGGAACATAACCTAGAAACGATGCTTGATTCTGTTAAAAAGGGGCTTGCTGGTAAAAAATCACTTACAGGTCTTACTGGTGGTGATGCAAAGTTGATGGATGATTATATTAAATCAGGCAAAGCACTTTCGGGTGAGCTCATCTTAGGAGTAGCTCGTGATGCGGTTGCCGTCAATGAAGTGAATGCACAAATGGGGCTCATTTGTGCGACACCAACTGCCGGATCAGCCGGCTGTTTGCCAGGTGTTTTAACTTCGGCTATTAAAACTTTAGACTTGAGTCATGAACAGCAAGTGGAATTTTTATTTGTAGCAGGAGCCTTTGGACTTGCGATTGCAAATAATGCAACGATTTCTGGAGCTGAGGGTGGCTGCCAAGCTGAGGTCGGTTCTGCTTCGGCAATGGCATCAGCTGCACTCGTTTTAGCTGCTGGTGGTTCTGTAGAACAAGCAGGTTATGCGATTGCTATTGTCTTGCAAAATATGTTAGGCTTAATTTGTGACCCTGTTGCTGGTTTGGTTGAAATCCCTTGTGTTCACCGTAATGCAATGGGGGCGTCACAAGCAATGATTTCAGCTGATATGGCTTTGGCAGGGGTTAAAACAGTGATTCCAGTTGATGAAGTGGTCAATACCATGTATAATGTGGGACGTTCTCTACCAGCTGCTTTTAGAGAAACAGCTGAGGGAGGTTTGGCCCAAACACCCACTGGACGTAAAATTATGGAAGAATTATTTGGTTAAGATTAAACTTAAAAATTCGAATGATAAAATTCGAATTTTATTTTTTTAGGTTGAATACTTGACTTTTAGTGTTTACACGTGTAAACTTATCTTATGAAAATGAATGGGGAAAGGAGAAAAAATGAACGAAGTAGAATTTAATGTATCAAATGCCGAATTAATCGTTATGCGTGTAATTTGGTCTCTGGGAGAAGCGCGCGTTGATGAAATTTATGCGCAAATCCCCCAAGAATTAGAATGGTCATTGGCCACTGTTAAGACTTTACTTGGTCGACTGGTAAAAAAAGAAATGCTTTCTACCGAAAAAGAAGGAAGAAAATTTGTTTATCGTCCATTGATGGAAGAATGTACGGCTATAAATTTAATGGCCGATGGTCTAATCCAAAAAGTTTGTGAAACGAAACATGTCAATGTTTTGCAAGAGATGATTGAAAAATCGACTTTGACGGAAAAGGATATTGAACTTTTGCAAGAATCACTTAATGCCAAAGAAGTGGTAGGACAAAAACATTGTAATTGCTTAGAAACAAGTGGACTTTGTGCTTGCAAACATGAACATGAGCAGATTTCTGCTTAAAAAGGAGAATAGAAAATGAAAGAAACTTTAAAAATTGAGGGAATGACTTGTGACCACTGTGTAATGCATGTGACAAATGCTTTGGAAGCTATTGAGGGTGTTGAAAAAGCGAAAGTCTCTTTGAAAAAGAATGAAGCACTAGTTAAATTTTCTGCCCCAGCAGATATGGATAAAATGGCTGTTGCCGTTGCAGAGGCTGGTTATAAAGTAATTTAAAAAACACTTCGTTTGTGAATTGAATTTAAATTTGCTAGAATGAAATTGGTAAAGCAAACCCCAAATATTGTTTTACTAAATAATAACAGGTCATCTTCATTCCCCAAATGGAGATGATTTTTTCTTGACTTTTTTCGTTTACAATTGTAAACTATATTTAGAGATAAAATATAGAAGAGGTAAAAATGCGGAGTCAATCATTTGTAATTACAGGAATGACCTGTGCAAATTGTGTAAATACAGTTTCAAAAACATTGAATCAGTCAGATAAAATTATGGAAGCAACGGTAAATTTGGCGACTGAGAAAGCCAAAATTGTTGCTGACGATAATATTTCGGACCAAGAAATTATTAACTTAGTGGAAAAAGCGGGTTATGGAGCCATTGTTAATGACAAAGCTCATCAGGAAAAAATTGCACGTCAAGCTGCAAAAAAAGCAAGAAATTTAGCTTTGTCTTTTTGGATTGCTTTAATTTTGACTTTACCTTTAGTAGTTGCAATGTTTGCTGATATCTTCGGAGTACATGCAAATTGGGTCATGTTTTTACATGAACCAATCGTACAATTGATTTTGGCAACTCCAGTACAATTCGTTATTGGTTGGCGCTTTTATGTTGGGGCTTATCATGCTTTGCGAAATAAATCGGCAAATATGGATGTTTTAGTGGCTTTAGGAACTTCGGTTGCTTACTTTTCGAGTCTGATTTTGGCTGTTTTTATGAGCCAAGCAAATGCTTTGAATTTTGAATCATCGATGGTAATTATCACTTTGGTGGTCATGGGTAAACTTTTAGAACATAATGCAAAAGAAAAAACAACGCAAGCAATTACTGGATTAATGTCTAGTCGAGCAACTTTTGTTCATACGGAATCGACTGATTTAGCGATTGAAGAAGTTCAAATGGGACAAGTGATTCGCATTTTGCCAGGGGAGAAAGTGCCTTTGGATGCGATGATTCTTTCTGGCAAAGCATCCTTTGATGAATCTATTTTGACAGGTGAAGCCTTACCTGTTGTAAAAATGGATGATGAAGTCATTTTTGAAGGAACAATTAATTTAGATGGTGAAGTTAAAGCGGTTGTTGTTCATGATTTAAATGATTCAACAATTTCAAGAATGGTTGAAATGATGAGTGAAGCACAAGGCTCAAAACCAAACATTCAAAAATTAGCTGACAAGATTTCAGGGATTTTTGTGCCAGTTGTGTTAGTTATTGCTCTGATAACTTTCATTGCGACTTGGGCTGTCAGTGGAATTTTACTGACAGCAATCATGCATTCAGTAGCTGTTTTGGTCATTGCTTGTCCTTGTGCGCTCGGTTTAGCTACACCAACTGCCATTATTTCTGGAACTGGTTTGGCTGCTAAAAATGGTTTGTTGATTAAAAATGCCAATGCTTTGGAACTTGCCGGATTAGTTAAAACAGTATTTTTTGATAAAACTGGGACCATTACAACAGGTGAATTTGAACTGACAGATTTTAAATTACTGACAGAAAGTGAAAAAGTTACTGACAGCTTTAATTCTATTGAAGAAAAAATGGCAAGTGATGAGTTTAAATTATTGGCTAGTCTAGAAGCTCACTCTAATCACCCTTTGGCCAAATCTCTTAAGTTTCAAGGTGATTTATATGAACTGACAGATTTATCAGAACTTGCGGGTCGTGGACTTTCAGCTAAAATTAATGGTCAGGAATATTTTGCGGGCAATGATAAATTAATGACAGACTTAAATCTGTCAGTCCCAGAAACAGATGATACTGTCATTTATTTGGCAAATAAAGAAAAATTATTAGCGATGGCTGTTTTTAGTTCAAGTCTAAAGGATGATGCGCTTAAGACAATTCAGACCTTGCAAAAACGTGGTCTAAAGACTGTTATGTTGACAGGAGATAATGAAAATTCGGCAGCAAAAATTCAAAAACTTGTTCATTTAGATGAAGTTAAAAGTGGTTTAAGACCTGAAGAAAAAGCAGAAATTGTGCAAAATAGCCCAAATTCAATGATGGTTGGTGATGGAATCAATGATGCTATTGCTTTAGCGTCAGCGACCGTCGGTCTGGCAATGGCAACTGGGTCAGATATAGCTATGGAAGCTGGTGATGTGACTGTTACAAGCGGTCAACTTCATAAAATTTCCACTTTCTTTGAAGTAGCTAAAAAAACAATTTCCAAAATTAAGCAAAATTATTTTTGGGCTTTCGTTTATAATGTCATTGGCATTCCACTTGCAGCTTTTGGATTACTCAATCCAATGCTCGCTGCAGCAGCAATGAGTTTATCATCAGTTTCTGTTATTTTGAATTCCTTACTTTTGACAAAAACAAAAATAAAAAACGTTGAATAATCAACGTTTTTTTGTTTAGAATTTACTGACAGAATTTTTTAAAGACAATCTGCCTTATTTTTTATACAATTCTGGGTCAAGCAAGCCACCTTTTTTGAAATTGACTTCAAAATGTTTGGTCTTTAAAGAATAGGAAACAGGGATGCTGACAGCAACTAGGATTCCGAGCGTAAAGGGGATAATTGATTTAGCTTTCATTTTTTGTTCCTCCAGATTTTTTAGGTTTATTAGTAAAATAGTTGTAACCAATAAATAACAGAATTCCTAAAATAAAGCAAATGATTCCTTCTTTTAGTCCATTAGGGAAGAATTTTAGTTCAAGCCGATGACTGCCAGCAGGAACGCTAACTTTCATAAAACCAGATTGAGCTTTACTGACAGCCACTTTTTTTCCATCAACTTTTGCTGACCAGCCTTTATCGTAAGGAATTGTCAAGAAAATATCGCCCTTTTCTTTTTCCCTATAAGTCATGCGAACCCCGTTTTTAATCATTTCTGTTTTAGGACTACGAGATTGTAGAAGTGCCATTTCTTTTTGATAAGCTTCAGTGTCCAGACGCCAGAATGAAGTGGTATCAAAAGTAACTTGTGAATTTTCCGGAAATGCTAAGGTCACTTTTAGCTTAGTTTCCTTACTGAAACTTCCTAAATTCAAGAAGGAGCCAGTATCATTTGTACCAACGTAATAACTATTGAGAGAACGTGTCATTTTTGGATTGGAAACATCAGAAATAGTAATCAATGTATTTTCAGCATTACTATTTAGATAAGTAATATTGGGAACAGATAAATAAATTTGACTATTTGCCGCCACGGTAATTCCGTAGGTGACTGAAACATCAGTAGCTGTAGAAGTTTTTGGCCGAGTCAGAGTAACAGAATTGCCAGCACCCGTGATTTTATCAGCAGTTTCTTCACTGGTCGTGTAAAATGGAGTAAAGAATGTAGTTTTCGATTTTGTCAAAGCGTTAACTAAAGCTGTTTGATTATTAATAAAGCTGCTAGCTTGAGCTTTATCAGTGAATTTAGCATCTTCAAATCCATTGGGAACGAAGACACCAAGACCCATCGCATTTGAGTTTTTGCTCAAATTACTGAGAGCATTGGAAACTGGTGAAAATCCAAATTTTGGAGGTTGAGCTTGGCTTATATTATATTTAATTCCAAAAATCGAATCCATCAGTAATGTATTCCCAGGATAACGCAAATTCAAATAAGTACTGTCAGTGTGAAAACCTAATTGACGCATGATTGAACTGGCGTTGCTGTTACGAACAGATGAAAATTGGGAAAGTGCATTAAAATTGTACTTCATGCCATCATTTGCTGTATCAGGAACAGTGTTATCCATTCTGGCAAAACCAGAACCAGTAAGTTCATTCACCTTATTGGCAATCGGTTCTATAGAATTCACTTGGGTATTATAGTAATCACGACTAGCAAAATTCCACTCTTTTTGTATTCCTTGAACCTGATAAAGGGCATTAACACCAGCTTCAACAGTCATGAAAACAAAGAGGATAATGATAAATAGATGAGCTGAAATCCATTTCCTAACAGAATTAATAGACAAGATTAAATAAGCAAGACCAAACAAGAAAGTCAACATAACTTGAGAAGTCATTACATATTTATAGTGTCCAAAAAATAAAGTAGCAAGAAAACCTGTAATTAGAAAAAGACTAATAGTCAAAATATGCCAAGTCTTTATTTCCTCCCAGCGAGATAGAGTTTCCAAAGCCATTAAAACAAGAAGCAAACTAAATAAGAAAGCATAGCGGTGCAAGAACATATTTGGTGAATGCATCCCTTGCCATAGTAAATCTAAAGCTTGAAGATAAAATGAAGCAACAAAGAAAGCAATGATTCCTAGAAAGGCAAATTTACTTCTGAGACGAATACTTTTAGTGAAAAAGAAGAGAATAGCCAAAGCTAAAGGCATCATTCCAACATAAATCATTGGAATGGCATTGAATTGAGTAGTATCATAAGTGCCAACAAAATTCTTAGCGAAAAGGTCAAAAAGATGAGAATTTTCTGTAAAGACACCTGACAAAGTTGAAAGAGCATCGGAATTATTAGACTTCAAATCAAGATACATGGGTAAGAGCATGATTAGGCTGGACAGACCAGCTAAAGCAGAAGAAACCACAAAATCAAGCACTTTTGTCCAAGACCATTTTTCGTAAGTCATCCGTGCCAAGAAATAGAGCACTAAGAAAATAGCCACCATAAAGCCAAAATAATAATTTTGGATAAATAGAATCAATAAACTAACGAAATAAAGCCAGCGTTTTCGTTCATCCATTAAGCGATGAAGTCCCCAAATAATTAGAGGCAAGAGAATGAAAACATCTAACCACATCGTAATTTCAAGCTGTGAGGTTAAAAAACTCATCAGTGCGAAAGCTGTACTTATTGACAAAACAATCAATTTAGAAAGTTTTTGATACATGTTTTTGAAACTGACAAATGCTGATAGACCAATCAAGCCAAATTTTAGTATGGTCAGTAAATATAAAGCATCAGGCATTGATTTTACATCAAAGAAAAATGTAAGTGGCATGAGAAAACTTCCCATGTAGTAAGCCGAAAAAGCATAAAGATTGAGGCCGAGACCACTGGTAAAAGTATATAAGAAACCAGAAGAACCACCCGAATGTAAAATATTACGATAGAGAGAATGAATGGCGACATACTGATGATATGCATCCCCAGCCAAAATTGACCGTGAACTCCCCCAATAAATCCCAGTCATTGCAAGAACGATAACCATTAATAATAATGGAATAAAAAAACTTGCAAGAAGTGCCCATTTATTTTTCTTGATAAATTTCATATTTCTATTATACCAAAGATACAAAAATCAAACTTATATTAAGTGTATTAAAAAAATACTGACAAACCTGTCAGTACTTTTTATCTAAACGATTTCTAATCTCGTCAGCAATTTCTTCCAATGCTTCAATTCCATTGACTTGCGGGATTTTATAACCAATAAAATAAGGAGAAGTAATAAAGCGAGGAACAATTTTACAAATATATTTATCATCGAAATGATGGAAAAAGAGATTATAAGAATCACAACGCCCATTCATATAGTCTGTCATTAAATAAGAGGTAATCCCGTGAACATTGTCAGCTAATTTTTCAACATTTTCAAGTTCAGAAATAATAACATTAAATTCCACAAAGCCCATAATAGGTCGAGTAGACAAAGTAACAGTCAGACCATTCTTTCTGATTTCGACTCCTTCAAAATTTTCTTTTGCAATTTGAGCATAACCGTCAGTTTCTTCTAAGCCAACGACTTGCAAATGAGGGTGGCGCAATGTTCCGCCAGAGCGAGGGCCAAAATTTTTGAACATCAAAACGGATTGATATTTGCCAGATTGAATCATTTCATCCCAACATTCAAAAGCAAAAGAAAAAACCTCACGATTTTCTTCCACACCATAAGTAGAAATATCACCTAGATGTTCATCAGACTCAATAATCACAGTCATCATTGAATTTTTAAGTGTTGGAAATTTATTTTTTAACCAAATTTTATGGTCAGAAGTTTTTAAAATACCTGTCAGATTTTCCACATCACAAAAAGGACAAAGAACTTCCTTAGGTACAACTGTTTCATTACGTTTTTTTGTTCCAATAGCTGTATTGAAAACTAAAGGATTTTCACTATGTTTAATCATTATGACATTATACCACTTTTTTTGACTACTTTTTTATTCAAAGGCTAGTTTTTACTTAGGCAATGTGTTATAATATTCCAGTTACCTATTAATGTTCAGCCTTCAACTGCAACATTTACAAAAGTCAGCCTTCAACTGATATTTTGTCTAACTTGAAAAGAAAAAATTTACTGACGAAATCGTCTAGTTTTTTTCGTCAGCACTTTTATTTCTTTTCAAAATCAAAATAGAAAGAGATGGTGAAAAATTAATGGATAACACAAATACTCAACTTATGTCTGGTAAGAGTCCAGCACAAACACGTGTCGTTGTCGGAATGTCCGGTGGTGTCGATAGCTCAGTCACAGCTTTGCTTCTTAAAGAACAAGGTTATGATGTTATTGGCGTCTTCATGAAAAACTGGGATGATACCGACGAAAATGGTGTCTGTACAGCCACTGAAGACTACAAGGATGTAGCTGCAGTAGCTGATCAAATTGGCGTTCCTTATTACTCAGTCAATTTTGAAAAAGAATACTGGGACCGTGTTTTTGAATACTTCCTCGCTGAATATCGCGCTGGACGTACCCCAAATCCTGATGTCATGTGTAATAAGGAAATTAAATTTAAAGCTTTCCTAGATTATGCTATGGAATTAGGAGCAGACTACGTCGCAACAGGTCATTATGCCCAAGTTCGTACGGATGAAAATGGTATCGTTCATATGTTACGTGGTGCGGACAACAACAAAGATCAAACTTATTTCTTAAGTCAATTGACCCAAGAACAACTCAAGAAAACAATGTTCCCATTGGGACATTTGGAAAAGCCTGAAGTACGTAAGATTGCTGAAAAAGCAGGGCTTGCAACCGCTAAGAAGAAAGATTCAACAGGAATTTGCTTCATTGGTGAAAAGAATTTCAAAAAGTTCCTTGGAGAATATTTACCAGCTCAACCAGGTAAAATGATGACACTTGACGGGATCGAAATGGGAAATCACGCCGGTTTGATGTATTATACAATCGGTCAACGCGGTGGTCTTGGTATCGGTGGACAACATGGTCAATTAACAAGTGACCCATGGTTTGTTGTTGGTAAAGACTTGACTACTAATACCCTTTATGTTGGACAAGGTTTCCATCATGAACACCTTTATTCAACAAGCCTTGACGCAAGCGATTTGAGCTTTACCAGAGAAATGCCAGAAACTTTTGACCTTCACTGTACAGCAAAATTCCGTTATCGCCAAGAAGATACAGGAGTAACTATTCACGTTAATGGTGATAAAGTAACCGTTGATTTCGACGAACCTGTTCGAGCAATTACTCCTGGACAAGCTGTTGTTTTCTATGATGGAGAAGAATGTCTTGGTGGTGCGATGATTGACGTAGCCTACAAAGCACAAAAAGTAATGCAATATCAATAAAATATTGACCTGTCAAAGTTTTGACAGGTTTTTTTGAAAAAAAAAAGAAACGGTTTTCATAACTTGTCGATAATATTTCTGTACATAATAAAATACTTATAACTTTTTTAATATAAATCGAGAAAAAAGCTTTCCCTAAGCGATTTTTTATGGTATAATGTTTTGTAAGGCTGTGTACCAGCCAAATTGTTGGAGGAATTTTTTTTACAAATGAACGAATTTGAAACATTATTAAACAGCGTTGAAGACGTTAAAGTACGTGACGTCGTTAAGGGTGAAATCCTTTCAGTTGAAAACGGGCAAGCAACTGTTGCCATCGTAGGAACTGGTGTTGAGGGTGTCCTTACACTTCGCGAAATCACTAACGATAAAGATGCTGATATCAATACATTCGTTAAACCTGGAGATGTTCTTGATTTGCTTGTTATCAAACAAATCGTTGGTAAAGAAGCCGAAGGTGCAAACGTATATCTCCTTTCATTGAAACGTCTTGAAGCTCGTAAAGCTTGGACTCAATTGGAAGGCAAAGAAGGCGAAATCGTAACAGTTAAAGTTACTAAAGACGTTAAAGGCGGACTTTCAGTAGACTATAACGGTGTTCGTGGATTTATCCCTGCATCTATGATTGACACTTACTTTGTTAAAGATACTAAGAAATTTGTTGGCGAAGAAATCGAAGCTAAAATTATCGAAGTTAACGCTTCAGAAAACCGCTTCATCCTTAGCCGTCGTGCAGTTGTTGAAGCTGAAGCAATCGAAATGCGTAAAGAAGCTTTTGCACAACTTCAAGAAGGCGATATCGTTGAAGGTACAGTTTCACGCGTAACTAACTTCGGTGCATTCGTTGACCTTGGTGGTATCGACGGATTGGTTCACGTTTCTGAACTTTCACATAGCCGTATCAAACGTCCATCAGACGCAGTAAAACCTGGCGATGTTGTTAACGTTAAGATTTTGAAACTCGACCCAGAAGCTGGACGTCTTTCACTTTCACTTAAAGCTACACAACCTGGACCATGGGAACAAGTTGAAGAAAAAGCACCAGTTGGATCAACTGTTGAAGGAACTGTTAAACGTTTGACAGACTTCGGTGCCTTTGTTGAACTTTATCCAGGTGTTGAAGGACTTGTTCACGTTTCACAAATTTCATGGGAACGTGTTGAAAATCCAAAAGATGTTCTTAAAGTTGGTCAAGTTGTGAACGTAAAAGTTCTTGACGTGAAACCTGCTGAAGAACGTATCTCACTTTCAATCAAAGCGCTTGAAGAAGCTCCAGCTCGTCCAGCTCGTAACAACGACAACGACGGTGAAAAACGTGATCGCAAACCACGCGCACCACGTAAAGCAGCTAAACCTTCATACGATTTGCCTGAAACACAAGAAGGCTTCTCACTTGCTGATTTCCTCGGTGAAGACTTCGATATTAACGATTTGTAAGAAAAATTCAAAAATATCCTCTAAAAGACCCGCTGGGTCTTTTTTTGTTTAAAAATTTATCAGATTGATCATTTGAGATAAATGGGAAATTCACAGAAATCTAACATAAAAATGAGTAGTTCTCTTGGAAAACTTTTTTTATAATAAGTATGTAAAAGTAAAGGAGAACTACAATATGAAAACAAAAAATTCATTCCGGACATGGAAGTCTGGTAAAACATGGCTTTATTCATCATTAGTCTTGGGAACTTTACTCCTGAGCTCAGGGCTATCAGCCAATCAAATAAAAGTTCTGGCTGATACAACAGGAACACAAAGTAGTCAAATGACATCGACTTCAGAGATTACCACGGGACTGCAAGCAAATATTAATGCCACAACTACTGTTACTGCAGCACAATTGGCTAATGCAACTGCTCCAGGCCCATTTACAGCTGGAGTAAATCAGGTTATTCCATTTGAAGCTTTTGGAGGGGACGGAATGTTGACTCGCCTCTTACTTAATTCCGCAAGTAAAGCACCATGGTCGGACAATGGAACAGCTAAAAATGCAGCTTTACCGCCAATTTCAGGACTTGAATCTGGAAAATATTTTTATGAAGTTGATTTAGCCGGTACAAATGGTGCAACGGGCCAAAATTTACTTGATCTATTACGTGCTAATGGGACAAAGAGTTATGAAGCAACAGTCAAAGTTTATGGCGCTAATACTTCAGGAACGGCAGACACAAGTAAAACGGTTGCTACAAAAATAGTACAGGTTAATTTGACTGGTTTGACTGATAATATTAATACTACAACTACAGTATCGGCATCAGAATTAACCAATGCAAAAGTTCCAGGCCCATTTACAGCTGGAGTAAATCAGGTTATTCCATTTGAAGCTTTTGGAGGGGACGGAATGTTGACTCGCCTCTTACTTAATTCCGCAAGTAAAGCAGCATGGTCGGACAATGGAACAGCTAAGAATGCTGCTTTACCGCCAATTTCAGGACTTGAATCTGGAAAATATTTCTATGAAGTTGATTTAGCCGGTACAAATGGTGCAACGGGCCAAAATTTACTTGATCTATTACGTGCTAATGGAACAAAAAGTTATGAAGCAACAGTCAAAGTTTATGGCGCTAATACTTCAGGAACGGCAGACACAAGTAAAACGGTTGCTACAAAAATGATACATGTAAACTTAACTAAACAACAAAGCACAACTTCTAGTCAATCAGTCTATCGTTTGTACAATAAAGTGAGTGGAGAGCATCTCTATACCACAAGTAATTATGAGTATAACTCACTCAACATAATGAACAGTGGCTGGTCAGGTGAAGGAGTGGCTTGGAAAGCACCAAAATCTGGTAAAAATGTATATAGAGTTTATAATCCAAACTCAGGTGAACACCTTTATACGGAATCACCATATGAAGTGAATAGTCTAGTGCATCAAAACGGCTGGAAATCAGAAGGAGTTGCTTTCTATTCTGATTCAAATAGTGGAAAACCAGTTTATCGTCTCTACAATCCTAATGCAAAACTGGGAGCCCATTTCTTGACGATGAGTTCCTATGAACGAGATAGTTTGGTTAAAGCAGGTTGGAAATCAGAAGGAATTGCATTTTATGCGACAAAATAGTTTAAGGCATAGACTAGTTTAGTTTTAGAAAAAGACTTAAAAATATTTTTAAGTCTTTTATGCTATGAAGATGAAATATTATGTTAGAAAATTGATGTTTTTTAATATTTTTTGATATACTGTGAATATGGATCAACGAATATTAATAATTGAAGATGAAGAAAGTCTCTCTAATTTATTAAAGACTGAACTTTCCTTTGAAGGATATGAAGTTAACACCGCAGCTGACGGAATTTCAGGATTAAAGATTTTTGAACAAGAACAATTGGATCTGGTAATACTTGACTGGATGATTCCAAAACTTGATGGTCTTGAAGTTTTACGACGTATGAAAAAAATTAAAAAAGAAGTTCCGGTAATATTTGTGACTGCGAGAGACTATGTGGGCGATAAAGTTGCAGGTTTGGATGCAGGGGCTGATGATTACTTAACAAAACCCTTTAGCATTGAGGAGCTCATGGCTCGGTTGCGAGTAATTTTTAGAAAACATGCACAACCAACGCTATACGCTTATGGTGAGATTTCTCTTAGTCAGAGTGAACATATTGTTAAATATGATGGAAAGCCAATTAATTTGAGTCAGAGAGAGTTTGCTCTATTACTTTTTTTATTTGAACATCAGGGGGAAATTATCTCAAGAGATGATATCCTTGATGAAGTTTGGGGAATGAACTTTGGTGGTCAGCTAAATACTGTGGATACTTATATACGCTATTTACGAAAAAAATTAGATAAAAATATGATAGAAACAATAAGAGGTTTAGGATATAGACTTAAAAAAAATTAATAATAATAAAAAAAAGAAAATCTATACAAATGAATTATTAATTAGAAGAATTTTTCAGCGTATCTTTCTTTTATTATTAACGTTTAGTGGGTTGACCTTTATTACTTATAGCTTGTTTCAAGTGAGTGATAGAGAGACAAGTGCTATTATGGCAGGAATGAAAAATGTTTCTGACCTTAGTGATATGAACTTTCAAGATATAAGTGGCTTCCATGAGGAAGATAATTTTATTCGTGTAAGTTCAGAATCGAAAAAAACCATAATGAGCAAAGGAACTGATAGTTTTTTAGAAAGTAGGACTTTTCATTTTGGCAAAATTACGGTATCAAATGGAAAATTATATGATACTGTCTATAAAAAAGAAAAAGGAATCACCTATGAAATTTGGCTCTCTCTTCAGGATATATTTGAAGAAGGTGAAACCTTATTGGCAAGTGCTTTTGTTATTCTACTTTTAAATTATTTGATTGGTTTACTATTAATACGTCATTATTCCAAGAAAATAAATGGGCCAATTCAAAAATTGGCTTTTGAGGCAAGTCAGAATAATAATTTATTGGAAGTTCCTGATTCACCAATAGAAATAAGAGAACTTGCGATTAATTTTAATGACTTAGTTGAAAGATTACAAGAGAAAATTGAATCTGAAAAAGAATTTACGACAAATTTATCCCATGAATTAAGAACACCTGTAATGGCAATTTCTGGCTATATTTCTTTGCTCAAAAGAAGAAGAGTTGAGCATCCAGAAATTGTTGAAAATGCACTGGATTATTTGGAAAAAGAATCGGAGAGACTGAAAAAACTAATAGAAGATTTTTTAACTTTATCGAGAAATGGACAGATTGATTATCAAGAAGAGATTTTTACAATTGAAAGTTTACTCTTAGAAGTTCAGTCCACTTTTAAATTTGATTCGTCTAACGAGATAGATATTGAAGGAGATGGAGAGCTATATATTAAAACAAGTAAATTTGCTCTTCGAGAAATTTTGACCATTTTAATTGAAAATGCAATAAAATATTCTCCAGATAGAACAAGAGTTTTTATTAAATATAATAAAAAAGAAATTCAAATTATTGATGAAGGGGTTGGGATTACTGATAGTGAAAAAACAAAAGTTTTTAATCGTTTTTATCAAGTAGATAAATCAAGGGGGAGTCATACTGGAAATGGTATTGGCCTAGCAATAGCTCAACAATATGCAGAAATAATAAAAGCTAAAATTTTTATTACTGACAATTTTCCAGAAGGTTCAATCTTTCATATTATGTTTGAAGATGAAAGTAGAGCTAGCTAATAATTTAAAAAGGTCTATTTAGATCTTTTTTTGTACATAAAAGTAGGCAAATTGACTTTAAATTGTTCGGAATATTTGCTATAATTTAATTGTTTAATAGATAAGGTTCAACTTTTTAAATAAATAGAAGGATGAAAAATGGAAGAAGGACAAGCTCATATTCAATTAAAGAAGAATGATGCTAGACTTGATGCAATTATTGTAGGTGATCCAGCTCGAATAGATCAGGTCGCAAAATTTTTGACCGATGTAAAAAAATTAAAATACAATCGCGAATTTCGCTCAATCTGTGGAATTTATAAAGGTAAGGAACTATTAGTTCTGTCAACAGGTGTAGGTGCACCGTCAGCTGCTATTGCGATTGAAGAGCTTCATAATATTGGAGTTAAGAGAATTATCAGAGTAGGTTCTGCGGGTGCTTTGCAGTTGGGGATCGATTTAGGAAGTCCAATTATTGGAGAAGGCGCAGTACGTGATGATGGTTTGACAAAAATGTATGTACCCGAACAATATCCAGCAGTTCCATCTACTGATTTGTTAAATAAAGCAAAAGAAATTGCTCCTGATGCTTTTTATGGAATTATTCGTTCTCATGATGGTTTTTATATGGATAATCATGAAGAAACTCAAGCATATTGGTCTAAATTTGGAATTGTGGGCGAAGATATGGAATCTGGTGCATTGTTTACAGTCGGACGTTTACGAGGAATAGAAACTTTATCCATTTTGAATAATGTTGTTGCTTACGGAGGAGATTTACAAGCGGGAGTCAATGACTTAGTTTCAGGAAATGATAAAGTTAATAAAGGTGAGCTTCGGACAATTGAGATTGCTCTAGAAATTTTAAATCGCTAATATAAATATTACTTGTAAATTGATTAGAGTTGAAAAATAGAGCTGAAATTACCATCATATTTTAAATTAATAAAGCGGTAAGCGTTATTCTTGACTGCATTTAAGCGTTAGGATAAAAAGGAGAAAAAATGACAAAAGATTCTTGGCTTTTTAAGCAACTTTTTGCAAATTGGAAGAAATTTGAAATCACATATATCTTAATTTTATTGTTCTTACAAGTGATTGTTTATATCATTGCCCCTGATTCTTTCATTGGAATGATATCTGGTGTATTTGGTGTACTTTGTCTCATTTATGGGATGAAAGGTCGTAAAATTAATTTTGCATTTGGTTTAGTTCAGACCTTAGCGATGACTTTAATTGCTTATCAGACTCACTCATGGATGAGTTTTGTTATGGGAATTTTTTATGTCTTATCTCAACCTGTGGGTTGGTTTTTTTGGGGACAGGATGATGCTATCCATGAATTTAGACCAAAAACTCGTCGTTTAATTTTTCTAGGTGCTTTTATTGCTTGGTTGGTCGTTTGGGGCATAGATGCCCTATTAAATGGGCAACTTCCTTATTTTGATGCTCTAAATTTAATTATTCCACTCATTGCACAAGTATTGTATATTTTGAAATATAAAGAAAATTGGTCGCTGTGGATTGTGGTTAACACGGCAGCAGTAATTTATTGGACAATTTTAACGGTACAATTTATTATGGGAGTAAACACCCAAGGGCAGTTAGGAATGTATTTATCGCAAGTTGCCTTACAAGGAGCCCTGCTCTTCAATGCAATCTACGCTAATCGAGTTTGGGCAAGTGGTGAAGCTGATAATGAAGGCGGAACTAAATAACAAGTGAAAATGACTCAAGTAAATGGGTCATTTTTGTTTTATAAACGTCCAAAAGAAGAGCAGCTCTTACATTTTTTTGCTATAATAAACAATATGAATCAAACGATAAAAGCAAAGTTAGAACTATTACCAGATAGTCCTGGCTGTTATTTACATAAAGATAAAAATGGGACAGTTATTTATGTCGGAAAGGCAAAGAATCTTAAAAATCGAGTGCGCTCTTATTTTCATGGTTCTCATAATACCAAGACAGAATTACTAGTTTCTGAAATTGAAGATTTGGAATGGATTGTTGTAGGTTCAAATATTGAATCCTTAGTTTTGGAAATCAATCTCATTCAACGTTATAAGCCTAAATATAATATTATGCTTAAGGATGATAAATATTATCCTTTCCTAAAAATAACAAATGAAAAATATCCTCGTTTGTTGGTCGTCCGTAAAGTTCAAAAAGATGGTGCGACTTATTTTGGACCTTATCCAGATGTCAAAGCTGCCAATGAAGTTAAACGCCTTTTAGACCGAATTTTTCCATTTAGAAAATGTGGCTTACACGAGAAAAAAGTATGTTTCTATTTTCATATTCATCAGTGCTTATGTCCAGTAGTTAATCATGTTGATCCTCAAGTTTATAAGGATATGACTCAAGAAGTGAAGGAATTTCTGACAGGTTCTGATAAAAAAATTGTTAAAGAACTTGAAGCAAAAATGATGATTTCTTCTGATAATATGGAATTTGAGCAAGCTGCTGAATATCGGGATGTGATTAAGGCAATTGGAACTTTAAGAACAAAACAACGGGTCATGAATCAAGATTTGAAAGACCGCGATGTTTTTGGATATTATGTTGATAAAGGCTGGATGTGTGTCCAAGTATTTTTTGTGCGCCAAGGAAAATTGATTCAGCGTGATGTGAATATGTTTCCTTACTACAATGATGCTGAAGAGGATTTTTTAACTTACATTGGACAATTCTATCAAGATAATAATCATATGATGCCAAGGGAAATTTTTATTCCGCAAGACATCGATAAGGAATCTGTGGAAGCAGTAGTTGCAGCTAGCCAAGAGGGAAATTTATTAACGAAAGCTCAAGCTAAAGAAGTGGATGCAAAAGTTTTTACGGCCAAGACGCTTAAATTTTCTGATCAAAAAGATGTTGAGCAATCAATTGTTAAACTTGATAAAGAATTATCAGCCGAAAAACGTTTATCATCACTTTTAGCTAAAACACAGATTGTTCAACCAAGCCGTGGTGAGAAAAAACAATTGGTTAATATGGCAACTAAGAATGCTCAAAGTCAATTACAATTGAAGTTTGATGTGGCTGAGCGTGATATTTTGAAAACGACTAAAGCAGTTGAAAACTTGGGTAAAATTTTGGGAATACCAAAACCTGTAAGAATTGAATCTTTTGATAATTCAAATATTATGGGGACTTCACCAGTATCTGCAATGGTTGTTTTTATTGATGGAAAACCTTCAAAAAAAGATTATCGGAAATATAAAATTAAAACAGTGGTTGGTGCGGATGACTATGCTTCAATGCGCGAGGTGATGACGAGACGTTATTCGCGAGCTTTAAAAGAAGAAACGGCTCTTCCTGATTTGATTGCAATGGATGGTGGAGCTGGTCAAGTTAACATTGCCAAGCAAGTTTTAAAAGAGCTTGGACTATCGATTCCGGTTGCTGGGATGCAAAAAAATGATAAGCACCAAACGTCAGAATTACTTTTTGGTGACCCTTTAGACGTGGTTCCCTTGTCAAGACAATCTCAAGAATTCTTTTTGCTGACAAGAATTCAAGATGAGGTTCACCGTTTTGCGATTACATTCCATAGACAACTACGTGGTAAAAATACATTTTCAAGTAAATTGGATGGTATTGTTGGACTTGGTCCAAAACGAAAACAAAAGTTACTGACAACTTTCAAAAATTTGAAAGCAATTGAAGAGGCAAGTGTACAAGAAGTGGCAGAAGCTGGCATTCCTTATGAAGTAGCAGAACGTGTGAAAACAACTTTGTCTGGACCAATTCAAGAAAATGAAAATTGGGAATCACTCAAGGATAATGTTCCTCTTTTAGAAGGTAAAAAATAAAGTAATCAAAAGAATTGTCAGTAAATCTGTCAGTTCTTTTGATTCTTGAAAAAACATAAAAATTACTGACAGAAATTCTGTCAATAAAATAAAGTAGTTAATGCAAATCTGTCAGTAAATATTTACTGACAAACTAGGAATTAAGAAAGTAATTGGAGAATTGATGGACTGGTCTAAGAATCAAATAAAGGAATTTCAGCAAGATTTACTTTCTTGGTATGATGATAATAAAAAGCCACTCCCTTGGCGAAAAACAACTGAACCTTACAAAATATGGATTTCAGAAATCATGTCCCAACAAACACAGGTTGAAACTGTCATGCCATATTATGAACGTTTCATGAAAAAATATCCGACGATTGAAACTTTAGCTCAAGCTGATGATGCTGAACTTCTAAAACTTTGGGAAGGCTTGGGCTATTATTCTCGCGCTCGTAATCTAAAAATCGCAGCGCAAGAAGTTGTTGATAAATATAATGGAAAATTTCCTGACAATCTAGCCGATATATTATCATTAAAAGGAATTGGACCTTATACAGCCGCTGCAATTGCCTCAATTTCTTTTGGACTCGCTGAGCCTGCAATTGATGGAAATCTAATGCGCGTGACCAGTAGAGTTTTTGAATTAGATTGTGATATTTCTAAAAGCAGTTCAAGGAAAATTTTTGATGGCTATCTAAGAAAGCTCATCAGTAAAAAAAGACCAGGTGATTTCAATCAGGCGCTGATGGATTTAGGTTCTTTAGTTTGTAGCCCAAAGAGTCCAAAATGTGAAGCTTGTCCCTTACTAAACTATTGTGCAGCAGCAGCGTCAGGAAAACAATTAAATTATCCAGTAAAAACCAAAAAGATAAGACAAAAAGATTTGTATTTTACAGCCTTTGCCTTAGAAAATTCATTAGGTGAATATTATTTAGAAAAGCGTCCATCAAAAGGCCTGTTAGCAGACATGTGGACATTTCCACTGACAGAATTACCAGCAGCAGATTTTGAAAAAATGGTTACTGACGGCTCTGTCAGTAAAGATATTATTATTCCAGAACTTCCGGAAAGTATTTCAAAAATGGAATATGTAGCTAATTTTACTCACATTTTTTCTCATCAAAAATGGCATTTGGCAATCATTAAATTAAAACCAGAAGAGACCTTTGAAGTTGCTGACGAATTATTATCAGAAGACAAAATGTGGGTTCATTTTGATTCAAAAGTACTGACAGAAAATGACCAACCAAAAGGAAGTCGTTCACAAATTCCACTTGCTGGGCCACAAGTGAAGATGTTTGAGATTTTAGATAAGAAGAATAAGAAAATTGATCTGCTAAAATAGTGGAGTAACCATCGAAACCAAATTTTTGGTATAATAGATAAATATACTACTTCAAGGAGAAGATTATGACAACTATTGATTTTAAAGCCGAAGTTGAAAAGCGTAAAGACGCTTTGATGGAAGATTTATTTAGCCTTTTGCGCATTGATTCTGCAATGGATATGGAACATGCAGATGCTGAAAATCCATTTGGTCCTGGTCCAAGAAAAGCATTGGATGCATTCTTGAAGATTGCTGAACGTGATGGTTATACAACTAAAAATTATGATAATTATGTTGGACATTTTGAATACGAAAATGGTGCAAGCGATGATGCAGAAGTTCTTGGAATTATCGGTCACTTAGACGTTGTTCCTGCAGGTTCTGGTTGGGATTCAAATCCATTTGAACCAGAAATTCGTAATGGAAATCTTTATGCTCGTGGAGCATCTGATGATAAAGGTCCAACTGTTGCATGTTACTATGCCCTTAAAATCTTGAAAGAACTCAATCTTCCATTAAGCAAAAAAATCCGTTTTATCGTTGGAACAAACGAAGAAACTGGTTGGGCAGATATGGATTACTATTTTGAACATTGTGAATTGCCATTGCCTGACTTTGGTTTCTCACCTGATGCTGAATTCCCTATTATCAATGGTGAAAAAGGAAATATTACAGAATATCTCCATTTTGCAGGCAAAAATGCTGGAGAAGTTGTTCTTCACAGCTTTAAAGCTGGTCTTGCCGAAAATATGGTTCCAGAATCTGCAACAGCAGTAATTTCAGGTGCTAAAGATTTACAAGCTGCACTTGAAAAATTTGTAGCTGAACATGCAAGCAAAAATCTTCGTTTTGACCTTGAAGAAAGTGCTGGAAAAGCGACAATTACACTTTATGGTAAATCAGCACATGGTGCGATGCCAGAAAAAGGTGTAAATGGAGCAACTTACCTTACTTTATTCTTGAACCAATTTAATTTTGCTGATGGTGCTGCTGCTTTCATTAAAGTTGGAGCTGAAAAACTTCTTGAAGACCATGAAGGTGAAAAGTTGGGAACAGCTTATGTTGATGAATTAATGGGGAATACTTCAATGAACGCTGGTGTTTGGTCATTTGATGAGAATTCTGAAGGTAAAATCGCGCTTAACTTCCGTTTCCCACAAGGAAATAGTCCAGAACGTATGCAAGAAATTCTTGCTAAACTTGATGGTGTTGTTGAAGTTGAACTTTCAAAACATCTTCATGTTCCACATTATGTTCCAATGTCAGACCCACTTGTATCAACATTGATTGATGTTTATGAAAAACACACAGGCCTCAAAGGTTATGAAACAATCATTGGTGGTGGAACTTTTGGTCGTCTTTTAGAACGTGGTGTTGCTTATGGTGCAATGTTTGAAGGGGAGCCTGATTCAATGCACCAAGCTAATGAAATGAAACCTGTTGAAAATATTTATAAAGCGGCAGTAATTTATGCTGAAGCAATTTATGAACTTACAAAGTAATTTATAAAATTAAAGAGTTTAGTGACTAAACTTTTAAGGGTTTAAAAATCTGGCATAATTTGCCAGATTTTAACCTTTTATTCCATAAATAGAGGTGGAAAAATGGTTTTTGGAACAGGTGTTGATAATGTAGAGCTTTCTCGAATTCAAAAAGCACTGACACGTTCTGAACGTTTTGTGGAACAGGTTCTTACGGCAGTGGAGTTAGAAAAATATAATAGTTTTCAATCTACCGCTCGTAAAACTGAATTTCTTGCGGGACGTTGGGCAGCAAAAGAAGCTTTTTCTAAAGCTTACGGTACGGGATTTGGTAAGGCTTTAGGCATGCATGACCTTGAAATCAAAAATGATGAATTAGGAAAACCCTATTTTACTAAACATCCTTTTGATGGACAGGTTCATTTATCTATCTCGCATAGTAATTTAGAAGCTGTTGCTTTTGTTGTTTTGGAAAAGAATTAAGAAGTAATAAAAATTTTTGCTTAAACTAGAGGAAGGTTTAAAAGATGAAAACTTCTCCACATCGCAATACGTCAGCCATTGTTGACTTAAAGGCGATTAGAAATAATATTGAAAAATTTAAAAAGCATATTCACCCTAATGCGGAAATTTGGCCAGCAGTGAAAGCAGATGCTTATGGGCATGGCTCGGTTGAGGTTTCTAAAGCGGTGAGCGATTTGGTAGGCGGTTTTTGTGTATCAAACCTTGATGAGGCAATTGAATTACGGAATCATTTGGTAACTAAACCAATTTTAGTTTTATCAGGAATTGTTCCGGAAGATGTTGATATTGCAGCTGCTCTTAATATTAGCCTTACTGCCCCAAGTTTAGAATGGCTAAAATTGGTTGTTCAAGAAGAGACAGAACTTTCAGATTTAAAAATTCATATTGGTGTAGATTCTGGTATGGGTCGGATTGGGATTCGGGATGTTGAAGAAGCGAATCAGATGATTGAACTTGCTGATAAATATGCGATTAATTTTGAAGGGATTTTCACTCACTTTGCGACCGCCGATATGGCTGATGATACAAAATTTAAAGATCAACAGGCAAGATTTAACAAAATTATGGCCGGCTTATCACGTAAACCAAAATTTGTTCACTCAACTAATACGGCCGCCGCTTTATGGCATAAAGAACAGGTTCAAGCTATTGAACGCTTAGGTATTTCAATGTACGGCTTGAATCCAAGTGGTAAAACTTTGGAACTTCCTTTTGAAATCGAACCTGCTCTCTCTTTAGTTTCTGAATTGACTCATATTAAAAAAATAGCCGCAGGCGAAACAGTTGGTTACGGTGCAACTTATGAAACAAGTGAAGAAACATGGATTGGAACTGTTCCAATTGGTTATGCTGATGGTTGGACTCGTCAAATGCAAGGCTTCAAAGTACTGGTAAATGGAGAATTTTGTGAGATTGTTGGTCGAGTTTGTATGGATCAAATGATGATAAAACTTGATAAATCTTATCCTCTAGGAACAAAAGTTACCCTGATTGGTCGTGATAAGACTAATGAAATCACGACGACAGATGTTGCTGATTGGCGTGGAACGATAAATTATGAAGTGCTTTGTTTACTTTCTGATAGAATCAAACGAATTTATAAATAAAATGAAAAAAACTGTATTTTTGCAGTTTTTTTCATTTGGGTTAAAAATAAATTAATTCCTAATCTTTTCCTCATGATACCCTTTACAAATTGTCTTTTTATGGTAAAATATAATTAAGAGATAAATGAGTAATTCATAAGAAAAAGATGAGGTGAACACTATGATAAAAATATACACAGTAGCATCTTGTAGCTCTTGTAAAAAAGCAAAAGAATGGTTGGAGAAACAAAATCTTGCTTACCAAGAAATAAATTTGGTTACGAGTCGAATTGGTAAGGAAGATATATTAGAGATTTTAGCATTGACTGAGGAAGGAACTGGAGATATCATTTCTAAAAGAAGTCAAGCTTATCAACGATTAAACATTGATTTTGAAACGATTAAATTAAACGATTTGATTCAAATAATTGAAGAAAACCCAACGCTCTTACGTCGACCTTTAATTGTCGATCATAAGCGACTACAAGTTGGTTACAACGATGATGAAATTAGAAAATTTTTACCAAGAAAAAAGAGAGAGATTCAAATTAAAGTCGCAACAGAGGCTTCTTATAATTTCGATATTGAAGAACAATTTCATGAAGGATAATTCAGTAGTTAGGCTACTGAATTTTTTCTATATAAAGCAAAATAGTTTATTATTTTAAAGAAAAAAAGTAGAATTAAGCTAAAGTGTTGTATCATGAGTACATTTTAAAGATTTATTAATAATTAGGAGGCTAAAGAATGTTTGATTATATTATTATTGGTGCTGGACCTGGTGGGCTAGGATTAGCTTATCGTTTAAAAACTAAAGATAACAAAATCGGAATTATTGAAAATGATAAATGGGGAGGAACTTGTCCAAACTATGGTTGTGACCCAACAAAAATGATGATGGCAGTTGTGGAAGCCAAAAGTCGTGTCGAACAGTTAAAAGGGCAGGGTATTTCTGGTGAATTAAACATTGATTGGAAAGGGCTGAAAAGTCGTAAACTAAATATTACTGACCCTTATGAAAAATCAACTTTTACTGGTTTGAAAAATGCCGGGATAGAAACAATATATGGCAGTGCCACATTTAATGACCAAGGAGAGCTTGAAGTTGAAGGGAAAACGTATCAAGCTAAAACTTACATTATCGCAACAGGAAGCCGTCCACGTCTTTTAGATATTGCTGGAAAAGAATTTTTAAAAACAAGTAATGATTTTTTAGCACTTGAAGAATTTCCCGCACAAATCAGCTTTTTAGGGAGTGGGCCAATTTCATTAGAACTGGCTCAAATTGCTAAAGCGGCTGGAAGCGATGTTACTATTATTTCACGTAAAAAAGCGAAAGCTGCTCATTTTGATGAAGAAATGGGGCAAGAATTTATTAATTACCTTAAAGCTCAAGGTATTAAATTTATCGAGGATATTTCTGTAAATAAAGTCGAAAAAATTGCTGACGGATTTTTACTGACTGACGGGACTGATTTTGAACATAAAACAGATTTAGTGATTGCGGGAGTAGGCCGTCAGCCAAATAGTGATAAGCTAAATTTAGAAAAAGTAGGTGTCGAAACGGATGCTAAAGGCATCAAGGTAAACGAATATTTGCAAACAAGCAATTCTAAAATTTATGCGATGGGAGATGTACTTTCTAAAAATCAACCTCATTTGACGCCTGTTTCTTCTTTTGAAGGAGCTTATTTAGGTGCAAATTTAGTTAAGGATGAACCGCAAAAAATTGCTTATCCAGCAATTCCTACAATCATTTTTGGAACGGCAAAACTGGCTGAGGTTGGCCACTTGGCAGGTGAGGGGATTCATACCAAGACTTTGGATTTAAGTTCTTGGTATACTTATAAAAGAATTAATGACCCCTTGGCAAAATTAAAAGTTGCACTCAATGAAAAGCGAGAAATCGTGGGGGCATCAACGGTGAGTTCAGTGGCTGATGAAGTGATTAATTTAATTAATATTTTAATTCAACAAAAAATGACTTTGGCGGATGTTGAAAAAATGATTTTCACTTATCCAACAGTGGCTAGTGACTTAGAATATTTTTACTGACAGAAAATAAATTACTACCGACATTATAATAGTAGAAACAATAAGTTACGGCAGAATAAATTTTTTACTGACAGACTTTATTTTCAAGCTGTCAGTAAATTTTACTGATAGAAATGAGGACATTCATGATTGAATTCCAGAATGTGTCCAAGGCTTTTGCTAACAAAAAAATTCTTGATCATGCTAATTTTACAATTAAAGACCAAGAGTTTTTTGTGTTAGTGGGGCCGAGTGGAAGTGGGAAAACGACCACTTTAAAAATGATTAATCAATTAGTCACTCACAGTGAGGGAAAAATATTAATCAATAATGAAGAAATATCAACAGCAAATTTACGAAAATTGCGCTTATCTGTGGGCTATGTGCTGCAACAAATTGCACTCTTTCCTAATTTGACTGTCTCAGAAAATATTGCTTTAATTCCTGAAATGAAGGGGTGGGATAAAGCAAAAATTGCTGACAGAACCAATGAGTTACTTGATTTAGTTGGTTTGAATCCTAAAGATTACGCTCAACGCCAACCTAGTGAATTATCAGGTGGTGAGCAACAGAGGGTAGGAATTTTACGAGCCATTGCCGCAAATCCCAAAATTGTCTTAATGGATGAACCTTTTTCAGCACTTGACCCAATTTCACGACGTCAGTTACAAATATTTATCAAAGACTTACAGAAAAAAATGAATTTAACAGTGGTCTTTGTGACACATGACTTAGATGAAGCACTCTATTTAGCTGACAGGGTCGCTGTAATGAATGATGGATTAATCCAACAAATTGCTGAACCAGCAGATATCTATCAACATCCGGCAAATGATTTCGTTAAAACATTTTTTAAAGAATACCGTCAGAATTTATCAACGGTTTCTGTTGAAAATTTATTACTGACAGAGCTGTCAGTAAATCCAGAAGCGCAAGAAGTTGCTGACAATACAGCTATTTCGGAAATAATTAATCGTCTTTCTGATAAGGAAGTTTTAAAATACAAGGGCAAGTCGATTTCCTCAGATGATATTATATGCTATATCGCAGGAGGTGATAAATGAATCAGTTAATTTCAACTTTTCAAAGCCAGCAAGGCCAATTTTGGCAGGCGCTTTTAGAACATATCCAGATTTCATTAATATCAATTTTTATTGCAATTCTGATTTCGATTCCTTTAGCTTTATTGCTGCGACGTCTTCCGAAAATTGCTGAACCAGTTTTGCAAGTCACTGGAATTTTTCAAACTATACCTAGTTTGGCACTGCTAGGACTCTTGATTCCATTCATCGGAATTGGAAGTTTACCAGCAATTGTCGCCCTTGTTGTTTATGCGATTTTCCCTATTGTTCAAAATACTTATACTGGTTTAGAGCAAATTGAACCTTCTTTAATCGAAGCTGCAACAGCATTTGGGATGAATCGAAGAGAACGATTGATGAAATTTGAGCTCTCATTAGCGATGCCCTTTATCATGGCAGGAATTCGGACGAGTACAGTTATGGTCATTGGTACCGCAACACTAGCTGCTTTGATTGGTGCTGGAGGCTTAGGAAACTTTATTCTGCTCGGAATCAACATGAATGATGTTTCATTGATTTTAATTGGAGCAATTTCATCAGCACTCTTAGCGATTATTTTCAGTAGTCTTTTAAAATTTTTAGAAAAAGCAAAGATAAAAACAATTCTCATCAGTTTTTTCATTGGCTTACTCGTTCTTGGAGGCTCTTATTATCGACCTCAAACTTCTAATCATCCACAAATTACAATTGCTGGTAAATTGGGAGCAGAACCTGATGTTTTGATTAACATGTATAAACTAATGATTGAAAAAGATAGTAATATTCGCGTGAACTTAAAATCTAATTTTGGTGATACCACTTTCTTATACAATGCCTTGAAAGCAGGAAAAATTGATTTATATCCTGAATTCACAGGAACAATTACTTCAACATTTTTGAAAGATCCAGTGAGTTCAACTGATCCTAATGTCGTTTGGCAAAAGGCAGAAGAAGGAATAAAAAAACTTAATCAATTTACATATCTGTCTCCAATGAAATTTCAAGATACGTATGCAATTGCCGTCAAATCTGATTTTGCTAAAGAGCATCAGCTCACCAAAATTTCTGATTTAGCGAATGTTTCAGGTTTAACTGCAGGCTTTGACGTTGAGTTTGCTAATCGTTCAGATGGAAATATTGGTTTGAGAAAGCTTTATGGTCTTGATTTAAATGTCAAAACCATGCAAAATAGTTTAATTTATAAAGCACTAAATTCTGGTGCTGTGAATGTCGCTGAGGTTTATTCTACTGATAGTCAAATCAAGCAATATAATCTGACTGTCCTGAAAGATGATAAAAATCTTTTCCCACCTTACCAAGCAGCACCATTGATGAAAGAAAGTTTATTAAAAAAATATCCTGAACTCAAAAAGATTCTCAATAAACTGTCAGGAAAAATTACTGACCAAGAGATGATTGAGATGAATTATGATGTTAATGTCAAACAAGAAGATGCTGCAAAAGTAGCAGAAAGATATTTAAAATCTAAAGGATTGATTTAAAAGAAAAAGTCATTTTATAATGGCTTTTTTGCTTTAGATGATAAGAAAATCTAAAAGCGCGTGTAAAAGTGCAAGAATATGATGTTTTGGTGCTTTAGTGAAAGAGTAGCCTACCACTTTTGGTGGGCTTTTTTGTATTCTAAAAGTCTTGTTTTTAAATTAAGTTAAAATGATTACTTTATTTTTACCAAAGCTTCTAATTAAGCGTATAATGTTAAATAATCAGAAAACAAAAAATATTCACTAAAAGGAGATTTTGCATTGGAAAATCAGAAAAAGCACTTTCAGATGAAGTCACCAAGTAAATTTTGGTTACTTAGCACTGGAATTCTTTTAAGTTTGTTAGTGACTAGTCACCCTTTAGCAGTAAAGGCTGATGAAAATTTGGATGTTACACCACCACCAAGCCAAACTGAAGCTGTCACCAATCCAACTGTAAATTCTTCTCTTGCCGTGTCTGATTCGACAACCGAAGGAAATACAGGAAGTTCACAGGCAGAAATGCAAACTAAAGCGGCGGCCTTAATAGTTTCACAGGCGAGCACAGCCCCAAGTGCCAGTTCAGTTTCATCATCTTCAACCAGTTCGGCTCAGGCTTCAAGTGGAGAAGCAAGTTCTAATTCTTCAGATATTTCAGCTTCATTGAGTTCAAAATCCTCAACTTCAAAAGCCCCAAATGTTCCCCTTGATTCATCAAAAGCAAACGTCACAATGGCTTCAAGCCTATCGGCGAGCGGAACAATCATAAATCCTGCTCTCACAAATGGTTCAATTGCCAGTCAAGCCAATGGTCAAGACCCTGTCATAAGCTCGATTTCTGCGACAGGTTCAGTCGCCAATGACATTACAGGACCAGCCACGCTAGATGATATCAATATTACAATCAAGGCTAATAATCTTGTACCCAATAATTTTCTGACCCCAGACGGTCTACATTGGTCAGAAAATACACAAGTTATTCCGATTGTGGGTCAGGCAACAGGTCAAATTAGTGCTGAAAATTTTGGTGGAACGGACGGCCCGACCATACCTGCGACCACTTATACTATGAATGCAGGAGATTCTGGACGAATTACTAATGTTGGAACAACCCTAGCCGGAACCAATCTAGATTTGATCTACAAAGTCATTTCAACAGATGAATCAAGCTGGCAAGCCCCCGCAGAAAGTACGTCTGACTGTCCGATTGGATTGGCTTTTACAGGCGAACAAAACATTGCCAACTCCGACGGAAACTCGATTGTCGCCCTCTACTACGGGGCAAATAATGTCAATCTCAATTATCAAATTGTCATACATAATACGAATTTTCAAATCCCTGTTCTCGCCTCTTTTATCACAACAGATATTGATATGGCCCAAGGAGTCAAAACCAATCTTGCCAACCTTTTAACGGTCATTCCAAAGACCACTAATCTTGCGACAGATTCAAGTGGTGTTATTTATGATACGACAAGCCCTGATACCAACTTGAATGGTCAAGCTAGTCTCCCTTATGGCGGTTATCTGGGTGTCGGTTTTCTGTCAAACTTTGACTATGATTTTTACAGTCCAGCGCCAGTTCGTAGTGGAAATTCTTATCAATATTCCCAAGGCGTTCGCTATGACCTTTTTGGTTCGGCGCTTCAAGCGCATTTAACCACACAAGTTCGTGATATTGTTTATCTTAACTACTATGATGCGGACGAAAACAATCAGCTTATCGTTCCCCAACATCAATTTATCTGGTTTCCAAATGTTTCTTGGAATGTTTCAGCCAGTAAATTCCCACATTATGCTTATGGACAAGAAAGTCAGCACAGAAATGGGAACACAATAATAGTCGGTGATTATTATCATATCCAAAGTACCGTCACTTATGATTATTATGGTACGGACGGTATTTATCTAGGACAACAATCAATCACGGGGCTTTATAACAAGCCATATTCGGTCAATGTCCCTTATAACTTTGGTAATTACTACATCGAAGGAAGCACCACAGAGTCAGGACTTTATCCGAAAACTGATGAAACGTTAGATGTTTACTACAAATATGTTCCACCGATTGTTTATTACAACACGAGCAATCCCTATGCGACGACTTATTATGTCAATGGTTATGAATATGTACCGAATTACATTGCGCCTGTGGTTTATTATGCACCAACTTATAATGAATATAATTCTGGTGGGGGATATGGTTATGACGGAGGTACTCCTTATTCTGGTGGGAATGGTTACTCATCAGGAGCTGGATATAGCTCTACAAGTGTAGCTTCAAGAGGAGGTTATTCTCTTTATGTTCCACAATCTGCTTATTACTCTAAAGAAGCTCAGCTTGTAGCAGAAGAAGGGGCAAGAGCAGAAAAAGCCGATGAGGGAGGTTTCAATTTAGGAGAAGAAACAAGAGATGCTGTTCTTGGCAAAGGCATGAGTGAGTTTAGTAAATGGGCTCTTTACGCTGAAGATGACACCGGATATGGAATCATTATAGATTATGGAATGCAAAAAGCCGAGGGAGAAGATACGGCTGATGCTCTCACTAAAACAGGAGCACACTTTGTATTGGGGGAGGCTGGAATGGCAGCCGGTATGGCTATACCAGTTCCGGGTTTGGATGTTGTAGCTGGGTTTGCATTCGGGTTTATTCTCAATACAGGATTTGACTTTTTATATGATAAATTAAGGAGGAAACGTTAATATGTCAAAAATAGTTAATAACATGACTCCTTTAGGATTTGTAGATAAAAGTAGAAAGAAACGATACTATATCAATCAGAATACAAAAGAAATTTATGTAGCCGAGGAACCTACTCAAAAATCAATAAGTATTATAATGTTTGCGATAATTGTTTTTCCTACTTTTCTTTCTTCTTGGGCTGAAAAGAGTTCTAGAAACTTTTTTATCCATACTAACTTTAAATATAATATTTTAATAATATTTTTGATTTTATTGGTCACACTATCAGTAATTGTATTAGAGATTTTCTTTTTTGAAAAATTGTACACTCATTATGTCAAACGAATAAATTATCAAAAAGAAGAGATTTCACTAGCTATGAAACAAAAAATACTTTCTACGGGAATTAAGATGTGGTATTTTACAAGAGTTTTACTTTTTGTAGTTCCATTTATATTTTTGGGATTAGCCATCAGTTTTATTATGACCTCTCAGTTGACCATACTTGTTTTGACTGTCTGTTTTGCACTGTTAATTCTAATCCTTTTTCCAATTACAAAAAGAACTTTCCAGACAATTGGAATATTAAAAGGACTAGTACAATTATCTAGGAATGTAAAGGATGTAAAGGATGAAAGAAGAGATTGACGAAAATAAAGAAAAAGAAGTGATTCAAAAAGCATATAAATATAATATCTTTCTTGGAATCTGGATTATCGCTGTATTCATCATTTTTTTGCTACAAATAACAAAAATTATTACAGACCAATATTTAACTTTAGGTTTTGGTTTAATTATTTTAATTTATGCGATTGCTCTTCATACCCAAAATCATAAATTAAAAATAAAAAGTATTGCTTCGATTTTAGTATATGGTCTTAATATCTTGAGTGTTATTGGTGTTGTTTTGATTATTTTAGCAAATCAGGCGCATAATCTTTTGGAGTTAGCGGTAGGGGTCTTATTGGGATTGGTGACGCTTATCTTACAAGTTTTAGCTGCTATTTTTGCACTATTGTCAGCGAGAAAATTGCGAAAACTCTATCCTGATATTCTTGATAATAGAAGAAAGAATACAAATTAGTATCTTATTTTTTACAAGTAAATATTTGATAAATGCTATTGAATCAAAATAGCAGACTGTGTTATAATGAAAGGAATAAAAAGATAGGAAGATTCATGACTTACGCAGACAAGATTTTTAAACAAAATATCCAAAATATCCTTGATAACGGTGTTTTTTCAGAAAATGCACGTCCCAAGTATAAGGATGGTCAAACCGCAAATAGTAAGTATGTAACAGGCTCTTTCGTTACTTATGATTTGCAAAAAGGTGAGTTTCCAATTACCACTTTGCGTCCAATTCCAATTAAATCGGCAATTAAAGAATTGATGTGGATTTATCAAGATCAAACAAGTGAACTTGCTATTCTTGAAGAAAAATATGGAGTCAAATACTGGGGCGAATGGGGAATTGGCGACGGTACGATTGGACAACGCTATGGGGCAACAGTCAAAAAATATAATATTATTGGAAAATTATTGGATGGTTTAGCTAAAAATCCATGGAATCGCCGTAATATCATTAATCTTTGGCAATATGAAGATTTTGAGGAAACTGAAGGACTTTTGCCTTGTGCTTTCCAAACAATGTTTGATGTTCGCCGTGAACAAGATGGTCAGATTTACTTGGATGCGACTCTTATTCAACGTTCAAATGATATGCTTGTTGCGCATCATATCAATGCCATGCAATATGTCGCTTTACAAATGATGATTGCAAAACATTTTTCTTGGAAAGTTGGAAAATTTTTCTATTTCGTAAATAATTTGCATATTTATGATAATCAGTTTGAACAAGCAAATGAGTTAGTTAAACGAACAGCTTCTGAAAAAGAACCCCGTTTGGTGCTCAATGTTCCTGACGGAACAAACTTTTTCGATATTAAACCAGAAGATTTTGAGCTTGTGGACTATGAACCGGTAAAACCTCAATTAAAATTTGATTTGGCAATTTAGATTAACTAAAAAGTTACTGACAGAACTCTGTCAGTAACTTTTTTATTGATAAAAATTTAAATATTGTTCGTTGACGAACAAAAAAGATTGTGTTATAATGATTCGTATGCGAACTAAAAAAGAAGCAATTGGACGACTTTTAAAAGTTGCCAGTAATCAAATGTCACGAGAGTTTGATAATTTTGCAGCTCAGCTTGATTTGACGGGTCAGCAAATGTCAATATTAGATTTTCTTGGAAACCAGAGTGAAGAAGACTCAGAAAAAGAAATCAGTCAGACGATGATTGAATTAGAATTTAATATCCGACGTTCTACAACAACGGAAATTTTGCAACGTATGGAAAAACGGCAGTTGATTAAGAGAAGAGCGAGCCCAACAGATGCTCGTCAAAAATCAGTTGAATTAACTGAAGAAGGCAAACAATATCTACCTGAAATTAGAACATATATCCAAGGACATAATCAAAAAGCTTTGGCGGGTTTGTCAGCAGAGGAGATTGTTGCAGTTGAAAAATTTCTTAATAATTTTAGCATGCAGAAAGGAAAAGAATGAACACAGAATTAGAAACAAATACAGCCAATCATAAAATTAGCGCGAAAACGCGCTTTTCAATTGTCGCCGTGGCCCTTGTGGCTTTTATGGGGATATTAGCGGAAACAAGTTTAAATGTCACGTTTCCAACGCTTGAAAAGACCTTCGGACTTCCACTGAGTACGGTTCAGTGGGTAACAACTGCTTATTTATTAGTTGTTGCGATTGTTATGCCGACAAGTTCATATATTAGTCAACGTTTTCAAAATAGGACTTTATTTTTTTCAGGATTAACCTTTTTTACCCTTGGGGATTTACTGAGTTTAATTTCTCCAAATTTTACTATTTTAATGGCGGGACGCTTAATTCAAGGAATCGGGACTGGTATTGCCATTCCATTGATGTTTAATCTTGTCTTAACTAAAATTCCGCGTGAGACAGTAGGACTTTGGATGGGATTTGCTGGGATGATTTTGAGTATTGCCCCAGCGCTTGGACCGACTTATGGTGGACTTTTAACAGGAACTTTAGGTTGGCGAATGATTTTTGCAATTATTTTAATTATTCCAATCTGTCTTTTCCCTTTAGGAGCTTGGGCTATTGAGAAAAGTGAAAAAATACGTCCAGGCAAATTTGATTTTATTGCTTTTATATTTTTGTCATTAGTAATGACCAGTGCTCTTTTAGCTTTAGATTCACTTTCAAGTGCTCAATTTTCATGGATCTGGTTAGTGGTCTTTATCTTGGGGTTGATTGCTTTTATTTGGCGTTCAAAAACAAGTACATTGAATTTTATTGATATCAATGTTTTCAAGAGCCCAACTTTTACTTTGTCTGTCCTAGTTTATTGTATTTTACAATTTGTCAATTTGGGAATTAACTTTATCATTCCTAACTTCTTACAAGTTTCGTTAGGAGCTACAAGTACATTAGCAGGTTTTGCTTTATTGCCTGGTTCATTAATTGGTTCAGCAGCTCAAGGTCCAATTGGTGCGCTCTATGACCGCAAAGGGGCCAGGGGGATTTTATATAGTGGAAATACTGTATTCTTTATTGCTCTTGTTTTATTAACGATTTTTACTAAGAATCTGACTTTACTGGGTGTGATGGGACTTTATGTTGTATTCACAATCGGTCGTTCTTCAAGTTTTGCAACGACCATGACCAATAGTTTAGCTCAACTTCCTCATGATAAAGCTGCCTCTGGTAATGCTTGGTTTACTACAACTTCTCAATTTGCAGCGTCAGCAGGAACGGCTACAGCTAGTCTTATTGCAACAAAATCAAGTAATTTAACAACAGGAACTCAACATGTATTTGTGTTTTTCCTTTGTCTTGCTTTGCTTAATTTTGTCTTCTATACTTTGATTTTGAACAAGAAGATAAAATAATCTGATTAAAAAAGTTTCGTAATGATACGAAGCTTTTTTTATAATTTAATACAGTATGCTTAAAAAGCATAATTATTGATATAAAAAGCATTTCACGGCAGGTAAAAAATATTTTATAATAAAATCATCGAAAAGATAAAGCAATGTGAAGCTTTTGAGTTGACTTGAAGTGAACTTCAAGGAATATAATAAAAATAGAAGTTAAAAATGAATGGAGAAAAAATGTCAAACAATATTGAAAACAAAGTCGTCTTAATCACAGGAGCATCAAGCGGTATTGGCCAAGCAACTGCTGAATTACTTGCTGAAAAAAGAGCTAAAATTGTACTAGCAGCAAGGCGTGAAAATCGTTTGCAGGAGCTGGCTGATAAAATTAAAAAGGCTGGTGGACAAGCAATCTATCAAGTGACAGATGTAACTAATCCAGAAGATAATAAAAAGTTGGTACAATATGCGAAAGAAAATTTTGGCAAAATTGATGCTATTTTCTTGAATGCAGGAATCATGCCAAGTTCCCCTTTATCAGCTCTTCATGTTGAAGAATGGGAAAATATGGTTGATATTAATTTAAAAGGTGTACTTAATGGGCTCGCTGCTGTACTGCCTGAATTTACAGCTCAAAAATCAGGACATGTTATCACAACGAGTTCAGTTGCTGGCCTAAAAGCATATCCCAATGGTGGTGTTTATGGGGCAACAAAATGGGCGGTTCGTGAATTAATGGAGGTACTCCGAATGGAATCTGCTCAAGAAGGAACTCATATTCGGACAGCTACTATTTATCCGGCTGCTATAAATACTGAGTTACTGAATACAATCACTGACAAAGAAGCAGCAGAAGGAATGACAGCTCTTTATGAACAATATGGGATTAGTCCAGAGGCAATTGCTCGCATTGTTGCTTTTGCTCTTGAACAACCTGAAGATGTTAACGTCAGCGAGTTTACTGTTGGACCTACAACACAACCTTGGTAAAAAAGGAGAAAAAATGGAAATTGATGTAAAAAAGTTTTCTAAGCTACAAGATATTTATATTAGCCCAGACCCGCAAGAACATCGTCCTGCTTGGATTTGGTTTGCTTATATTGATGATGATTTAGCGGTAGCAGCAGGTCGTGGGACGGCGTCAAGTTGGTGGAATTCGGCAATGCATTCACGTAAGGGTCAAATTCACATTGACGGGAAAGTCTATCAAGTGGAATTTGAACCTGTGACGGATAAAGAAAATATTGATAAATTTATTGATTCTTATCGACAACGTGCGGGTCAGAGCTGGGACCCTGCTTGGGAGAAAAATTTTAGACCGACAGTGATGCGCCTAAAATTTTTGAAGGAACTTGGAAAAAGCACAAGATAGAATACCTTGAGAATTGAAGAAAATTGGAGGTTAAAATGGAAAAACAAACCGCAGGGCATGAACAACTTGGAGAATTTGCCCCAAAATTTGCTGAATTAAATGACGATATTCTTTTTGGAGAAGTCTGGAGTCGTGAAAAAGAACTTTCAGCACATGAACGTAGTGTCATTACGATTACTGCTTTGATTGCTGGTGGAAATTTTGAACAATTAAATTTTCATATGACAAAAGGAAAAGAAAATGGAATAAGTCAGGAAGAAATTTCAGAAATAATTACGCATCTGAGCTTTTATGTGGGGTGGCCAAAGGCTTGGTCGGCTTTTAATATTGCAAAAAAAATTTGGGAATAAGAGGGGAAAGCTATGACAATTACGGTCAACATTTTGTACCAAGGTGAGGGGGAGAATGCCCGCCTCTTTGCTGATGAAATGGTCAGTTCTGGTCTTGTCGATAAAATACGTCAACAAAGTGGAAATTTACGTTATGAATATTTTGTTCCTTTGGATAATAAACAAGCAATTCTATTGATTGATGAATGGGAAAACCAAGAAGCAATTGATCTTCATCATAAAAGTCCGATGATGGCAAAAATTGCTGAATTGAGAGAAAAATATCAACTGCGCCTAAAGATAACGCGTTATCAACAGATTGATTAGAAAAGAGAGAACGAAATGAATAAAAAAGAATTAGAGAATGCACTTATTTTTCCTCAAGGTGAAAAAAATCCTTATGGCGCTTATTTTACTGGCCAATCTTATTTAGAAGGAATGATTGCGGATAAAGACTTGCCCTTTGGTGTGGGAAATGTGACTTTTGAGCCGGGCTGTCGTAATCATTGGCATATTCATAAAGATGGTTATCAAGTTTTATTGGTTACAGCCGGTGAGGGATGGTATCAAGAAGAGGGTAAGGAGGCCCAACTTTTACATGCGGGCGATACGATTGTTACTCATGCAGGAGTTAAACATTGGCATGGAGCGACAAAAGATAGCTGGTTCAGTCATGTGGCCATTACCGCGGGAGAAGCAGTTTGGTTGGAAGAAGTTTCTGATGAGTGGTATAATACTCTCTAAGAGGAAACGAGATGAAAATAATTGCAATTTGTGGTAGTTTAAAATTCATTGAAGAGATGAAAGTTCAAGCTGAACTTTTGGAACTGACGGGAAATTGTGTGCTGAGTGTAATATATCCAACGAAAGAGATGATTGATTACAAGCCTACTGAAATTAGCGCTTTTTCAAGTGCACATTTTAAAAAAATTGATTTGTCTGATGCAATTTTTGTAGTTAATAAGAACGGATATATTGGCGAATCTACATACAAAGAAATCATTTATGCTGAATCAAAAGGGAAAGAAATCATGTATTTAGAAAAGGAATAAGTGCTATTTCCGAACATTCAGAAAAACCGAACAATAAATTGAAAAAGTTCTAGTTTTATCCGCTAGAGCTTTTTTTATTTGGCTCATTAGAATAGAATAAGAAGCATAAAGAATTCCTTAAATGGATGGAGGATAATGTGGAAAAAGAAAAGTTGCTCTATGAAGGAAAAGCTAAGAAACTGTATTTTACTGATGATTCAGAGGTGCTCTGGGTGGAATATTGTGACCAAGCGACTGCATTAAATGGTGCTCGTAAAGAACAGATTAGAGGAAAAGGTGCTCTAAATAATCAAATTACTTCATTAATTTTTGAAAAATTAAATGCTGAAGGTTTAGAAACGCATTTTATAGAAAAGCTATCAAAAACCGAACAATTGAATAGAAGAGTTTCAATAATTCCTTTAGAAGTTGTTTTAAGAAATGTTGTTGCTGGTTCTTTTGCCAAACGATTTGGTCTTGAAGAAGGAATTGTTTTACAAGAACCAATTGTTGAGTTTTACTATAAGGATGATGCTTTAGATGACCCATTTATTAATGATGAACATGTTAGATTCCTGAACATTGCAACTTATTCAGAGATTGAATTTTTAAAGAGTGAAACGCGTAAAATCAACGAGATTCTTAAAAAAATCTGGGCTGAAATCGGCTTAACTTTGGTTGATTTCAAACTTGAATTTGGCCGTCTTGCTGACGGAAGAATTATTCTTGCTGATGAAATTTCACCTGATACTTCACGTCTCTGGGATGCGAATGGTCAGCATATGGATAAAGATGTTTTCAGACGTAATATTGGTGATTTAGTTGAAACTTATACTGAAGTTTTGAATTTGTTAGAAAATGCGAAATAAATGAGTTCTAGTTTTTAGGACAGTTCCTCACATCTTATATAGAAAGAATTTTAAAATGACTAAAGTACGTGTTTACGTGGCTTACAAAGCCTCAATTCTTGACCCTCAAGCCCAAGCGATTAAAGCGGCAACTCATAAAATGGGTTATCAAGAAGTTACAGAATTAAATGTTGGAAAATTTTTCGATTTTGAATTTGATGCAGAAGCTGAGATTGCTCGCGCAAAAGCAATTGAAATTGCCAATGAATTGTTGGCAAATCCAAATATGGAAACTTATAAAGTTGAAATTTTGAATGAACAAAGCGAAGGAGCTAATTAATGAAATTTGCAGTCATTCAATTTCCAGGGTCAAATTGTGATTTTGATTTACTTTGGGCAATTCGTGATGTTATGGGAGCTGAGGCAGAATTTGTCTGGCATGATGAGAAGTCGCTTGCAGGTTTTGACGGAGTGTTGATTCCAGGGGGCTTTTCTTATGGTGATTATTTACGCTGTGGTGCGATTGCGTCATTTGCCAATATTATGCCGGAAATCAAACGTTTGGCTAAAGAAGGAAAACCGGTTTTTGGCACTTGCAATGGATTTCAAATTTTGGTTGAATCTGGGCTTTTACCGGGTGTATTGATTCGCAATGAGGAGTTGAAATTTGTTTCCAAATGGCAAGCTCTTAAAGTTGAAAATAATCAAAGTAATTTTACGACTGAATATGCCAAGGATGCTTTGATTAATTTACCAATTGCTCATGGTGAGGGTCAATATGTTGCTGACGAAGCTCAGCTTGCTGAACTTAAAGCAAATGGGCAAATTATTTTTACTTATGCTGACGAAAATCCTAATGGGTCAGTTGAAAATATTGCTGGAATTGTCAATAAAGAAGGAAATGTGCTTGGGATGATGCCTCACCCTGAGCGGGCCATGGAAGAACTGCTTGGTGGCGCTGATGGAGTACATTTGTTTGCTTCTGTCTTGAAAAACTTTGTTGGAAAATAAAAAAATTACTGACAGAATTTAGATTTTAAAAAACGAATCTGTCAGTAAATTTGTAATTTGAAATAATTGAATTCAGAGCGCTGAAAGCTTTTAAAGTTGAGAATATACAAGTTGCATTTCTATTGGAACCTATATTCTTTAGACTACTAATGCAGTAAATTGGGCTGTAGTTTTCTACGTTTTTAAGCAAGCGTTTCTCATATCTTATAGGAGAATAACATGACTTTGGAGATGTCACCAGAACAGATTCAAGAAAGCAAAATTTACCGTGAGTGGGGACTGACGGATGAAGAATATTTGAAAATCAAGGATGAGATTCTTGATGGCCGTTTGCCAAACTTTACGGAAACTGGGATGTATGCCGTGATGTGGTCAGAACATTGCTGCTACAAAAATTCAAAACCTGTCTTAAAAAAATTTCCGACGACTGGGCCACAAGTCTTGATGGGGCCTGGTGAAGGGGCTGGGGTTGTGGATATTGGTGATAATTTGGCGGTTGTTTTCAAGGCTGAATCTCATAATCATCCATCTTACGTTGAACCTTATGAAGGTGCAGCAACTGGTTCTGGTGGTATTATTCGTGATATTTTTTCAATGGGAGCTCGTCCAATTGCAATTTTGGACAGTTTGCGTTTTGGACCAATTGACAATGGTAAAACACGTCATATTGTGGACCAAGTGACAGCTGGGATTGCGGGATATGGAAACTGTATTGGAATTCCGACGGTTGGTGGCGAAGTAGCCTTTGATGAATCTTACGCTGGAAATCCTTTGGTGAATGTCATGTGTGTGGGCTTGATTGAACATAAACACATACAAAAAGGACAAGCTAAAGGTGTGGGGAATTCTATTTTTTATGTCGGAGCGAAAACAGGACGTGACGGCATTCATGGGGCGTCTTTTGCTTCTAAAGAATTTGGTTCTGGTTCAGAAACACAACGTTCAGCGGTTCAAGTCGGTGATCCATTTATGGAAAAATTATTGCTTGAAGCTTGTATTGAAGTCATCCAAAATCATGGCGATATTTTAGTTGGAATTCAAGATATGGGAGCAGCTGGATTGGTTTCATCTACATCAGAAATGGCTTCAAAAGCTGGGTCAGGCCTGCGTCTTAACTTAGATAATGTGCCTCAGCGTGAAACAGAGATGATTCCTTATGAGATGATGTTGTCTGAGTCACAAGAGCGTATGGTGCTTTGTGTCAAAAAAGGACATGAACAAGAAATTATTGATTTATTTAAAAAATACGACCTTGATGCTGTGAATATTGGGCAAGTGACTGATGATGGCTTTTATACGCTTTATCATAAAGGGGAAATGGTGGCTCATGTTCCAGTTGATTCATTGGCGGAAGATGCCCCAACTTATTACCGTGAGGCAAAAGTTCCTGAGCGAATTCAAAAATTTACTGACAGTGAAAAATATCTTCCAGAAATTACTGACAGCTCTGTCAGTGAAATTTTCAAAAAACTTTTGGCTCAACCGACAATTGCTAGCAAGAAATCAATTTATGAAACTTATGATTCGCGCGTGATGACCAACACTGTTGTTGCACCAGGCTCAGATAGCGCAGTTTTACGAGTGCGTGGAACTAACAAAGCACTTGCGATGACAACGGACTGTAACGCTCGCTACCTCTATCTTGATCCAGAAAAAGGAGGAGCAATCGCAGTTGCTGAAGCGGCTCGTAATATCGTGGCCTCTGGTGGAAAACCGCTTGCGATTACTGACTGTTTGAACTTTGGAAATCCGGAAAAACCAGAACAATTTTGGGAATTAACAACGGCGGCTGACGGAATTTCACGTTCTTGTTTGGCTCTTGATACACCGGTTATTTCAGGAAATGTTAGTCTTTACAATGAAACAAACGGTTCAGCTATTTTACCTACGCCGATGATTGGAATGGTTGGTTTGATTGAGAATGTAAAAAATATTACGACTCAAGAATTTAAAAAAGCGGGTGATTTGATTGTTTTGGTTGGTCAAACCTTTGATGATTTTTCAGGTTCTGAACTTCAAAAAATGCTGACAGGCGAAATTTCTGGCAGAATTGATTTTGATTTAGAAACTGAAAAAATCAATCAAGATTTTGTTTTAAAAGCAATTACTGACGGATTGGTCAGCTCAGCACATGACTTGGCAGAAGGAGGATTGGCGATTGCTCTAGCTGAATCTGCTTTTGCAAATGGCTTAGGCGTTGATGTGAAAGTTGATTTAACCAATGCCCAATTATTCTCAGAAACGCAAGGTCGCTTTATACTCTCAATTTCACCAGAAAATCAAGCTGCTTTTGAAAAATTACTGACAGAAAGTTCTATCAGTGGCGAAGTAATCGGAAAAGTTACTGACAGCGGAATTTTGGAAATGAATGAACTTTCTATTTCTACTGACGAAGCTGTCAGCATTTATGAAGATGCGTTGCCAGCTCTGATGAAATAAAAGTTGATATAGATGTCTTTTTTTACTTAAAATTAATAAAAATCATTTACTTTACACTAAAGAAACAAAGAAGTATAATTTTGTTATATTTAATCGAAAGAGGGTTTCAAAATGCAAAAAGATGAAGTATGGCTTGTTACTGGAAGTTCAACGGGTTTTGGTAGAGCTTTGGTTGAAGAATTAATTGCTCGAGACTATAAAGTAGTTGCTACTGCTCGGCAATTATCAACTTTGTCAGAGCTTCCTGACAAAGAAAATATTTTAAAAATAAGTCTTGATGTGACGAAAGGAGATTCTATTCAAAAAGCTGTTGCTGAAACAATCGCTAAGTTTGGACGAATCGATGTTCTGGTTAACAATGCAGGATTTGGCTATTTTGGTGTCATGGAAGAATCTGATCAATCAGCAGTGCGTAATATGATGGACACAAACTTCTGGGGAGCGAATGATATGACCTTAGCGGTTCTACCCTATATGCGTAAACAAAAATCGGGGCGTATTCTAAATACGGTATCCCGTGGTGGACTGACAACAACTGAAAACCTTTCTTATTATCATGCTACAAAATTTGCTATGGAGGGACTTTTTCAAACGCTCCGAAAAGAAGTTGAACCTTTAGGGATTTTTGTGACAAATATTGAACCTGGTTCTTTTCGGACAGATTGGGCAGGGCGTTCCAAAGAGAGTGCGCCAGATAAGTTTTCAGATTATGAAAAGGCGCATAAACTGCTTGAACATCTAAATTCATATTCTGGCACTCAGGTAGGGAATCCAGCATCGGCAGCCAAAGCATTTATCAAAGTTTCCAAACTTGAAAATCCACCAATGCACTATCTTATGGGCAAAGATGCTTACCAACTTTCTAAACAAGTTTTTGAAGAAGCTCTTGCCGAATTTGAAAAATATAAAGAAGATGCCAAGCATCTTGATTTTGGAGAAGAAGATTATTGGAAATGATTTTTCCGAACAATTAACTTGAAAAAATTAAAAAAGTCCTATTAGGACTTTTTATTTCCAAACAATATAGATAGAATTAAAATATAATAAAAGAATCGATAGAGGGAAAAAATTATGTTTGGCAAAGAACAGACGCTTGATTTAAGAGTGCTGGGGAAGAATTCGTCCAATGAAAATAGTTGGTGGCAACAACATCCAGATGACGAACGATCTCATTTAAATGAAGAATGTGGACTTTTCGGCGTTTGGGGGCATCCTGATGCCGCTCGCCTGACCTATTTTGGACTTCATGCTCTCCAACATCGCGGGCAAGAAGGTGCAGGGATTTTGGTCAATAATAATGGCAAACTCAATCGTCATCGTGGTCTGGGTCTGGTCACAGAAGTTTTCCGTGACGAAAAAGATTTGGAAGAGCTGACAGGCTCAGCAGCCATTGGACACGTCCGTTATGCCACGGCTGGTTCAGCAAATATCAATAATATTCAGCCTTTCCAGTTTGAATTTCATGACGGAGCACTTGGGCTTGCCCACAATGGAAATTTAACCAACGCCCAATCATTGCGCTGTGAACTTGAAAAATCTGGGGCAATCTTCTCCAGTAATTCAGACACAGAAATCCTCATGCATTTGATTCGCCGTAGTCATCATCCAGAATTTATGGGCAGAGTCAAAGAAGCGCTCAATACGGTCAAAGGTGGCTTTGCCTATCTCATTATGACTGAAAATTCAATTGTCGCAGCCCTTGATCCTAATGGATTTCGACCACTCTCAATCGGTAAAATGAGCAACGGTGCACTTGTTGTGGCCTCAGAAACTTGTGCTTTTGATGTCGTTGGCGCCACTTGGATTCAAGATGTTCAACCCGGTGAAATCATTGAAATTAATGACGACGGCATTCATGTGGACCAATTTACTGACAGCACCAACATGACTATTTGTTCAATGGAATACATCTATTTTGCCCGTCCTGACAGTAATATTGCTGGAGTTAATGTGCATACTGCCAGAAAACGTTCAGGAAAAATTTTAGCCCAAGAAGCCCAAATTGATGCTGATATTGTCATCGGTGTGCCTAATTCATCACTCAGTGCCGCTTCAGGCTATGCTGAAGAATCTGGCTTGCCTTACGAAATGGGCCTGATTAAAAATCAGTATGTGGCAAGAACATTTATTCAGCCGACTCAAGAACTTCGTGAACAAGGCGTTCGCATGAAATTGAGTGCTGTTCGAGGTGTTGTAGAAGGCAAACGTGTCATTATGGTGGATGATAGTATTGTGCGTGGGACAACCAGCCGTCGCATTGTCAAACTCCTCAAAGACGCAGGCGCCGCTGAAGTTCATGTGGCAATCGCCAGTCCCGCTCTCAAATATCCATGTTTTTATGGCATTGATATTCAAGATCGTGACGAACTCATCGCAGCTACACACACGACTGATGAAATCAGAAAAGCTATCGGAGCGGATAGTCTGACCTATCTCAGCCAGACAGGACTTGTCGAGGCGATTGGTCATGATAAACTTTGCTTGTCATATTTTGATGGCGAATATCCAACGCCGCTTTATGATTATGAAGCTGACTATTTGGAATCGTTAGCGAAAAATAGCGTGAAATGAAAAACTAGAGGACTCACTCTAGTTTTTTTAGCTAAATTATAAAGCGATTATTTTAGATTACTCCTTTTAATATGTTAGGATAAGAAATAAAAGCAAGTGAGGTGAGCAAATGATTATTACAATAGTTGGAGGAACTGGACTGGTTGGCCAAGGAATTTTCAAAGAACTTGCTCAAGTTGCGGATTATGAATTACACAGTTTATCAAGAAATGGTAAATCTAAAGATAATCTAGTTGAGCCAGTCCTCTATCATTCCGCTAATCTAAATGAAACCGGTGATTGGCAAGAACTTTTACAAAAATCAGATTGGGTGATTGATGCGGTAGGAATTCTATTTCCAAGTAAATCAAAGGGAACAACTTATGAAAAAAATAGTATTCAACCAGCAAAAATAATCATTGATACAATAGTTGACTCAAAAAATCAATGTCTTTTTATTTCGGCAAACGATGGTCCCTTTTTCATGAATGACTATATGAAAGCTAAAAAAGAAGTAGAGGCTTATGGTAAAAAACGTTTGAAATCAAGATTTGTTTCTGTTTTTCCAGGAATTGTCTATGATGCTTCACGAAAAAGCAGTTATTTTCCAGCACGCCTATTGGAGCCACTCATAAAAATTCCAATTTTTTCTTTCTTAAAAAGTTATCGTCCAATTAAACGAAGTCAATTTGCTAAAGAGATTCATAAAATTATCGAAGGAAAAGAAAGTTCACTGACCTCTCGTATTAAATAAAAAACTCATGTTTAGACATGAGTTTTTCTAATTTACTTTGATTTTTTAAGAAGTGGAACTATTTTTGGATAAATAAGATAGGCGATGATAATTAAGATAATCAATGACGTAGCAATAAGATTCCATGATTTCATTAGTTCAATACTTCGAGCTGTAGGTATAGGAGTTGAAGTAATGACGAACAAGGTCTTGATAGATAAGCCATTTTTCATGATGATGAGTGAACCTAAAAGCATTAACAAAAATTGGTGAAGAATACTTCCGATATTTTGAATGGTATATTTTACCCAGATCCGTTTATCTTCAACGATATTAATAGTACTTTCATAGTCTTGAGTTAAGCTTGAATTTAAACTTCCTTTGAATAAGCTAGTAAGGAATAAACCTAGAGCAAATAGAGGACTAAAAACAATCAAAAGTAAACCTAGAAAAATGCCGATTAAAGAGTAGGTTTTGACATTATTTCCAAGTAAATTTTTGACCTTAGAGGCAAAGACAATTCCTAAAACATAAGGAAGATAAAACTGTAAAAATAAATGCTGATGACCATAAAAGCCAGCGACATACAAAGAACAAAAAAGAAATAAATAATTTCCCACTGCCCCATTAATAGCTGTCAAATATGATAATTTACGAGGGATATTTCTTTGAATTTTATTTTTGAAAAAATTCTTAGCGACAATATAGAGGGTGACCAAAAAGAAAAATCCGAAAATGAAATAATCAAATTCTAAACTATTGGCAAGTAGTCGACTTGAGCGTAATAGAAAGAGGCAAACAAAAAATAAAGCAAATAAAATAAGATATTTATATGAAGCTTTTTCTAAATCATTTGGATCAACTTTGTAATTGTCCAAATTTCCAACTAATTGGAAGGAGAGAAGATAAACTATTCCATAGAAGACAAAGAACAGGGGATATTTTAGAGAAGGGGATAAGACAAAAGAAAAGCCAAGGGTTAAAAATAAAAGTAAGCTAACTAAGGTTTTTCCTTTGATAAGCTGGTTAGTATTTTTTAGATAATAATTTACCGAAGTGTTTGACATAGGCAACCAAGCTGCACTCACTCCTAAAAGAATTCCGGATAAAGTATAGAAAGGAAAGTAGAAAGAACCCATAAATCCAAGCAAGCAACCAAGTAAACCGGCATACAATGAAATTTTTAAAAGACTATAGCTGTTGATTCTTGTTTTTATTCCCCTTATAAAGAATACGCCAGTCATTCTGAAAGTATAAAAGAGCAGAAAAGGAAGGAGGGCAAGAAGCGAGGTTCCTTTTGCAATTTGAATAAAAATCATGAATGGAAGGACAATAATTGTATTACTTAATATTAAGAGGGCAGACTTTCCCAAAGAATTTAGTTGTTGAGTCATTTTTCTCCTATCTTTTTATTTTGACATCTAAATCCATTATAAGGCAAAGTGTATTAAAAAGACAGCTTCACTAGTATTAGTACGCAAATAATTCATTTAAAAAGTGCAAATAAATTTTTATAAATAACGAATCAAAAAGTTTGACCATTACTGACCAAAGTATTATAATTAGAATGTAGTGAGAAAAAGATAATAATCACTACTAACTATGAAATCGAAATGAGGTGTTTTTATGGACATCGAAAAAATGACAACAACGATGCAAGAAGCACTTGGTTCAGCGCAACAAATTGCGCAAGTTCGTCATCACCAAGTGATTGAAGTTCCACATTTATGGCGAATTTTTGTTCAACCTAATAGTTTTGGGGCGAACTTTTATAAAGATTTAGGGATTGACCTAGATGACTTTACAAATTTAATTGAAAAAGAAATTGACAAAATTAATTCAGTAGAAGGTTCAAATATTACTTATGGTCAAAACCTAAGTCCAGATTTGTTCCAAGTATTTACTGAAGCAGACAAAATTGCGCAAAAAATGGGCGATGAATACCTATCAACTGAGATTATTCTCCTTGCCCTCTTTGAATTAAAACAAAATCCATTGATCAGTTATTTGGTCAGCCATGGACTAACAAAAGCAAAAGCGCAAGCTGCGATTGAAAAATTACGCGGAGGTGATAAAGTGACCAGTCAAAATGCAGAAGAAACATACAAAGCACTTGAAAAATATGGGGTAGATCTCGTTGCTCAAGTTAAATCAGGTAAACAAGATCCTGTCATTGGACGTGATGAAGAAATTCGTGATGTCATTCGAGTACTTTCTCGTAAAACAAAAAATAACCCTGTTCTTATTGGTGAACCTGGGGTTGGTAAAACAGCCATTGTCGAAGGATTAGCGCAAAGGATTGTCAGAAAAGACGTTCCTGAAAATCTGAAAGATAAAACAATCTTTTCACTTGATATGGGTGCCCTGATTGCAGGAGCGAAATATCGTGGTGAATTTGAAGAGCGTTTGAAAGCAGTCCTTAATGAAGTGAAAAAATCAGATGGACAAATTATCCTCTTTATTGATGAACTTCATACGATTGTTGGTGCAGGTAAAACAGAAGGTTCAATGGACGCTGGGAACCTTTTAAAACCAATGCTTGCACGTGGTGAACTCCATTTGATTGGGGCAACTACCTTGGATGAATATCGTAAATACATGGAAACAGATAAAGCACTTGAACGTCGTTTCCAAAAGGTATTGGTTACTGAACCTACTGTTGAAGATACGATTTCAATCTTGCGTGGTCTAAAAGAACGTTTTGAAATTCACCATGGAGTGACCATTCATGATAATGCTTTAGTCGCAGCAGCAACCCTTTCAAATCGTTATATTACTGACCGATTTTTACCAGATAAAGCCATTGACTTGGTTGATGAAGCCAGTGCAACAATTCGTGTAGAAATGAATTCACTCCCAACTGAACTTGACCAAGCTAATCGTCGCTTGATGCAATTAGAAATTGAAGAAGCGGCCCTCAAAAAAGAACGAGATGATGCTTCTAAGAAACGTCTTGAAATTATACGTGGTGAAATTGCTGAACTTCGAGAAGAAAATAATCAACTCAAAGCTCAATGGGAAGCTGAGAAAAAAGAAGTGGGCAATATTTCTGAAAAACGAAATGAATTAGAACATGCTCGCCACGAATTGGAAGAAGCTCAAAATGAAGGAAACTTAGAAAAAGCGGCAGCCCTTCGTTATGGTAAAATTCCTGAAATTGAAAAAGAACTCAAATCTATTGAAGAAAAAGCAAAATCAGATGATTTATCCTTAGTTCAAGAATCAGTCACTGAAGAACAAATCGCCGAAGTGGTTGGACGCATGACCGGTATTCCAATTACCAAATTGGTTGAAGGTGAACGTGAAAAATTACTTCACTTGCCAGAAACACTGCATCAAAGGGTCGTCGGACAAGATGAAGCGGTTGAAGCCGTATCTGATGCCATTATCCGTGCACGTGCAGGGATTCAAGACCCTAACCGTCCACTTGGCTCATTCCTCTTCCTCGGTCCAACTGGGGTAGGTAAGACGGAGCTTGCGAAAGCTTTGGCTGAAAATCTCTTTGATTCAGAAGAACATATGGTTCGGATTGACATGAGTGAATATATGGAAAAACACTCAGTTTCTCGTTTAGTCGGAGCCCCTCCAGGATATGTCGGCTACGATGAAGGCGGACAATTGACCGAAGCGGTTCGTCGTAATCCTTATACAATCATCTTGCTTGATGAAATCGAAAAAGCACATCCAGATGTTTTCAATATCTTGTTGCAAGTTTTGGATGACGGTCGTTTAACTGACTCTAAAGGTGTTCTCGTTGACTTTAAGAACACAGTGTTGATTATGACTTCAAATGTCGGTTCGCAATATTTGCTGGATAATGTTGGAGAAAATGGTGAAATTTCGGAAGAAACAACTGAAAACGTGATGGCTCAACTTCGGGCACATTTCAAACCAGAATTTCTAAATCGAATTGATGATACCATTCTTTTCAAACCATTAGTACTTGAAGACATCAAGAATATTATCGTTAAAATGACTAGCCAACTTTCACATCGTCTTGAAGAAATGGACGTTCAACTTGAGTTGAGTGAAAAAGTAAAAGTTTGGATTGCCGAAAATGCTTATGAACCGGCTTATGGTGCACGGCCACTCAAACGTTATTTGACAAAAGTCATCGAAAATCCATTAGCTAAGCTGATTATCGGAGGAAAAATTCCACCAAAATCAAAAGTAATTGTAACACTTATAGATAACAAGATTGACTTTGATATTCAAAAAATTGCTGAATAAATAGAAAAAAGCCGTTAGCTGATGCTGGCGGTTTTTTATATTTGATAGACAATTACAGTTGAAATGATTTGTTATTTCCGAACGATTCAATCGAAAAGTTTCAGTACTACCCGCTGGAACTTTTTTTATGTTTGAAAATCATTTAACATGGAAGTAGAATAAAATAAATCAGAAAATGGAGAATGACAGTGTCTGAGAATGCGTATGCAAAATCTGGGGTAGATGTAGAAGCAGGGTATGAGGTGGTTTCTCGTATTAAGAAGCATGTGGCTAAAACCGAACGTTTGGGTGTGCTTGGGGCACTGGGTGGTTTTGGTGGAAGTTTTGATTTATCTGTGCTTGATGTCAAAGAGCCTGTATTGATTTCGGGTACAGATGGTGTGGGAACTAAATTGATGTTAGCTATTCAAGCAGACAAACATGACACGATTGGGATTGATTGCGTGGCCATGTGCGTCAATGATATTATTGCTGCTGGGGCTGAGCCGTTGTATTTTTTGGATTATATTGCCACAGGGAAAAATATTCCTGAAAAATTGGAGCAAGTTGTGGCTGGAGTGGCCGAAGGTTGCTTGCAAGCAGGAGCAGCGCTGATTGGTGGAGAAACAGCTGAAATGCCCGGAATGTATGATGAAGATGATTACGATTTAGCTGGTTTTGCTGTGGGTGTGGCTGAAAAATCACAATTAATTGATGGTGAAAAAGATGTGGAAGCGGGCGATGTTTTGCTTGGTCTTGCCTCATCTGGGATTCATTCTAATGGATACTCTTTGGTTCGGAAAGTTTTTGCTGACTTTGATTTGAATGAATCATTGCCTGAACTTGACCAATCTTTGATTGATACTCTTTTAATTCCGACAAAAATCTATGTCAAAGAGCTTTTACCCTTGATTAAACAAAATAAAATAAAAGGAATTGCTCATATTACAGGCGGAGGATTCCATGAGAATTTACCAAGAATGTTCGGAAATAGCTTGTCAGCTGAAATTGTTGAAGGTTCTTGGAATATTTTACCAATTTTCAAAGCTCTTGAAAAATATGGGAATATCAAACATGAAGAAATGTATGAAATTTTCAATATGGGAATTGGAATGGTAATTGCTGTTGCTCCTGAAAATGCTGAAGCTCTCAAAAAAGAGTTGAATGCATTTGAAATTGGTAAAATGGTCAAAAGACAAGATTCAGCAGTAGTGATTAAAAAATAATCTTTTTCATTGAGAATAGGGGATAGCATGAAAATTGCGGTATTTGCATCAGGAAATGGCTCAAACTTTCAAACACTAGCTGAACAATTTCCAGACCAAGTGAAATTTGTTTTTTCAGATCATCATGATGCTTATGTACTTGAACGTGCTGAGCGATTAGGGGTGGCAAAGGCAAGTTTGGAATTAAAAGAATTTTCTTCAAAAGTGGATTATGAGAAGGCTTTGGTGGAAATTTTAGAAGACCAAGAAATTGATTTAATTCTCTTGGCGGGCTACATGAAAATCATTGGTGCGACGATGTTATCAAAATATAAAGGAAAGATAATCAATGTTCACCCTTCTTATCTTCCGGATTTTGCCGGTTCACCTCATGCGATTGAAGACTCACATGAGGCAAAAAAGGGGTTGGGAATCAGTATTCATTATGTTGATGAGGGTGTTGATACTGGGGAATTGATTGCTCAAATCCCGCTCGCTTATCACGAAAATTTAGAAGTCTATGAGCGTTCTGTTCATGAAGCAGAGCACAAGCTCTATCCAGAAGTCGTTCGCCAAATTATACTTCATCAGCAATGATGAAGTTTTTTCTTACGTTTTAGCTTAATAAAAAAAATAAGAGAAAATTTTCAGTTCTTTTAAGAAAATAAAACATCTAGAATACTTTTGTAAGCGCTATTTACTTTTGAAATTTAAATGCTAAAATGTAGTGGTAACATAATCTTAAGTAAAATAAGAGAAGGAAAAATGGTAAAGTATCTTAAAGAATTCAAATTTGAAAATTTTATGGTTTTCTTACTTATCACGATTGATATTGCTCTTGCGGTCTTGAGTTCGGTCTTTTTAGCAAATGTGCTCAATTCTTTGATTGCAAAAGAGATGAATCAATTTTTCTTATGGTTAGCTATTGATATTATCCTTTGGTTGGTCGATAGTTTTGTTCAAGGAGCGCGTGATGTTTGGAAAGAAATTGCCATACAAAAACAGCTTAATGCTGTACGCCGGGATATCATTGAGCCTCTGACGGAAATTTCTTATTCTGATTTTGAAAAAAATAGTAAGGAAGATTATAATTCGTGGTTAAATAATGATACAAAACTACTTTATGATAATGGTTTCCACCAGATTTATTTTGTTTATACGGGAATTGTTGCGATGCTATTCTCAGGAATTGCTATTATCTTTTTCCACTGGATATTGCTTTTGACAACCCTTTTGGTTGGAGCACTTTTGTTCTATTTTCCAAAAATGTTTAAACAATCAGTGGAACGAGATACGGAACAAGTGTCGGAACTTGCAAATGATGCCTTAGCGACATCTACGGATTACTTGCGTGGTTATGAAGTGCTTTATCATAATAAACAATTGGGTCTTATGCAAGAGCGAACCATGGGAAAATTTAATCAATTAGCTACGGCGAATGTGAAATTAATTTTTACCCGTGCTTGGATGCAGTATTCTTTATTAGGGACTAGTATGTTAGGGCAGTTTTTGATTTTAGCTGTTGCCGGTTTTCTTATCATGAATGGGCAAATTGGCATTGGTGTTGTCATGAGTGTCGGAAATTTGTCAGGAACAGTAACTAATTACTCAAAAAGTGTAGCAAATAGTTTAATATTGCTCAATGCAACGGGAAAGCTGTTAGAGAAATATGGAAAAATTACTGACGAATCAAAAGTTACTGACGGAGAAGAAGTGACAGCTTTTGAAAGTAAGTTAGAATTAAAAAATCTGGCTGTTGCATTTCCTGATGGGCAAAAAATTGAATATCCAGAAATTGTCATTGAAAAAGGAAAAAAATACGCGATTATTGGCGATAGTGGAAGTGGAAAATCAACCTTGATTAATTTGTTGGTTGGGAATAAGCAAGACTATGAAGGAGAAATTTTATTAGATGGGAAAGATTACAAAGGAATTAATCGAAAATCTTTACCTCATGTGATGAGTGTGATTATGCAATTTCCCTATCTTTTTAAGGAAACAGTAGAAGAAAATTTGACTTTAGGGCGTAAAATTTCGCCAGATATCTTTGATAAGTCGATTAGAATTGCTTGTGCTGATGACTTTGTATTTAATAAACTTGATACGGTTTATGATAAAAATTTATCAGGAGGTCAGCAAGAAAGATTATCTGTTGCTAGAGAATTAATGGGCAGTAAGCCAATTTTAGTGATGGATGAAAGTACGGCGAGTGTTGACAAAAAAACAGCTCTAGCTGTAGAAAAAAATATTTTAGAAAATCCTGATTTGACGGTGATTATGATTACACACCATCTATATGATGAAACTCAAAGTTATTTGGATGAGGTGATTCATTTAGGACAGGAAATTGCTTAAAAAATAAATTTATATTAAAAAGACACGTGCAAGTGTCTTTTTATTTTTACTTAAATTGTAACAATTTTTCTAATGAGTTCATGTATTTCTTCAATTGGCTTATCTTGACCGTTCATTAACCATTTGCGCCAAAGAGCATAAACTCCATTTGCGACAAAAGTAATGAAATATTCGTCATTTGTTTTTTCATAAAATTTCTCAATTTCTTCAATATAAATTTGACGAATAATTGGTTCGTAACCTTGACTTTCAGAAAGGAAGAGGTCATTTTTGAATTCTTCAAAGAATTTTAATTGGTTTTCAATTTTTGAACTGGCAGAAACATTCTGACGAATGATTTCAAAACTTTGAGAAATTTGAGGCTGATAGTATTGATAAATGACCTGGTCAATGGACTCAAAGTTACGATAAAAAGCCATTCTGCTAACTCCGGCTCTTTTACAAACGTTTGAAACGGTGAGTTGAGCAAGATTTTTTGGTTTTTCGGATGTTTTTTGAATTCCTAATAGTTGCAAAATAGCTGTAGTAATAAAATCTTTTGTATCGTTTTTGATAGTTTGGGAATAGTTTGTCGCTGCCATTACACTTCTCCTGATTGTGTCACACAAGCTTTTCAAAGGCTTGTATTTTTAACACTTCTATCGTACAATAATTTTACATAAGTTTCAAGTGTAACAGATGTGGATTAAGAAAAATAGAGGAAAAATTAAATGACAAATACAAATAAAAAAACAATTCTTGTAACAGGTGGTTCTGGATATATTGCTATGTTTATCATGATTGCTTTATTGAAAAAAGGCTATCGAGTACGGGCGACATTGCGGACGATGTCTCGACAAGAAGAAGTGAAAAAAATGATGGCACAAGGCGGAATTTCAGATTTTACAGATTTAGGTTTTGTCCAAACTGATTTGACAAAAGAAGAAGGCTGGAGTCAAGCCATGACTGGTGTTGATTCTGTGATTCATGTGGCTTCACCAACGCCTTTGCAACGTCCTGACGCTGATGATTTAATGGTGAAAATGGCTATAGATGGAGTGAAGTTTGTGATGAAAGCAGCCAAGCAAGCAGGAGTTAAACGAGTGGTTTTGACCTCAGCATCGGGAGCAGTTTTAGCGGGGCATAAGCATCATCCAGAAATCTTCACAGAGAAAGATTGGACAAATCTTGATGCTCCAATTAATGCATATCAACGTTCTAAAACGATGGCGGAAATGGAGTTTTGGAAACTTGCAGAAGCTTATGGTATTGAAGGAGCATCGGTTTTACCTACAGCTGTTATGGGTCCAATTCTTGGAAATGATTTTTCACATTCTAGTGCGGCTATAAAAAATATGTTTGAAGGTAAAATGCCCAGACTTTTAAATTTAGCATTTGATTATGTTGACGTTCGTGATGTTGCTGATTTACATTTGCTAGCTCTTGAAAAAGATGAAGCGATTGGTCAACGTTTCATTGCAACTTCAGGCCAAAATATTACTTACAAAAAGCAAGCCGAGTTTTTGAAAAAGGAATTTGGTACAAAAGCTAAAAAAGTATCTACTCAGGTAATTCCCGACTTTTTTGTTAAAATTTTAGCTCGATTTGATAAAAGTTTGGCGATGCCAGCTACATTTTTGGGGCAAAACACAGCTTGTTCAAATGAAAAATCAGTTAAACTTTTAGGCTGGAAACCACGTTCAGGTGAAGCAGCGATTATTCAAACGGCACAAACGATGTTGGATTTGGGAGTTATTAAAGTTGATTAAGAAAATTATGGTTTTGAAAATTTTCTATTTCCGAACGTTGTAAGCTAAAAAAGACCAAAGTCAGACTTCTGGTCTTTTTCTTCTCTCTAAAAAAGTCTAAAATAGAAACATATTGTGAAAAAAATTGGAGAGAAAAATGCATCCACATTTAAAAGAAGTTTTATTTACCAGAGAACAAATTGCCGAACGTGTCAAAGAACTTGCGGAAGTTGTTTCACGCGATTATGAGGGAAAAAATCCACTTGTTGTTGGAATATTAAAAGGGTCAATCATGTTTACGGTTGATTTACTTAAAGAATTATCAATTGATGCTGAAGTTGATTTTATGGATGTTACCAGTTATGGTTATGGGATTTCATCTTCTGGAGAAGTTAGAATTTTGAAAGATTTATCAACCGTGGCTCATGGACGTGATATTTTGATTGTTGAAGATATCATTGACACTGGAAATACTCTGCTCTATCTTAAAAAATTGCTGACAGGACGTCAAGCGCATTCAGTAAAAATTATCTCTTTATTAGATAAACCAAGTGGTCGTAAAGTTGATATTGACGCTGATTATGTTGGCTTTGAAGTGCCGGATGCCTTTATTGTGGGCTATGGAATTGATTATGCGGAACGTTACCGTCAGTTGCCATATATTGGAATTTTCAATGAAGAGTTTTTAATTAAAGACTAAAAGTAATTTCCGAACAATTATAATAAAAAAAGCCCAGTTTTAAAACTGGTGCTTTTTATTTCCAAACGATAAATGTAAAATAAAGACATGATAAAGATTTACTGACAGTTCTGTCAGTTCTTTTATAAGAAAAATATTACTGACAGAATTGTCAGCAGAAAACTTGGAGGAAATCATGTCAAAACGTGCACTTATCAGTGTTTCAGACAAAGAAAGTATTGTAGAATTTGCTAAGGAAATTCGAGAATTAGGTTGGGAAATTATCTCAACGGGTGGAACGAAAGCCGTTCTGGACCAAGAAGAAATTCCGAATATTGCAATTGATGAAGTAACAGGATTTCCAGAAATGATGGATGGGCGCCTTAAAACATTGCATCCACTAATTCATGGAGCCCTTCTTGGACGTAGAGACTTGGAAAGTCACATGAAATCAATGACAGAACATCATATTTCTCCAATTGATTTGGTTGTTGTGAACTTATATCCCTTCAAAGAAACTTTGCTTGCTGGGGGAAGTCAAGCAGAAATGATTGAGAAGATTGATATTGGTGGTCCTTCAATGTTGCGTTCAGCAGCTAAAAACCATGCGTCAGTCACAGTCGTTTGTGACCCAAATGATTATGAAAAAGTACTGACAGAGCTGTCAGTAAAAGGCGAAACAAGTTTAAGTTTTCGTCAGCAACTTGCAGCAAAAGTATTTCGCCACACTGCAAGTTATGATGCTTTAATTGCACAATATTTGACAGAAGAATTTCCGGTAGAAAATGTAAAACCAGAAAAATTAACCTTGACTTACGACCTTAAACAAGGAATGCGTTATGGTGAAAATCCGCAACAAAATGCAGATTTTTATGAGTCAGGAATACCTACGACTTATTCAATTGCCCAAAGTAAGCAAATTCATGGTAAAGAATTAAGCTATAACAATGTTCGTGATGCAGATGCTGCTTTACAGATTGCAAGAGATTTTGAAGAACCAACAGTTGTAGCCCTCAAACATATGAATCCATGTGGGATTGGAAGAGCAACGGATATCGAAAAAGCTTGGGATTATGCCTATGAAGCAGACCCAGTTTCAATTTTCGGTGGAATTATTGTTTTAAATCGAGAAGTAACTTTGGCAACTGCGCAAAAAATGAGTAAGATTTTCCTTGAAATTATTATCGCACCCTCTTATAGCAAAGAAGCCTTGGAAGTTTTAAGTAAAAAGAAAAATATTCGACTTTTAACCGTTGATTTTTCTAAAAAAGAAGCCTCAGAAAAAGAAGCGCTTATAACAGGTGTTCTTGGAGGACTACTTGTTCAAAATCAAGATGTCATTGTTGAAAATCCAAAAGAATGGACAGTGGCGACTAAAGTTCAACCAACTGACAGACAAATGGAGGCCATGAAGTTTGCTTGGAAAGCAGTTAAGTTTGTCAAATCAAATGGGATTATTGTGACCAATGACCACCAGACGCTTGGTGTTGGTCCTGGCCAAACTAACCGTGTGGGCTCAGTAAAAATTGCCTTAGAGGCAACCGCAGATAAATCAGTAGAACTTCAAGAAAATGCGGTTCTTGGTTCGGATGCCTTTTTCCCATTTGCTGACAATATCGATGAAATTGCTAAGGCAGGAATTAAAGCAATTGTTCAACCAGGTGGCTCTGTACGTGACCAAGAAGTGATTGATGCCTGTGATAAATATGGAATTGCGATGGTCTTCACAGGACTTCGTCATTTTAGACATTAATAAAAAGTCTACCTTTAGGGTAGATTTTTTTCACTAATTTAATATTAAAATTTTTATCGTAAAATCATCTGTCTATTGTCATTGAAAAAATTTTCAAGTTTCAGAACATTCATCTTTATCTCCTTTTCTGTTATAATGTAGGGAATGCAAAGAATACATTAAGCAAAGGAAAAGAAATGACTGTACTACTTTTTGATATTGATAACACCTTACTTGATTTTGATAAAGCAGAATATGATGCTTTGGGAAAAATTTTTACCCACTATCAAATTGAAGATAATCAGGAAAATCGTGCGACTTACTCTCGTGAAAACAAAGCGCTTTGGCGTTTACACGAATCAGAAAAACTTTCACGCGAAGAACTTCTATCTACTCGATTTGACCATGCTTTTAGAGCTTTAAATGTGTCAGTAAATTATAATCCAGTTGCTGTTGATGATGAATATCAACTTTACTTATCACAAGGGCATGAGTTGATTAATCATGCCAAAGAATTACTGACAGAGCTGTCAGCAAAAGAGGCAGAAATGTATGTGGTTAGTAATGGAACGTCACGTGTATCGCGCCCACGAATATTTGAGTCTGGAATTTCTGATCACTTTAGAGAAATCTTTATTAGTGAAGAAGTGGGTCATCATAAGCCTTCTCTTGCTTTCTTCGATTATGTCTTTGACCACATTGAAGCGGCCAATCAAAAGGAATTTACCATCGTTGGCGACTCCCTAGCAACTGATATTTTAGGAGGGAATAGAGCTGGAATAAAGACAATTTGGTATAATCCAAAACAATTGGAAGTTAGTGGAGAAGCACAACCAGATGTGCAAATTCAAGACCTATTAGAAATTCCAGCTTTGGTTAAAAATTGGTAATAAAAAACACTGTTTATTTTAACAGTGTTTTTTTATTATGCCTTCACTTTTTTTCTCAAAAATAGACTTAAAATGAAACCGAAGCTTACAAAAATAAGAAGTAAGTAAAAAGTATTATGGAAGGCAGTTAGATTCGCTTGTAAAGGAGAAAGTCCAGTCTGTTTTTTGATTTGACCACTTAAAAATGCTGTCAAAAAGGCAATGGCAAATGAGTTGACTACTTGCATCATTTCATTTGTCAGTGGAGTAACTCGACTAATATTTTTCATTGGAACAGATTGAAGGGCGTGATTATTAACTTGCATATTGACTAAACCTTGACTTAAACCAAGCAAAACAATAGCACAAAGTGTGAAAGCCAAAGAAGAACTTGGTTTAATTTGACTAAAAAGACTAAGACTTAAAGCTCCCAGAGTAAAGCCCGGCAGAACTGCGGCTTTCGTCCCAAATTTATCAAAAATACGCCCACCGATTGTCATTCCTAAAAAACTAGCAATTGCCTGCGGAACCATGATTAGCCCTGTATTTTCAGAAGAAAGTCCAACGACATTTTGTAAGTAAAGTGGGACAAGAAGCATGGCCCCAAAAACAACGATTTGATTAAGCCACATGAGCGAAATTCCTTTTGTAAATTCAGGAATTGCAAAAGCTCGAAGGTGTAAAAGAGGATTCTCAACACGTAGTTCAACAATAATGAATAAAAGCAACATGATAAAACCAAGCCCTACAAAAGAGAGGGCAGTAGGATTTGACCAGCCTTTATCTGCCCCAACGTGCACACCATAAATTAAAATTGGAAAGGCAAATGGAGAAAGAAGAGCCCCTTTTAAGTCAATTTTACTTGCTTTATTTGCAGAAAAATTTGGGAGAAAGAGGAGAACAAAGATTAAGGCTAGAATTCCAACCGGAAGATTAATCAAAAAGACAGTTGTCCAATTGAAGTGTTTAACTAAGAAACCTGAAAGTGCAGGGCCTATTGTTGGAGCGAGCAACATTGGTAACCCTAGAAGGCCCATCATTGAACCTCGTTTTTCCATTGGGATAATTTTAAAAGACATCCCAATTCCGATTGGAGCAACAACGCCACCAGTTAAGCCTTGAGCAATTCGCCAAATAATAAGACTTTGCAGTGAGTGAGCATTAGCTGCAAGAAATGAAGCGATAGTGAAAAAAATGATTGCTAAAGCAAAAACTTTTTTATCTGAAAAGCGGTCTCCCAAAAATCCAGCAAATGGAATAACTGTGGCCATAGCTAAAGTATAAGCAGTAATGACCCACTGACTATTTGAGAGATTTTGATGGAAAGCAGACTGGATATGCGGAAGAGTGACATTCATAATGGTTGTATCCATCATTACTAAAAGCATTCCAATTGCAATTGTTAAAACTGCAGGTAAGACTTTTTTTAAATTAAAATCATTAGTATTATTCATAAAGAACCTTCTTTTATATTTTTAGAACACCGTTCGGTAAAAATAATACCATTGTTCTAAAACAAAGTCAAGAAAAAACTTCCTCAGGAAGTTTTTTATAAATTAATTAATTTTAAGCATTTTTTCAATTCCTGAAATAATAAGCTGTAAACCAAACTCAAAACTTTCAGAAGAGCCAAGACTGGTGAGGCTTTCAGTTCGCCAATATTTATCGAGAAAAGGAGCCAGTTGTACCAGAGGAATTTTGACAGTAGAAACGGGTTTTTCGGGTTGCTCTACTAAACGATCACTATCTATTTTACTGGTGTAAATAAAATTTAGAAAAAGGTTAATGGTGTAAAATTTGTGATCATCAGAAAGCTTGAGATCATCTACAATCATTAAAAGTTTATCAAAGAGCCGAAGATAGTTCTCAGATTCTGGTGGATAATCCATCATCAATTGTGCGAGGTTTGGATAAGATTCTAAAACAGCATAAATATTTTTACCGTAGACGAAAAGGCGGTCTTGCCACGTTTTCTCATTTGCTGGAAAAATAATTTCAAGGCTTACTTTATCAATAAGTTCTGCAAAAAGTGCTTCTTTACTTGAAAAATGGTAGTAAAGAGAAGACACTGTCATTCCTAGCCGACTAGCTAACTTACGCATTGAAAATTCTGTGAGAGGAAGTTCTTCTAAAAGTTCCCAGCTGCTACTAATAATTTTATCTTTGGTTGGTTGAGTCGCCATAAGTTTTCGCTTTCTTTTTCTACTTAGATTTATTTTACATGTTTTTAATGAAAATTGCGATAGAAAAGCTGATAAACAAATTTGTCATTTAAAAATTGCAAGGGAAAAACTTTAGCTAGAATTGAGTAAATACCGAACAATCTCTCTTCTTATTTCTTGAAACTTTTGTTCAGGCTTTTTCTTTTATCATAAATCTTTTAAGATAGAATTATAAGATTTATAAAGCAAGAAAAGATAGATGAGCTATCATCACTTTGACTTTTATTATTCGTTCAAGATTTGTTGAATAATAAATAAAATAGCTGAATACACAAGTTTGTGTATATAAAAAGCGTTTGGGAATATCGGAGAAATGATGAAAATTTTGGTAATTGGTTCTGGCGGCCGCGAACATGCCTTAGCAAAAAAATTTATGGAAAGTCCTCAAGTTGAAGAAGTCTTTGTAGCTCCAGGCAATTCAGGAATGGAAAAAGATGGAATTCAAATAGTTGATATTTCCGAACTATCTAATGATAAATTAGTTGAATTTGCTCAAAATCAAAACATTGGACTAACGTTTGTTGGACCAGAAACTGCTTTGATGAATGGCGTCGTCGATGCTTTTATAAAAGCAGAATTACCAATTTTTGGGCCAAATAAAATGGCCGCAGAGCTAGAAGGTTCTAAAGATTTTGCAAAATCAATTATGAAAAAATATGGGGTTCCGACGGCTGATTATGCTACTTTTGATAGCTTAGAGCCTGCTCTTGCATATCTAGATGAAAAAGGAGTTCCCCTTGTTATTAAAGCTGATGGGCTCGCTGCTGGTAAGGGTGTGACAGTTGCCTTTGATATCGAGACCGCTAAGTCAGCTCTGGCCGATATTTTTTCTGGTAGTCAAGGAAAAGTTGTGATTGAGGAATTTCTTGACGGTGAAGAATTTTCTTTATTTAGTTTTGTCCATGACGGAAAAATATATCCGATGCCGATTGCTCAAGACCACAAACGAGCTTTCGATGGTGACAAAGGTCCTAACACAGGGGGAATGGGGGCTTACTCACCGGTCCTACATATTTCTAAAGAGGTTGTGAATGAGGCTTTTGAAAAAGTTGTTAAACCAACAGTTGCTGGAATGATAGAAGAAGACAAGTCATTTACAGGTGTTCTTTATGCAGGGTTAATTTTGACAGAAGACGGAGTCAAAACAATTGAATTTAATGCACGCTTTGGTGATCCTGAAACCCAAGTTGTTCTTCCTCGTTTAAAAAGTGACTTAGCTCAAGTAATTATTGATATTTTAGCTGGAAATGAGCCAACATTAGAATGGCTTGAGTCTGGTGTGACTTTGGGTGTGGTTGTTGCTGCAGAAGGCTATCCTAGTCAAGCAAAACTTGGACTTATTCTTCCAAAAATTCCTGAAGGTTTAAATGTTTATTATGCAGGAGTTTCCAAAAATGAAGATAATCAATTAATCTCTAGTGGAGGCCGAGTTTATCTTGTTTCTGAAACGGGAGAAGATGTAAAAAGTACACAAAAATTGCTTTATGAAAAACTTGATAAATTGGAAAATGATGGTTTCTTTTATCGTCATGATATCGGTTCACGAGCAATATAAAAATTTCGGTTAAGAAAAAAGAAGAGGAAAAATGGCAGAAGTAGCAATTATCATGGGTTCGAGCTCAGATTGGGCGACAATGAAAGAAACAGCAAAAATTTTAGATGACTTTGGTTTAGCTTATGAAAAAAAGGTCGTATCAGCACACCGAACACCAGCTTTAATGGCTGAATTTTCGAGCCAAGCTCGTGAGGCAGGTTATAAAGTGATCATCGCAGGTGCAGGTGGAGCCGCTCATTTGCCAGGAATGGTAGCTGCTCAGACCCTCGTCCCAGTCATTGGCGTTCCAATAAAATCGCGAGCTTTGTCTGGTTTGGATTCACTTTATTCAATTGTTCAAATGCCGGCAGGGGTTCCTGTAGCGACAATGGCAATTGGAGAGGCTGGAGCAAAAAATGCTGCTTTATTTGCTTTGCAACTTTTGGCGAATACAAACGAGAATTTATACCAAAAATTGTTGGTCTATCGGGCTGCTGCACAAGAAATGGTTGAGGAATCAAACAAAGCATTACTTTAAAAAGAGTTTAAAAGTTGTCAGATTTTAAATAATGAAGGGTAGGAAGACTTGTGATAAAGAATACAAAGCAAACAATTGGTATTATTGGTGGAGGTCAGCTTGGGCAGATGATGGCAATTGCTGCTCAATATATGGGACATAAAGTCATTACACTTGACCCAAATCCAAACTGTTCTGCGTCAAAAGTATCTGATGAACTGATCGTTGCACCTTATGATGACGTTGAAAATTTATTAAGACTTGCCTACGCTTGTGACGTCATTACTTATGAGTTTGAAAATGTATCAGCAAAAGCTTTGCACGAAATTGAAGGCTGTGTAAGAATTCCTCAAGGAATACGTCTGTTAGAGATTACGCAAAACCGTCGCTTTGAAAAAGAATTTTTGACGAAAGAAGCTAAAGTTAATGTTGCACCTTGGCAACTCGTAGATTCAGCGGAAAAACTCCCAGAGATAGTAACTAGAAAACAAGTTCTAAAAACAACAACTGGAGGCTATGACGGTCATGGACAAGTGGTTTTAAATGCTGATGAAGACTTGTCAGCTGCAAAATCACTGACAGAACTTTCAGAATGTGTTTTAGAAGATTTTATTTCTTTTGAACGTGAAATTTCTGTTATTATTAGTGGAAATGGTCACGAATATGTGGTTTTTCCTCTAGCTGAAAACGAACATAGAGAAAACATCTTACATCAGACGATTTCTCCGGCTCGTATATCTGCTGAAATTACTGAGAATGCTTATAAAATTGCGACCTCAATTGCGGAAAAATTAGAGCTATCTGGCGTGCTTTGTGTGGAAATGTTCTTAACAGCAGATGGTCAAATCTATGTCAATGAACTAGCTCCAAGACCACATAATAGTGGCCACTTTACAATTGAAGCTTGTGATTTCAACCAATTTGATTTGCATATTAAAGGGATTTTAGGAGAAGACCTACCAGAACCTAAACTTTTGAAAGCTGCCATTATGTTGAACGTTTTAGGTCAACACGTTGAGGCAGTTAAGAAACTTAATCATGAGCATGCCGATTGGCATCAACATGATTATGGAAAAGCAGATGCTAAACATAACCGAAAAATGGGACATGTTACGATCTTAACAAATGATTTTGACCAAACGATTAATGAAATTAAAGCAACTAAAATTTGGGATTAATAAAAAATACTTGGTAAAAGCCAAGTATTTTTTTTATTTGATTTAGGCATGATAAAATGACAACATTTCCCCTGAAAAATAGAACAAAACAGTAAGATAAGATTCTTAGAAAGCGATATCATTAACTTGTTAAAAATAAAGAGTCTAAAAATGACTACTTGTTTTTTCAAAGTTTTTTTCTAAATAATATTGCAGAATATCAAAAGAGCCTCTATCAGAATAAAAAACTTGATTATCAATTTTATCTTGATTGAAAGTCATGTAGTTGAGATTTGGGAAGAGTACACTATTTTTTCTAAATTCTTTCGGTAGAACACCATAAGATTTAACGAAAGCGGTGTTGAGCGTTCTGATATCTGAGAAACCACACATGTAAGCAATATTTAATAAATTATCTTTAGAAGAAGAAAGTAATGTTCTTGCTTTTTCAGAACGAATCTTATTTAAATACTCGTTGAAATTAATCCCAAAATTACTTTTAAAGAAATGGGAAAAATACGTTCTGGAAAGTCCTTCATGCGAAGCAATCATTTCTAAAGAAATTTTATGGTCGTAGTTTTCATGAATGTAAGAAGAAATTCTTTCCATTCGCTCTTGGAGATCCATTAATTTATTTTGTTCAGAACTGCTTAAAATACTGTATTCAGAAATACTTAATAAGCGATCTAATAAAAGGGAAGTATATCCGTGAGTACGCAAGGAATTATTCTTATCATCAGCAAAATAACTTAAAGCCGCTTGTAAGAGTAATTTTAAAGTTTCAGGTTGATTTTTTAGATTGAAAGGATGACTTTCAAAATAAATTTTATCAAGCTGAGGGAAGATAATTTTAAAAATTTCTGATGAAAACTGTAGAATCAAAAGTTTCATAGAGTCGCTTGAAGATAGTTCGTGAACTTGGCAACTATTAAAGATAATTGCCTGTCCAGCTTTGATTTCAAAGCATTGCTCTTGCGTTATTACCTGACCAGCCCCTTCTAAGACAAAAGCTAATTCAATGTCAAAATGAAGGTGAGGTTTTCTGTAAGTAATATCGACAAGTAGAAAATTAAGATTATTTATTTTTGAGTGATAAATATTCTCTAATTCGTTTTTCATGTTCATTCTCTCCTAATCACTATTATTATGACATATATTACAAGAAATGTATAGTAGTAATTACGAGTTTGAAAATAATATTAATATCATAAAGAGGAGGAGCTATAAAAATGGCTTACTTTAACGACATCGCACCTATCAAATACGAAGGTACAAAAACTAAAAATATGTTTGCCTTTCGCCATTATAATCCAGAAGAAGTAGTTGCTGGTAAAACAATGGAAGAACAACTTCATTTTGCCCTTGCATTTTGGCATACAATTACAATGGATGGGTCAGATCCCTTTGGGGGAGCAACAATGGAACGTCCTTGGGATTTGGAAGGTGGTTCTGAACTTGACCGTGCTCACCGTCGAGTAGATGCTTTCTTTGAAATTGCTGAAAAATTAGGTGTTAAATATTATTGTTTCCATGATATTGATATTGCACCTACTGGAAATTCTTTGAAAGAATTTTATGCTAATTTGGACGAAATTACTGACCACCTTCTTGAAAAACAAAAAGAAACAGGCATTAAATTACTTTGGAATACAGCAAACATGTTTTCAAATCCCCGCTATATGAATGGTGTTTCAACTTCTAACCGTGCTGAAGTCTTTGCTTATGGCGCTGCACAAGTTAAAAAAGGTCTTGAACTTTCTAAAAAACTCGGTGGTGAAAATTATGTCTTCTGGGGTGGGCGTGAAGGTTATGAATCACTTTTGAATACAGATATGGGTCTTGAAATGGATCATATGGCAAAATTCTTCCATTTGGCAATTGATTATGCAAAATCAATCAACCACTTGCCTATTTTCTTGATTGAACCAAAACCAAAAGAACCAATGACTCACCAATATGATTTTGACTCAGCAACAGCTCTTGCTTTCTTGCAAAAATATGACTTGGACAAATACTTCAAACTCAATCTTGAAACAAATCATGCTTGGTTGGCTGGGCACACTTTTGAACACGAATTAAATACTGCACGTACTTTCAATGCTTTGGGTTCTATTGATGCCAATCAAGGAAATTACTTGCTTGGTTGGGATACAGATGAATTCCCAACACTTGTTATTGATATCACACTTGCGATGCACCAAATTCTTTTAAACGGTGGACTTGGCAAAGGTGGAATTAACTTTGATGCGAAAGTACGTCGTACAAGTTTCAAAGCAGAAGATTTAATTCTTGCTCATATTGCAGGGATGGATACTTATGCGCGTGCTTTGAAAGGTGCAGCAGCAATCATTGAAGATAAATTCTTGTCTGATATTGTTGACGAACGTTATAGTTCATACAAAAATACAGAAGTTGGACAATCTATTGAAAATGGAACAGCAACTTTTGAAAGTCTTGCCGCATTTGCACTTGAACAAGGTGACGATATTGAACTTGATTCTAACCACTTGGAATACATCAAATCAGTATTAAATGACTATCTTGTTTAAAATTTAGAACTTAAAAGAGGGCGAGGAATTCCTCCTCGTCCTTCTCTTTTATTATGAGGAATAATAATGACTTACGTGTTAGGAATTGACTTAGGAACATCAAGTCTTAAAGGGATTTTGATGGATGAAGTTGGTAATTTAATTACGACAAAATCTGCTGAATACCAAATTGATACGCCCAAACAAGGCTATTCTGAACAACGTCCAGAATATTGGATTGTGGCACTTGAATCAGTACTGACCGGTTTGTCAGTAGAAATTTCAGATTTTGGTCAGCAACTTGCAGGCATTAGTTTTTCGGGGCAAATGCATTCATTAGTCGTTTTAGATGACAATAATAAACCAGTTTATCCAGCAATTCTTTGGAATGATGTGAGAACAAGCAAACAATGTCAAGAAATTACTGACAGACTTGGTCAGCGACTTTTAGAGATTACAAAAAATATTGCTCTTGAAGGATTTACCTTACCAAAAATTCTTTGGCTCCAAGAAAATGAACCAGAGGTTTGGTCAAGAGTAAAAAAAATAATGTTGCCAAAAGATTACTTGAGCCTTTGGCTGACAGGAAATATTTATACCGAATTTTCTGACGCAGCAGGAACTTTACTTTTAGATATTGAGAAAAAACAATGGTCAGAGGAAATTACTGACGCATTCAATATTGATAGGGGAATTCTACCTGAATTGATTGAATCCACTGACCGAACAGGATTTGTCAAAGCAGAAATAGCTGAACGCTATAAACTGACAAATGAAGTAAAAGTATTTGCTGGTGGAGCCGATAATGCTGCCGCCGCTCTGGGTGTTGGTTTAATCAATGAAGAAGTGGGTTTGATTTCAATGGGAACCTCCGGAGTCGTTTCCGCTTATGAACCTAAAATTGCAGATTATAAAGGAAAACTTCATTTCTTTAATCACACGGTTCCAGGCGCATATTATTCAATGGGAGTAACCTTGGCTGCTGGAAATTCTTTAAACTGGTATAAGGAAACTTTTGGAAAAGGCTTGAGTTTCAATGAACTTTTGTCAGAAGTTTACACAGTTTCTCCTGGTTCAGAAGGATTGCTCTTTACGCCATATATTGTAGGTGAAAGAACACCACATTTTGATTCAAAAATTCGTGGAAGTTTTATAGGAATTTCTGCTCATCATGAACAAAAACATTTTTCAAGAGCAGTGCTTGAAGGAATTACCTTTTCATTGCGTGATTCTAAAGATATCATGGAAAAAACGAAAAACAAGAAGTTTAAACGTTTGATTTCCGTAGGTGGGGGTGCGCAAAATCCCGACATTATGCAAATGCAAGCAGATATTTTTAATTCTGAAATGATTCGCTTAACGGTTGAGCAGGGACCGGGACTTGGTGCTTGTATGATTGCTGCTTTTGGTTGCGGACTTTTTGATAGCTTAGAAGCGGTCACTAAAGCTTTTGTTCACTACAAGGAAGCCAGTTTCATACCAAATCCAAAAAATGTAGCACGTTATGAGCAAATTTATCAAATTTGGAAACAAGTTTATAAAAATACCTCTGAAATTTCTCATCAATTAGTAGAATTCAATGACGAAGGTTAATTATGACATTTACCATTTCCAAAGAATCTTTGCCTTTTAGAGCTGACAAATCAATTAGTCAGATTACATTATCAAATGAACGACTCACCATCGTTGTCCATGATTATGGAGCAAGAGTCCATCAACTCCTCACTCCTGACAAAAATGGAACATTTGAAAATATTCTTTTATCCAAAAACAATTCCGAAACCTATGCAAATGATGGAGGATATTATGGTGTAATTTGCGGTCCAGTTGCCGGGCGTATTTCAGGCGCTACTTATGATTCTGTCAGTTTAGAGGCAAATGAAGGAAAAAATAATTTACATTCAGGAAGTCACGGCTGGGAAAGACAATTTTGGTCTTATGAAACTTTTGAAACAGCATCATCTCTTGGCATTAAACTAAGTTTAAGAGATGAGGAGTCCGGGTTTCCAGGTCAAATCCAAGCAGAAGTCACTTATAAATTAACTGACAATAAGTTAGAAGTGACAATATCAGCTCTGTCAGCAACTGACACAGTCTTTAATCCGGCTTGGCATCCTTATTTTAATCTGTCAGCAGAATTATCAACGACTCATGAGCATTTCATTCAAGCAAATGTTGACTTTCTAGTTGAAACCAATCAAGAGAATATACCAACTGGTCGTCTTCTAACTGTTGACGACAGTTCTTATTCAATTAAAGAAAGCGTTTCAATCAAAAAACTTTTAAAAGATAATCCCGAAGGACTAGATGATTGCTTTGTTTTTAATCCCAAAGGAGATAAAAGTTTAATGCTTTATGACCCTTTATCTGGTCGTAAACTAGTAGCTCAAACTGATAGACAAGCGGTCGTGATTTACACAGCCACAAATCCAGAAACAGAGTCAATGATTAATGGCAAACCAATGTCCAAAAATCGCGGAATTGCTATTGAATTTCAAGAAATACCTGACCTTGTTCATCATCCTGAATGGGGAACGATTGAGCTTAAAGCAGGTCAAAAAAAGACTTTTATAACAGAATATCTATTTACAAGAGATTAAAAATTTACTGACAGACTCATCAGTAAAAATAATTTTAATAAAATAATAGGAGGGATGTACTCAAAAATGAATAATGAAATCAAACAAGTTCAACATGATGAATATCATGAATTAACGCTTGGAGAACGTATTGGTTATGGAATGGGGGATTTTGCACAAAACCTTGTCTTTGGGACTGTTGGTGGCTTTTTAGCACTCTATATGACAACAGTCAATGCGATTGGTACTGCAACAGCCGGTTTTATTTTTCTGTTCGTCCGAATTATTAACGTATTTTGGGACCCAATGGTTGGAACTTTTATTGATAAAAGAACATCAAAAGCAGGAAAATATCGTCCTTGGCTTTTAAGAGCAGGTATTCCTCTGGTAATTTTAGCCGCCTTACTTTTTGCGCCTCTACCAGGTGTTAAAGGGTCTGTCCCCTTTGCTTTTATCGTTTATTTTGCCTTAGACTTAGTATATTCAGTTGTTAATATTCCTTATGGTTCACTTAATGCATCATTAACTCGTAATCCGGAATCCGTTGATAAGCTGACAAGTACACGGATGATGTTGGCAAATGGAGCAAATCTCTTAGTCTATACTCTCTTTCCAATGTTTGTTCAAATGGCAGCACCGAAAGGAAGAAGTCTTAAAGATACTGGATTATTTGGTCTTAAACTTCATATGGGGAATTATACTGATCCCTCAGCGGGACATGCTTGGTTTGGAGTTTACTCAGTTTATATGATTATTGGTGCAATAGCTTTATTCCTATGTTATAAATTGACCAAAGAACGTGTGGTTGCAACAGCAGAACAATCGGCAGAAGTTAAAACAACTGACCTCTTCCTCGAATTAAAGAACAATCGTCCACTTGTGATTCTAGGGATTTTCTTCATGTTAGCTTTCACTTTCATGTTTTTCATGAATACTGTAAATGGTTTCTTTAATCAATTTGTTGTTGGACATTCAGAATGGATGGGAGCCATTGGCCTCATTGCTTCAATTCCAGGAATTGTTTTCCCAATCTTTTGGCCTCGTTTAAAGAAAATTTTCGGTAAAAAAGGTTTCTTTCATCTTTTTATCGGAATGTTCATTGTTGGAGAAATTTTGACATATATTTGGTCACTTAATGGAATGCATGATGCCCTCTGGTTAGCTTATGTTGCTACCTTTATTAAACAATGGGGCTTAACATCAGCAACAGGATTCATGTGGGCATTAGTCCCTGAAGTTGTCGCTTATGGAGAACTCAAATCGGGTAAAAGAAATGCTGCGATTATTAACGCAATCATGGGACTTTTCTTCAAAATTGGTTTTACATTAGGTGGAGCGATTCCACTTTGGTTCTTAGCAGCTTATGGTTTCAATGAAACAGCAGCACATCAACACGCTAATGCTTTAGCCGGTATAAATCTCACAGCAATTTGGATTCCAGCCATTCTTGCTTTTGTATCAATGATTATTATGCAACTCTATCCAATTTCTGATAAGGATGTAGCAGAGATTAATCAACAACTTGATGAAAAACGTGCTCAACTTAAGGAAGCGGAATAATTTATATTAAAAGGAGACAAAATCATGTCACTTATTCAAAACCCAATTCTTCCCGGCTTTAATGCAGACCCAAGCATTATTCGCGTAGAAGATACTTATTACATCGCGAACTCCACTTTTGAATGGTTCCCCGGTGTTCGTTTACATGAATCAAAAGATTTAGAACATTGGAACCTACTTCCAAGTCCATTGTCGACAACCACTTTGTTGGATATGAGAGGAAACTCAGCTTCAGGTGGGATCTGGGCCCCTGATTTATCTTATGCGGATGGTAAATTTTGGCTTGTTTATACAGATGTTAAGGTTGTCAATGGTGCTTTCAAAGATATGACCAATTATTTAACAACAGCTACAGACATCAAAGGACCATGGACAGACCCAATCAAGCTTAATGGTCTTGGCTTTGACGCTTCACTTTTCCATGATAAAGACGGACGGAAATACTTAGTTCAACAAACATGGGATCATCGTGAATACAAGCATCCATTTGACGGAATCACATTGACTGAGTTTGATGTGACAACAATGAAGTTACAACCTAAAACAGCTAAAACGATTTACAATGGTACAAATGTTAAATTGGTTGAAGGTCCACACCTCTACCAAATTAATGATTATTATTATCTTTTTGCGGCTCAAGGTGGAACAGTCTTTACGCACCAAGAAGTCGTGGCCCGCTCTAAAACATTGGATACTTTATCTTTTGAAACTGAACCCGGCGACCCATTTATTACAAACTTCGATACTCCTGATAATTATATTCAAAAACAAGGACACGGAGGTCTTGTATCTACACCCAAAGGTGAGTGGTATTATGCTTCCTTATGCGCTCGACCATGGAATCATAAAAATGAGTCAAGCACAGACCCCCGTGGTTGGAGCTCTTTAGGTCGTGAAACTTCTATCCAAAAAGTGGAATGGGACGAAGAAGGTTGGCCACGTATTGTTGGTGGTCATGGTGGGACAACTTTTGTTGAAGGACCAAAAGATGCAATTCAAACTAATGCACCTGCTGACCACAGTCAAAAAGACGATTTTGCAAGTTCTACTTTGGATATTAACTGGAATACATTACGTGTCCCATTTACTGAGAAAATGGGTTCAGTTGGAAATGGCAAGTTAACATTAATTGGTCAGGGCTCTTTGGCAAATAATTTTGATTTATCTTTGATCGCTAGACGCTGGCAAGCTTTCTATTTTGACGCAGAAGTCAAAGTAAAATTTGACCCATTTTCTTACCAACAAATGGCTGGATTAACCAACTATTATAATGACCGTCATTGGTCCTTCGCTTTTATCACATGGAATGAAGTCAATGGAGCTGTTATTGAAGTGGCTGAAAATAACAGAGGAAACTATACTTCTTATTTAAAAGATAATGCCATTAAAATTCCTGACGGGACTGAATATGTTTGGTTCCGCACTAAAGTCCGTAAAGAATCATATTCTTATGAATATAGTTTTGACGGCAAAAAATTCATAGAAATTCCTGTAGTCTTAGATGCGGCTGTCCTTTCAGATGATTATGTTTTACAAACTTATGGCGGATTCTTCACTGGAGCATTTGTTGGGCTTGCTGCCGTTGATTATTCTGGATATGATAGAGTTGCAGAATTTTATAACTTTGACTATAAAGAATTAGGAGACAAGGTCTTACCAGACGGTTCTTATACTTGGAAAGCAAGTGAATCAAGATTTGATTAGTCTATAATCCCTTACCTACATATTTGTAGTAAGGGATTTTTAGTAAAGGAAAAAGTCGATGAGAACGTTAGATGAAGCAGAAAAATTACGTTTAGCAAAGCTATCTATTTTTGATAAAATAAATAAAGGTGATTGGTACCAATATAGCCAAGAAGTAGAACTACAAAAAATAGTCAAAAATTCTAGTCAAAAAATTTCTGAAATTAATGATAAGGCAAAAGAAAATATTGATGAAGCAAGAAAACTCTTGGAGGATTTTCTTCCAAATTTACCTCAAAGTTCAGAAATATATTTTCCAATAACTGCTTTGGAATACCCCAATCGTTTTAAAGTCGGAGAAAATACTTTTATTAATAGTGGACTTCAGATTATTAGTGCGGGTAAGGTTAAGATTGGGAAAAACTGTTTTATTGGACCAAATTGTCAATTATTTACACCTAATCATCATGCCAGGGATGTGTTTTTAAGACGTGAAGGCTGGCAATATGATGGGCCAATAGTAATTGGTAATGATTGTTGGCTTGGCGGTTCAGTGATTCTCTTGCCTGGAGTTTCTTTAGGAGATGATGTTGTCGTTGGTGCTGGCTCTGTGGTGACCAAATCATTTCCTAGCCACTGCATGATTGCTGGAAATCCGGCACGCTTGATAAAAAATGAATAAACTCATTAAAACTGCTCTTACATAAGAGTAGTTTTTAGCTTTATTATGAGCAACATTTCCATTTTAAAATATCAAGGATTACAAGAAAGCGAGCGTAGAAAGCGGTATCATTTGTGGGTAGTAAAAAAGGCAAGAAGACTTGCAAATAAAAATTAAGGAGTTACTATCATGAGAAAACTTTCTCCCACTTTCATCTATTTTTTTGGTGCTTTAGGTGGCTTATTATTTGGATATGACACAGGCGTCATATCGGGAGCGCTACTTTTTATTGAAAAAGAGAGCTGGCAGGTGAGTTCTTGGGCTTGGATGGAAGGATGGATTACAGCGGCAGTTTTAATGGGAGCTGTAATTGGCGCGGTCGTTATTGGACCAATGAGTGACCGTTTTGGTCGGAAACGTTTGTTACTTTTGTCAGCGGTCATCTTTTTTGTTGGAGCTTTAGGTTCAGGGCTTTCAAATAGCGCTGAGTTACTAATTATTTCTCGGGTTATTCTCGGGATGGCTGTTGGGTCAGCTTCAGCTTTGGTGCCAACTTATTTATCGGAACTTTCACCCGCTAAAATTCGTGGTGGAGTTTCAACTATGTTTCAATTGATGATTATGACTGGGATTTTATTAGCCTATATCTCAAACTATGCTTTAAAGGGAGTCTCAGGAAATTGGCATTGGATGCTCGGTTTGGCCACTGTTCCAGCAGCCCTTCTTTTCATCGGTGGACTCTTTTTGCCAGAATCTCCAAGATTTCTTGTTCGTCATGATAATGAAGCAGGGGCACGTGAAATATTAGGTATGATAAATGATGATCCAAACTCGATTGAAGCAGAAATTTCTGATATTCAATTGATGGCTAAGGAAGAAAAACAAGGTGGCTTACAAGAATTATTTGGTCAAATGTCACGTCCAGTTTTGATTATGGCAATTGGTCTGGCAATTTTTCAACAGGTTATGGGCTGTAATACAGTATTATACTTTGCACCATCAATTTTTGTTGCGGTAGGATTTGGGGCAAGCGCAGCTTTACTTGCTCATATTGGGATTGGTATTTTCAATGTTATTGTAACTTATATTGCAATGAGAGTAATGGATAAAGTTAATCGTCGGTGGATGCTCAATTTTGGTGCTTGGGGAATGGGGGTTTCTCTTGTATTAATGTCAGTAGGGATGATTTTAGCAGAAAATGCTCATATTGGCTTTGGTAAATATTTAGCAGTTATCGCTTTAACGGTATATATTGCCTTCTTCTCAGCAACATGGGGACCAGTAATGTGGGTGATGATTGGTGAATCTTTCCCACTTAAAATCCGTGGCTTAGGAAATTCATTTGGTGCTGCTGTCAACTGGGCTGCTAACTGGGTGGTGTCATTAACATTCCTACCATTATTATCATTTTTTGGAACAGGTAAAATTTTCCTGATTTATGCGGCTTGTTGTTTCCTATCAATTTGGTTTACTAGTAAAAAAGTTATTGAAACAAGAGGTAAAACACTCGAACAAATCGAAGCAGAATTACTGCATCGTGTGCATCATTTAGAAGAAGAGTAGCAATGTTTCCTAGTGGATATATGAACAAATTATTAGAATATCAAGCATAATTGACCTATAATGAAGGAAAATCAGGAGGAAAAAATGACAGAATATAATTCAGAAGCTTATTTGAAAAAGCTTGATAAATGGTGGCGAGCAGCAACTTATCTTGGAGCAGGAATGATTTTCTTGAAAGAAAATCCTTTGTTCTCTGTGACAGGTACTCCAATTAAAGCGGAAAATCTTAAAGCAAATCCCATCGGGCACTGGGGGACGGTTTCAGGACAAACTTTCCTCTATGCTCATGCCAATCGTCTAATAAATAAATATAATCAAAAGATGTTTTACATGGGTGGCCCCGGACATGGTGGACAAGCTATGGTTGTTCCTTCTTATCTTGATGGCTCCTATACAGAAGCTTATCCAGAGATTACCCAAGATTTGGAAGGAATGTCACGTTTGTTTAAACGTTTCTCATTTCCTGGAGGAATAGGGTCACATATGACAGCACAAACCCCTGGTTCACTTCATGAAGGAGGTGAGTTGGGTTATGTGCTATCACATGCAACAGGGGCTATTCTTGATCAACCTGAACAAATTGCTTTTGCTGTTGTTGGGGATGGAGAAGCTGAAACTGGACCGTTGATGACAAGTTGGCACTCTATTAAATTCATTAATCCTAAGAATGATGGGGCGATTTTACCAATTCTTGATTTAAATGGTTTTAAAATTTCAAATCCTACTTTGTTCGCTCGAACTTCAGATGTTGATATTCGTAAATTCTTTGAAGGACTGGGTTACTCTCCTCGTTATATTGAAAATGATGATATCCATGATTACATGGCTTATCATAAATTAGCAGCTGAAGTTTTTGATAAAGCGATTGAAGATATTCATCAAATTCAGAAAGATGCGCGTGAAGATAATCGTTATCAAAATGGAGAGATTCCAGCTTGGCCAATTGTTATCGCACGTTTACCAAAAGGTTGGGGTGGTCCACGTTATAATGATTGGTCAGGTCCTAAATTTGACGGAAGAGGAATGCCGATTGAACATAGTTTCCGTGCGCACCAAGTTCCACTTCCATTATCTTCTAAAAATATGGGAACTTTACCAGAATTTGTAAAATGGATGACTTCCTATCAACCGGAAACTTTATTTAATGCTGATGGAAGTTTGAAAGAAGAGTTGCGTGATTTTGCACCAAAAGGTGAGATGCGAATGGCTTCAAACCCTGTAACAAATGGGGGAATTGATTCTTCTAATTTGTTCTTACCAGATTGGCAAGAATTTGCAAATCCAATTTCTGAAAATAATCGAGGAAAATTACTCCCTGATACAAATGACAATATGGATATGAATGTTTTGTCAAAATATTTTGCTGAAATAGTCAAACTTAATCCTACGCGTTTCCGTTTGTTTGGTCCTGATGAAACCATGTCTAATCGTTTTTGGGAAATGTTTAAGGTGACGAATCGTCAATGGATGCAAGTCATAAAAAATCCAAATGATGAATTTATCTCACCTGAGGGTCGGATTATTGATTCTCAATTATCAGAACACCAAGCAGAAGGTTGGCTTGAAGGTTATACTTTAACCGGACGCACAGGAGTATTTGCAAGTTATGAATCATTCTTGCGAGTCGTGGATTCAATGTTAACTCAACATTTCAAATGGATTCGTCAAGCAGCAGACCAAAAATGGCGCCATGATTATCCTTCGCTTAATGTTATTTCGACTTCGACTGTTTTCCAACAAGACCATAACGGTTATACTCACCAAGATCCTGGAATGTTGACTCATTTGGCTGAAAAGAAATCTGATTTTATCAGACAATACTTGCCGGCTGATGGGAATACATTGCTTGCCGTATTTGACCGTGCTTTTCAAGATAGAAGTAAAATTAATCATATTGTAGCCTCTAAACAACCTCGTCAACAATGGTTTACTAAAGAAGAGGCTGAAAAATTGGCGGCTGACGGAATTGCAACAATTGATTGGGCTTCAACGGCTAAAGATGGAGAAGCAGTAGACTTAGTTTTTGCCTCAGCAGGAGCTGAGCCTACAATTGAAACACTGGCAGCTTTACATCTTATAAACGAAGTTTTCCCACAGGCAAAATTCCGTTATGTGAATGTGGTTGAATTAGGTCGCTTGCAAAAGAAAAAAGGAGCGCTCAACCAAGAACGTGAACTCTCAGATGAAGAATTTGAAAAATACTTTGGTCCTTCAGGCACTCCAGTAATTTTTGGATTCCATGGATATGAAGATTTAATCGAATCCATTTTCTATCAAAGAGGACATGATGGTTTGATTGTTCATGGTTACCGTGAAGACGGTGACATTACGACGACTTATGATATGCGGGTTTACTCTGAGCTTGACCGTTTCCACCAAGCGATTGATGCCATGCAAGTTCTTTATGTTAACCGAAAAGTTAATCAAGGTCTAGCGAAAGCTTTCATTGACCGAATGGAACGGACACTAGTTAAACACTTTGAAGTAACAAGAAATGAAGGAGTTGATATTCCTGAGTTTACTGAATGGGTTTGGTCTGATTTAAAGAAATAGGCTTAAATTTATAAAATAAAAAAACACGCTGATTTTAATCAATCAAGTGTGTTTTTTTACTGACAGAATGATTAGGTTTGGTCTGTCAGTAATTAATTTTCTGTCAGTGAATAAGGAAGTTGTTCGTTCGTATATTTAAGTGGATTTGGTACGATTCCTAAATCAAATTTTAGGGTTCCACCTTTCAGCAATTCTTCGTGCTTGATAAAAGTATCATTGACTTTTTTGTCAGTAAATGTGATTTGGTTGACGAAAACTTGTTGCGGAGCATTTGGTTCTGCAAGAATAGTAAGCTTCTGACCAGAGGAAAGGTTGATTCTAGCTTTGTCCCAAAGTGGAATTCCTAATACATATTGATTAGAAGCAGCCGTGACTGGATAGAATCCTAAACTTGAAAAAATATACCAAGCTGCCATTGTTCCATTATCTTCGTCACCAGGATAGCCCTTTGGACTATCATTAAATGTTTCTGTCAGTAAATTTTTGATTAAAGGCGTAGCCATCCAAGGTTTGCCAGTGTAGCTAAAAAGATATGGGTAATGGAAACTTGGTTGATTTGAGATAGCCACTTGTCCAAATTCGATAGCAGCCATTTCACTCATTTCGTGAATTTCAAAACCGTATCCTTCAACATTGAAATTTGGTCGTTGGTTGCAAAGCTCGATGAGTTTATTTTCAAAATTTTCTCTTGAGCCATGTAGTTTAATCAATCCAGCAAAATCATGAAGAACTGACCAAGAAGTTTGCCAAGCAGAACCTTCTGCATAATCACGCCCCCAACGAATATCTAAAAAGTCAGGTCTGAAATTTCCGTCAGCATCTTTTGCTCGCATAAAACCAGTTTCAGAATCAAAAATATTTTGATAGTTTTTTGCTTGATGGGCATAGAAGTCTGAAGTTTCTTTGTCACCGGTTTGTTTCGCCACTTGAGAAATACAATAATCAGAAAATGCGTAATCTAAAGTGTGATTAACTGATTCATGGTGAGTGAGCGGAACATAACCAAGTTTTAGATAATCTTTTGTGCCACGACGGCCATAATTAGAGTTTTCAGATTGACTTGTGGCTCCTTTTTTCATTGCTTCCAAAAACTCGGGCATCAAATCAGGACGAATGTTTTTGCTTGCAGCATCAGCAATGACAGCGTCTATCAAGGTACCGGGCATTAGACCACGTTCATCAGGAGAAAGCCATTTTGGAAGAAAACCAGTCGCACGATAAGAATTTAGGAAACCTTCGAGCATATCACCGTACTCGTCAACGGCTATTAGACTATAAAGCGGATAGACTGTTCGGAAAGTATCCCAGAAGCCATTGTTTGTATAGAGCGGGCCTTTCTTGACAGTTTTAGAGCTTGTATCGTAATGGATTTTTTGATGCTCTTGGTCAAATTCATAAAAAGTTTGTGGAAAGAGAAATGAGCGATAAAGATTGTGATAGAAAGTGGAAACTTCTTGTTGATTATGATGCTCAATTTCGATACGTGAAAAAAGGTTATTCCAAGCTGATTCAGCATTTTCCAAATATGTTTCTGCTGAATTATCTTGTTCACGCTCCAGATTAAGAGCGGCTTGTTCCTTGGAAATAAAAGAAGTAGCAAAATGTATTTGAACCTGCTTGGCTGCTTTGAAATCTAAGCGAACGGAAGAATCTTCATCAGATAGATTTCCACTTAAAACAAAAGGTTGGTCAGCAGTAAATTTGAGATAAAAAGTAAAATTTTCATCTTCACAACCAGCAAAATTAATAATTGAAAGCTCTAAGCTGTAATCGTCAAGTTGTTGAAGTTCATAAGAACCGGGGAGATGGAGCATCAAGCCATTATCTTTGAGGCCTAAATTTTGATAATTCATTGATAGAATTCCACCATACATTGATGGAATTAACTGAGATGTAATCTGATAACGTAATTGAGTAATTTTGAGTTGCGTTGGATTAAAAGTTGATTCTTCTGGACGGTATGAACTCACTGTGTGCCACAAAGAAGTTTCAGGCAAAGGACCTGCAACAGGCGTCATTGTCAAATGTGAGAAATCTCCCATCCAAGGACTGGGTTGGTGAGTGATTCGGTAGCCTTCAAAGGTGCGGTCTTCTGGATGAAACCACCAAGCTCCACGAGCAGCACCAGTTGAAGGGGCAAAATAATTCATTCCCCAAGGAAAACCAGTGTAAGGAAGGCAATTCCCATGTGAAAAAGTGGATTGGTTAGCAGTACCATGACGGGTATCAATTTTGTTTATCTTCATTTCAACTCCTCAGTTGTTTTTCTTTTAATTAAATTGATTGGAACTTTGACATCTTTGGGGGTTTGACCACTTTTAATCCAGTCTAAAAGCAGTTCACCAGCGATTCTTCCCATGCCAATAAAATCTTGAGCAATGGTTGTTAATGGCGGATTTGATAAGCTTGCTGCTTGAATATCATCAAAACCAATAATTGATATATCATTTGGAACAGAAAAATGGTTATCTTGCAAAGTCTTCATAGTTTGAAGAGCGACTAAGTCATTTTCGCAGATAAGTCCTGTGACTTTTTCATTATGAATAAGTTCCAAAACAGAACTTTCGGTATAAAGTGAGTCATCAAGAGTAGTGTGAAACTTGATTCCTTGTTCTTTTAGAACTTTGACATATCCTAAGTATCGATTTCTTGTTGTTTGGGGATGGTGGGTATCATTACTAGCCACAAAAGCAATTCGTTTATGCCCTAAATTTAAGAGCGCTTGAGCGGCTTGCTCACCACCATTAAAGTTATCTGAGGAAACACAAGGAAATCCGAGGTCGTAAATTTGTTTATCTAAAAGAACGACAGGAAAGTTTTGTAGTGAAAGTTCTAATAAGATATCTAGATAATCTTCTGTATACATTGGATAGTAAATTAATCCATCAAAATTTTCTTTAATATCATCCGCTGTATTTTCTTTAAGGTAACTTGCGTAAGTGATAAATACGGTTGTGTTTTCAACTTTTAAAGCGGGAACTAAACCTTGTGTGAAATCTCCAAATGACATTCCTTCAAAAGGAATAATAAAGAGCACTCTTTTTAATAGTTTGGTATGGTTTTTATTTAATTCTTGAACAAAAGTTCCTTTTCCTCGTGTTCTACTGACAAGACCAAGCTGTTCTAATTCAGTAAGAGCTCTTTTTGCAGTAATGCGGCTAACTGAATAAGTCTCTGAGAGTTCTTTTTCAGTGGGAAGCTGGTCTCCTGATTTAAATGTTTTAGTGACAATTTTTTGCTTTAAATCATCGGAAATCTGCTGGTAGAGTGGTAAGCTCATAGAAGTATCCCTTTGTATTTTATTTGATATATCATATTTTACTCTTTTTTTATAAAAAAACAAGTCTTTTACAAGTGAAAATGATAAAAATAGGCTTTTTACCTCTATAAAATTCAGAAAAAATAAAAATAGATAACATAATTAATCTTATTTTAATAAAAAAGCGCTTGCAAAATATAAAAATTTATATTAAAATAACCTTAAATGATATATCAAATGAATTTTAAAAGGAGATGCAGTGAAAGCAAATATTCCAAAATCTGTTAAAAAGTTTATGAATGACATAACAATTCTTTGTGGAGAAGAACATAAAGAGTGGGCTGTAAACTTTAATCATTCTTTCTCAAACACACTTGAAACTACTTTAAGAGTGCATGATGACAGGACTACCTTTCTTTTAACAGGTGATATTCCAGCAATGTGGTTACGAGATTCGACAGCTCAAATGAGACCTTATTTGGTACTTGCACGTGAAGATGAAGAAATTCGTGATTTGATTGTTGGTTTAGTAAAAAAGCAAATGATATATATTAATCTTGATCCTTATGCTAATGCTTTCAACGAAAGTGAAAACTTTGCTGGGCATCAGACAGACCATACCAACTTTAATGAACACAAAGGCTGGATTTGGGAAAGGAAGTATGAGATTGACTCCCTTTGTTATCCTATTCAACTCGCTTACTTAGTCTATAAAAACACAGGTTATACCAAACATTTTGATGAAGAATTTATCAAAGCAGTCAAAAACACCTTGAATGTTTTTAAAACAGAACAAAATCATGAGGATTCTCCCTACCATTTTGTTCGAGATACTGAGCGACATGAAGATACTTTAATAAGAGATGGAAAAGGAGCCAAGACAGCCTACACTGGAATGACTTGGTCAGGATTTAGACCAAGTGATGATGCTTGTGAGTATGGTTATTTGGTTCCGTCAAATATGTTTGCTGTCGTTATTTTGGATTATATCAAGGAAATTTTTACTGAGCTTCTATCTAATAAAGAAATTGCAAATGAAGCAGAGATTCTTAGAGATGAAATTCAAGAGGGACTTGAGAAATTTGCCAAAACTAAAAATCAACAAGGCGATGAAGTTTGGGCTTATGATGTTGATGGACTTGGGAACAAAACTTTAATGGATGATAGCAATGTTCCCAATCTGATTGCAGCTCCGTATTTGGGATTTTGTCAGGCTGAAGATGAAGTTTATTTGAAAACACGACAAACATTATTGAGTAAAGAAAATCCTTATTACTATGAAGGAAAATATGCACGAGGAATTGGTTCTAGTCATACACCAGAAAATTATGTCTGGCCAATTGCTTTAGCAATGGAAGGAATGACTACAAATGATAAGAGCGAAAAAGAACGAATCTTAAATCATTTGGTCGAAACAGACGCTGGAACACATTTGATGCATGAAGGATTTGATGTCAATAATCCACAAAATTACACTAGAGAATGGTTTAGCTGGGCTAATATGATGTTTTGTGAGTTAGTCATGGATTATTTTGATATCCGAATTGAAAAATAAGTTAATGAGATTAGTTTTAGAAAGATAGAGCTTTATGAAAAAGAAAACGGTACATATCATCTCTCACAGTCATTGGGATCGAGAATGGTATATGGCTTATGAAGAACATCATATGCGTTTAGTCAATTTAGTGGATGATTTACTTGATTTATTCAAGGAAGATCCTGAGTTTGATAGCTTTCATTTGGATGGACAAACGATTATTTTAGATGACTATTTGCAAGTACGTCCCGAGCGTCGTGAGGAAGTACAAGCAGCAATTTCAGCTGGAAAATTGAAAATTGGTCCATTTTATATCTTACAAGATGATTTCCTCATTAGTTCTGAATCAAACGTTCGTAATATGCTTGTTGGGCGTAAAGAATCGGAGCGTTGGGGGGCTCCAGTTGAGTTGGGGTATTTCCCTGATACTTTTGGGAATATGGGCCAAACGCCACAAATGATGAAAGCGGCAGGACTTAGCGCTGCAGCTTTTGGTCGAGGAGTGAAGCCAATCGGGTTTGATAATCAAGTTTTGGAACAATCAGAGGAAGCCTATAGTTCACAATTTTCAGAAATGTGGTGGGAAGGTCCTGATGGGACAAAAATTCTTGGAATTCTATTTGCCAATTGGTATTCAAATGGAAATGAAATTCCTGCTGAAAAAGCAGCAGCACTTGACTTTTGGAATCAAAAATTAGCAGATGTTGAAAAATTTGCTTCGACATCACATCTCTTAATGATGAATGGCGTGGATCATCAACCAGTTCAGAAAGATTTGAGCAAAGCGATTCGCTTGGCAAATGAACTTTTCCCAGATTATGAGTTTGTTCATTCTAATTGGCCAACTTATTTAGAAGCTGTAAGGTCAGATTTGCCTGAAAACTTATCTACGGTAACAGGGGAACTAACCTCACAGGAAACTGATGGCTGGTACACTTTAGCAAATACGGCTTCGAGTCGAGTTTATCTCAAACAATGGAATACAAAAGTTGAGCGTCAGTTAGAAAATGTTACAGAACCTCTCGCCAGTTTAGCTTATCGGGTGACAGGAGAGTATCCGCACGACAAATTGACTTATGCTTGGAAAACTTTGATGCAAAATCATCCACATGATAGTATCTGTGGTTGCTCTGTTGACGAAGTTCATCGTGAAATGATGACACGTTTTGAAAAAGCGAATGAAGTAGGAAAATATCTTGCTGATGATGCATTATTTGAACTCGCTAAAGTGATTGACTTTGAAGGCCAACATCCTTTTGTCGTTTTTAATACAGCTGGACATTCTAAAACAGGTGAGGCTGAAGTTGAAGTAGTTCTTGAGCGTAAATTATTTAAAGAAGGAATTCCTGAAAAGCTTTATGATGAACTTAAGGCACAGCCCAAGGCAACTTATAAAGTAATCAATCGTGAAGGTCAAGAAGTCCCAGCTGAAATCAGTGAAGAAGAAGTCTTATTTGATTATGATTTACCGAAAGATCGTTTCCGAGTTCCTTACATGAAACGATTTGTGAAAGTGAAATTATTTTTAAATGAAATGAGTGCTTTTTCTTGGGAAAGTTTTGATTTGGTACTTACTGACGATGCTGACAGTTCTGTCAATAATAATGAAAGTATGATTTCTGGTCAAACTATTGAAAATGAAAGTTTGAAACTGACAGTTAATCATAATGGAACATTGAGTATTTTTGATAAGTCGCTCAATAAAGTTTTTAAAGATTTGCTTGTCTTTGAAGACACTGGTGATATTGGAAATGAATATATCTATTTCCAACCTAAAAATACCAAACCAATTCTTTCTACGGACAGTCCTGTTGAGTTTTCAATTATTACTGACAGAGCAGAAATTGCGGAAGTTCAGCTTAAACAAGTGCTGATGATTCCTGAATCTGCTGACGAATTATTGGATGAGGAACAAAAAAAGGTTTTGGAATTCCGTTATCGTAATGCTGGTCGTTCTGATAAACTTTTGCCTTTAGAGGTAACAAGCAAAATCACTGTACGTAAAAATTCAAAAAAAGTTGATTTTGAAACAAGCATTGATAACCAAATGAAAGATCACAGACTTCGTGTACTATTCCCAGCGGGATTAACAAGCGAAAATCACGAAGCTGACAGTATTTATGAAGTAGTGACAAGACCTAATGTTATGCCTGAAACTTGGGAAAATCCAACAAATCCACAGCATCAGCAAGCTTTCGTTAATCTTCATAATGAAGAATATGGTTTAACTGTTGGTAATTTTGGCTTAAATGAATACGAAATTACTGACAGTGCAAATATTGCATTAACTTTACTTAGAGGAGTTGGCGAACTTGGTGATTGGGGTTACTTCCCAACACCAGAGGCTCAAACTTTAGGACGTCATACTTTTAACTATAGTTTAGAATTTCATGGACCGGCTTACGAACGTTATGAAACTTATCAACATGCTTATGTTGCACAAGTTCCATTTTCAACGGTAGAACTGACAAATCCGTCAGCAGAAAAAACTTTACCGTCAGCTGGGAAAATATTAGAAATTGATACTGATAAATTTGCTATCACGGCATTGAAACGTCGCGAATCAGATAATGGTCTAGTTTTACGAGGCTACAATATGTCTGGTCAGTCATTAAGTTTAGCGCTCGAAGAAGAAGCGAAATTACTTAATTTACTCGAAGATGAAATTGAAGCAGACTCACAAACACAAATTGCAGCTCACGAAATCCGGACTTTGTTGATTAAGGAGAAAAATCAATGAAAAAATTTTTTCGGAATATTTGGCGCTATAAAGCACTGATAATTATGGCTCTGCCAGGTGCAATTTGGATGATATTCTTCTTTTATATTCCAGTATTTGCAAATGTGGTGGCTTTTAAAGATTTTCATATTGACCCAGATGGATTTTTGGCCAGTTTGACCAATAGTCCTTGGGTAGGATTTAAAAACTTTGAATTCCTCTTTTCTTCCGGTGCTGCTTTTGATATCACAAGAAATACGGTTCTTTATAATGTTGGGTTTATTACACTGAACTTGATTATTTCTATTGCGTTTGCAATTATCATGAGTGAATTAAGAAATAAAAAGTTGGTAAAAGTGTATCAAACAATGTCACTTCTTCCTTATTTCCTTTCATGGGTCGTTATTTCTTACTTTGTTTATGCCTTCTTGGCACCAGGAAACAAAGGGATTTTCAACCAAATGATTATGCATAATGGTGGAATGCCAGTCAATTGGTATCAAGAACCAAAATATTGGGTCTTCATCATCCTCTTCATTGGTGTTTGGAAGGGAATTGGTTATAATTCGATTATTTACTTTGCAACAGTAATGGGAATTAACCCAACCTACTATGAAGCAGCAATGGTTGATGGAGCAACAAAATGGCAACAGATTAAAAATATTACCATTCCTCAAGTTGTTCCACTGATGACGATTTTGACAATCTTAGCCGTTGGAAATATTTTCCGTGCTGACTTTGGTCTTTTCTATAATGTTCCACGACAATCAGGTGCTTTGACACCAGTAACGCAAGTCCTTGATACCTATATCTATAATGGATTGGCTAACACTGGTGACTTAGGAATGGCAACGGCAGCAGCGCTTTATCAATCGGTAGTAGGATTTATTCTTCTAATGATTACAAACTTCTTTGCCCGTAGACTTGATAGTGATTCAGCATTATTCTAAGAAAGGAGGAAGCTAGTAGGTCAAGCCTTTTATCAAACTTGAAAGCTAATAATATATGAAAAAGAAAAAAATAGCCTCATTATCTGTTCGAGGATTTAATCGTCCAGTTAACTTTGTTTTTAATATCGTCATTGCACTTTTTGCAATCTCTTGTGTCTTACCTTTCCTCTTTGTCTTAGCCATTTCGCTGACAAAAGAATCGGCTTTGCAACAATTCGGTTATAGCTTTTGGCCACGAGAATGGAGCTTTTATGCTTATACATTCTTATTTGACCAAATGAAAGATAAAATGTTGCAATCATTGTTTGTCACAGTACTTGTTACGGTTCTAGGGACTGCAATTAATTCTACAGCAACTTCACTTTATGCTTATGCGATTTCTAGAAATAACTTTCCTTTCCGTCGATTCTTCACTATCTTTTGTTTAATCACAATGTTATTCTCACCTGGGATGATTGCGAATTACTTGGTAATGACTAATCTTTTGCAATTGAAAGACACAATTTGGGCTTTGATTTTGCCAATGGCTGTCTCGCCATTTAACATCATTGTTATGAGAACTTTCTTTAAACGTTCAGTTCCAGATTCAATTATTGAATCTGCCCGAATTGACGGAGCAAGTGAACTTAGAATTTTCACTCAAATTGTTCTTCCTTTGGCGGTACCTGGGATTGCAACCATTTCCCTCTTTGCGGCCTTAGGATATTGGAATGACTGGTTTAATGCTCTTCTTTATATCTCAAATGATAAATTGATTCCATTGCAATATTTGCTGATGAAAGTTCAAAACAACTTACAATTCTTAACACAAAATGCAGGAGCAGGCTCACAGATTGCCGGAGGTTTAGCGGCTCTCCCTGGTGAATCAGCACGTATGGCAATTGTTATCATTTCAACTTTACCAATTGCAATTAGTTATCCATTCTTCCAACGTTATTTTGTCAAAGGTTTAACCATTGGTGGCGTTAAAGAATAATATGACTCTGCTTATTTAGCAGAGTAAATTTAGACGCTCAAAGAAAGCGCAAACATTAATAAAGTTAAAAAAATTGGGGAAACCCTAAAGGAGCATACTCTAATGAAAAATTATCAAAAAGTTGCACTCGGTACCGTATCAGTGCTTGCAGCCTTTACACTTGTGGCTTGTGGTTCATCTGCGAAGTCAAAAAGTAGTTCTGGTAAAACAACTTTACACATGTACCAGATTGGTGATAAGCCAGACAATTACAAAGAATTGATGGTTAACGCTAATAAAATTCTTGAGAAAAAAGCTGGTGTGAAATTGGACATTAGCTATATTGGTTGGGGAGATTACGCTCAAAAAATGAACGTCATCGTTTCATCTGGTGAAGCTTATGACATTGCTTTTGCCCAAGATTATGCAACAAATGCCGCTAAAGGTGCCTTTGCTGATTTAACTGATTTAGCCCCTAAATATGCCAAGACAGCCTATAATGAACTTAATCCTGCTTACATTGAGGGAAATAAAATCAATGGAAAACTTTATGGATATCCTGTAAATGGTAATATTTATGCTCAACAAGTGATTACTTTTAACAAACAATATTTGGATAAATATAATTTATCAATTGACGGCGTTGATTCATTTGCTTCTGCTGAAAAAGTGATTGAAGAATTCCATAAAAAAGATCCTAATGTTGCAGCTTTTGCCATTGGCCAAGGTTTCAAAACACCAGGTAATGTTGACTATGTCCTTGGAAATGGTTTGCCGTTTGCTGTAGATACAACAGGGGATGGTAAAAAAATCCAAAATGTTTATGACATTCCTGCCTATATTGATAATTTGAAGAAAATGCATGATTACTATACTAAAGGTTTAATTCCGGCCGATGCAGCTACTTCAAATACTGCATTTGACTTGAATTCAAATAACTGGTTCGCTCGTGTCGAAACACAAGGTCCTTACGATTACGGCGATACTATTTTGACTCAAGCAGCAGGACAAACACTTGTATCTAAAGCAGTAACTAATCCATTGATTACAACTGACCAAGCTCGTATGGCTAACTTCGTTGTTTCAAATACCTCTAAACATAAAGAAGAAGCGGTTAAAGCACTTGGAATCATCAATAGTGACGCTGAACTTTTAAATGGTTTAGTTTATGGTGTTGAAGGACAACAATGGGAAAAAACTGGTGATAAGAAAATTAAATTACTTCCTTCATACAGTGAAGGGGTAAAACATATGGCTGCTTGGAATACAGGAAATAATGCCATTCTTTATACAACTGATGCGGTTACCAATGAAATGATTACTAAACGTGACCAATCAATTAAAGACGCAAAAGTTTCACCATTGCTTGGCTTTACTTTTGACCAATCAAAAGTGAAATCTGAAATTTCAAACTTATCAAATGTCATGAGTCAATATTTGGATCAATTGAACACAGGATCTGTTGACCCAGTTCAAACTTTACCAAAACTCAAAGCTGAATTGAAAAAAGCAGGTTATGATAAAGTTCAAAAAGAAATGCAAAGTCAATATGATACTTATCTAAAAAATAAATAAGAGGTAAACAAATCCAAGATCTCCTTTCTAAATTCATTTTGAAACTAGTTTGGAGGTCTTATTTTATTGGAATTATTATGGAAAAAGGATTATTAGTTGATATTGGACGGAAATATTGGTCAATAGCAGAGTTAAAAAGATTAGTTCTTTTACTTCAAGAGCATAAGCTGACTCATTTACAACTTCATCTCAATGAAAATGAAGGATTTGCGCTAAATTTTACTGACAGCCCTGTCAGTAAAAAATATTCAGAAAATATGCTCAAAGAATTGAAAGAATTTGCAAAAACACACGAAATCACTTTGATTCCTGATTTTGATAGTCCAGGTCACATGGGCTCCTTATTAGAGAAAAATCCTGAATTTGCACTGCCTGACAGCAAGCAACAAGCGGTAGATGTTACTAATTTAGCAGCCATTGATTGGATTATGGGAATAATTGATAAGATAGTCGATATTTTCCCAGATTCAGATACTTTTCATATCGGGGCTGATGAATTTATTGATTTTCGGCAAATTGAAAAATATCTTTATTTAGTGGAGAAAACTCGGGAAAAATATGGAAATAAGGCAAGTGGTTTAGAGTTTTATTATGACTATGTTAATCAATTGACCGAGCATTTGCAGAAAAAAGGAAAACAAGTTCGTATTTGGAATGATGGATTTTTACGAAAAGACCTTCAGTCATTGGTTCCTTTGAATAAAAATGTGGAGATTTGTTATTGGACAAACTGGGACAAAGGGATGGCAGAAGTCAAAGAATGGTTAACTAAGGGTTATACCTTAATAAATTTTTGTGATAATGACCTTTATTATGTTTTAGGTGAAGAAGCAGGCTATTCTTATCCAACGGCTGAAAAACTGGAAAGGGAAGGAAAAATTCAAAAATTTTCTGGTCAGCAATATTTAAATCAAGAAGAGATGAAAGCTGTCAGAGGAACTTACTTTTCGATTTGGGCTGACAATGCTGCAGCTAAGGCTGTCAGTGAAATTTTAGACGATCTTAGCAAAATACTTCCGGAATTTATGAAAATTTATGGAGGAAATGATGAATAATTGGTGGAAAAAAGCAGTCATTTATCAAATTTATCCCCGGTCATTTAAGGATTCAAATGATGACGGAATTGGTGACATCAATGGAATAATAGAGAAATTAACTTATCTTGAAAAACTAGGAGTGGATGGTATTTGGCTATCTCCGATTTATCAATCCCCGATGGTTGATAATGGTTATGACATTAGTGATTACTATAAAATTGACCCACTTTTTGGCACAATGGCTGATTTTGAAGCGCTCATAGAAAAAGCAAAGCAACTTAATATTCGTGTCATTATGGACTTGGTTGTCAATCATACTTCTGACCAACATTTGTGGTTTAAAGAATCCAAAAAATCTAAAAATAATCCGAGAAGAGATTTTTATATTTGGCGCGATCAACCGATTGGAGAATTTAAAAATTGGACTTATGACTCAAGCACTCAACAATATTATTTTCATCTTTTTAGTCCACAGCAGCCTGACTTAAATTGGGAAAATGAAGAAGTGCGTAAGGAAATTCATAAGATGATGAATTTTTGGTTGGCTAAGGGAATTTCTGGTTTCAGGTTAGATGTCATTGATTTGATTGGAAAAAAACCAGATCAAGAAATCACGGTTAATGGTCCAAAACTGCATGATTACCTAAAAGAGATGAATTTAGCAACTTTTGGTAAAAAGGATTATCTCACTGTTGGTGAAGCTTGGTCAAGTTCACCAGAATTAGCAAAGTTATATAGTGGCCCTAATCGTCATGAACTTTCAATGATTTTTGGCTTCTGGCATCTATTGACATCAGCAGGAAACGGGGACAAATGGAAAAAACTCCCCTTAAATGTTCCAAAACTAAAAGAAGCAATGACCGCTTGGCAGAAATTGATGCCGAATGAAGCATGGAATTCTCTTTTTCTAGGCAATCATGATTTGCCACGCATTGTCTCTTTTTGGGGAGATGAGGGAACATACAGAGAAAAATCAGCCAAAGCTTTTGCAATTCTCTTTCATTTGATGCGTGGCACTCCTTTTATTTATCAAGGTGAAGAATTAGGAATGACCAATTTTCCTTTTGAAAATCTGTCAGCAATAAATGACGTAGAATCACATGAATATTTTACTGACAGAAAAAAAGGAGGACAGTCAGAAGAAGAAATTATCAAAGTTTTGCGAGAAATGAGTCGTGATAATGCTAGGACGCCAATGCAATGGTCCAGTGATGAGAAAGCAGGTTTTACAAAAGGGAAACCTTGGCTTTCTATCAATCCTAACACTAAGTCAATAAATGCTGACCAAGCTGTCAGTGATTCTAACTCTGTATTTTATACTTATCAAAAGTTAATCCAACTTCGTCACCAAGAAAATTGGCTGATAGAAGCAGATTTTGAATTACTTGAAAGTGCTGACGAAATCTTCGCATACTTGAGAAAAACGACAACAAGAACTTTTCTGGTGGTCGCCAATTTATCAAATTCAAGCCAACGTTTTGAAAGTTCTTTTGTCAAAAAAAATGAAATCATCAGTAATGACAGCTTTCCAGATTTACTGACAGACATAGAAATTCAACCTTGGCAAGCTTTTGCTTTAGAAATAAAAAATCTTGATTAATAAATTTTATTGGAGGATTTTATGAAAAAATCGAAAAAATTTTTTATTAGAATATGCCTTTCTACAGGAATTTTGGCATCTGCAACTTTACTGACAGCTTGTTTTGGAACTTCAGCAAAACATGTGAAAGCTAATTATAAAGTGACAGCAGAAGCAATTCCAGATTACCAAAGTAAGAATGCTCCCATTTCATCTTATTGGATGCCTGATAAATTTCTAGAATGGTCAGCGGAAAATGACAAAGATTTAGTTTACAATCAATCCCGAGTTCCACTTACCAAAAGAATTTCTCCTGATAAACTAAGTCCATCCAATCAAAATCAAAACAAAAAAACAAAAATTGTCGCCTTGTCGATGATGAACTCACAAACTTCTGGGAATCCTTCGCGAGGCACGACAAAATTTGAGAGCTATACTTTTGATTATTGGCAATATATTGACACGCTGGTTTATTGGGGTGGCTCATCTGGTGAAGGAATAATTGTAACTCCGTCAGCAGATGTTATTGATGAAGCACATAGCAATGGTGTTCCGGTACTTGGAACAATTTTCTTACCACCTAAAGAATACGGTGGAAAAGTAGATTGGGTCAAAACAATGCTCAAAAAAGATGAGCAAGGGCAATATCCATTTGCCAGTCAAATGGTTAAGGTTGCCAAGACTTATGGATTTGAAGGATGGTTTATCAATGAAGAAACCCAAGGGCTAAATGCTGACGATGCAGCTAACATGAAAGCCTTGATTCAACAGGTGAAAAAAGAAGATTCTAGTCTTCAAATCATGTGGTATGATGCCATGACTAAAGATGGAAAAGTGGATTGGCAAAATCAGTTAAATGACCAAAATGCGACATTTGTACAAGATAAAGCAGCAGACGCGATGTTTTTAAATTTCTGGTGGACTCAAAATAATTTGGCCGACCAAAAATTACTTGAAAAATCGAATCTCTATGCTAAAAATCACAATATTGACCCTTATAATATTTATGCCGGAATAGATGTGCAAGCGAAAGACGTCCAAACTCCAGTTAAATGGAACCTTTTAGAAAAAGGAAATCAAGCCACTCAAACATCAATTGGACTCTATGCAGCAAGCGCTACCTATACTAACGCAAGTAATTGGGATGATTTTCAAAATCGTGAATCAGCATTCTGGGTCAATCAAAAAGCAGACCCTCGTCAAGTTGATCACTCTGTTAATGAATCATGGACAGGACTTTCCAAATATGTTCTGGAAAAATCAGCAATAAGCGGTAATGAATTTAATACTAATTTTAATTTAGGAAATGGTTATAACTATTTTAAAGCTGGTCAAAAAATCTCAGAAATGGATTGGAATGACCGCAGTTTAGCAGGTATTTTACCATCTTACCGCTGGATTATTGACAACGAAGGAAAAAATAAAATAAGTCCAAGCTTCGACTTTGCAAATGCTTATAATGGTGGAAATTCACTGAAATTTATGGCTGAACATTTAGATGCAGGGAAAAGCTCAAACATCACATTGTTTGCTAGTGATTTGAAAATTGATAAGGGAGCAAAATTCTCTGTTAGTATGCGCTCAGACCAAGCGCTTAAAGTTTCTGCAATCTTAGAACTAGCAAATGGTCAAAAAGTTAGCATTGCAGGAGATAAAAGCCTGACTGAGGATTGGTCAGAAATAAGTTTTGATGTTAAGAAATTTGATGGTCAAATAATCAAAAAAATCGGTTTAAGCATAAAATCTGATCAAGCAATGGATTTTAAAGCCATTAATCTAGGAGAAATGACTTTGACCACTGGTCAAAAAGTCGCTCCAATCGCACTTTCGGATGCAAAAGTAACTGATGAAGCTTTTGAAGAAGAAGGAACAGTAGGCGGTTTTAGACTTTCTTGGAAATCAGATGCAACTAAAAATAATTTTTCTACTTATGAAATCTATCAGTTGAATGATGATGGAAGTAAAGAATTTTTAGGAGCAAGCAATATCAATGCCTTCTTTGTTAATGCCTTAAAACGCGGCAAAAATATCAATTCAACAAAATTTGAAATTGTCCCAATTAATAAGGCTGGAGAATCTGGACATTCAGTTACGACCTCTGTGAAATGGCCAGATAATTCATTAGCTAAAGCGGCATTTGTAGCAGATAAAACCCTAGTTACAATTGGTGAAAAAGTAACTTTAATGAATCAATCTAATCTAGCTTCCGTCAAATATAAATGGGAAATTGATGGTGCAAGTCCCGCAACTTCTACAGAAAAGAGCCCTCAAGTAAGTTTTGATAAAGCAGGGAGTTATTCCGTCAAATTAACGGCCATCAATGAAAAAGGACAAGAAGATTCAGTCACTCAAACTGAACTGATTACTGTAATTGATCAACCAGTAGAATTAACAAATTTTGCATTAAACCAATCCGTTCAAGTAGACAGTTTCACTAATGAATCTGAATCAGGACCAAAAGCAGTTGATGGAAAATTAAATACCAAATGGTGTGCCGTTGGTCCAGGTAAACACAATATTACAATTGACCTTGGAAAATCAGAAAAAATCAATCAAGTCCTGATTGACCATGCGCAAAAAGGAGGAGAATCACCCGACATGAATACTTCTGATTACACCATTGAGATTTCAAAGGATAATCAAAATTGGACAGAAGTTGTCAACGTTAAGAAAAATAAATTGGGGGAAACCAAAGATTCTTTCAAACAGACAGAAGCGCGGTACGTTAGAATCACAGCCACTAAACCAACACAAGGAGCAGATACCGCTGTTCGTTTATATGAAATACAAGTATTAGGACAAAAAAATAGCTGACAAAGAGCTGTAAAAGCTTGTCATAAAAGCAAAGAAAAGGCTATCATGAAAACCCTAACATTTCATTGGAAAAGTGTTATAATGAAGTAATAAAAGTTAGAAAGTTATAGAAAAATGATTGGAAAAGCACTAGAAGAATTCTTTATTCGAATTTGGGTCGTTGTTAAATTGACCTTGATATTTTGGCTCTTAGCGCTCACAGGGCTGTTTGTTTTAGGACTTGGTCCTGCCTTTAAAGTGGTAACAGAGTTGTATTTGGAACATGGTTTTGACTATAAGTCAATCTCAGTGAAACAGGCTTATCAAATTTTCAAGCGAGACTTTTTAAGAGCAAATATCATTTTTTGGCTCTATACGTCTTTGAGTCTTTTGCTCGCTTATAATTTATATCTTTCAGTACAAATCCAAGGTTTACTTTTCTTGGTGATTGATTTCATTCTATTCTTTGGTTTAACTTATCTTATGACCGCTTTTGAATATACAATGATTTTTGATAGTCAATTTGAAATTAGTTTTGGAAACTTATTAAAAATGAGCTTTATTTCAAATTTTATTAGTTTTAAAACCTATCTAAAACTTTTATTTGGGATTGTCCTTATCTTTGTTTTGACTTGGCAATTTAAAGGCATGATTCTCTTTGGTTTGATTGGCCTTTTACAAGTTTATTCTTTAAGTGTGACAAAAACTTGGCGTTTGAAAGTTGAAGAACAGTTAGCAGAGTAAAAAAAGAAGAGTTACTGAGAGGGGTGGAAAATGGAATTAAAATTCCAAGAAAATTTTTTGTGGGGAGCAGCAACGAGTGGTCCACAAACTGAAGGACGTTTTAAAAAGCAGCATGACAATGTTTTTGATTATGATTTTGACCATTATCAAGAACGTTTTTGGGGCGGAATTGGACCTGATACAGCCAGTAATTTTTTCAATGACTTTCGAGAAGATATAAAATTAATGAAGGCTGCTGGTCTAAAATCAATAAGGACAAGTATTCAATGGTCACGTTTGATAGATGATTTAGAAAAGAATACGGTAAATGAAAAAGCGGTTGATTTCTATAACGCTGTAATTAATGAATTTATAGCGCAAGGGATTCGTCCGATGATTAATTTAAATCATTTTGACCTACCAGTTGAACTTTTAAAAACATATGGAGGCTGGGAAAGTCGTCATGTTGTTGATTTATATGCAGGTTTTGCAGCAAAATGTTTTGCTGAATTCAGCGACCGAGTGAGTGATTGGTTTACTTTTAATGAGCCTATGGTTGTCGTTGAGTGTGCTTATCTATTAGGTTTCCATTACCCTGATATTGTTGATGGAAAAAAAGCTGTTCAAGTGGCTTATCATTTGCAACTTGCCTCATCTCTTGCGATTGAACAATACCGAAAAATTAATAAAAATCCTGAAGGACGAATTGGAATCATTTTAAATTTGACTCCGTCCTATCCAGCAACTGAAAAAATCGAAGATTTAAAAGCAGCAGAAATGGCAGACCTTTGGCAAAATCGCCTCTTTTTAGATGCATCAATAAAGGGAGAATTTCCAGAAAAATTAGTCAGTCTTTTACAAGAAGAAAATGTCTTGTGGCAGTCGGAAGCAGAAGATTTGAAACGAATTAAGGAAAATAAAGTGGACCTTTTGGGAGTTAATTACTACCATCCAAGTCGAGTGCAGGAACCTGAATATTCTAGTGATAGTTTGGCTCAAGATTGGCGTCCCGACAAATATTACGCATCATTCAATAAACGTGGGGTGCGGATGAATGCTGACAGAGGTTGGGAGATACATCCACAAACCATTTACGAAATTGCCAAGCGAATTCAAGAAGATTATGGAAATATTCCTTGGTTTATTTCTGAAAATGGGATGGGCGTAGAAAATGAAGAACGTTTCAAAAATGCTGATGGAGAAATCCAAGATGATTATCGAATCATTTTTACAACAGAACATCTTTTTTGGCTCCATAAAGCGATTCAAGAAGGCTCTAATTGTTTTGGTTATCATGTTTGGACACCAATTGATTGCTGGAGTTGGCGTAATTCATACAAAAATCGTTATGGTTTGATTAGTTTGAATATCCATACCCAAGTAAAAACTTTAAAAAAATCAGCTTATTGGTATAAAAATTTAACAGATTCATCACTTTTGCAAGTTCCGGATTCGATTTTAGAAAAATCCAATCAATGATTTCTGTTAAAACATAAGAAAATTTGGAGGAGAAATATGTCATTATTAACAATAGATATTGGTGGAACAAGCATTAAATATGCAAGATTTGCTGACGGAAAATTAGGAGAAGAAGGTGCTTTCGGAACTCCTGATAATCTGGATCAATTTTATCAATCACTGACAGCAGTCGTTGAACAATTTAAGGAAAATTCTGATGTTTGTGGTGTCGCTATTAGTTCACCAGGAGCAGTAAATAAAGCGACTGGTGTCATTGAAGGAGCAAGTGCTCTCCCTTATATTCATGATTTTGATATTCATGCTGAACTAGAAAAACGATTTGGTTTACCTGTTTCTATCGAAAATGATGCCAATTGTGCAGCGCTTGCCGAAGTGAAATTTGGTGCGGCAAAAGGTTTGTCAGATGTTTTGCTCCTTGTGCTTGGAACAGGTGTTGGCGGTTCTGTAGTTATGAATGGGAAAGTTCATCATGGGAAACATCTTTTTGGCGGTGAATTTGGCTTTATGCTCATGGATGATGAACATTCTTTTTCAACATTAGGAACAACGATTAGAATGGCTGAGCGCTATAATAAACGCACAGGTGAAACTCTTGATGCCATCGAAATTTTTGAAAAAGCCTTTAATGGTGATGAAATAGCTAATGAAGAAAAAGATATTTTTCTATACAATGTCGCAAAAGGGATTTTTAATCTGACTTATTCTTTTGATCCAGAATTAGTGATTATTGGCGGAGGAGTTTCCCAAGCTGAATGGTTAATTCCAGAACTACAAAAACAACTTCAAAAAATTATGGAAATTATTGAAGTGGCGACTTTTATGCCAGAAATTGTAACTTGTGAATTCAGAAATTCTGCCAACTTAATTGGTGCAGCAGTAGATTTTTCACAAACTTACGCAAATAAGACTGACAAATAGGCTAGAAGTTTTCTGTCAGTAATATTTTTTACTGACAGAAAATTCCTTCACTAATACTATACGAAATAGAACATAAAAAGTAACAAATTATAGGAAAAAATTATGACAAATCATTATGGCTCAATCGAAGCAGGCGGAACAAAATTTGTACTTGCGATTGGTGATGAGCAGTTTAACATTTTAAAAACAAATCAAATTCCAACGACTAGTCCCGAAGAAACAATTACTAGAACCATTGAATTTTTTAAAGAGAATCCTGTTAAATCATTGGCAGTTGGTTCTTTTGGTCCTATTGACATCAAGCCTGAAAGTGCAACTTATGGCTATATAACAACCACGCCAAAAGCTGGTTGGGCAAATGTTGATTTATTAGGAAAACTCAAAGCCGCACTTGATATTCCGATGGTTTTCACTACCGATGTCAATAGCTCGGCTTACGGTGAAATGATTGTGACTGGCGGAAAATCGTTGGTTTATTTCACAATTGGAACAGGAATTGGTGGAGGAGCCGTACAAGATGGGGAATTTATTGGAGGATTTTCTCATGCAGAAATGGGTCATCAATATGTGAAGCGTCATCCAGACGATCTTAATTTTGCAGGGGTTTGTCCATTTCATGGCGATTGTCTAGAAGGAGTGGCAGCCGGTCCTTCCCTTGAAGCCCGCTTAGGAATTCGTGGAGAAGATATTCCAGCTGACAGCAAAGTTTGGGATATTCAAGCATTTTACATTGCACAAATCGCCGTTAATACAACCTTAGCACTTGCACCTGAGAAAATTGTTTTTGGTGGTGGCGTTATGACCCAAACGCACATGATTGAGCGCGTGCGCAAAGAATTCACAAAATTAATGGCAGGTTATGTCCACGTTCCCTATTTACTGACAGATTATATTATGACTCCTTCAGTCGCAAATAATGGTTCGGCAACGATTGGAAATTTTGCTTTGGCAAAAGATTTAGATGAAAAAAATTACTGACAGCTCTGTCAGTAGTTTTTCATTTTCGTCAGTAAAAATAAATGTAATCACTATCATACGATTTTTCTAAAATTTATTTTATTTATTCACAAATATCTCTGCAAAAAACAATAAATTATGATAGAATAAATCTAATAAAATAATTGAACAAAAGTTCGAACTTTCCAACAGGAATTCGGACTTTTGCACCTTATTAGAGGAGGGTCCCTTGTCCGACACTACACTTGAAAAAATCATTGTACTCGACTATGGTTCACAATACAATCAACTTATTGCGCGTCGTATCCGAGAAATTGGTGTTTTCTCAGAACTCATGAGTCACAAAGTTACAGCCAAAGAAATTCGTGAGATTAATCCAATCGGTATTATTCTTTCAGGCGGTCCAAATTCAGTTTATGATGAAGGTTCATTCGATATTGATCCTGAAATCTTTGAACTTGGTTTGCCAGTTCTTGGTATTTGCTACGGAATGCAATTGATGAGCTACAAGCTCGGCGGTATGGTAGAAGCAGCAGGCGAACGCGAATACGGTGTTGCCCCACTTCAACTTACTGAAAAATCAGCATTGTTTGCAGGAACTCCCGAAGTTCAAGATGTTTTGATGAGCCACGGTGACCGTGTAACGGCTATTCCTGAAGGTTTCCACGTTGTCGGAACTTCACCAAACAGTCCATTTGCTGCTGTTGAAAATACAGAACGCAACTTGTACGGTATCCAATTCCACCCAGAAGTTCGTCATTCAGTTCACGGGACAGAAATGCTCAGAAACTTTGCGCTTAACATTTGTGGAGCAAAAGGGAACTGGTCAATGGAAAACTTCATTGATATGCAAATCAAAGATATTCGTGAAAAAGTTGGCGATAAAAAAGTTCTTCTTGGACTTTCAGGTGGTGTTGATTCATCAGTTGTAGGTGTACTTTTACAACGTGCCATCGGTGACCAATTGACATCAATCTTTGTTGACCACGGTTTCCTTCGTAAAGGCGAAGCTGACCAAGTCATGGAAACATTGGGCGGGAAATTCGGTCTTAATATCATTAAAGTAGATGCTCAAAAACGTTTCATGGACAAACTTGTTGGCCTTTCAGACCCAGAAACAAAACGTAAAATTATCGGTAACGAATTTGTTTATGTTTTTGATGATGAAGCAAACAAATTAGAAGGTGTTGACTTCCTCGCCCAAGGAACACTCTACACCGACGTCATTGAATCAGGAACAGATACAGCTCAAACAATCAAATCACACCATAACGTTGGTGGACTTCCTGAAGATATGCAATTCCAATTGATTGAACCATTGAACACGCTCTTTAAAGATGAAGTTCGTGCGCTTGGAACACAACTTGGAATGCCTGATGAAATCGTTTGGCGTCAACCTTTCCCTGGACCAGGACTTGCCATTCGTGTCCTTGGTGATTTAACAGAAGAAAAACTAGAAACTGTTCGTGAATCAGATGCAATCCTTCGTGAAGAAATTGCTGCTGCAGGCCTTGAACGTGATGTTTGGCAATATTTCACAGTAAATACAGATGTGAAATCAGTCGGTGTCATGGGAGATCAACGAACATATGACTATACATTAGCTATTCGTGCCATCACTTCAATCGATGGAATGACAGCTGACTTTGCCCAACTTCCTTGGGATCTTCTCCAAAAAATCTCAAAACGTATCGTTAATGAGGTGGACCACGTCAACCGTATCGTCTACGATATTACGAGCAAACCACCAGCAACTGTTGAGTGGCAATAGAATAAAAAACTGATAACAGTATCTGTTATCAGTTTTTTTATTTTAATAATAAATTTTAAAACTAGCACTCATTGTTCAATAGCATTATTTCCTAAAAGATTACGTAATATTAATCAATTTTATCACTTTGAAAGCGTTATACTTAATTTGCTTGAAATTAATTAGGTGTAACTATGTTTTGCAATATTTAAGAGTAAAAAGTCTTTAATTTGCAACCTAATATACTTGTAACTTTTTACTTTCAAGAAATATATTTAAATTTGGAGAAGGTTATAGTTGGCAATGAAAAAAACAAATTTTTTTAGAGAATTTTTTAGTTTTAAAACAAACAAAGCAGAAGGAGTAATTGGGTTTCATCGTGCTTTAGGAATTGGTTCATGGGATATGTTTAATGGAGGAACTGGTGGTCTTATTGGTTCGTGGCTCTTATATTTTATGACCTCTTTTGGTGGGGTTAATCCTGGATTAGCTGCACTTTTAATTTCAGCCCGACTCGTTATAGATATGTTCTGGGCTCCTGCTGTTGCAGTTATTTCAGATAATTTTTATCGCTTTGCACTTGGCCGAAAATATGGGCGTAGACGCTTCTTTTTGATTTTTGCAATTCCAACATCGGTTGCTTTTGCAGCGATGTGGATTCCAATGGCAGGTGGCCTTTCTTGGCTTTATTATCTTGTGTCATTTATACTTTTTGATTTTTGTTTGGATTTGGTTCTAATTCCTTGGGAAGCTATCCCTGCAGAAATTACCTCTACCTATACACAACGTAATAAAATGGGGTCAATCAGAATGTGGGCTTCAGGTTTAGCCCAACCCTTAATCGCTTTTGTCCCAACCCTCTTTATGAAACTTTTACCTGCCGAACATGGAATGCAAACTTCCGCCTGGGCCTTATTTGCAACAGCTTGTGTTTGGGGTGTGATTGGAATTATATTTACACTCTTTGTTTACTTTTCTTCTTGGGACCCTATTCTGATTTCTAAAGAAAAGACAGAACTTATGTTGCGACATTTAGATGAAGAAAGAAAACGAGCTAAAACTCCTGCTAGGTTATTCTTGGAAAATATTGCTAATTTACTTTTAACCTTAAGGATTAAAACTTTTCGTAAACATCTAGTTCTTTATTTCTCTACTTTTGGGATTATTGATTCTTTTACAGCTATTTTTGTTATCTTTGCGACGATTTCGTTTTTGCCAACTCTAACACTTGATCCAGCGCAAGCAGCTCTTATTTTAGCGACACCCTTATTGATTATGACAATTGCATATACACCATTTGGAGCATGGCTTTTTAATCACCCCAAAATTGGACCACGCCTGCTTTACCTAATTGGTTTTGGCATTGGTATTTTAGCATGTATCACTTATGGTATTGTTTATTTTACAAGAGGAAGTTTATCAGAAGCTCAGATTACGGGACTCATCATTTTTACAACTTGTGTTTTCACTGTGGGTCGTAACATCATTGGGGGCCTTCCTTGGGTCGTCTTTCCTTTAATTCCTGATATTGATATGATCATTCATAAAGAACAGCGGGCAGGAGTTTTTGCTGGAGCTATGACTTTTGTACGTAAATTCACTAATATTGTCTTTAATGTTGTCATTGGAGCGGTTATGGGAGCTGCTGGTTATAACCAACATGTTTCTAATGTGGCAGATAAAATGTCAAATTATGTACAAGTGCACCATGTGACGACCAGACAAGCTTTTCACCATTTGGTAACAAGTTCTACTTTAGAACATCAGATTCAAAGTGCGGGCTTTGGAATTGCTATGCTGATGACGTTTTTAGTTGGAGGCTTGATGCTGATTGCTTTATGGAATGCTTTTACTTTTAAACTTAATTCAAAAACACATGCTATTTTGGTTGAAGAAATTTCACGTCTACAAATGGCTGATTCTTTTGGGGGAGAAGTGGCAGTAAAAAATGCTAAAGAGTCAGCTGACCTCAAAACAAAACAAACAATTGAAGCTTTATCAGGCTTAAATTATGATAAATTCGTCTGGACTGGAAAATAATATATAAAAAAACGAGGCCATAAATTTCCTCGTTTTTAATATATTATTCAGCAACGGCTAATTCAGGTTGATTTTCCATAAGTTTACCATTGTTTAATTTTAATAAATAAGGGATAAGCATGATGAGACCTGCTACAAAGGCAATTCCTTCTGTTAGGGTCATTGACCAGATGAGGCCGGTTAATCCGTAAAAATGATGTAAGATAATGACGATTGGGATATAAAGAATCCCTTGGATAGTAGACATTACCCCAGTTTGCGCACCTAGACCAGAAGCTTCAAAAATTCCAGTAAATAATCCAGAAAAACCATTGAAGACAGATGAAACCAGTTGTGCGGCTAGTACGATTAAGCCCACCTTGATTACTGCACTATCATCAGTAAAGAGTTGCATGACAGGAACTCTAAAAAGATAGACAATTAAAGCAAAGAGAATAGAAATTCCACCAATCCAAAGTGTTAACTCTTTAAGTGCTTCTTTTAATCGTTGAGTATTGTTTGAAGCAAAACTATAGGCAAAGAGTGGAATGGCCCCTAAAAAGAGTCCCATGGTCAAAAATTCAGGCAGTTGAGTGATTCTAAGGGCAATCCCAAAGCTAGCAAGAACATTATCACCATATTGAACAGAAAAGTGATTTAACAAAAGTGTTGTGACAATCATAAATGCTGATTTGAAAACTTCTGCAATCCCAATTTTATAGATTTCAAATTGGTCTTTTAAACTGATTTTAAAATGTTTCAAAAATCCTTTAAGCGATTCACTTTTATTTTCTAAAAACCAGACATAATAAGCTGTAGAAGCTAGATTTGCGATCACCATTGAAAGTCCAGCCCCAATGACATGAAGATTTAAAACTAGGATAAAGAGGGCATCTAAGACAATACTAGTCGCAACCCCAACGAACATGCCATACATTGATTCTTTTGAGGCACCTTCTGCACGAACTAATTGTTCCAGTCCATAGTTTAAAATCATACTAAAACCACCACCTAATAAAACTCCAGCATATTCTTTAGTATAAGTAAGAGTTGCGGCGTCTGCTCCTAAAATATGAGCGATTGGACTTAAAAAGAAAAGAGAAACAAGCCCAATAAGCAAACCAATGATTAAACTCATATAGAAAGAATAACCAGCGATTTTCTTTCCTTTTTCTTTGTCGCCAGAACCTAGCAGACGAGTAATAAAGGTTCCACCTCCGACACCAAAAAGGTTTCCGATGGCCATAAAAACAATGGTTATTGTTAAACCTAGAGTGATTGTTGACATCATATTTGTGTCATGGACAAGGCCGATAAAATAGGCATTGATTAAGTTATAGATTGTTGTTGCGGAAATTCCAATCATCATGGGAATTGATAAGTGAGCAATTGCTTTTCTGATGGGCGCTTCCTTAAGATAATAAGAGTTGGATTTTTTACTCATTTTTATTGTTCTTCTTTCTGAATCGAAATGATAGATATTCTAATAGTTAGATATCTAACTATTAGAATATCATAATACTTATTTTTTGTTTTGTCAACCCAAAACTATCGTTTAGAAAAATAATCTTTTTTGACGAAGAAGAGAGTCAGTAAAACTGACAAGAAAAGGGCTAGTAAACATATGATTTCCCAAGATATTTTTGGGAGATTAGTCAAGGGCAGAGGAACATTCATACCATAAAAACTAAAAATGATGGTAGGAATAGTCAGAATAATTGAATAAGAGGTCAAAAATTTCATGACACTATTTGTATTATTGTTAATGATTGAATCATAAGAATCAGTCATCTCATTCAAAATCCTATTTGAAATATTAGACATATCAAAAGCTTGGTCAACTTCAATCATTAAATCATCAAGAAGTTCCTTTTCATCATCATAAAGTATTAAATATTTACCACTTTTAATTTTAGAAATGACTAAAGAATTTGATTTCAAGGACATAATGAAATAAATTAAACTTCGCTCAATTTTCATCAAATTAATCAAGTCTTCATTTTTCGGTGCCTTACCCAAAGTTTGTTCAATTAATATTCTTTTACGATTGAGAATTCTAATTTTATCGACATAAATTTTGGCAATGGCTAACATGAAATGAAGAACAAAAGAAGTTTTATGTTTTGGATTTAACTGATGAAGCAGTTTTGAATTTTTCAAGATTGTTGCCATCTTTTTATCCGCTATATTTGTGATGATGACCTCTTTTGTTACAATAAAACTCATAGGTCCCGATGAATAATAAGCCACATCTGTTTGATCTTCAAATGGCATATCAAAAATAATGAGTAGACTTTTAGTTTCATCGTCAATCTCTATTCGAGCACTCTCATCTTTATCTGTTGCATACGATAAGAACTCTTCCGGAATGTGATATGTTTTTGAGAGATAACTTTTATCAAACAGTTTTTGGTCTGAGAAATTAATCCATTCTCTTGTTAAATTTTCAGACATTTGATTCTCCTTTTTTTAAAAAATAGTTAGAGTTCTAACTAACAAGAATTATCATAAATCAAATAAATAAAAAAGTAAAGAACTAACTGTTAGATATCTAATTGTTATAAATTGACAAATGAATAAAAGACCATTATACTAAGAAATAAGAAACAGCAAATCAAATAAGAGGAGTCCTCCAAATGGCTAATACAATCTATTCAAATTTATTTCGTTCTATTTCACAAAAATCAATGATGACCTCTAGTCAAATGATGAAAGATTTAGAAGTGAATCATCAACAAGCTAGAGTAATCGCATATATTGCAGAAAATCAAGATAAAGGTCTCATCCAAAAAGATTTAGCAGAAGTATTTAATAGACGAGGAGCAAGTATTACGAGTATGCTCCAAGGTTTGGAAAAAAAAGGATATATCGAAAGACGAATTCCTAAAGAGAATGAACGTCAAAAAAATATCTATATTTTGCCCAAAGGACTAAAAATTATTAATCAGATTAATCAAATATTTGAAGCATCTGAAAAGAAATTGATTGAACCCTTGACCGAGAAAGAACAAGCTGAATTTTTGAGACTCTTAGAAAAAATAGATGACAATTTATAAGATAATAGGAAAAAGACTAATAATTACGTTAGTCTTTTTTTATTTCAGTCCAATGCGTTTCTCAAAATAATATTATAGACTTTCTTTAAAAAAGATGACAGATTTCTTGACAAGTAAAATATAAAAAAGTATAATTTCTTTATCGTTTACAAACGTAAACGTTAATGTTATATTAGCTTATTAAAAAATGACCTTATTAAACTTAAATAATATTAAATTTTACTCGCAGCTTTATAATCTCAATAGAACTAGGAAGAAAAAATTATGACAGTATTAGACAAAATAAATGACCCCAAAGACATCAAGGCTCTTACAGCGCTAGAACTAGAAGAGCTCGCTACAAATGTACGTGATGCAATTCTTAATCGTGTCAGTCAATATCCAGGAGGTCATCTCGGACCAAATCTTGGTGTGGTAGAAATGACTGTTGCTTTACATAAAGTCTTTAACTCACCTGTTGATAAATTAATTTGGGACGTTAGTCATCAAAGCTATCCGCATAAAGTTTTAACAGGACGTAAAGAATTTTTTACTGACAAAGACAAATTTTCTGGAACAACAGGCTATACAGACCCTGAAGAAAATGAACATGACTTTATTCGAGTCGGTCATACATCTACATCTTTTGCAACAGCTATGGGATATGCCTTGGCTCGAGATATGCAAGGAAAAAATGAAAATATTGTAGCCATCATTGGTGATGGCGCACTCTCAGGAGGACTTGCATTTGAGGGACTTGATGGCGCAGGTACACTTAACGGGAATCTTATTATTATAGTAAATGATAATGAAATGGCCATCACCGAAAATCATGGAGGAATCTATCAACATCTTGCAGATCTGCGAGCAAGTAAAGGAACCTCAGCAAATAATCTTTTTAAATCATTTGGGCTTGATTACCGTTACCTTGAGGAGGGAAATGATATCCAAAGTTTGATTGCCCTTTTTGAATCAGTAAAAGATATCAATCGTCCAATTGTTCTTCATATTCATACAGAGAAAGGACATGGTTATAAACCAGCAGTTGAAAATAAAGAAGGAATGCACCAAGTCTTTGCACCCTTTGATATTGCTACAGGTCAACCAGTCAATAGCTCAACTAATATCGTTCGCAGCTATAATAATGTATTTCTTGACTTTATGGAAGAAAAGTTAGCCAAAGGTGACAATCTTATCGCCATTAATGCCGCAATTCCGATGTTCTTTGGCCTGTCACAATTTGCTAAGAATCATCCAAAAAATTATGTTGATGGAGGAATTGCTGAACAATATACAGTGACACTTGGTGGAGCAATCGCAGCAGCAGGAACTCGAGCTATTATTTTCCAAAATGCAACTTTCTTACAACGTGCCTATGACCAACTTAACCATGATTTGGCACTGAATAAAGAACCAGCAATTGTTATTATCAGTAATAGTCAAATTGGCGGAACAAACGATACTCACCAAGGAAGTTTTGTTTATAGTCAAACATCAAATATTCCCAATGTAATTGACCTAGCAGCAACAAGTGAAGAAGACCTTTTTGCAATGCTTAATTGGGCATATAATCAATATGAACATCCAGTATTTATACACTTGCCAGAGCATACTTTGGAAAATCGCCCAACAAAAATTACTGATTTTAGCAAACCTCAGTATGAAGTCGTTAAGTCTGGCGAAAAAGTTGCAATCTTAGGACTTGGTGCAATGCTTGAAAAAGCTGAAAATGTCGCAGAAGAACTTGAAAAATCAGGATTTAATCCAACGGTTGTAAATCCATTCTTTGCAAATCTTTTGGATGTAGCTGCTTTAGACAAATTATCTGAAACTCATGGACTCTTTGTTACGATTGAAGATGGCACTAAAGATGGGGGATTTGGTCAAAAAGTGGCGACCTATTTGGCAAGTAAAGGGATAAAAACACTTGTATATGGTGCAGATACTGAGTTTATTGATGCTGTTCCAAAAGAAGAACTTTACAATCGTTATCACATAAGACCAGAACTTATGGCAAATGATATAATTGAAGCAACCAAAGAATCTAAAGGACCTAATTTTTTTAAGAAAATATTTTCTAAATAATAATTTTTGAAGACAGAGCTTATTTGCTAGATAAAATATGAAATAAATAGCTAAAAAAGATACTAGAGTTAACTAGTATCTTTTTACTTGATAAGGATTATTTTCATAATTTTTTTGAAATTTCCTCAAGTGTTTCTCCAAAACGTTTTAAAACAGTATCAATTTGTTCATAAGTGACGATTGCTGGTGGTTCCATTCGAACTGTTTTAGCATTAACAAGAGTTCCAGCGGTCATCACTCCTCTTGAAAAAAGTCCTTTTGATACAGCATAGCCAATATCGGTTGTATTGAACTCAATACCAATCATTAACCCAATTCCGCGAACTTCTTGAATAAGCTGTGGATATTTTTTAGCATATTCTTTTAGTTTTGGAATCAAATATTCTCCTTTTTCAAAAGCTTGTTGAGGAATATCGTATTTAATCATATAACGAATTGCGGCAAGAGCAGCAGAACAAGCCAGTGGATTTCCACCAAAAGTTGGAGAGCCAAGGAGCCAAGGATTATCAATAAGCTGTTGGACCCACATTTTCTTTGTAAAAACAATCCCTGTAATTGGCATAATACCACCACCAAATGATTTCCCAAAAGTCATAATATCAGGGGTAACTCCAGACCATTCCGAAGCCCAGATTTTTCCAGTTCGTCCCATTCCAGTTTGAATTTCATCAAAAATTAAGGCTACACCAAATTCGTCAGCAATTTTACGCACCTCTTGCAAATAGCCTTCAGGTGGTAATTTAATTCCTGCTTCCCCTTGGACAGGCTCCAAGATAATTCCTGCTACCTTTTCGCCGACTTCTTGCAAATTAGCAATCGCTTTTCTCATATCTTCAGCATTTCCGTATTCAACGTGTTGCACTTGTTGAATCATTGGCAGGTAAGGTTCACGATAGCTTCCTTTACCACCGACTGAGATTGCTCCCATTGATTTTCCATGAAAGGCACCCACAGTTGAAATATACCAACGTCCACCTGTTGCGATACGTGCCAGTTTCAAAGACATTTCAACAGCTTCGGCTCCACCATTTGTGAAGAAAGAGTATTGTAAATCGCCGGGAGTAATTTCTGAGACCGCCTTAGCAAGATAAGAGCGAAGTGGATCAAGAAGTTCTTGGGAATGGAGTGCTTGGTGTTTTAATTGAGCTTCTACCGTTTCCAAAATTTCTTGATTACGGTGACCGAAAGTATAAATTCCAAATCCACCTAAAAAGTCAATGAATTCTTCATCATTTAAACCATAATCGATACTTCCTTCGTCATGCCATTCAAGGACGGCGGCATCAGTTGAGACAGATTTACGATATTTTAGCCAGCCAGGACTGACATAATCATCAAATCCTTCAAGAGTATCATCGGTGATTTTTTTAATTGTTTCGCTATCAAACTTATCTTTTTTGATATAGCCGATCACTTCATCAAGCTTTGCAATAGTTGCTTCTTTATCGAAATTAAATTGTTCTTGTGACATAAATTTTCTCTTTTCTAAGTTTTAAATGTTTGAATATTTTAGTACTCACAGTTTATTTTTCTGTATCTTCCTGACATTTCTGACAGTATTACTAAAGATAAGAAGGACAGTAACAATGAGTATTAGTGTTGCTAGAGCGTTGACATCAGGTGTCACTGCGACTCTAACCATACTAAGAATGGCTAGTGGAAGAGTTTGTGAGTCAGGACCAACAACAAAGAAGGAAATGATAACATCATCTAGTGAAAGTGTGAAAGCCAATAAAGCTCCAGAAATGATTGCAGGCCAAATAGCGGGAATTGTTACTTTGCTAAAAGTAATTACTTTATTTGCCCCTAAATCCATAGACGCCTCTTCCAATGCGAGCGTCTCCTCCGTGAATCCGGCCCTGACTGATACAAGGACAAAAGGAACGGAAAAAGTGACATGAGCAATAAATAATGTTGAAAGTCCCAATGGAATATTAAAGAAGGCAAAAATCGAAAGTAAGGAAATACCTAAAACGACTTCTGGAATAACTATTGGAACATAAAGAATTTGATTGATCAATGATTTTCCTACGAAATCATATTTAGCGAGACCTACAGCACCCAGAGTCCCGATAATTGTGGCGACAAAAGTTGCTGATATTCCGACAATCAAAGAATTCATCAGACCGTTAATCAAAGCTTGATTTGACCATAAAGTTTTGTACCAATCAATAGTGAAGCCTGTAAAAAAGATATTTTGCCGTGATTGGTTAAAGGAGAAGAAGACCATAACGAAAATTGGCAGATATAAAAAGATAAAAACAAGCCAAATATAAAAGGATTTGTACCAAGTTTTTTCTTTCATATTAGTTACCTCCTAAATCATCAAGGGAACCACCCATTCTCTTATAGAGCCAGAGAACAAGGAAGGTGAAAACAATAATTGAAACTGACAAAGCTGAACCAAAAGGCCAGTTATGTGCAGAAATAAATTGGTCACGGACTAAATTCCCAATGAGAATAGATTTTGAACCACCCATAATATCTGAAACGAAGAAATAACCAAGGGTGGGGATAAAAACCATGATAGAGCCAGAAAATACGGCGGGCAAGGTAGTCGGAAGATAGATATATTTAAATATTTCTAATTTTTTACCCCCTAAATCCTGCGTAGCTTCTACCAAGCTTATATCGACATTGCGAAAACCAGAAATTAGAGGTAAAAGCATGAAAGGAATCAGCGTATAGACCATACCAAGAACGACAGCAAAGTTGTTGTAAACTAAATCGAGGGGTTTACCAATCACATGAACTTTCATAAGAGAAGAATTAAGAATTCCGTTTGTTCGTAAAATCATAATCCAAGCGTAAAGTCTTAAAATGGATGAAATCATAAAAGGAGTAGTAATTAAAGCCGTCAAAATAGAAAGACTTGCATTAGATTTTTTTGAAACAAACATTGCAAAAGGGTAGGCAATCAGAACTGAAATCACAGTGACAACAAATGCTAAAAGAAAGGAGAGAAAGATAATTTTTAGATAGAGCGGTGACAGCAAGCTAAAATAATTATTTAGCGAAAAACCAACTTCCACACCACCATAAGTTCCTGATTTCATAAAAGACATGACTGCAACATCTAACAAAGGAAAAACAACGAAAAGTCCAAGCCAAACAATGAGAGGTAGAATCAAAATATATTTAAACCAATCAATAGGCTTTTTTAGTCTAGATTTATCTACCAAATAGATTACCTCCTAGAAAGTTAAATTCTGGGTGGGAGATTGCATTATAGATATCATTACCTTCATTTTTTAGAGTTACTACTTTTTCAGGTTTAAAATTAACTAGAACTGTCTCGCCAGTTTTGTAGTCTTCCACATGACCAGTCATTGTTTTTTGGACATAACCATTGGCAATTGTAATCATCAATTGGGTGCTCCCACCGACAAAAATTTGGTCAGAAATAATGCCAGGGATACCGGAGTCTTGAGAAAGTTCGATATATTCCGGACGAACGGCGAAGGAGACTAAATCACCTACACGAATGTTTTCAGGTCTTGGGATGATAAATTCGCCAGCTTCAACAGCAACATAAACAAATTTATCTTCAATACGTTTAACTAATCCATTCCAAACATTGCTTTCACCAATGAAATCTGATACGAATTCAGTTGCGGGTTTTTCATAAATCTTATAAGGATAATCGACTTGGTCAATCATTCCGCCATTCATAACAGCAATTCTGTCAGAAATTGTCATCGCCTCTTCTTGATCATGTGTGACAAAAATAAAGGTTAATCCAAGATTTTTTTGAATTTTACGAAGTTCAAGCTGCATTGATTTGCGTAACTTTCGATCAAGGGCCGATAAAGGTTCATCTAAAATTAAGACCTTTGGTTCATTGATTAAGGCGCGAGCAATTGCAACACGCTGTTTTTGCCCACCTGAAAGTTGACTGGGCATTCTATTTTCAAAACCAGAGAGTTGGACGAGATGAAGCATTTCGGAGACCTGTTTTCTTTTTTTAGCTTCAGGAACTTTTTTCAAGGTTAGACCAAAAGCTACATTTTCAGCGATTGTCAAATTGGGAAATAGTGCATATTGTTGAAAGACAGTATTGACCGCACGTTCATAAGCTGGCACACCTGCAATATCTTTTCCGTCCAGAAAAATTTGACCCGACGTTGGCTGTTCAAATCCGGCAATCATCCGAAGAAGAGTGGTTTTTCCAGATCCAGAAGGTCCAAGAATTGAGATGAATTCTCCTTCTTCGATGTCCAAATCCAAATTTTTAAGAATATAATTTTTTCCGTAGTACTTGTCGAGATTACGGATTTTTATGATTGATGCCATAATTTTCCTCCTGACACTTTTCAAATACTATAAGGCTTTAGAACCACTTTCTCCAGTTCGAATACGAACGATAGTTTCAAGTGGAACGACCGCAATTTTTCCGTCACCAACATTTCCAGTTGAGAGTTCATCTACAATTTCTGAGATAAGTTTTTCGACTCGTTCATCTTCGATATAAGTGATGACAGCGATTTTGGGTAACAGATTGACATGAAATTGTCCGCCACTTAATTCTAAAATTTTGGAGACGTCACTATTTTGATTACCTGCTCCCATTGCAGAGTAGACGGTCATTCCATGCACTCCATTTTTAGCAAGAATATCTTTTAATTTTTCAAGTGATTCTGGACGGATTGTAATTTCCATTTTTTTCATTTTATTGTCCTCATTTCTTATTTCTAGTTCTGATTTTTCGAGATAAGTCAGGGTATTTTTTGCCTTTTCCGCTTTTTCATCGTATTCTCCTATCAAATATGTTTAATCTAAATACACATAATAGTTGCCTTTATTGATTGACAAAATTGTTCCACATTTTATCTAAAACTCTTGTTTTACTTCCAATATCAAGTGGCATTTGAGCCTTTTGTAATTGTTGAGCTGTCAAATTTCTCATAGGGTCAGTTTTCCAAGAAATGGGAAGATAAGTCCATGCTGCTTCGTTGGGGTTGAGATAGGGATATTCTTTGACAATGCTAGAAAATACTTTTGCACTTTCTACATAATTGATGAACTTTTCGACATTTTTCCCACCTTTAGCATTTTTGAATTTCATAAAATTATCAACTTGTAAATCAATTCCAGAGCTTGGATAGACGCCAACAATGTTTTTGTTAGCCATTTTTGCCATTGTTATTTCGGCATTATAGACTAATCCGACAGAAGCCTCGCCATTTGCCAATAATGTATGAGGAGAATCTGAATCTAGTGCTTCTATATTGGGACGTAAAGCTGTTAGAAAATTAGTTGCACTTCTCAAATTTTCATTAGTAAGTTGATTAACATTCAAATCAGAATTAATGAGAGCAGAATCAATCACAGCTCGGGCATCGGAAACAACAACCTCGGAATTTTTGAACTTTTGATTAAGCAAATCAGAATAATTGTTGATTGGTGAAACTTTTTTCTTGTTATAGGCAAGTGCCAAATAAGAACCTAGATAAGGTAAGGAATAGTTGTTCTTCTTATCATAAGAAAGTCCTAGCCAATCTTTAGCATAGTTTTTGCTATTAGGAATTTTACTTTTGTCTAATTTATCTAGCAAACCAACTTTTTTCAAAATTTCTACGTCATTTCCGGGAGCAACAACAAGGTCATAAGTTCCTGGAGAGACTGCCCGAACTTTGGCAATCATCTCATCAGGAGAAGAATAAGTAGTCATATTAACATGAGTTCCGGTTTTCTTTTCATAATTATCAAGGACGGATTGAGGCATATAAGAAGACCAAATAATTAGATTGAGTTGATTTTTTGGTTTTCTAATTTGATAAATAACAATAATGGTCAAGATACAGATAATAGACAAGCTAGTTATTATAATTTTTTTCATCAATTTATCCCCTTTTCTTAGAAATGGCATATTTAAATATCTTTGTGATTTTTTTGATAACATAGATATTTTTATGTCACTTTTTGTTACATGATACATTTTTTAAATTATTTTGTCAACAAAAAGATAGAATTTTCTGAATTTTTCACAAATAAAAAAGGCACTAATTTAAAATAGTGTCTTTTTTTATCTAAGCTATTAAATATTAAGCATTTTGATTGGTTGCAGCAATATCAATTTCTCTGATGTTAACCGTTTGAGGCATATCATAAATGAATTTCACGGTTTGGGCAACTCTTTCAGGAGCAAGTGTTGTACCACCCATTGATTCTTTCCAAAGATTATAATCATTTAGGGCACTTTCGTCAGTAACATGTGTCAATAATTCTGTTTCGGCAGCACCAGGTGCAACAAGTGAAATTCGAACATTTTTACCAGAAACTTCCTCTCTGATAGTTTCGCTTAAACCATGAACACCAAATTTTGAAGCGACATAAGCGGCGTGATTGGTAAAAGTTTTTTTACCAGCAAGAGAAGACATATTAATTACTGTTCCTCCTTGGCGTTCAACCATTTGCGGAAGTACAATTTGCATTCCATTGAGTACACCCAAAACATTAGTATCCATCATTTGTTTCCATTCTGCTGGATCTTGATTAAGAACATTTCCTAATAACATGACACCTGCATTATTGACTAGAAGATCAGTTTTGCCATATTTTTCTTCAGCTTTAGTAATTGCATTTTCAAATGATGTTTTGTCTGTGACATCTACAGATTCCACAAGTACATTCGTAAAATCAAGGGGCAAGGCTTTGATTTTATCTGTACGACGACCTAAAAGCAACATTGGGAATCCATCAGCATTAAATAATTTTGCAATTTCAGCACCAAATCCTGAACTTGCTCCTGTTATAACAATAAGTGGTTTAGACATTTTATTTCTCCTTAAGAGTATTTTTTTGATATACTGATTATACAACATGGAGTTAACTCCATGTCAAGGAGAAAGAATGACAAAATATACAATTGGCGATATTTCACGTAAATTAAACGTTTCTAACGATGCTGTACGTTATTACGATAAGGAAGGTTTGCTCCCTTTTGCTAAAAGAAATAAAGCTGGTCGAAGAGAATTTACAGATGACGATCTTGGCTATATTGAAGTCATTGATTGTTTAAAAAAATCAGGCATACCCATAAAAGATATTGCTCAATTTATTGATTGGTGTATGGAGGGCGACTCAACACTTGATGAACGTTTAGATTTTATGAAAACACACGAAGAGCAATTAGAAGAAAAAATTAAAGTTTTAGAAATGAATTTGGCCTTTTTAAGATGGAAAATTTGGTACTATCAAACAGCAGCAGAAGCAGGCACTGAAAGTATCCACTTTATTCCGGGAACAACACAAGTTAAACCAGAGATAAGAGATATTTTCAAATAATATTAAAAAAAACAAAACGTATTTTTTACGCTTTGTTTTTTTATTTTTTCTTAGCTGGAAAATTTATGAGAAATAGCGACAGAAAGACGACAAAAATACCTAACTGTTGGAATCCTAAAAATGAAACACCTAGGAATAAAGTGGAAATTAAAATAGCGGTGACAGGTTCAAGCATTCCAAGCATACCAACAATATGAGGTTCTGTATATTTTAGACTATTGATATAAAGAGAGTAAGCTAAGAGCGTTCCAACAACAACGATGAGGCTGACCAAAAGTAAATCAGTCTGATCAAAATTTTTAGGTAAATTTGTGACTGGATGTAAGAAATTAGAAATGACACCACCAATTAATAAGGCCCAAGCAACAACACTTAATGGAGAGTGTTCCTTGATAAGTGGACATGGAATAAGAGTGTAAGCACAAACACCAAGGGCGGATAAAAGCCCCCAAACAAGAGCAGAAGCTGAAAAACTAAGTTCTCCGATATTTCCATTAGTCACAAGCAGAAAGACACCAATTAAAGAAAGAAAAATGGCAATAATATCAAGACGACGTGGAATTGCTTTACTTTTGATAGCTAAAATAATAATAATGATGGAGGGACCTAGAGATTGTAAAATAGTCGCAATAGCTGCATTTCCGTAATAAACAGATAATAGAAAAGAAGATTGTGCAAAAAGTACTCCGAAAATCCCAAAAGCTACAATTCTTAGACTTGATTTTACAGAAGACCAGACACTAAAGATGTTGTGCTTAGTAATTGCTAACCAAGCAAGTAACAACAAGCCTGAAAAGAGCATGCGCGTGGTAACCAGCCAACCTGGCTCAATAGAACAACGATTAAAGAGGAGTCCAGCAATAATACTACTAATCCCAAAAAAGGCGGCTCCCAAAGAAGCGTAAATAATTCCTTTAAATTTAGTCATGATTAGACCAACACTTGATACTTTTTATTTTTGTCATTTTATCCTCAATTTCTAAGTACTTTATATACTTCGTATTATTAATAGTTTAACATAGATGATTTATGTTAATCAAAGATTTACCGAAAGTTTGAATAGTCTCGAGTCATTAATCCTTTTAAATGAAAAAAGTTCCTAATTGGCTTAGGAACGGAATTTTTATAATTTATCTAGAGCTTTTTTGGGGATTGCAGTTTTTTTAACTTCTTCCCAATTTGTCACTCCTTTTTGTTTATTATAAGTTAATTTCAAATAGGCTTCATGGCGTAAGTTATGCGTGGCAGTAAATTCTAGTGTTTTTTCTTGTCCTGCATTGTTGTAGGCTTTTTCTTTATAACCATAGCCATGCCAAACCGAACCGCTTTGCGTTTTTTCCTCAAGTTTTTTTCCGTCATTATGGATTTGGACATAATAATTTGTTCCTCCATAATTTATCTTGTACCAAGCGAAAGCGGAACCTCCAATAATAAAAACCAAGGCCACAAGTCCAATTAATATTTTTTTCATAAAATTCTATTCCTTTCCTGTTAAACAAATCTATTTTATCAGTTTTTTTCAAAAATAAACTTACTATATTGTAAGATTAAAATTACTTAATTAATAAAATAGAACAAAAAAACACTAATGATTATCATTAGCATTTTTGATAAATTTAATCTTCAACTCCATAAATTTCAACTTTGTAACCAGTAATATTAAGACCACTAGCTTTTCGAGCGGCCTCCATTAGGGGACGAAAATCAAAATTATCTACATTCATAATCTCACCTGTCGTTTTATTGACAACATGATAATGAGGCTCTCCGTAGTAGTCATATCTTCTTTTACTACCGTCATTTATAGCAATCACTAACTCACTATCAACCAATTTATCAAGGGTATTATAGACCGTTGCTAAGCTAATATTTTCCAAATCTTCGTGAATTTGCTCTGCCGTTGGGTGAGTTTGATGTTTTATCAGGTATTCTAAGACAATGAGACGCTGTGGTGTGGCTTTTAAACCATGTGATTGTAATAGTTCTTTTAAGTCTTGTTCCAAAATCAGCACTCCTATCTTTATTATTTATTTTATTATATCATCAACAGAAAATCATTTCAATGACTTGACATTTGTTTAGAATCATTCTAAAATATAGTTTAGAATGATTCTAAAAGGGTGAGATAATGAAAGAAAAAAATAACTTAATTCAAAGAAATAATATTGTCAGGGCAAGTATTATGGGAGCAAATGACGGAATTATTTCGATTGCAGGGATTGTCATTGGTGTCTCTGGCGCAACCTCTCATATTGGGACAATTTTGCTGGCAGGTTTTGCCGGAACTTTAGCAGGTACGGTCAGTATGGCAATGGGAGAATATGTTTCTGTCAGTTCGCAACGTGATGCTCAGGAAAAAATTATCCAAGAACAAAAAGTAGCACTTGCTACTAATTATCAAAATGAATTTGATTTTGTTTATCAAAAATATAGAGCAGATGGGATTTCTAATGAACTAGCTCATAAAGCAACGGATGAGATGATGAAAAAGGATGCTTTAGCAACAACGGTTCGTGAAAGACACGGGTTTACAATTGGACAAGAATTGAGTGCTAAAGGAGCGGCAATTGCCTCAATGCTCTCATTTCCAACTGGAGCGCTTTTGCCTATGCTAGCCATTTCTTTAATTCCTAAAAGTTGGAGTGCTTTGGCAACATTTATTTCTGTACTAATCGCTCTAGGATTTACAGGTTATGCTGCGGCTTATTTAAATGGTGCTGATAAAAAACATGCAACTTTTAGAAATATTATTGCTGGGATTTTAACGATGCTTGTTACTTATGTAGTGGGTTTGCTCTTTAAACAAGGAGGTTTGTGATGAAAAAACAAACAATGACAATAGATGAAAAATTAAATAGTGTCCGTGCGGGAGTCCTGGGTTCAAATGATGGAATTCTTACAGTTGTTGGTGTGCTCTTTTCGGTTTCCGCAGCTTCTGGAAGTAGCTTTGCTTTACTGATTGCTAGTTTGGCAAATTTGATTTCTGGTGCTTTTTCAATGGCTTCTGGTGAGTATGCAAGTGTCAGTTCTCAATCTGATAGTGAGAAAGTTGTGGTTCAAGAAGAAAAAATATTACTGAAAGATGATTTTAAAAATCAAAAAGCAGCAGTGAAAGATTTTTATATTGAAAAAGGAATCAGTCCGGAAACTTCAGCAGAAATTGCTAATGAATTACTTGCTCGAAAACCTTTGGAAACTGTTCTGTCAGTAAAATATGATATTGCTTTAGGACATTATATGAATCCTTGGCAAGCGGCAGGTTCATCATTAATTTCATTTACGATTGGTGGACTTTTTCCTTTACTAACCATGATTTTAGTTAAGGGTGCTTGGCAATTTCCAGCAACAATTTTTGCAACAATGCTTGCAATGGCCTTAACTGGAATGATTAGTGCTAAGCTTTCGGATGGCTTGGTAATTAAAGCAATTCTTAGAAATATTATTATTGGTTTACTGACAATTTTTATTCATTATTTTATTGGTCGGATTTTAGGTTAATGAATTTAGGCTTAGTTAAAAGCTTTTGTTATAATTATAGATAGGACTTATGATTATTGGGAAAGAGGCTGACAAATGGATGATAATACTAAAGAATTAGAACAATATTGGGATGAGTTTTCTCAAGAATATGAAGAAATTCAAAATGAAAGCTTGGTTGATATTGGTCAGCAATTACAGGAATTTTTGGTGACTGAAAAACTTTTACCAACAAGTCAATTTTTAGATTTAGCTGGTGGGACAGGTAAATATATTCCACACTTTTCAAATTTTACTGACAGCTATCATCTTGTTGATCTGTCAGCAAAAATGTTAGAATTTGCCAAGAATAAGTCAGCTGATTCAAATAAAATCACTTTCACGCATCAAGAACAAAATAAATTTTTAAAGAATACAAAAGAAAATACTTATGATTTTGTGTTTTCAGCCATGAATCCTGCATTGGAGTCAAAAGAAGCCTTAGTAGAATTAAATCGGATTGCCAATGGAAATGTTGGAATTTTACGTTTGATTTTTGATGAGGATAATCTCTTTAGTCAGGTCGAACAATTGTATTTGCCTAATCAAGAACAGAATAAAGAAGCGCAGATGTTGCTTTATAAGGTATGGTTAGAGGAATTAGGCTGGGAATTTAAAAGTAAGAAATTTAGATTCTTTTTATCAGAAAAAGTAAGTTCACAGTTTTTCTCTGATTATTTCTCTGATGACCTTTCAAATACAGAATTAGCGGCTTTGACGCAATTATTTTTTAGTGAAACAGAAATTCGAGAAATGGAAAGATTAGTGATATTTGAGTTATTATATTGGGAAAAATGCTAGGTTGAATCCTAGTTTTTTTATTTCTCAATTCTTTTAGTTGTAATTTATTTATTTTAATATTATAATTGACTAATCAACGATTGACGAATCAATTAAGAAAGGAGAAATAAATTATGAAGCTTGAAAAAGTCAGCCAATTACTCTATCAGCTCAAAATTGTAAATCAAGAAATGACAGCAAAATTTGAGAAGTCAACGGGTTATAGTATTACTCGTTATCAACTGATGATGATTTTAAAATGTAAAGGTCGTTGCTCTCAAAGTCAATTACAAAATGAATTAAAAATTGATAGTGCTGCTGTAACAAGACATTTAAAATTACTTGAAGAAAAAAATCTTGTCAAAAGAGAGCGCAATAAAGAAAATAATCGAGAAGTATTTGTCGAAATTACCGATAAAGCTAAAAATGATTTAGCACTTTGTGCAAAAAAACATGATGATTCTTTAGATGAAAGTCAACAAATATTAAATATTGGGCTCAGTGATTTAGAAGAAGAACAACTTTTAGAACTACTCACAAAATTAACACAATGAAAGAAGAAAAAATGAATAAGAACTTTAAAAATAACGATTTCTCAGATATTACTTTTGGTAGAAAATCTGTCAGACTTTATGATGAAAACTACAAAATTTCTCACGAAGAAATGCTTGAAATGATTCAAGAAGCAACAGCTGCACCTTCATCAGTAAATATGCAACCTTGGCGTTTTATCATTGCTGAAACCGAAGAATCAAAAGCAAAATTGAAACCTTTAATTCGCTTTAACACACGTCAAAATGATACTTCATCAGCCATGATTTTAATTTTTGGTGACATGCTTAATTATGAATTAGGTGAAGAAATCTATGACCAAGCAGTTGCTGAAGGAAAAATGCCCCAAGATGTCAGAGACCACCAAATCGAAGCAATTATCCCTTATTACAAGAGCTTTTCTAAACAAGAAATGAATGATGTTGTCAAAATTGACTCAAGTTTGGCAGCAATGCAATTGATGTTGGTGGCAAGAGCTCACGGTTATGAGACAAATCCAATTGGTGGTTTTGAAAAAGACCAATTAGCAGAAGCTTTTGATTTAGACAAAGAACGTTTTGTACCAGTTATGATTTTATCAATTGGTAAAGCAGTTGAAGAAGGTTATGAATCTGTCCGCATGAATGCTGATAAAATCACTACTTTTAAATAAAAAGGAGAAGTAATTTGACCGTTTTAACAATTATTCTATCGCTTTTGGTTGCTTTGGAATTTTTCTACATTATGTATTTAGAAACCTTTGCTACAAGCTCAAAAACAACTAGTCGTGTGTTTAATATGGGAAAAGAGGAGCTAGAACGTTCTTCAGTTCAAACGCTTTTTAAAAATCAAGGGATTTATAACGGTTTGATTGGTTTAGGATTAATTTATGCAATATTCTTTTCGTCAGCTTCACTTGAAATTGTTAGATTACTACTTATTTATATTATTTTAGTGGCTTTATATGGCTCTTTGACAAGTAATAAAAAGATTATTCTCACTCAAGGTGGTTTAGCCATTTTAGCTCTAATTTCTTCATTTTTTTAAAAAAATATTTTTAAATCCTTGACAAGTCTCATAAAAAGTTTTACAATTATTTTCAACATCAGAAAAGTAACTCTATATCAGAATTTTTTCAGGAAGTCTGCGGTTGTGCGAGCAGATAAATTCATCAGAGCGAATGGGCTGATTTGAAAGTCGAGAACGATTTGTTTTTCGCAATTTGATTTGAAACAATAAAAATCACGGATGCTCCCGATACCAAGCGACTTGTTGTTAGACGAGGAAAAGAAGAGTTTTTCTAGTATTTTTGTAATACTTTTAGGGACTCTTAAATTACGGTGGCACCGCGTGACATACGCCCGTAGAGTATTTGATACTCTACGGGCTTTTTTGTATTTTTTTGAAAGGATTTCTAAAATGAACCAACGATGGCGAAGCTTAAATTTTAACTAATCAGTATCAATGGAAAAGACTTCCTCAAACCTATAGATAGAGAGAAAACATGAGAAAAATTAAAGAGATTTCAGCAGACACCATGACCCCAATTTCGGTTTATCTTCGCCTGAAAGGGAAAAATAAAGTAATTTTAGAATCCATTCCCAGAGAAAATGACCAATCACGTTTTTCAATTATTGCGTTAAATCCTGTGAAGCACATCAAATTTACTGACGGAATTTTAAGCGTTAATGACGAAATCATTAGCGATGAAAATCCAATGGAATTTCTGGAAAAATTAGTTTGTCAGCCAGAAAGTACTGACGAAAATTTAGACTTACCTTTTACAAGTGGAGCGATTGGATATGCTGGATTTGATACCTATGGTATTTTTGAAGGCATTCAACCTGAACTGAAAGATTCGATTGGAACACCAGATATGTATTTTATGTTATACGAATCAGCTCTAATTTTTGACCACAAACGAGAAAAATTGATTTTTATTGAAGACAATACTTACAGTCAACGTTCAGAAAAAGAGCTACAAAACGCGCTGTCAGCAAATATTGAGTCATTATCTTTACTGACAGAAGCAGAAAATGAACTGACAGAATTAAGTAAAATGAATTTCGTCAGCAATATGTCTCAAGAACTTTTTGAAGAAAAAGTTGCTAAAGCAAAGGAACTTATCAGAAATGGTGACATGTTCCAAATTGTTTTATCACAACGTTTAACGGCCGATTTTACTGACAACCCCTTTAATTATTACAGAAAGCTTCGGGTTGAAAATCCGTCATCGTATATGTACTTTATGGAATTCGATAATTTTCATGTCATTGGCAGCTCACCAGAGCGTTTGGTTGCTGTTCATGGAAATCAAGTTTCAACCAATCCAATTGCCGGAACAAGAAAACGGGGGCAAACTGAATTTGAAGACCAAGCTCTTATTGAAGATTTAGAAAGTGATCCCAAAGAAGTCGCTGAACACAAAATGCTTGTTGATTTAGGACGAAATGACATAGGTAAAATCTCCAAATATGGTTCAATCGAAGTTCCTGTTTTCATGAAAGTTGAGAAATATCGCTATGTCATGCATATTACAAGTGAAGTGACCGGCGAGCTTCGTCCTGAATTTACAGCTATGGATGCCTTACGGGCCACATTACCAGCGGGGACACTATCAGGAGCACCGAAGCATCGAGCCTACCAAAGAATTTATGAATTTGAAACGCAAAAACGAGGAATTTATGGAGGAGCTATCGGTTATCTAACGAAAAATGGAAATTGCGATTTTGCAATTGCTATTCGGACAATGGTCTTGAAAGACAAGAAAGCACATGTTCAAGCAGGAGCCGGAATTGTTTACGATTCAGTACCCGAACATGAATATCAAGAAACCTTAAACAAAGCCCAAGGCTTATTGAAAGTTGGTCAATAAATAGACCCAAAAAGATGTAGACATAAAAAATTTAACATCATCAGATAATTTTGTCAGTAATTTTTTACTGACAGAAAATAAAAAATTACTGACAGGCCTTGTTGTTAAAAATAGGAGACAAAATTGATTTTAATAATAGATAATTACGATAGTTTCACTTACAACTTAGTGCAGTATGTAGGTGCTTTGACTGATGTAGCAGTTGTGAAAAATGACGATGATTCTTTGGAAAATATGGCAGAAAAAGCAGACGCCTTAATATTCTCACCAGGTCCTGGTTGGCCTGCGGATGCTGGGAAAATGGAAACACTTATTCAGCAATTTTCAGGTCAAAAACCAATTTTAGGAATATGTCTAGGTTTTCAAGCCATCGTTGAAGTTTTTGGTGGCAAACTGCGCTTAGCCCATCAAGTCATGCACGGCAAAAATTCACAAGTCCGTCAGACCTCAGGAAATTTACTTTTCAATCATCTTCCCTCAAAATTTCTAGTCATGCGCTATCATTCAATTGTCATGGACGAGGCAGTCGCTTTACCAGATTTTGCAATCACAGCAGTCGCGACAGATGATGGTGAAATTATGGCTATTGAAAATGAAAAAGAACAGATTTATGGATTACAATTTCACCCCGAATCCATTGGCACATTGGACGGCATGACCATGATTGAAAATTTTGTCAACCAAGTAAATGAAAACAAGGAGTCATCAAATGAAAAATGAACTTGAAAAAGTGATGTCAGGTCGTGACATGACCGAAAATGAAATGAATATGCTTGCTAATTCAATTATCCAAGGTGAATTAAGTGAGGTCCAAATTGCCAGCTTTTTAGTAGCATTAAAAATGAAAGGCGAAGCAGCAAGCGAATTGACTGGTTTGGCTCGAGCTTTACAAAAAGCAGCGATTCCTATTCCAACAAATTTGACAAATGCGATGGACAATTGTGGAACAGGAGGCGACCGTTCATTCAGTTTTAATATTTCAACCACAGCCGCTTTTGTTTTAGCAGCTGGTGGAGTCAATATGGCAAAACACGGAAATCGCTCCATTACCAGTAAATCTGGCTCGGCAGACGTTCTTGAGGCCTTAGGAATCAATCTTTATTTACCAGCAGAAAAGTTAGCTCAAGTTTTTGACAAAGTTGGTTTAGTTTTCCTTTTTGCTCAAAATCTCCACCCAGCGATGAAATACTTCACGCCAGTCCGCAGACAACTCGAAATTCCAACAATTATGAACTTGACTGGGCCACTAATCAATCCAATTCCACTTGATACGCAACTTCTTGGTACCTCACGTCCAGATTTACTTGAATTAACAGCAAATGTTTTGAAAGGCTTAGGCCGTAAGCGAGCATTAGTCATCACAGGTGAAGGCGGAATGGACGAAGCAACTCCCTTTGGACTTAATCATTACGCACTTTTAGAAAATGACAAAGTGACTTTGCATGAATTTAGAGCCTCAGACGTTGGTATTTCAGAAGTTCAACTCAATGATATTCGTGGAGGTGAAGCCCCAGAAAATGCTGAAATTTTAAAAAATGTCCTTGAAAATCAACCGTCAGCCTTTTTAGAAACGACCGTTTTAAATGCCGGACTTGGATTTTATGCCAATGGAAAAGTTGATTCCGTCAAATCCGGAGTTGACCTTGCAAGAGAAGTAATTAGTACAGGAGCAGCTCTTACCAAGTTGCATGAATTACAAGCAGAACAAATTGGTTAAAAATCTTGATGGCAAATTTTGAAATAGCAGAAAATGAGAGAAAAATATGAACATAAAAAAAGGAAAATTTCTAGAAACAATCCTAGCAGAAAAAAGACTTGAAATTGCTAAAATGCCAGAAGAACAAGTAGGAAAAGTTCGTCAAACATGCAATTTTTATGATTACTTAAAAAAACATTCCGACCAGCTTCAAGTGATTGCCGAAGTCAAAAAAGCTTCGCCCAGTCTAGGTGATATCAATTTAGAAGTGGATATCGTTGACCAAGCCAAAGATTACGAACAAGCCGGTGCCGCTATGATTTCCGTCTTAACTGACCCTGTATTTTTTAAAGGAAATATTGAATATCTCCGTGAAATTTCAGAAAATGTCCAAATCCCCACCTTGAACAAGGATTTTATCATCGATAAAAAACAAATCAATCGGGCAGTTAATGCGGGAGCAACAGTTATTTTACTCATTGTCGCAGTTTTTGAAAATCAATACCCCAAACTCCAAAACCTCTACGACTACGCACTTTCACTAGGACTTGAAGTTCTTGTTGAAACACATAATAAAGCAGAACTTGAGATTGCTCATCAGCTTGGGACTAAAATTATTGGAGTTAATAATCGTAATTTAAAAACCTTTGAAGTGAGCTTACAAAATTCAGTAGATTTGACTCCCTACTTTAAAGAAGACAATATCTACATTTCCGAATCAGGCATTTTTAGCGCAAACGAAGCCCAAAAAGTTTCCGATACTTTCAATGGAATATTGGTTGGAACAGCACTCATGCAATCAGAAAATCTAGAAAAATCTTTGAAAGATTTAAAAGTCAAGAGGAAAACGAATGAAAATTAAAATCTGTGGCTTATCTACAAAAGAAGCTGTTGATACAGCCGTAGAATCTGGTGCCACACATCTCGGTTTTATTCTTAGTCCCTCAAAACGCCAAGTTGCACCAGAAAAAATTCTTCAAATCACAAACGATGTCCCAAAAACAGTCAAAAAAGTAGGAGTTTTTGTTGATGAACCTATTGATTTTGTAAAAAAAGCCATTCAAGTTGCTCAACTTGATCTGGTTCAGCTTCACGGAAATGAAGATATGAATTACATTAATCAACTAGATATTTCGGTTATTAAAGCAATAAGGCCAGACCAAGAATTTAAAGAATACGAAGATGTAATTTTATTATTTGATAGTCCACAAGCTGGAAGTGGTCAAGCATTTGATTGGGAATCTTTGGTGACCAGCGGTCTGAAAAATAAATTTTTCATTGCTGGTGGACTTAATCCAGAAAATGTAGCAGCTGCTATTCAACATTTTCCAAATGCCTACGGTGTGGATGTTTCTTCTGGAGTAGAAACTGACGGAATTAAAAACCTTAAAAAAATAAAAAACTTTGTTCAAAATGCAAGCCTTGCTTCATCAAAGCAATTATTTATAGAATTTTTAAGAATCACAAAAAAGCTAAATGAAAATAAGATTATCCCTTATTTAATGGGAAGTTTAGCAGTTGAGCAAATAATCAATTTTCCAACAAATCCTGATGACATTGATATTCAACTCAAAAAGCCCGATTTTGAAAATTTTGAGCAATTAACAAGTTTAATGGAAGAATTAGGTTATCAGCTCATTGACTTACATGAGCATAAATTTGAAAAAGCTAGCATTCATGTTGGCTTTGCAAGTGTGGAAACCCTTAAAAACTATGCCGGGGTTGACGATAATGATATTCCCAAAATCAATTTCAAATCTGAGTTACATCAAGAATTTTTCCTCCCTACTTTAAAGCAAAATGTTCAAATTTACCAAGCGGCAGTGACAGATAGCTGGCGAGCCAAAAAAACTAAAGATAAGAAGATTTTAAAGAAATTACTTTTTGAAGAAAATGACGCGAACATTAAATGAGATTTACCATGAAACTTACATAAAAAGGAGCAACAACATGACCTACAACCAACCTAACAACAAAGGATTTTACGGCCAATTCGGGGGCCAATTCGTACCTGAGACACTAATGACAGCAGTAAAACAATTAGAAGAAGCCTACGAAGATAGTAAAAAAGACCCTCTATTTCAAGCAGAACTTAAAGAATTACTTAAAGACTATGTTGGACGAGAAAACCCACTCTATTATGCAAAACGCTTAACAGGATATGCGGACGGAGCAAAAATCTATCTTAAAAGAGAAGACCTAAACCATACAGGAGCACACAAAATTAACAATGCCCTCGGACAAGTCCTCCTTGCCAAAAAAATGGGAAAAAATAAAGTCATTGCTGAAACAGGTGCAGGCCAACACGGTGTCGCAACCGCAACCGCTGCTGCCCTCTTTGGCATGGAATGTACGATTTATATGGGTGAAGAAGACGTTAAAAGACAATCTCTCAATGTCTTTCGCATGGAATTACTCGGTGCAAAAGTTCATTCAGTAACTGACGGTTCACGCGTACTTAAAGATGCGGTTAATGCAGCACTTAGAGCATGGGTTGCTCAAGTTGAAGACACGCATTATGTAATGGGCTCAGTTCTTGGACCACATCCATTTCCACAAATTGTGCGTGATTATCAAGCTGTAATTGGACAGGAAGCGCGTGCCCAATTTTTAGAAAAAGAAAATAAACTTCCAGATGCTTTAGTAGCTTGTGTTGGCGGAGGCTCAAATTCTATGGGACTTTTTTATCCCTTCGTTAATGATGAATCAGTTGCCATGTATGGTGTTGAAGCTGCTGGTCTTGGGATTGATACACCACATCATGCAGCGACAATTACTAAAGGCCGCCCCGGCGTTCTTCATGGAACACTCATGGATGTCCTTCAAGATGAAAATGGTCAAATCTTAGAAGCCTTTAGTATTTCAGCCGGTTTAGACTATCCAGGAATCGGTCCAGAACACTCTTATTTCAATGCTGTTGGACGAGCAAAATATGTTGATATTACAGATGAAGAAGCACTTGAAGGTTTTAAAATCTTATCTAGAACTGAAGGAATTATTCCAGCACTAGAAAGTTCTCATGCTATTGCCTATGCAGTCAAATTAGCAAAAGAATTAGGACCAGATAAATCAATGATTGTTTGTCTTTCAGGACGTGGGGATAAAGATGTGGTTCAAGTAAAAGAACGACTTGAAGCAGAAAAAGAGGTGAAAAAATGAAAACTTTACAAATGATTTTAAGCAATAAAAAAAATAATTTTGTCCCTTATATCATGGCTGGCGACCATGAAAAAGGCTTAGAAGGTCTTAAAGAAACCATTCAACTTCTTGAACAAGCTGGGAGTTCTGCTATTGAAATTGGCGTTCCATTTTCAGATCCGGTTGCTGATGGCCCAGTCATCGAACAAGCAGGTTTGCGTGCTTTAGCAAGAAATGTATCACTTTCAAGTATTCTTGAAACCTTAAAAACAATTGATACAAAAGTTCCTCTAGTAATTATGACCTATTTCAATCCCGTTTATCAGTTTGGAATTGAAAAGTTTGTTGCAGCTCTTGAAGAAACACCAGTTAAAGGCCTTATCATTCCAGATTTACCTAAAGAGCATGAGGACTATATCAAACCCTTTATCAATGATAAAGATATCTGTTTAGTTCCTCTGGTCTCATTAACCACGCCACTTTCACGGCAAAAAGAACTTGTAGCCGATGCTGAAGGATTTATCTATGCCGTTGCAATAAATGGAGTAACTGGGAAAGAAAATGCTTATAGTAACCAGCTTGACCAACATTTAAAAGCGTTGTCTTCATTAACGGATGTTCCTGTTTTGACAGGATTTGGAATTTCTACATTATCTGATGTGGACCGTTTTAATAAAGTGTCCTCAGGAGTTATTGTTGGTTCAAAAATTGTTCGTGATTTACATGAAGGTAAAGAAAACGAAGTTATTAAATTTATTGAAAACGCAATCAATTTTTAAGATAATTGAAAAATTAATAAAACCATATATCCTTGACAGTCCACTTTACAAATGGTATACTTTTATTAAATAAAACGGTTACAAAAAATTGGATAGTGATTATTAAGTTAAGCTAGACCTTATCAAACCTATAGTCATAGGGGGATAAGGTCTATTTTTGTGAAATGGAGAAGAATGTGAAAATCAAAAAAGTTCTGAACAATAATGTAGTCATTGCTCAAAATGATAATGAAGAAACCATTCTTATGGGTTTAGGCTTAGGATTTGGGAAAAAAGCAGGTGAAGTTGTTGAAGACAAAAAAATTGAAAAAATTTTTGCATTAAAAGTAACTTCTGAGCAACAGAATTTTTCAGAATTACTTTCGGAAATTCCAAGTGGAATCGTAGAACTTTCGATTTTAACTTTAGCAAAAGCAAAAACAAAATTTGATAAAACAATTTCTGATACCGTATTGGTTGCTTTCGCTGACCATTTAAATGCAGCAATTATTCGTGAAAAAGACAATATAACTATTAAAAATTTTCTTTTGTGGGATATTAAGAGATTTTTTCCAGAAGAATTTGCACTTTGTCTTGAGACACTTCAAAAAGTTCAAGAAAAACTTAATATCTCACTTCCAGAAGATGAAGCAGGTTTTCTGGCCATGCACATTGTTAATGGAACCCTGGGAAGTGGTCATGAATATGCAACGGAATTAACAAAATTAATGGAAGAAATATTAACAACTCTAAAGTATACTTTACAAGTAAACTTTAATGAGCAAGATATTTATTTTCAAAGGTTCATTACTCACCTTAAATTTTTCACCGAAAGAATACTTTCTAATACAAAAAGTGATGAAAGCACCGATGAAGACTTATTCATTCTAATAACCAGAAAATACCCAAGAGCATACATAGGAACAAAAAAAGTCAGTGAGTTTCTTAAACAGACAAGGTCGTACGAAGTTTCTCAAAATGAACAAATATATATGACCGTTCATCTAGCACGTATTTTAGAAAAAATACAAGATTAATTTTTAAGATGACTTTAGTCATCATCAACTATGGTAACAATTGGATCGTGACATTAAGTTGGCGAAACCTCTAAAAAATATATTATTTTGGAGGTTTGTAATGGGCAAATATGAAGCTCTTGCAAAAGACATTGTAGCAAATGTAGGTGGCAAAGAAAATGTCATCTCAGTGATTAACTGTATTACACGGTTACGTTTTAAACTCAGAGATGAGAAAAAAGCAAATACCGATGTCCTGAAAAATATGGATGGTGTAGTTACAGTAATGCAATCTGGCGGCCAATACCAAGTCGTTATTGGGAATCATGTACCAGAAGTGCGTGCAGATGTAGATGCTGTCCTTGGGGTACTTGATACCTCACCAGCAGACTCTGCACAAAAAGGAAACCTTTTCGATCAATTTGTGGAATTGATCTCAGGAATTTTCCAACCAATATTAGCTCCATTAGCAGCAGCGGGTATGATTAAAGGGGTTAATGCAATTTTATCCTTTGCCTTGGGACAAAGTTTTCAAGCGTCTGCAACCTATGCTGTTTTTAATGCAATGGGTGATGGTCTATTTCTCTTCCTACCAATTTTCATTGGATATACTTCAATGAAAAAATTTAATGGCTCACCATTTGTTGGAATGATGATTGCCGCAGCACTTGTTTACCCAGGTTTTGTAGACGGAACAGTTGCAAAAACATTTGCAGAAAGTGGTGGATTAAGCCTCTTTGGAATTCCTTTTTCAGTACCAACTGCTGGCTACGGGTCTTCTGTAATGCCAATTATTGCCATTACAGCATTTGCAGCATTTTTAGAACACCAGTTAAAGAAAATTATTCCTGATGTAGTAAAGCTTTTCTTGACACCATTCTTTACGGCAATCATCTCAATTCCTCTAGGCTTCCTAGTTATTGGACCAGTAATGAATCTTGCTTCAGATGCTTTAGGTAAAGGTTTACTAGCATTACAAGGATTTAATCCTATTATCTTTGGTTTAGTGCTAGGATTTGCTTGGCAAGTCTTAGTCATGTTTGGACTACATTGGGCAATTGTTCCATTTGCAATTATCGCATTAGCAAAAGGAGAACCAACCGCGCTTTTAATTGCCGCAAGTGTAGCATCGTTTGCGCAAACTGGAGCTGTTGGAGCAGTGATGTTAAAAACAAAAGATAAACGACTTCGTGAATTAGCAATACCAGCCTTTATTTCTGGTTGGTTTGGTGTTACAGAACCAGCAATTTACGGAATTACCCTCCCTAAGAAACGTCCATTTTGGGTTTCATGTATCGTAAGTGGAATTTTATCAGCTGTTGCCATGGCCTTGGGAATTAAAGCCTATACAATGGGAGCTTTGGGAATCTTCAGTTTTACATCTAATATTACCCTTACAGGTGAAGTTTCAGGCGCGATTAAAATGATGATTGTATCAGCTGTAGCAGTTATAGCTGGCTTTGTAGTAACCTATCTTGTGGGATTTGAAGATGATGTTATTGAAAATCCAATCCCTGACAAAAAATTTAATAAACAAAAAACGAATAAAGAAATAATTGGAAGCCCTCTTGAAGGAAAAGTTATTCCACTATCACAAGTTAAAGATGCAGCCTTTTCTGCAGGTGTAATGGGCAAAGGAGCAGCGATTGAACCAACACTAGGTGAGGTTCGTGCTCCATTTGATGGAATGGTTATGATTTTGTTCCCAACTAAACATGCAGTAGGTTTAATTTCAAATGAGGGAACTGAACTTCTCATTCATATCGGAATAGATACTGTCCAACTTGAAGGAAAATACTTTGAAACCTTTGTAAAACAAGGACAGAGTGTAAAAAAAGGTGACTTACTCCTCAAGTTTGATATTGAGCGTATTCAAAATGCGGGATACAGTACTCAAGTTCCAATCATTGTAACAAATACTCAGGATTATATGGACATTCTAGTTACAAATCAATCGACGATTCATCAAAATGAAGTGTTACTAACTGCAGTTAATGCACAAACAACTGAATTAGTGGCAAATCCAGTTTAAAATAGCATTGATGAAAAACTTTAAAAATTAGATAGGAAAATTATAAAATGACATTTAAAACAGACTTTTTATGGGGTGGAGCAACGGCAGCAAATCAATTAGAAGGTGCTTATGATATAGATGGTAAAGGGCTCTCAGTAGCAGATGCAATGCCAGGAGGTAAAGAAAGATTGGCAATTCTTGCAAGTCCGGAATTTGATTGGACGATTGACACTGAACATTTCACTTATCCAAATCATGATGGAATTGATCATTATCATCAGTTTAAAGAAGACATTGCATTATTTGCAGAAATGGGATTTAAAGCTTACCGTTTTTCGGTAGCTTGGTCAAGAATTTTTCCAATGGGAGATGAAACAACTCCAAATGAAAAAGGTTTGCTTTTTTATGATCAACTAATTGATGAGTGTTTGAAATATGGAATTGAACCAGTGGTTACAATTTCCCACTATGAAATGCCACTTAATTTAGCTAAAACATATGGAGGATGGAAAAATCGCGAACTAATCGAATTTTATGTCCGTTTTGCAAAAGTTTTGTTAGAACGTTATCAAGACAAAGTGAAATATTGGATGACTTTTAATGAAATCAATTCAGCAACATTCTTTTCAGGCTTAAGTCAAGGACTTGTTCCATCTAATGGTGGAGATGATAAAACTAATGTTTTCAAAGCTTGGCATAATCAATTTGTTGCAAGTGCTCAAGCTGTAAAATTTGGGCATGACTTGAATAAGAGTTTACAAATTGGTTGTATGAGTATTTATTCAACAACTTATTCGTTCGATGCAAACCCAGTAAATCAATTAGCAACACAAGAAAGCATTCAAGAGTTTAATTATTTCTGTAATGATGTACAAGTTCGAGGAGCCTATCCCGCATTTACGAATCGACTTCACCGTAAACACGGAGTAAATGCAGATGCACTTGAAATTTCCGAAGAAGATCTAAAGATAATAAAAGAAGGAACAGTTGATTATATAGGATTTAGTTATTATATGTCGACTGTAGAATCAAAAACAGGGGAAGGCGTTCAAGCTTCAGGAAATATGGTTCTTGGAGGAGTTAAAAATCCCTTCTTAAAAGAAAGCGAATGGGGTTGGGCAGTTGACCCTGACGGACTTCGTTACGCCCTTAATGATTTATACGGTCGCTATCAAGTCCCGCTCTTCATTGTCGAAAATGGCTTAGGTGCAATTGATAAAGTAGAAGAAGACGGAACGATACAAGATGATTATCGTATTGATTATCTCAAAAAACACATTCAATCAATGAATGAAGCAGTTGAAGATGGTGTCGACCTAATGGGTTACACACCTTGGGGCTGTATTGATTTAGTTTCAGCATCTACGGGAGAAATGAGTAAGCGTTATGGATTCATCTACGTTGACTTAGATGACGAAGGAAATGGAACAAAAAAACGTTCTAAGAAAAAATCATTTGATTGGTATAAAGAAGTAATTGCTTCAAACGGTACTAACATGTAAAAGATAGAAACCTCATCAATATGATGAGGTTTTTTTAATTGTTAACTCAAAAGATAATTAAATGAAAGGTAAAATCAAAATGTATTCTATGAAATACTATGTTTATTTAAAATAAAAACAAAAAATCTAAAAGAAATATATTGAAATAAAAGAAAGAAAGTTGTATAATTTATCAAAAGGAATTTGTACATATTCCTGATAAGGTTTTCATTCTTTCATAAAGGCTGAAAATACATCATTTTACATTTATTCATGGAAATAATCATTGAACTAAGTCAAAAGAAAAGAGGCATGAAAATGAGAATAAGTAATGTTACCATTAGGGGCTTTCCCGTTTATTGAAAGAAGTCACAATGACTTTTAGTAGTTTTAGTTGAAACTTATTATATGTTAAATTATTGGAATATTCACTAGTCATAATAAAAACATTTACTCTAAAAAATATTATGACGAACAAAGGAGAACTGATGAAAAACAATCAATTCAAAATTCCTGAAAATGCACAAGTTCATGAAAACTTTAGAACTTGGAAATCAGGAAAACAATGGCTCTATGCCTCGTCTATCCTTGCTTTAGTAGTTTCAGGTGGAGCAATTGCTTCCTCTTCACATGGCGTTTTTGCTGACCAAGTTCTTTCAACTTCAACAGGTAAAACAACTGGAGCAGAAAACACTGCAACTGGTGGACTTGGATCAAATGCTACAGCTGGAGCTGATAATGCTTCTGTAGCAAATTCAGCTAATACAGCGGCAAAATCTTCAGCAAATCCGAGTAGTTATACTGATGCACAAGTAAATTCTTCAAGTGCTGTACTTAAGCAAGATAATAATTCTGGAAATCCAATTGGCGCACCAGAAACGAGTAACTCACAAAACACAAACGGCACTGGTGGAGCAACAACAATTGGTATCAATAGTTCATCTACTGCTTCAAGTGGAGGAACGATTAATACAACCTCTTCGACAAACTTGAATTCAAACGGAGCAGTAACAGCTGGTTCTGGAGCGGCTTCACAAACAACAGTTGATATTAAAGCAACTCAGTCAATTTCAAATTCAGGTTCTACGCTTTCAGATGGTTCTTATTCATGGACTGTTTCGCCATCAACTGATCAAACACAAGCAGGTTATTCTGTAGCTGCTGTAACAATTACAACTCCTGGTACGGATTCTGGTCAGTCCTCTGCAGGAGGAGCGACAGCTCAACTTGCTGGTGGGACATACACAAAACTTACAAGTGGTCAGCCATCTTCCGGAAGTTTTACAGCAACTTCAACAGCAAATACAATTACAGCCTCTTCAGTAGCAGCAAATAATTCAATGATTGATGCACTTCGTAAATCAAATGCATCTCTCGAATCTGCATATTACTCAGAAACAGCAGTATTAATATCTGATGGCGCCACTACAGTATTATCTTCTTTAGCTAGTAATGTTTCTTCAGCTTTTGCGCTAGTTTCAGCGGTAGCGACATCTGATAATTTATTAACCTACAGCTCTGCTTATTCTCTACTGAGTGCAACCCTGACATCTATCCAAGCCAGCTATACAGCAAGTTCACTGCTTGCACTACAAAATATGTCATCTGCCGGTTCTTATGCGATAGCTGCCTCAAATGCTACAACAACGATTTCTTCTGCAAGTTCAGTAGTTTCATCAGCAACCTCAACAGCGTCAGTAGCCTCTTCAAATGCCATTTCGAATTCATCTGAAATGAATAAACAATCTGCTTTTTCAGTAGCAGCAATTGGGGCTAACTCTGCTGGCTTATCAAGCTATACTTCATCAGCTACTAGCACTTTTAATTCTCAAGTAGCTGCAGGTCAATCGGCAGCAAATCTTGCAACAACGAGTAATTATATTTGGGAAAGTTTGGCATCAAGCTATACATCAAGCGTAGCTTCATCATACGCCCAAAGTGCCTATGATTCCGCTTATAAAGCAGCAGGGGGGACCATTGTTGCTGGTGTCTATATTCCCAACCCATCAGATCTTATTACAGGATCTAGCACGAGTAAAACTGCCCAAGCAGCCGCTGATTCTGATCCTAACAATATTTCTTATGCTTCACTTGCAAGTTCTTATGGATTGATAGCTAATTCATATAGTACAGCAGCAATTAATGCCTCTGGGGCCTATGTGCAAGCTTCAAATGCATATTCTTCAGCGAATGCCACAATGACAACTATGAGTTCTATTGTTTCATCTGCAACTTCAGTAGCAACTTCGGCAACTTCACTATTGAATTCAGCTTCGGCAGCACAATCGGCTTTTAATAGTATTGCTAACTCTTATATTACTATTATTCATTCAGAGTCAGTCTTACTTGATGGAGCACAGTCTGCTTATATCTCAATCGCTACTTCAATTACAGATTCCATTGCAACTAATAATTCAGGTACAGCAATTGCGTCATCTGTAGCGGCATATAATGATTTACAAAAATCACAAGCAGATGATTTTGCTAACGCTTCTACATTTGCATCTAATGCGTCTACTGCAAATACTACTTTTGATGAACAGAGTGAGATACTTTCCTCAGCTTCGGTTGTAGCAGCTTCTGCAAGTGCTGGAATTGCAATGCAAAATTCTTTAGCAACTTCTTATTCAATAATTGCATCCTCATATCAAACACAATCGAATACAAGCTTAGCTTCATCATATGCTAATATTGCTAACTCTTATAGTACAATTGCTTCAAGTTTGGCCACAGTTCAACAAACTGCGCAATCATTATATGATATGGCATCAACAGCGGCAGCTACCGCGTCAACTGCAGTTTTCACTAATAACACGAATTTAACAAGTCTTTCAGCTTTAATTACTGCTCAAACAGGATCAACCCTTGAATTTCTTGAATTAGGGAATATCCTTGCGCTATCCTCAGCTGTAGTTGCAAACAATCAAACAATTGCTTCGCTTGGTTCTAACAATGCTTTGACAACAACTTATGGAAACTATCAAACGACCCAAGATTCGCAAGCCTTAGTTTCTGTTCAGTTTACAGGTAATTCATCAGCAACATCACTTGTGAATACAGCCTTTAGTTCAGGAGTTGCTTCTTATGCTGCCGCAGCAGTAGCAGTTGACTCTTTAGCGACGGCAACGAATTCGACATTACTTAGCCTTGCATTACAGCTTTATACAGCTCAACAAGCAGAAAATAACATGCTTAAAATGGTTGGAGCATCAAATCTATTAATTGATACAACCAACACTCAACAACTTATAACTCAATTGAATGCTTCCCAAGCAAATAAATTGATGAATTCCGCAGCAGTTGTTGCAGCATCTCAAGCAACCACAGCTTTGATTGGAACGCCAACTTATTCACTATTAGGTGCAGTAAATAATGCAACCACATTTAATATCGATATTAATGGAAATGTCACACCAGTTGCTGGAGGAACAGGAACCACTCAAGTTACTGTGTATAATAATGGAGCATTATATAATATCTATTCAGAAGATTTGCAAACCTATCAACTTAATGCTTTGATGGATTATGTTGTGAACGTTGGAATCCCAATTACAGGTCCTACTTTTGGCTCTTTTAAAATTTCCGATATCCTAGGACTAAATAACTATCAAGATATTACTCAAGCAACAACAGCAGTGCTTGGAAATTCGATAGCTCAAGCAGCAACTCAAGCACAGCAACCCTTATCTGCGTTAATTAACGCATTACTTTCTTATCAACAAACAGTAAATGCAGCACAAACGACTTTGGATGGTTTAGCAACAAATGCTAAAGCTTGTAGTTAAGGGAACAAATGGTATTTATACACAATCCATTTTGGCACCTGTAACAATGAATACTGATGGTACTTTAACAATCAATGCCGATGGAATTTCATATACAACAGCGGTTAGTCAAAATATTTCAAATATCATGGCTAACTTAATTAGTCAGGCGACATTAGCAGCTAATACTGTTTCTACGCTTCCTATTGCTGTTTCTACAGCACAAGCAAGCCAAGCATCAACAAAAGTATCCGCAGCAGCCTTATCTTCATCCAATATTGCTGGATTAATGCCAATCAATCTTTCCGCAGCAGTTTCAAATGCTATTGCATCAGGTGATTTGCAATCTAACCTTGGAGTAAATCTTGCCTATGCAAAATATCTTGCATTATCAGGCGCCCTCGCAATTTACGGTCTATCAACGAATACTAATACAGCTTCTGTTGCAGGTAGTTATATTGCAACAGCTCAAGGAAATATTAATACGATTTTCCAAAATATGTTGAATACTGCAAATAATGCAACGGGTTCTGTAGCAGCTGACACGTCCGCCATGAATGTAGTTACTCAATCTAATGGTATTTTATCAGGAGCTTCTAGTGCAATGTCTGTTGCAATGTCTTCAGCTGTTCAACAAATTTTAACAAGTTCAGGTTATTCAGCAACTGGACTTGCGACAGTTGCAGTTGGTTTGACATTTAACGATCCAACAGAACAAATTTTAGAGAATTTAAAAACAGCTAATTATTATTATGAAGGTCAATCTGCAGCTACAACTGACAGACAATTAGATAATACTTTCGTTCCAGAAACAACAGTAATTACAGCAGATGCTTTAGGAGCAGTGCAAGGAGTATCAGCAGCACCAGGCCAAACCCAATATACTTCAATTGTTTATCAAGTAAATACAAATGATATTCAAGGAGTCATCAATGCTGTAACGTCTGATGGTACATCAATCGGTTCATATACCTATGACAAGTATGCTGGAGAAACAGTTTCAGCACCTACAATTTCAGGATATGCACTTGTAGCTGGAACCGCAAGTTCGGCAACAGTTGATACAGCTGGAAGCCCAATCACATTTACATACGAATCAACTGATCCATCTACTGGTCAAGAGTTCACAGGTTCTTATGGATATACACTTGCCTACGAACAAGGAGAAAATCTTCCAGCAAGCACAAATCAAACAGTTTATGCTGTTCTTGATGTTTGGAATGCGGATATGCCAAGTTCTACTCAAGATGGAACTGCTACTTTGTACGCAGATGGTAAAGCAATTGCCACTATCAATGTGTCTATCAAAGTTGGAGCTGATGGCGTATCTAAAGAAAATATCTTTAAATTCTCTGGACTTGATTTGAGTCAATATGCAAATGCATTCTTGACTTCTGACTTTTCTGTTGGGGATCCTTTGACTGGTAATTCAGGAAATGGTCTTTATGTCTCACCTCGTTGGGATGATACGCAAAGCACAGCCTCATCTGCAACAAGTATTGCATCTGAAGCTTCAAATGAAGTCTCATCTGGATCTTCAACAGCAAGTTCTCTTGCAAATCAATATCCAGATGATACTAATGTCCAAAGCTATGCCTCAGATGCCTCAACATCTGCAAGCACAGCAAGCTCATTAGCGAGTCAAGCAAGCGATCATGCAAGTCAAGCACAATCACTTGTTGATAAAGCAAGCTCAGAAGCAAACCAAGCTGGATCTGCAGCTATTAGTAGTGATCCTGACTTTGATTCTTATCGGTCAGAAGTTATGGCAGACTCAATAGCAGCATCAAGTCTTGCTTCACAAGCATTAAGTGAAGCTGAAGCTGCATCATATGCTGCAAGTCAAGCTGAATCAAATGCTTCAGCAGCTTCAAGCTATGTCGCTTCATCAAATGCTAGTTCGGATAGTTCAGGCGGAACAACAAACCCAACCTCAAGCACAGATGGCGGTTCAAGTTCAGGCGGAACAACAAACCCAACCTCAAGCACAGATGGCGGTTCAAGTTCAGGCGGAACAACAAACCCAACCTCAAGCACAGATGGCGGCTCAAGTTCAGGCGGAACAACAAACCCAACCTCAAGCACAGATGGCGGTTCAAGTTCAGGCGGAACAACGAATCCAACCTCAAGCACAGATGGCGGCTCAAGTTCAGGCGGAACAACAAACCCAACCTCAAGCACAGATGGCGGCTCAAGTTCAGGCGGAACAACAAACCCAACCTCAAGCACAGATGGCGGTTCAAGTTCAGGCGGAACAACAAACCCAACCTCAAGCACAGATGGCGGTTCAAGTTCAGGCGGAACAACGAATCCAACCTCAAGCACAGATGGCGGCTCAAGTTCAGGCGGAACAACAAATCCAACCTCAAGCACAGATGGCGGCTCAAGTTCAGGCGGAACAACAAACCCAACCTCAAGCACAGATGGCGGCTCAAGTTCAGGCGGAACAACAAACCCAACCTCAAGCACAGATGGTGGCTCAAGTTCAGGTGGAACAACAAATCCAACCTCAAGCACAGATGGTGGCTCAAGTTCAGGTGGAACAACAAATCCAACCTCAAGCACAGATGGCGGCTCAAGTTCAGGCGGAACAACAAATCCAACCTCAAGCACAGATGGTGGCTCAAGTTCAGGCGGAACAACAAACCCAACCTCAAGCACAGATGGCGGCTCAAGTTCAGGCGGAACAACAAACCCAACCTCAAGCACAGATGGCGGCTCAAGTTCAGGCGGCACAACAAACCCAACCTCAAGCACAGATGGTGGCTCAAGTTCAGGCGGAACAACAAACCCAACCTCAAGCACAGATGGTGGCTCAAGTTCAGGCGGCACAACAAACCCAACCTCAAGCACAGATGGCGGCTCAAGTTCAGGCGGCACAACAAACCCAACTACTCCTAGTGACGGTAAAACCGTTACCTTACCAGGTAAAGATGGTAAGCCAGGTACAGATGATGATGTTACTGTAACTGGGGATCAACCATTGACACCAGGTTCAGACGGAAGTGTTACACTTCCAAGTGATGGAGGAAAAGTTGATCGTCCTGATGGCTCATACAATGTTCCTGGAGGAAGTGTCGTAGACCCAGATGGCACGATTCATCTCCCAGGTGGTGATATCGTTAACCCAGATGGTACTGTTACATTACCGGGACAAGACGGTAAAACTGGTACAGGCGATGACGGTAAGGTTAAACCAAACGGCCCAATTATTCCAGGTGATAATGGAAGTGTCACTCTCCCAGACGGAGGAGGTACAGTTACAACACCAGGAGGAACGATTAATGTTCCAGGAGGAAGTGTCGTAGACCCAGATGGCACAGTTCATCTCCCAGGTGGCAATGTCATTAACCCAGATGGTACTATTACATTACCTGGACAAGACGGTAAAACTGGCACAGGTGATGACG